>JALXBF010000172.1 GCA_026991575.1 Planctomycetota bacterium | reverse complement strand
GATCTTCCGCGAGATCACGGGTGACCGCAGTGCCTGCTCGGCCTCATGGTCGGCCGGCTCAACGCCCTCGTGGTACGGGAGCACCCACAACGACGGCTCGTGCCGCGTTAGGAGCCGGCACGTCGCCGCGGTCTTCCGCCACGTCAGCCCTGCCCACTGCTGGAGCAACTCCCTGATCCACCACCGCGCGTGCTTCACGACCGAATACCGCATGGCGGGCACGCGTACCTTCCTCACCTCACATCCGGGCATGCTGCAACAACGCAAGCTCCAGGTTGTTCAGCAAGAGCCTCCCGATCGGGCCACGCCTCCCTCCCCTGTGCTTTTGCCTCCTGCCGCAGACTCATCCGCCCGCCGCTTGCCGTCAACGCGCGCAGGGGCCTTCATGCCCTACTCCGGCTCGGTTAGGGGGCTAGCGCCGCGGTTCGAAGAGGCATTCTTTCTCTCCTGCCGCCTCCCATGACTGCGACGTCGGCGCGGCGGGATCGCGCCCCCGCCGGGACGACAGCGCAATCTCTTTGTGCACACCGCCAGCCCAACCAAATTCCACCACCCGAGCCGCGGGCGGGTCGACCCCGCCCGCGGCCCGGCAAACGGCAAAGCTTTTGGACGATGCGCCGGCGCTACCCATCAACCTTGCGGGCGGGCGGCATATTGCCCCCGCGGCCGCGCCTTGAAGCGGGCTGGCAAGGTCATTCGGCGATCCACGGTCGCTTCCGGCTGACGGATCGCGGACCTTGTCATCTCGGCGTGGGTCGCGAACCCCGTCTCCGGCCACCGACCGCACCCTGCTGGCAAGACGTGTGGGCAACAACTGCACAGTTCTCCTCTGTGCAAATACCTTGTTCGAACTTGGCAAGCGTGTGGCGAGGCAGTCAAAGAGCGCCGGAGGCTGCGGCGTCTCGCGTCAGGCCTGCTGGCCTGAAGACGTACGAGCGTTTGTGTGTCGCGGCGCTGCTGTCTGGGCAGGCTCCGCTACAGCTGCCCGTGTCATCGGCGGCGTTTGGCAGGGGCCGGGCGCCGCACTGGTGGACGGGGCGGTGGATGGAGCGTTGGACTGGCGAGCAGCTGAATCGTGGACTGAAGTACGCGGTTGAAGTCGAGAGGCTCTTGGTTCGCAATCGGAAGTGGCTGGCGATCGAACGTTCGCTGTGGCTGTGTGGGGTCGCGTTGTATTGGATCAGCTGGTTTGCAGCAGTGAGCACGAGTGGGGTGCTGCGGATATGAAGACTGCCGGCAGCTCGTGTGGAGTGCTCCGTGGCCGTCCCGTGCGTTCATGGAGTACGTCTTGTGGCTGAAGCTTCTTGGGAGGACACGGCAACATGGCACGGGGGGCCATAGCGGTCTTTCGCAGTTGCAGTGCGCGTTTCCGGTCTTGCTTCGGGCGGCGATGAAGGCGGGGCTTCTGCTCCCCCCGGGGCGTAACACGTGGGTGTGCTGCCCGCAGGTCCCGCCGCGGCCTCCTTGCCAGAGCCGAACTGGCACTGGGGCGAGGGTTGGCGACACTGCCGCCTGTGCCCCGGCGTGGCCGCCCGCTGCTGGCAGCCATCGTCCCACTCGCTTCAGACCGGCCCTACGAACCGATAAACTCCAGCGGTTTCGGGTTGTTCCAACTTCCGCGGGCGCCTACGCTAATACTGGATGGAGGGCGGTAGCGAACATGCACCAGCCTGTCCAGTTTGGCGCGATGCCCGTCCGTTGAAACCGTCAGCATGCCGCTTGGGCTTTCGACCGCCCTCTGGCGCGAGGCACGGACCATGACCAGGATAATCGAACTTCACCTCCGCAGGCTGCGACGCCAGATCCGCCTGCGGGCGGTGTTGACCGGGGTGTTCCTCACGACGGCCACCTGGCTGACCGCCACAGCAGCTGTCTCTGCCCTGGACTGGTACTTTGAATTCAGCATCGGAGTGCGCGTGCTCTTGCTGGTGGCAGTACTGCTGGGCACGGCGGCCGTTGCCTGGCGGTACCTGGTACTGCCCGTAGTGACCACCCTCTCCGACGTCTGGTTGGCTCAACAGATCGAACGCTATTACCCTGAGCTACGTGACCGGCTAGCCAGCGCCGTTAGTTTCTTAAAGGAAGACGCGCCCGAGACGATCGCCGGCTCTCGTGAGCTGCGCGAGGCGGTGATTCGCGAAGCCTCCCGAGCTGCTCTGGCGATCGAACCGGAAGTCATCCTGCGTCGCCGGCCGTTCCGCTGGGCAACCGTTGCCTTTCTTGCAACAGGACTGCTTGCTGGCGTGCTGCTCTGGCGGGCACCTCAGCTTGTTCGGATCGGCCTGGCGCGCCTCTACGCGCCGTTTGGCTCGGCCCGCTGGCCGCACCAGACCGTGCTGGAGTTTGTCGAGCTGCGCGATCGGCTGGCCCGTGGTGAGCCGTACCGAGTGCGGGTCCGGGTCGTGTCAGGCCGGGTCCCTGACCGAGCGGTTGCCCACTTCGCATTCCGCGAGGGTGGCCGCACCAGCGAGCCGATGCGTCCTCAAGGCCGGCGGGAATTCGTGGCTGCCCTGGAGAGTATCCTGTCGCCCTTTGAGTTGACGATCGAAGCGGGGGGCGCATCGCTGGGCCCGGTCCAGGTCCAGGTGCTACCGCCGCCGGACGTTGCCCGGCTCCAGATCACGGTCACCTATCCGGAATACACCGCCAAGGGCACCGAAACGCTGCCCGCCGGCACCGGCCATGTGCGGGCTGTGTGGGGAAGTCAGCTCCAGGTGGCGGCCAACTTCACCAAGCCGGTCGCTCGCGCGGAGCTGGTCTTTGACGATCGCAGCACGATCCCGCTGCAACTGGGCAGCGACCGTCGCAGCGGCTCGGCCACGTTCCGTCTCGAACGCGACGGCACGTACTGGCTCCGACTCGTGGACACGGACGGCCTGATGAATCGGCGGTTCACTCGCTATGAGCTGCGAGCCCTGCGTGACAAGGCCCCGGAGGTTTTCGTGGACAAACCCCAGGGGGCGGTCTACGTAACGCCACGGGCCAGGTTACCCGTCCAGGTGACCGTCAAGGATGACTACGGCGTGCGGCATGTGTGGCTGGCTTACTGGAAAGGCGAGGAGGAGCCGGAGAAACCGGCGACCATCGATCTGTTTGGTCCTCAGAAGCCCCAGGAACGGGTCGAAGCGAGTTACCTATGGGAACTGGAGCAGTTGAAACTGACGGTCGGCGAGGTTGTCAGCTTCCAGATCCTGGCCGCCGATGCGGACAACCTTCGCGGGCCGAACGTAGCGAAGAGCCGGTTGCTGCGTGCGTACGTGGTCACGGGCGAAGAGCTTCTGGAGCGGCTCGCAGACCGGCAACGGGCGATTCAGGAGGAGCTGGAGCGGGTGTTGCGGCAGCAGGAACGGGCGGTTGCTGATGTGCAGGATTTACTTGAAGAGGCTCAGCAGGACGCGGCTGTGAAGGAAGAGACCGTCGGCCAGATGCGCGCAACGGAACTATCGCAGCAGCAGGTTCGTCGGCGGCTGACTGGCAGTAGCGGTCTGCGGCGACTGGCCCAGGAGACGCTCGAAGCGCTGGAAAACAACCGGCTCGAACAGGACGAACTGGCTCAGCGGCTCCGCGAGCTGATCGCTGCGGCAGATACGCTAGACCGGTCGGCGTTGGCCGAGGCGGAGCGTCAGTTGCTGGTGGCGCGCAAAGCGGCCGAGACGGCTGCCCGTCGTCAGCGGACGCTGCCGCAGCGCGGCGAGCAAGCACTGGCTCGGGCACGGCAAGCACAGCAGCAGGTCGTGCACGAGCTGCAGCGGATGCTTGAGGAGTTCGGCCGCTACGAGAACCTGCGCGCGGTTGCCCGCGACGCGCAGCGGCTGGCCGATCAGCAAGAGAAGCTCATCGAACAGGCTCGCGAACTTGGTGCCAGGACGGTGGGCAAGTCACCCGAGCAGCTTTCGCCCGAGCTGCGTGCCGAGCTGGGCAAGCTGAGTAACCGGCAGGAGCAGCTGCGCGGCGGTTTGCGGCAGTTGCGTGCACGGATGCGGCAGCTTAGCGAACGGCTCGCGCAACAAGATCCCCTGGCTGCCGAGACGCTGCGTCAGGCAGCAGAGAACATCGAACGAGCCGGGACGGAGGACCTGATGCGCGACGCTGCCCGCCAGCTACGCGCCAACCGCATCGGCCAGGCCACTCAGCAACAGAGGCAGGCAGCTGAAGACTTGAAGGCCCTGCTCGATGCCCTGCAACAGAACGCCACGCCGGACCTGAAGGAACTGGTCGAGCAGCTCCGGGAACTGGAACGCAAGCTGGAGGATGTGCGCCGCCGACAGCTGCAGCTGCTCCAGCGCACGCGTCAGGTAGCAGACCAAGCCGACGACGAGCAACGCCGTCGGGAGCTCCAGCGGCTCGCGCGCCAGCAGCGCCAACTGGAGCAGCAGCTGAGCCGGTTGGCTCAGCAGATGGCCCGCTTGAACGCTCGCCGCGCCGCTCGGCGATCCAGCTCGGCAGCAGGCCGCATGGGCCAGGCGGGTCAGAGCATGGCCCAGAACAATCCCGGAGCCGCTCAGCAACAGCAGGAGCGTGTGCTGGAGGAGTTGCAGCAGGCCCAACAGGAATTGCAGCGGGCTCGCCGCGAGGCCGAAGCGCTGCTGGCCATGGAACAACTGCGCCAGATCGAAAGCCAATTGGCCAGCCTGTATGAGCGGCAGAAGGCAGCTGCCGAGGAAACGGTTCGGATCCGGCAAACACGAAAGCAGCGATACGGCGGTCGCTGGACGCGTCCGCTGCTGGCCACACTGGGCCGGTTGCGGGAGGAGCAGAGCCGGATCCGGGCGGATACTGAAGAAGCCATTGGGGCGCTGGATTCTGCACCTGCCTTTGCCCTGGTCCTCAAGCACGCCACGGGTCTCATGGAGCGCGCGCTGCAGCGGCTGAAGCAGCGTTCCGTCGATGAGCCCACGGCCCGGCTCCAGCAGCAGGCAGCCGCGCAGATTGCTAAACTACTAGAGGCGTTGAAGCAGGACGCAGAGGGGAACCAACGGCAGCAAGGTAGCGGAGGTTCTGGCGGAGGTGGTAGCGGCGGCGGCAGTGGAATCTCGCTGATTGCCCAGCTCAAGCTGTTGAAAATGCTTCAGATCGACATCAAGGCCGCCACCGAACAGATTGAGCAGCTACGGCAGCAGGGCAAGCTGAGTGACGCCGACCGTCAGCGCCTCAAAGAGCTGGAGCAGCTTCAGGGGGAGCTGGCCGACATCGTCCGACAGTTGACCGCGCCCGCCGCAGACGACGAACCGCAGAACGGAGAGAAGCGATGACACGCTGGTTGATCGTGCTCGTCACCGTGTGCAGCGTGCTAGCGGCTGCGGCGTTGCTTGATGCGGGTGAATCCGCGCAGGACGCTAAGCAGCCCCAGCAAGCTGCTACGAAGCCAGCGGAGCAGAAGAACGGCAGAGCGGCGGACTCAGGGGCAAATAAGCCTGCCGAACCCACGACGAAGGATGACTCAGAGGTTGACCCTCTTGCGGACGATGCGTTGTCGGATGAGTTGTTAGAGAAGCTGGAGAAGGAGGCCAATGAAGGGGAAGCGGTCTCCGAAGCCGAAGAGGATCCGCCGCTGATTCGTATCGGCGATCGCATGCGGGCGGTTCAGAAGCGGCTGGCGCAGGCGGATACCGGCCAGGAGACGATCCAATTGCAGGAAGCGATTATCAAGGACCTGGATGAGTTGCTAAAGAAGATGCAATCAGGGCAGGCCTGTCCGCAGTGTGGCAAGAGCAATTGCCAGCAGCATGTTCAGCAGAGGCAGCGTGCAGCCGCTCAGGCTCAGCAGCAGCGTCAGCAGCAGGCTTCCAGTCAGATTGGCAATCAGCCGGCCCGCGACGCTCGCCGCACGATGCCGCGGGGGCCGGATGCCAGGTCCAAGGCGGAACTGGAACGGATGGCCAAGGCGATCTGGGGCCACCTGCCGCCGAAGATGCGTGAGCAGATGGAGCAGGCCTTTAGTGCCACGCTGCTACCTCAGTATGAGCTCTTGATTGAGCGCTACTTCCGCACGCTGGCTGAGCAAGGAGCAGGGAATCGCTAGCAGAAGGCGACGCATGCGTGGTCGAGTGACTGAGCAGGCCATGAGCCGGCATATTCGGCGCGGGGTTGCCTTGGCGCTTGCGCTGCTGCTGGCTGTCTGGTGCTGGCGGGGCGGGTCGACTCTGCTGGCCGCTCGGACACCCCAGGGTCAGGAGCAGGTCGATCGGCCGGGGCAGGCCGGGCGGCGGTCCGACGATGAGATTGCCGCTCTGGTGAGCCATTACACGCCGATGACGCGCAGCGCTGTGGAGCTAGGGCTTTCTTGGCTGGCCCAGCAGCAGGCTGACGACGGCTCATTTGGGTCCGGCGGCTACCGCGGCAATGTTGCGGTCACGGCGCTGGCGGGGCTGGCGTTCATGACCGCGGGCCACATGCCGCTGGAGGGGCCTTATGGCGATGTGGTGGAGCGGGCGGTGCAGTACATTCTGGACTGTACCGGGGAGTCTGGTTTCATTGAATCGAAGGGAACGACGTTCCATGGGCCGATGTACGGCCATGGCTTTGCAACGTTATTCCTGGCCGAAGTGTACGGGATGACGCAGCGGCCCGGGATCCGCGAGAAGCTGAAGAAGGCGGTGCGACTGATCATCAACAGCCAGAACAAAGACGGTGGCTGGCGGTATTTCCCCGGCTCGGTGGATGCAGACATCTCGGTGACCGTGTGCCAGATCATGGCATTGCGTGCAGCTCGGAATGCTGGCATCTATGTGCCGAAGGAGGTGGTGGACAAGTGCACGGACTATGTGCGTCGCAGCCAGAACGCGGATGGGGGGTTCATGTATATGATTCACGGTGGGGCAAGTGCTCCGCCGAGGTCTGCTGCCGGCATCGTGGCCCTGTATAGCGCGGGCATTTATGAAGGGGACCAGATCCAGCGCGGTTTGGACTACTTGATGCAGAACTTCTTGCCCAACCGAGGGTTGAACCGTCGGACGAGTCACTACTTCTACGGTCACTACTACGCCGTTCAGGCCATGTGGCAAGCGGGCGGCGCGTACTGGAATCGCTGGTATCCTGCCATCCGGGACGAGCTTTTGGCTACGCAGGTGCGGCCCGCCGGATACTGGGACGACAACACGGTGTGCCGTGAATACGGCACCGCCATGGCCGTGATCATTCTGCAGACACCGAACACCCACCTGCCGATCTTCCAGCGGTAATACGGGCTGCAGCGCCCGTCCAGGCACCTCACCGCAGCAGCGGCCGCGTCGACGCTGCGCGACGGAAGAGTCGGTGAACAACCGAACTGATTTCAGGAAGGAGTATCCGATGGCGCCACGCTACCGGGCCAATCAACGAACCGGCCGTCGTTCGCGTTCGCGGCAGCCAACGGGCCGGAGCGCACGGAGTAGCGGCGGCCGCAGCGGCCGGACTCAGGCCGCCAACCGGCGTGCCAACGCGGCGCGCAGCAACCGCCCCAAACAGCGGGCGACGCGACGCACGCGGGATGCCGTCGTTCGCCTGACGGGCAATGAGCCGATCATCGAGGTCCGCGGCGTGCTGGAGCCGATCAGCTCGCGGGAAGCGCGCCTGCGCGACCGTGACGCGAACTACGCCCCTCGCGACAACGATCCGATTGTGCCGGATGCCGTCATCGGCAGCTACCGGCTCCGGCCCGGGGTCCTGATCGCCGCTCGAGCAGCCGATCGCGGCAACGGTACGGCTCCGGTGGTTACGGAAGTTCTCAGTGTGGAAGGTCTGCCGCCGGACCGCTGGAGCGAGCTGAAGCCGTTCGACGAGCGAACCCCGGTCGATCCCACCGAACGGCTTGTGCTGGAGACGGGCCCCGAGCCGATCACGATGCGGGTCATGGACATCCTGACGCCGATCGGCAAGGGTCAGCGTGGGCTGATCGTTGCTCCCCCTCGGTCCGGCAAGACGATCCTGCTCCAGCATCTGGCCACCGCCATCTCGACGAACCATCCCGAACTGCACCTGATCATGCTGCTGATCGACGAACGGCCGGAAGAAGTCACTGAGTTCCGGCGAACGGTTCGTGGTGAGGTGGTAGCGTCGTCGATGGACCGCCCAGCCCGTGAACATTTGCGGCTGGCAAAACTGATTATCGAGCGCGCGAAACGACTGGCCGAAGCAGGTCGCGACGTTTTCGTACTGCTGGACTCTATCACGCGACTCGCCCGCGCCTCGAACAAGGCGGGCGAAAGCGGCGGCAGAACCATGACCGGAGGGCTGGACGTCCGAGCTATGGACATGCCCAAGAGCCTCTTCGGCACGGCCCGAGCGTTCGAAGAGGGAGGCTCGGTGACGGTGGTCGCCACCGCTCTGGTCGAGACCGGCAGTCGGATGGATGAGATCATCTTCGAAGAGTTTAAAGGGACGGGCAACATGGAGGTCGTCCTGGACCGGCGGCTGGCCGAACGGCGGATCTGGCCGGCAATCGATGTGGCCCGCTCGGGCACCCGGAAAGAAGAAAAGCTATTCGACCCCCAAACGCTCCGCAGCGTTACCCTGCTGCGCCGCAGCCTGGCCGGCATGAAGCCGGTGGAGGCCATGGAGCTGTTGGTCAATACGATGAGGCGTTATCCATCGAACAAGGAATTTCTGGCCCATGTCTCGCAGGTTGATCCGGCCGCATAGGACTTGCCTCATGTGGACACGCATCGCGGAAGTGATCCTGGCTGGGTGGGTCGCGCAACTTGCCCTTGCCGTCCCCGCAGCTTGCACGTTCGCTTCGCCGCCTGCGCCGGCAAGTTTCGTTGCGCTGACGGCCGAGGGCAAGGAGCTGGCGGGCGAGTTAGTCGAGCTTGACGACGACTGGCAGCTGACGCTCCAGCTCGATGATGGCAGTCGCCATCGGCTGGCCGGAGCGGAGCTCATCAGGCTAGGCCGCCCGGGAAACCTGCCTGACGTGCCTGTCGGACCTCAGGTGGTGCTGGCCACGGGCGAGCGGCTTCGCGGCGTGGTCGTGACCATGGACGAAGAAGCGCTGCGGTTGCGCTCTGAGTCGGTTGGGATGATCCGCGTGCCGCTGGAATGTGTCTACGGCGTGATCCTGGCCGTAGAAAGTGACCCGACCGTGTGCAATCGGTTAGTAAGTGCAATCCGCTCACATCAGCCTGATGCCGACGAACTGTGGCTGGCCAACGACGATCGGCTACGAGGCACGATCCTGTCGGTCGCTTCGGACAAGATCACCCTGGATCAGGATGGTACCGAATTGACGGTGCCGCGGAACCAGGTGAAGGTGATCGTGTTGAACCGGCAACTGATCGCCTGTGAACCGCCTGAGGGGCTGCATGCGGTGGCCGTGCTGGACGATGGCAGCGAGTTGAGGCTGACGCGTGCCCAGTTGCGTGGCAGCCGGTTGCACGGGCTGACTGGATACGGTTCGGCGGAGGTGACGATCCCGCTGGAGCGGTTGCGGTTGCTGGAGTTCTACGGTGGCCGGGTTGTGTACCTGTCCGATCTTGAGCCTGCTCGGTACCGCTATGTGCCCTATTTGGGTAGGCTGCGCTACGGGTGGCAGCGGGACCAGGCAATCGGAGGCACGCCGTTGCGGTTACGTGGTCGGCGGTACCGGAAAGGCATTGGCGTGCATAGCCGCTCCGAGCTGACCTACACACTGAACGGAGAGTATCGTCTGTTTCGTGCCGTAGTGGGTGTTGACGACAACACGGGAGGGGGCGGTAGTGTTGTATTCCGTGTGCTGGTGGATGGACAGGAGAAGTTTCGTTCTGAGCCGCTGACGGGCAACTCTGCGCCGGCAACGATACAGATCCCCCTGGACGGGGCCAAGGAGCTAACTCTGATCACCGATTTCGGTGCCTTCGGCGACGTCCTTGACCACGCTGATTGGGCCGATGCTCTGCTGATACGTCGCTGATCGCCCTGTTATGCGTGCCGCTGTGCGTTACGAATAACCGACTGAGCTGACGCGACTCCGCTTCTCACTCGGGCGGCTCTTCTTTTCGACCTCCAGCCGGTTATCCACCGGCACTGCGGCCTCGACCACGCGGAGCACGGCCTCCTGGGCAAGTTGTTTCAGGTAATAGCGGCTCACCTTGCCGCAGAGGACGATGCAGCCGTCGTGCTCGTAAACCTCCACGCTCCGCAGCGCCGGGAAGGGACTCTGTCGAAGCGCCGCCTGAGCCGCCGGTGCTAAGCTCCTGCGCTTATCCATCGCGATCACCTCCTCGCCGTGTACACCCGGCTCCAAACAGAACGCGCTCTTCCGGCACCTTCGCCCCAGCGCGGACGACAGCGCGGCGACGCAAGGTTGTTCCGACCAGTTGTTGCAGTCCGTGCAAGCCGTCCCGCCGGCGACAATGCCCCTTTCTCGCTCAGAACGCCTACATTCTGCCAAACCCGCATGTTCCGGTCAAGGGGCCGGCACGACAGCCTGCGCGGTCCGGTGAGCGTGAACGATCAGGCCATGACACTAACCCCCCTGGGCACGCTCCGAGCGCTGTCGCAAACCGAGCGGAACGGGGCCGGCGGTCCACGCGCTGGCTCAGCTAGCCCGCCGTGTCGACCCCTATTGGCAACGCCGGACAAATCGGCTAACGATGACAACGAAACGCGTGCTCGGAAGGAACCCAAGAGGAAGCGACCGTGACTTTCAGCGACGGCACCATCCATGACGTCATCGTGCGCGATCTGACGCGCTATAGCGACCAGCGCGGCTGGCTCATCGAACTTTTCCGTCACGATGAGCTCGATCCTGACCACTACCCGGTCATGGCCTACGTGTCGTTAACCTTCCCGGGCATTACCCGTGGGCCACATGAACATCGGGACCAGACCGACCTGTTTGGCTTCGTCGGTCCGTCGACATTCGAGATCTACCTGTGGGACACGCGTGATGATTCGCCCAGCCGAGGTGTGCGTCAGGTGATCGTTGCCGGTGAAGAACAGCCGAGAATGGTCATCGTGCCACCGGGTGTCGTGCACGCGTACCGCAACGTGGGCGATCGCCCAGGTTA
>JALXBF010000171.1 GCA_026991575.1 Planctomycetota bacterium | reverse complement strand
GCGGCGGTCGCTGAGTCGATGGAGGGAGATTGCACGGAACATGCGGTCTTGCTTGCTGCCATGGCGCGAGCGCAGGGACTGCCGGCCCGCGTCGCCGTGGGCTTCGTCTACGCACCGTCGGTAGGTAAGTTCGGCGGACATATGTGGACGGAGATCTTCATCAACGGTCACTGGCGCGGATTCGACGCGACCCTGGGACGCGGCAAGCTAGATGCCGTCCACATCAAGCTCGGCGACTCGGCACTAGGGGGTATCGATGCCATGGTGTCCCTGCTGCCAGTCGTGCGAGCCATTGAAATGATTCGAGAAATCGAGGTGGTCGAACTGGAGTACGCGCAGTAACCGCTGTCGTGCTTCGTCCCGTGCGTGCGTCCGGCAACGGCAATTACGGTAGTCTGTAGTACTTCCCGGCGCGCCGGTAGCGCGGCCGGTGCACCACGGCGGCGCCCTTAGTATCCCACGGCTTCGGCAACGACCGTGGCAATCTCGCGCCTCAGGCGGCGCACATCGCCTTTGCCGTCCGGGTGCAACCGATTCGTGAGGATGATAACCACCGTCCGGGACTCCGGGTCGATCCACAGCGACGTGCCCGTAAAGCCGGTGTGCCCAAAGCTGCCCACCGGAAACCGTTCGCCTCGCGGGCCTGAGTAGCCTGTGTCGATGTCCCACCCCAGTCCGCGCATCTGGCCATGGGGCGTGTCCCCTGGGTCGACCATCAACCGGACGGCCCCTTCCGACAGGATCCGACGCCCTCGCCACGAGCCACCTGCCAGGATCATGTGGGCAAACGTCGCCGTGTCAGTTGCTGTGGAGAACAACCCGGCATGGCCGGCAACACCACCCAGCAGATAGGCGCGCGGGTCATGAACCTCACCACGGATCCAGCGGCCGTTGCGTCTGTCCGCCGGCGCGCACCGCGAATGGAGCTCGGGCGGCGGGCAGAACATCGTGTCCTTCATCCCCAGCGGATCAAAGATCTCCTCGTGCGCGAAACGGTCCAGTGGCTTGCCGCTGACCCGCTCCACCAGCTTGCCGAGCACAATGTAGCCCACGTCCGTGTACTTGAAACGTTCCCCGACCGGGTAGACTGGCCTCAGCGCGCAGATGCGACGCCACGCCTCTTCAGGGCCGTGCCGGTAGTCGCGTAGCGGATTGTCCGGGATGAGACCGCCGCGGTGACGCAGCAGTTGCTCAACGGTGATTCGCTCTTTGCCGTTGGTGCCAAACTCCGGCAGATACCGCGCCACCGGATCATCCAATGCAATTCGGCCGCGATCGATCAGGATCATGACCGAGGTAGCGGTGGCCATGACCTTGGTCAGCGAAGCCATGTCAAAGAGCGTATCCCGGGTCATCAACTCGGGCACGGGCCGCAGCTGGCGGTGACCATAGGCTTTGAACCAGACCGGTCGGTACCGGTGAGTGACCAAGACGACAGCACCGGGGCAGTCGCCCCGACCGATCGCTTGCTCGACCAACTGGTCAATGCGTGCTAGGACTGTCCGGTCCGGCTCCCCAGCGGCAGGTTTGCCGGGCTCCTGCCGAGCTCCGGGCAGAAGCCCGATGGCCAGCACGACAAGGGCCGGCAGCCCGTGCGCAAGGAAAGCCCTGAAGTCCATCGGTTGCTGTCCTCGTCCTCGACCGTTGACGGGTTTGCGGGGCAGCTAGTAGGCCGGTTCGCGCGCAAGGATGCGGTTGCGGATGAACACTCCTGCGGACAACACCGGGACGCCGAGGCTGTAGACGGTGAAGACAACCGGCACGACGAACTCGCGGAGCACAACGGCAGCCACCAGCAGCATGATCAGCGCCAGCAGTTTGGCCCGCCGCGGCGTGCGCCGGCTCAGCAGGACACTGGCCAGATGGGGATAGGGCAGCCGTGAGACCATGAGCACGCCCAGGACAATGGCGGTGATCGGCATCAGCACGGCGACCACCCGCTCGACCTGGCCCGGATTTAGCTCAAAGAACGAAATCAACTGGCCCAGGAAGCTACTGGGCGTTCGCAGCTGGTGCCGGACGAGTGCCACGCCAGCGATGACACCGGCCGCTGCCGGGGATGGCAGTCCGGAGAAACGGAGGTGGGCTTCTTCGTCCGGTGAGTTGTGGGCGTTGAAGCGGGCAAGCCGCAGGGCAACACACATGACGTAGAAGACCGCGATCGCCCACAGGGCCTCGACAGGAAAGGCGTCCGGCTCAGACAGCTTCAGGAGCAGAAAGCCCGGAGCCACGCCAAAGCTGATCGCATCGCACAGTGAGTCCAGCTCGCCTCCAAACTGCGAGGCAGACCGTGTCCAACGAGCCAGGCGACCGTCCAGGCAATCGAACAGCATGGCAGCGATGATGAACCACCCGGCCATCCACAGCCAGGTGATCACGGCCGCGTCATACTGATCCAGACCGCGTGGAATGCGCGCCGCATAGGTCACGGCAGCAAAGCCGCAGATCCCGTTGGCCAAGGTGAACAGCACTGGAATCCAGGCTCGTTGGATCGAGGGCATTGCTCCCTACCCGCCTGCAGTCTGAGCCGGTGCCGAGTCGGTAGCTGGTGTGGCCCGGTAGCGCACAATCGGCGTCGCTCCCCCTCGTACCTTCACTCCCTCCTGGACCAGAATCTCCAGGCCCGGAACGGCGGGAACGTACAACTCGGTGCGCGAACCAAATTTTATCAGCCCGATCAGCTCGCCGCGCGCGTACTGGCGGCCCGGGGCGGCGTAGCAGACGATGCGGCGCGCAATCAAGCCCGCGATCTGCCGCACCACAAATGGGCCCAGCTCCGGGGCGCGAAACAGTATCGTCGTCGACTCGTTCTGCTCAGAAGCACGCCGGTCACGCGCGTCGAAGAACCGTCCGGGCCGGTACCTGACCTCCTCTACCGTGGCCTTCTCCGGACATCGGTTCACGTGCACATCGAACACCGACAAAAAGATGCCGATCCGCCACGCCGGTCCCCCCACGATCGGCATCTCCTCCACTTTCCGCACGTCCACCACCCGCCCATCAGCAGGGGCGACCAGGAGCCCCGGCTCAGCCGGTACCCGCCGCGTCGGATTCCGGAAGAAGAACACGACAAACAGCCACCCCGCAACGGGAAACGCTGCGGCCCACGGCTGCCACACGCCCAGCACCACCGCCGCGGGCAGCAGCACCACCGCGGCCATCACGATCTCGATCCAACCGTCCCGCACCACCGGAAGCCGGTCGCGCCAGCCATGCGGGTCGTCCTCCGGATCGAACCTGTAACCGCATACGTTCCGCACATACTTCAGGTCGCGCGAATCGATGACGTCGTGCGGGCAGTCCGGGCAGGCGCCTAGGCGCCGAGCGAGCATCCGCTCAACGTAGCCCCTGCGAAACCGCCGCAAATACCAGCGACGCAGCCGCGCCCAGGCCAACTCAACCCGCATGCCCAAGCCGCCACCCGGTTGCGTCCAACGCGGCGGTTCCCCCCACCGGTCCTCCGCCGCCGTGGCCGCCGTCATCTTGTTGTTGGTTACCGTGACCATCATCCGGTCCGATGTCGCGACGCAAGAGGGCCTCGCCACGCGACGCCCCCAGTTGTTCTTCGTCCGATCGCCCCGCGTGTTGGCGGCTCCCGCGCGCCGGCCCAGCCTCGCCCCTGCTCGCCTTTCCGCGCCCTGCCACCCCGCGCCGCACGAGCGCTTCCGATAGCAATGCTATCGGTCGGCTACGTTCCGGAGTATGGCCGCTGCCGGCTACTGCAGTGTCGGGGTTCCCTGGATCTGCTCTGCGTGCGACAGCAGCCAACGGCCGTCAGGAAGCTTACGCAGTCGAAGCCGCCAGCGTGCGCGGTACAACCCGAAGTCCTGCCCGGCGTAAGTGCCTCGAGCAACCACATCCAAGGTGACTGTCGCCACGTTGCCTTGCTGCGGCAGGTCCATTTGTCGTACGAGGAAACGCAACTGCACCAGCTCCACCTGACGGAGCAGTTCACGAAGGGCACGCTCAACCTCAGCCCTGCCGAGCCGATTCGCTGCAAACTCTGGCCCCAACGCCTCCACAATGGTCGCAAGGTCCTCCTGCAAGAAAGCCTCCCGAGTCCGTTCCAGAAGGGCAACGATCGCCTCCTGGTCTGTGACGACCAGGTAGTCGGCCACAGCCACCCCAAGTGCCAGCAAGCCACAGATTGCCAGCACCACCAGAGCCGCCGGCTTGCGACTGATTACCAGCCACGCCACCGCACAGGCCGCTGCCAACGCCAGCAGCCACAGCGTCGTCGACGTTTCACCCACCAGCCAAGACGGCATGCTGCTGTTCTCTCCGCACGTGCGCAGCCCGCCAAACTGCCCCCGCTGAGCGCAGTGCCTCTTGGCCAAGTGGTCCGTTGCTAGGCCGTGGGCGCGCGATCCAGGTGCATCCAGCGTTTCAGGATGGGGCTCAACGCAAAGCAGATCAGCGCCGCAACCACCGCTGCAATGCCCACTTTGCCAAACACATCCGTGTACACAGGCAGCGTCTCGTTCGGGGGCGGAATCACCGTCTCACCGCCTTTCTCGATCGTCACCCCAGTGAACTGCGCGATAATGGCGGCCAGGTACTGGGAGAACGCCGTCGCCAGGAACCAGGTGCCCATCACGGTGCTAACCAGGTGCCTGGGCGAAAGCTTCGTGACCATGGACAGACCAACCGGCGACAGACACAGTTCTCCGGTTGTATGCAACAGGTAGCCAAGCAGGAGCCAACCCACGAACACCATGCCGCGATCGTCCGCCAGCTGGCCACCGAGCCAGATCGCTCCAAAGCCCAGACCGAGCTGCAACAACCCCAGAGCGAACTTGACCGGGATTGACGGCTCGAGATTGATCCGGGCCAGCATGACCCAGAGCACCGAGAACGGAAGCCCAAAGATGAGGATGTAGATCGGGTTGATACTCTGAAACACGCTGGCCGGAATCTCCTGCCGCCGCTCGGCGATGCCCATCCCGATGTGCTCTTCGGTGATCGGCCACTCGATCGTAAAGTTTGGATCGCCCTTGTGTTCGTCGCGCAATTTCGTCAGGTCTTTCATCAAGAAGGGTTTTCCTTTGTACGAGTACCCAATGTTCTCCTGCGTCGGCTGGATCTCCAGCACCTTACCGACGTCTGCTTCGGTCACCTGCCGCCGCTCGAGCACCCGATCGACGTTTCGGTCAGCGAACAGATTCAGCGAGCTTCCGGCTTGCTCGAAGAACGCCCAGAACAGCATGCTGAACAGAGTCAGGACCAAGATGGCGAACATCCGATGCCGGCCGACCTTGTCCAGCTTGAACGTTTCAACGCCCAAGTAGATCGCGCAGCCCAACCCTCCGATAAACAGCACCAGGCCGCCTGGGAGGCTGAGTTCCCGCACCACCGTGGCCAGCACTTCGCCAAAGCCACCGGTCCGCTTGATTGCCTCGACTGTCGAGGCAGGAATAAGGTAGACGGGCCTTCCTTCGGGCGTGAGGATCGCAAACCCGGAGACCAACGCGGCCAGCACGGGAACTGCCAGGATTGACCCAGCGAAGACCGCCCACTCCCGCGTGATCGGCAGTCCGGGTACCACCGGCGCAAAGAGCCTCTGCATATCCTCCGGCTGCCCGATCCGCAGCGGCAGGCCTCCGTAGGCCAAGGCCCAGCAGGCGACCGCGGCGGCGATCACCATGGCTGCAGCGACGAAGTAGTTGACCGCGGTGGAGAACTGATTCTCCGGGTGGAAGCGTACCAGCCAGGCAGCCGCCGCAATGGCGCCGGCCAGGACGATCGCAGCGGTCACTGTCCGCGCAGGACCACGAGCCTCCAGCTCCCCGGCCCGCCGGAAAGCTAGCCAGGCAATCACGGCACTGGCCAACGTGATGCCCGAAACCGTCAGATTGATTAGCTCCGGCAGCTTCGATTCCGGGTACAGCCACATCCACCACAGCCCAAAGGCAAACAGCCCCGCCGAGCCGGCCAACAGCAACTGCGCCAACAGCACCGGCATCACGAACACCGCCACGCCAAGCAACATTCCGATCGTGGCCATGCCAAAGCCGAAATGCCAGCCGTAGGTCTCGCCAATGTAACCACAGATCAGCGATGACATGGCGGCACCGAGATTGATGCCCATGTAGAAGATTGTGAAGCCGGCATCACGCTTTTCACTGCCCGGCTTGTACAGCGATCCGACCAGCGTCGAAATGTTTGGCTTGAACAGCCCGTTTCCACAAACCAGAAGCCCCAGCGCCATGAAAAGGGCCACCGCCTGTTCGACGGTCATCAACAGGTGGCCCAAGGCCATAAGCACGCCCCCGAGAACTACTGCCCGACGGGGTCCGATCAAGCGGTCAGCCAGCATGCCGCCGAAAAACGGCGTCATGTACACCAGAGCCGTGTACGAGCCATACACGGCGAACGCATCGGAGTCCCCGTAGCCGAGGAAGCCCTTTTGCAGGTACAGCGTCAGCAGGGCGCGCATCCCGTAGAACGAGAAGCGCTCCCACATTTCCGAGAAGAACAGCGTGAACAGCCCCGGGTGGTGTCCTCCGATGGTTCGGCCGTTCAGCTCAGCGGCTTCGCCTGTTGCCATGGATTCCCGCTCCAGGCATCGCGCCCACGTCTAGCCCTGATGCTGCCGCGCGCCACGAAGCGGCGGCCTGGTCGTCGCAGGACTCCCTATCTTAAACGGAAACCCAACACCCGGGCACGCCGTACCCAGCCCCGTCCCCTTCCCGCCCGGCCTAGGCCCGATCGACCGCCGCGTACGCCCGATGCCCAGCCATCGGGCATCCGAGTACCGCCAATCGGCGCGAACGGGCCAGTCGCGTGATCAGAGATCGTCCCGTGTAGCTCGGTGCTTGTTTGCCTCGCCGGGGAACGCCAGCGAGGGATGTCGAACGCCACAGCGTACCCGAACGCACGCTCGGCAGGAGCCGAATCGCCCCGTCTCGTCGTGGCACCCGCGGGCGGGCCGTCCCCGCGATGGCCTTTCCCGAACGGCAAGCGGTGACCCGACGGATCGGCTGCCCAGGCCCCCCTGGACACCGCGCACAACAGCAGCTCCGACCGCTGTTACTCGACGACCTCGCGGCCGAACCTCGTGCGCAGCAAGGTGCAAAGACGTTGGACCTCGTCGCCGTCCTGCTCAGCCTGCAATCGGCCGTGGACCCGCAGCCTGGCTGCCAGCTCGACGAGCGTGGCGCGATGGATTACCGGTTCGAACACCAACAGCAATCGGCGTACAACGAGGTCCTCAAGCTCACCGACCCACTCATGTGCAACAATCCAGTCCACCAGCCCGCGCGGCACCCAGCTACAGGCCACCGTCCCGCTTGCCAGCCGCACCGCCTCCTCCAGCACCGACTCGGCCCGGGTTCCATACCACTCGAACAAGCGCTCGGCCAGCACCGGCTCGAACCCATGTCCGGTCACAGCACGTCGCAGAGTCGCCGGCACGGAACAGGGCGACGACGGGGCACCAGGCAGCGGGCGATTGCGTGAATGCGTGTGAACCGCAAGCCCAATGGTGCGAAGCACCGTGCGGG
Organism: Planctomycetota bacterium; assembly: GCA_026991575.1. GTDB lineage: Bacteria > Planctomycetota > Planctomycetia > JALXBF01 > JALXBF01 > JALXBF01. Next base: position 3,520 of record JALXBF010000171.1, on the reverse strand, counting down.
CAGCCAGCTCTGCCAGCGACCGACACACCGTCAGTTTGCCGCCAATCAGCGAGAACGTTGGCCGGGGCGCTTCCGGATGGGCGCGCACGAAGTGTCGGCGGGTAATGCCGCTGGGCGACCGGCCCTCCACACGCGGCAACGGCCGTACGCCGGCGTAGAAGAACGCGATGTCAGAGCGGGTAAGCGGGTACTGCGGGAAGACTTGACGCACGGACGCAAGCAGGTATTCCACTTCCGTTTCGTCGGGCACGGCGGCCCGTGGGTCACCCCGGTAAGGGATGTCGGTCGTGCCGATCAGCACGGCCTCCCCGAACGGCAGGATGAAGAACGGCCGACCGTCAATGGCCTCAGCATACACGCCACCGTTACGCAGGGCCGTACGTAATCCGGTATGAAACGTGCCGATGTGGCTGCCCTTCGTGCCTCCGATCAACGGCGGCGAGCTGATGCCCAGCTCGCGTAGCGTCCGGTCTACCCATGGACCGGTCGCGTTGACAACCGCATCGGGAGTTTCGATAGCGCCGATTACGGTGCCGTCCGATCGCACCAGCTCGAACGCACTGCCCGCACTGGTTGCACGGAGCCGCACGTGCGTCCAGAGCCGAAAATGCACCCCTCGCTGAGCAGCGATCAGGCACGCGTCCTGTAGAAGAGCAATGACAAAGCGTTCCACCCAGCGTAGCTGGCCGTCGTAGTACGAACACATGCCAAGGTAGCGATTCCGGTCGACCGGTGGGACGTCAGGATCGGCGAGGTGATGCACCGAGTGCGGCGGCAACGCGGAGGCGCCGGCGTAGGAGTCGTACACGGCTAGCCCCAAACGGATTAGCCACAGGCCACGCGACGGCGCTTTGACCGCACTGCTGGCCTTCTCCAGGTGCAGGAAACGCCGGGCTACACCGATCAGGCCACCAAGGCGAGTGGTCGCCGGGATGAAGATGCGCAGCGGCCGCACCAGCTGGGGGGCCAGTGCCAGCCACCGGTTCCGCTCCGCCAACGACTCACGGACCAGCTCAAGCTCGCGGTACTCCAGATAGCGCAACCCGCCGTGGATCAGCCTCGTACTGAACGCCGACGTGCCCGAGCAGATATCTGACTCATCCACCAAATCGACCGCAACGCCATTAAGCAGGAGCTCCCGGGCAAGAGCCGCTCCGTTGATACCTGCTCCGACGATCAGGACACGCTTTGTCATTCGACCGCTATCCGCGTCGTGCTAGCTATCGGCTCTGGCCACGCGCGGCACCGACGCACGTGCCGTAAGCAGGCATGCCGGCCGACCACCGAGCGGCACCCCGGCGGTGCCACTTGGCCGCGAGCGAACCCGACGAGCGGGACTGCAGCACCGTAACCGCGACTTCCGACTTCTTTAGGATGGTAACCGAATGGTAACCGAACGCAGGCCGGTCGCCTTCGGCTAATGCGGCTCGCAGATCCTGGGGGAAACCGTCATGCACATTCACTGAGCCGGCGCGCGGTCAGCGGCTCTCGCGGCCGCCGTGCTGCCAAGCATGCAGTGGCCAGAGTGGGCCAGGCGACGGTGGTACTGACGATCGGGGCCTCGATGCAGCACGAGTCGGACGCACTGACGGGCGAATCTGCTCTTGTCCACGACGGCGGGCTGCGGTATAAGGCGGCTGCTCGTGGTCACTTTCTTCCGTCGTCAGGCCAGGCACGTTCTGAGCGACGTTGCGAGCACGGTTCAAGCCGGCGCGTGCGACGGAGTGCCGGCATCTGAGAGGCCAACACGGTTGGGGGCAGAGTTGACGGACAGGGAGGGTCATCTCTATGCGTACGGGCCGTAGGTCACGAGGCCACGTCGGGCTGTTCACGCTAGTGGCTGCTGGCACGCTGTTGGGCAGCGGCTGCGCGATGGTGCCGAAGGCAGATCTGGATCGGTGCCAGGCGTACAGCCGACAGCTCTATCAGCAGAAACAACAGTTGGCTGCCGAGCTGGAGCGCGCACGCCAGGAGGCAGCCGACCTGAACGCCCAAATCGCCGAGCTGCGCCGGCTGCTGAACGAGAAGCAGACGATTCTGGCCAGGTATGAGCAACGGGTGCAGGAATACGACAAGGAGCGCGCGGAAATGGAGGCGATGTACCGCGAGCTCCTGGCTGGCATGCATCCACAGCAGGCGGTGCTGAACGAGGAAGTGCAGCGGCAGCTGGAAGCGTTCGCGATCCGGCATCCGGATTTTGTGGAGGTCGACGCGGAACGGGGCATCAGCAAGTTCAAGTCGGACGTGCTCTTCCCGCTAGGCGAGGCTGAGCTGTCGCCGCAAGCCAAGGAAGTGCTCCATGAGTTCGCTCAGATCTTCCGGTCCGAAGCCGGATCACGGTTTAACCTCTTCATCGTCGGCCACACGGACGACCGCCCGATCGTGCGGCCGGAGACCCGCGCCAAGCACCCGACGAACTGGCATCTGAGTGTTCATCGAGCGGTAGCAGTCCAGCAGTTCCTGGAGCAGGCCGGGATCGAACCGACCAGGATGGGCGTGGCCGGCTACGGCCAGTTCCAGCCGCTGGTCCCGAACGACAGCGAGCAGAACCGAGCACGGAACCGGCGTGTGGAGATCTTCGTGCTAAGCCCATCGGCACCGGCGATCGGTATGACCCAGGACGGCCGCCGCGCCTTGTGAGCGGAACGCGAGTTCCAGGCCGGCCGGCAGCCAGTGGTAGCAGAGTGGGCAAATCGGAGCGGGTCTACACCGAAGAGACCGGGAGCCACCTCAGCCGTGGCTGGCGCGGCGGACATGGACGTCAAGCCGTACCAGGCGCAGGCCTTCCTGGCCCAGAGCTTCCAGCACGGCAGCCAGCACAAGCTGCCGCACGTAGTGGCTGCCCACAACACCGTGCACCTGCACACAGCCCGTGTCCGTACACTGCGTTACCCGCAGCGCATGGACTCGACCCGCGGTTCGCTGGTCGATGATTCGGGCAAGCCGCTCGCAAAGATCCCCGCAGCCGACCGTCTGCTGGCGGCCACTATCGCGCTGCAACCGATCCTTCACACGCTCAACGGCGGTCGTCTCTTTACCTGCACCCGTCGCCAAAGCCATCGGACCAATCCCCCTGAGCCAAAGATGCACCGTTTCTACACCGTCAATCCTAGAAGCCCGGTCCAGTGGCCGCCGTTGGCTACTGCGCGGTCACGTAACCGGCTTCGACGCCGATTGCCGGTAGCAAGACGCGTGTCTCCAGTCTGCGGTGCTCTTCCAAGCGTGCCTTCAGGTGCTCCAGGTCGCGGACCAGCTCGGCCAGCAGCCCGTCGTGGCCCGAGCAGGTCTGTCTGCGGGCACTGCTCAGCGTCTCATCAGCCAGTGCCAGCAGACGGCGGTGCTCCTGATGCATCCGCCGCAGCTCCTGCCTGGCCGGCTCGGACAGCGCCCCCGCCGCACCGTGGTCGTAGACCCGACGCAGCTCATCGAAGAGCCAGTCCTCTTGGCCATGCACGTGCTCTGCGAGAGCAGTCGTCAGGCTCAGTAGCTGCCGCCCCAGCAGATCGAGCTGTGCCGTGTC
>JALXBF010000170.1 GCA_026991575.1 Planctomycetota bacterium | reverse complement strand
GTCGTGACGGGTAAACCCGCAGCAAGCACTGGTTCGTCGACCATGAATTGGACGGCGCGGGAGATCACCCCCTGTGGCTGGCCTCACGGTCGGATACGCGTCTTCACCGACCACAATGCTCTGGTTCGGCATGTGGATCGTCACTTGCTGAGGCAACCGGAGGCGGCTGCCTGGTGGATCATCATTCCGGCGTTGAGTGCCTACGGATCCCCGGAAACGGCTCAGCACGTGCTGTATCAGGCAGTCCGCAACAGGGAGCCTCTCTGGCATGACATCTATCGCTTGTACAGCGAGAGCATCTGCCTGAACATTGCCGATGCCTGCCGTCTGAACTGGATGGTCTACACGGGCGCGGCATCACGCGTATCGCTCTGTTTTGGAACCTCAGGCGTCCTGGTCGTTGTCGCCAACAACACCGTCCGCACGGCATTTGTGCCGGGTTTACTGGACAAGCCCCAAGGACCGATTCGGAGATCGCAGATGCGCCAGGGGGTGGACCGCGCCGATGTTCGGCGTCGGCTGGCACGGGAGCAGGCCTGGTGCGATGCCCAGCGACTGTTCTACCGCGCGTTTCGCCCCGCGATCGGGTTCTTGAGGCGGGCACAGTACATACCCCCGAAAACGCCGCTGACCACCCCGAACGACTATTACCTACTCAAGGACCACCTGCCGTTGGGCCGGCGGTACACGTACGAGCAGTGGAGGCAGGACCGTTTGAGGGCGCGAGGTTTGCTCTACGACCCGCGTGTGAACTGACTCGTGGCGTAGTGCCGGTTCAACCGGCAGCCGGCCTTCCACCTGACGGTAACCTGATCACCCGCAGCATCGTGTCCACGGCCCCGCCGCGCGAACCAGCGGTCGGCTGGTCGCAGAGGCATAGTGGCGCGATCGTCCCCCTTGTCGGGCCGACCGGGCACACGGCGGAAGGGTTTGGGGACCGATCCCCGAGGCCCGTGGCTTGCTGTGACTGATACTCCGGAGAAGGACAAGTCGAACAGAAACCTTGCGCCGCTGCTGGCAACACGTACCTGACCGCCTCCAGCACATGCGCCCCGTTCTCGACGCCATGCGTTCGGCGGTTCGCGTGTTCGTAGCCCTGCTCTGTCCGGACAGACCAGCGGCCTCGGTTGCTTCCGCGGTCCTCCGTTGGGCCTGCTACCCCGGCGAGGTAGGGGGGGCGAGCAAAGGCCGCGCCGCGCGTCAGGGAAGCTGGCTCCAAGCCGGGCGCTGGACGTGCCCTGGCTCGTCCGATGGGCACGCCGCTACCGGGAGACCTACCCATCGGCTTGTGATCGAGGCCATCGCGCGTACAGGCTAGTGGTCGTACGGAAGGATGGTCAGTTTGGCAGATGGCAGCTCGACATTCGCAGGCACCGGGAAAGAGGCCTCGGCGCCGGCAAGCAGGTTGTTGACTCGGATCGGACCGGGGCCACGAAGCAGGAATTGAAGCGGATGGCGCCGTTCCACCAGGAGTGTGTGGCGCGGCGTATCGGGAGCATGGATGTGGCAGCTGGGGTCATCACCGACCAGGCAAAATCGCGCCAGCAGGACGATCGCATCGAAGCGTCGGTCCAAATAGCTGCTGTGCAATGGTTCGAGCAGGGCGGTCATGGACATGGGACTCGGAAGCCGGAACCGAAACTCCACGCCGCTCGCCAACGTGATGCGCGCATCGCGTTTGATGGGGGTCGGCCGCGAGACCTGGACGCCGTTGATGGCCACCGGCCGGTTTGGCCAGATCACGTAGCCGCCCCGGTCCCGAACGATCTCCACATGACTCGAGGAAATGTTGGCCAGAAGAGGCACGGTAGCGTTGCTTGAGCGGTTGCCGATCGTGACGTGATCGGCGACGCAGATCAAGTAGCTACCACCGCCGTCCACATGGAGCATGCAGCGATCTTCCATAAGCGGCTGCTTGCCAGGCCCAGCCGGAGCTTCGGCAGGTGCAACCTGGGACTGGGTCTGGACCGCGCTGACGCTGCCTGCTCCCAGTGCGTGCCAGGCACGTCGCCGTGCCGCCATGGCGAGTCGATGGGCGGGCAGCTCGGCCAGGAGAGCTGCTGCCGTACGCAGGACTTCGAGCCAGTTCTCGGCGGCGATCTGCTCGGCTAGTTCCCCTTCCAGTTTCTGGACCCGTTCCAGCTGCTGCTCGTACTCATCTCGTTCACGCGACAGGGCCTTCAGCCCGCTGGCCTTCGGTTCGATCCGTCGCAGTAGGTCGACAGCGCCATAGAGGTCACCGCCCTGTGCCAGCCGCCGCGCCTTGTGCCAATTGCGGGCCACGTCGGCGAGGGCGTTCAGCGAGACGTCCTGAGCACCGCGGCGGCGCAGGTCGTCGATGAGCTGTATTGCCAGATCAGGACGTCCGGCATGGAGTTCGTCCCGGGCCAGTTCAACGGCTGCCACGAGGATGTCCCGCTCCAGCCGGGCCGTTTCCGGATCGTTGCCAGCAAAGCGGCGCGCGCAGGTAAGGTCATCCCAGGCGTGGAACAGCGCGCGTGCCTGGAGGTGATGACGGGCACGCTCTAGAAGGGCCTGGCCCAGTTGCTGGCTCAGTCGTCGCCCCTCTCGATGCTGGGCCACCTCCGGGTCGGACAGCAGCGCGGCCGCCGCGTCCAGCTGACCATCCCGCAGCAAGGTGGCGATCTGCTTCAGCACCGGCTTGAATTTCCCGAACATAAGCCGAGCACGTTCCCTGGTGGCACGCATTACCTTCTTCTTCCATCGTGCACTGGCTCGGACGCTCAGGCAAGGCACAAAGGCGCGGCGGACGCTGGTCGATCCAACCCGGCGTGCCACCGCGCCTCTCTGACGGGGCCACAGTCCACGTCGCGCCGACGGTCGGTGCCGGGCCGCTCCCCGACGGGCCCCACTACAACTGGCTACTGTCTGCTCCGTCCTCAGCGGCCCCGCCCATGACACCGAACTCCTCGTCGATCTTCCGCACCACGTCTTCCGCCTCGGCGTCCTCTTCAACTGGGATTTCGCCGTCCAGCTTTCCTTCGGCGGCCAGCAGGCGTTCGGCCACGTCGAGACGTTTCTCGATCTGCCGCACAAGCGTCTTAGCCCGAGCAAGCTGGCTGTCGTCAAACTGGATCTCGCTTGCTGCCTGAGCTGCCTGGATCGTCTGGAGACGGGCTCGAAGCTGTTCGATCTTGACCATTAGCTGGCGCTTGGCCGCGATCATCGCATCCAGCTTGCGTCGCGACTCGTCCAGCTGGCGTTTCCGCGCGGCCAACAGCTCACGCTTCGCCTCGAGCGTCGCCTCCGCTGCCTTATAGCGCGCGTAGCGACGAGCCAGGTCCCGCTTGATCTCTTCCGCGCTATACGTCCGACCGGCGAACCGATACGGCCCGGGCCCCTCCTTCAACCGCGATCGCAACACGAGCATTTCAGCCCGCTGGCGCCGCAGATCGTCCTCTTGCCGAGCAATGGACAACTCCAGCCGCTCGATCTCGACCTCTTGCTCAGCAATGACGTGCATGTTCTTGCGGATCTCAGGCACCAGATCCTCGACCATCTGTCGTGCCCGCCGCAACTCAAACTCCAACGGCACTGCCGACCGCACCGTCTGCTCAACCTCGCGCGTCGCCGTCCGAACGTAACTCCAGAGGTCGGCACCAAAGACGACGAGCCCCAGTACCGTAATTGCCCCGACGGTGTAGAGTATGCGCTTGATCATGGCGGTAGACTCCTCCCGAAGCAAACTGCTTACCACCGGACTCCGCTGACGTAACCGCCGCGGTAAGTTGCTCCGGAAGGGTATTCGCACGGGCTGGTCAGATCTTGCGCGGTGGCCGACTGCCAGAGCAGCAGGAGCCAGCGAGGCCATCCGGCGGCAGACCGCCGGGCACTAGGGCCCGCCAGCATCGCCCTGAATGGCCCGGCCCAGGTAGAAGACGGCGCAGCCAGCGCCTGCAATCGCAAAGGTCGTCCAGAGAGATGCTCCGGCCGCCAGGTTGGCAACGATCCCCTGCGGCACAATGATCAGCCCCGCCAACTGCAGCATACGCCCGATCCGATACCGCATCGCGCTCACCGATTCGCGACCGGGTCGGTGTCATTCGATTCGCTCAGTGCGGCCTCTTGCTGCTGGCGGCGTGCCTTGCGCACGGCGCGGTAGAAGATCAGGCCCAGGCCGCCAAGCACCAGGTAGGGGGCTCCGAGAAGAAGCAGGATACCGGCGTTCAGAGCGCTGGCAAAGCGGACGGCGTCCTCCGAACCGGAGGCCGACACTGTCTGCTTTCACATCGCGCATTGGCCATAGACCAACGACGCATGGAGCAACAGCAGCCCCATCGTCACCAGAGCCGTTCGTGCAAGCCAGTTTGACCACTTCATGCCCAGGACTCCTCTGCCGGTCACCACCGCTGGACTAGCCCAGATGGTACAGCACGATGTAGACAACCACTCCGCTAACGGAGACGTACCACCAGATTGGCAGCGCATAGCGAACAAGCTGCCGGTGTCGGTCGATCCGGTCACGCAACCCTAACCAGACGCTGGTCAACACCAGCGGTACGGTCGCTGCTGCGAGGACCGTGTGGCTGCCGAGCAGCAGCAGATAGAGCAGACGGGCCCAGCCGCTGCCCTGATACCGCACTGGCTCGTGGGTGGCGTGGTAATAGAGGTAACAGACCAGGAACAAGGCCGAAACCGCCACTGCGGCGAGCATCAGCCGCCGATGCAGAAGGATCCGACCGGCGCGCACGGCCGCATATCCGGCCGTCATCAGCACCGCGGCTGTCAGGTTGAGCGCCGCGTCTATGGTTGCAAGCAGTGGCGGACCTTCAGCGGACATCGTCTTCGGGTTCGGCCAGTAACAGGTCGATCGCGTGTTGGAGCTTGGTCAGCTGCCACGGATCGCGCGTCTCCGCGTAGCCACGTACGCGGGCCTGTTTGCCAATGAGTACCAGTCTGGTGCTGTGTGTCACGGGATCAGCCCCCTGGCGGCGTGCCTCGGGGGGAGTTTCCGCAGCCGACAGCCGAAAGCCCTCACGTACCAACCGATACACGGCCTCCTTTTCGCCTGTGACGAACAGCCACCGCTGATCCGCCTTGATCGCTCGGGCGTAGTCACGCAGCACCGCCGGTCGATCATGGGTCGGATCAACGGTCACGATCAGGAAGCGCACCCCTTGCAGGCCTTTCAGCTCCTCGGCCAAACTCTGCAGCGAGTGCATCAGCGCGGGGCAGACTGTCGAGCAGCGTGTGAAGAAGCAGGCAGCCACCCAGACCTGCCCGCGGAGCATCTCCGGCCGCCAGGGCCTGCCGTGGTGATCCACCAGCTCAACCGAGGGCAGCGGCAGCGCCAGCTGCCGCACCATCTGGACCGCCTCCCGATAAGCCGTGTTCGATGCATGCAAGCGACCAAGGAACGCCCCGCCGGCGATCAAGCCACCCCCGGCTAACATCAGCACCACCAGGTACGTGCCCAGCGAGCGCATCATGCTCGCACGGGACGCATCAACCGACTGCGACATCGCTCAATTCCTCGCTCGGCCAGCAACCAGAACCACCCACCCGATCAACAGGAGCAGGAAGGCGAGGTTCACGCCGGCCGCAATGCTCACTGGAATTCTAGGAGCTGCCGGTAACAGCGCCGCCTGTAAGCCTGCGTACGCATAGTGCACGGGATTAAGCCGCATGAGCACGCGGACCCAAGCGGCTGCCCCCTCCATCGGAAACAGCGCTCCGGACAAAAGCCATAGCGGGATAAGCACGAGGTTCATGACGGCGTGAAACCCTTGCGTTGACTCCATGGGCCAGGCGACCGCGAGCCCAAGGGCCGTCAGCGTCAGGCTGTCCAGCACCATGAACGCGACCAGTGCGCCGAACGCCTGCGCCGGAATTGCCAGGCCGGCCACAGGGGCAAGCAAAAGGAACAGCGCGCCGTGAAGCAGTGCAAGCACTGCCCCGCCCAGCACTTTGCTAAGCACCACTGCTAGCAATGGTGCAGGTGACACCAGAACGCCCTGCAGGAAGCCCGCCCGGCGATCTTCGATCACGGAGACCGTCGAGAAAATCGCCGTGAACAGCAGGATCAGCAGGAGCGTGCCCGGGAAGAAGTATTCCGCAAAGTCCACGTCGTTACCCCATCCCGGCGGCCGGAACGAACGGCCGATACCGAAGCCGAGCAGCAACCAGAAAACGACTGGCGTCAGCAGTCCGCCAATCACCCGCGATCGTTGTCGCAAAAAGCGGACCACTTCGCGGCGTGCCAGGCTGATTGTGACCACCAGTACGTCCTGCACGCTCGATCGCTCCGCTCGGCTCAACCGACACCGTCGAACTCATGACCCGCTAACTTGAAGAACACATCGGCCAGCGTTGGCTGCCCCAGTCGGATCGCGCGGATCCGCTCGCCGAAAACTTCGACAAGCTGGGGCACCAGCCGGTGGGCTTCCGGATGCTCAAGCCGAATCTGCTCACCCACGCGCATCGGTTCAGCTCCGGGCACGATCCGGGGCAGCTCACGTACCACTCCCTCGGCATCGTCGCACTCAAGGGTCAGGACCTCTCCCCCGACGAGTCGCTTCAATTGCTGTGGTGTGCCAAGCCCGACCAGCTTGCCTCGGTCGAGAATGGCAATCTGGTCGCACTGTTCGGCATCCTCGAACAGGTGGGTGGCCATCAGCACCGTGCAGCCGTGTTCGTCTCGGAGTCGGCGAAGTTGCTGCCACAGTGCGGCACGAGCCCCCGGGTCCAGCCCTGTGGTCGGCTCATCCAGCAGCAGGACCTCAGGCTCGTGTAACAACACCTTGGCAATCTCGGCGCGTCGTTTCAGTCCTCCGGAAAGTTTCTCGACCAGCTCGTCCGCTCGGTCCAGGAGCGCGACGTTCTCCAGGACCCGCTCGATGCGCGCCCGCAACTCAGAACCTCGGAGGCCGTAGAGATGCCCGTGATGGGTAAGGTTTTCACGCACGGTGAGCTTATCATCCAAAGCGGCCTCCTGGAAAACGACCCCAATGCGCCGCCGCACCTGCCCAGCGTCTTGGACCACGTCATAGCCCGCCACTCGGGCGCTGCCCTCCTGCGGCGGCCTCAAAGTCGCCAGCACTCGAAACGTCGTCGACTTTCCGCCGCCGTTGGGGCCGAGTACCCCGAAAATGGAACCGGGCTCGACGGCCAGGCTGATGCCTGCGACCGCGACCCGGTCACCATACCGACACACCAGATTGTGTAGTTCAATGGCTGGCGCCACCGGCGTGGCTTGTGCCCGTGCTGCCCTCGGCAGCAACGGCGGTGCTGTACGGTGAGGTCGTAATCTCCCGCTTGGCAATGTCCGGGAACAGTCCCACCAGCAGCACCGCAGAGAGCAGCAATGCCGGGACAATCATGAACCAGGTCTTCTTTTTCCAGTCCCACTTCAGGTGCATGAAGATCGAGACGACCAACATGGCCTTGGCCACAGCGATCAACAGGCCAGAGACTGCCCGTTGGAACGTCGTCTCGAAACTCTCGGCCACGAAGTATGTGACCACGGTCAGGATCAACAGAGCAATGGCCACGTACAGGTATGCGTTAAAGTGGTTGCCACTGTGCTCGTTACTCATGGCAGACGACCTCTCGCTAACCGAATCGATCGGTCGGGTGTTGATGCTTGATACCTGCTGCTAGATAAGGTACAACAACGGAAACAGGAAGATCCACACCACGTCGACAAAGTGCCAGTAAAGGCCGACGAGCTCAACACGCTCATACCGCTGCTTCGGGATCCCTTCGGTACGAACCAGGCTCCAGATCAGCAGCCACGCCAGCATGACTAGGCCAGCGATCACGTGCAGGGCGTGGAACCCGGTGAGCGTGAAATAGCAGGAGACGAAGGTCGGTCCCGAAGGAATCTCGCTCAAGCCCGGCCCCCCTGGGTAATAGCCGTGGGCAAATTTCTCGCTGTACTCGTAGGCCTTGACCCCCAGGAAGGCGAAGCCCAACAGGAGGGTGAGTGCCAGGAAGAGCCGTTGCTTGGCCGCGTCGCCCCGTTCGACGGACCAGAGCGAGAAGGCCATCGTGGCACTGGAAGCAAGCAGGATCATCGTGTTCACCGCACCGATCCAGGCCTTAAGCACCGTGTCCGGCTCGGGCCAGGCAGGCAAACCCCAGCGGAGCACGACGTAGGCGCTGATCAAGGCGGCGAAAAACATGATTTCCGTGGCCAGGAACAGCCACATGGCCAGCTTGGCGTTGCTCAACGGCAAGCCGACCTCGTACTCCTGATGAGCATGACCTACGCTCGCCGCTTCTGCCATCGCCATTTCCCCCAACAGGTCTCGTTTTGCTCGTCGCTTCAGTACGTAGCCATCAACATCAACAGCAACAGTACCGGCAGGTACAGCACCGATGCACGCAGTAGCTGGCGCGCAGAGCGGTCCGACGGCCGCCACCAAAACTCCACGGTGCAGCCCAGAAACGCAAGTCCCAACAGCAATGCGAGCAAGCGATACCCAGTAGTCATCGGCCCACCGGGCACCGCCAAGAACGACAGAGGCACCAGCGGCAGGCAATAGGCAAGCGCCTGGCGCCCGGTGCTGCGGCCGTCAGGATCAGCCACGGTGATCATGCGCAGCCCCGCACGCCGATACTCTTCGCGCCACAGCCACGCGATAGCAAAGAAGTGCGGAAACTGCCAGAAGAACAGGACTGCGAACAGTAGCCAGGCGATCGGCTCAAGCGTGCCGCATGCCCCGGCCCAGCCGATCAGTGGCGGCATCGCTCCGGAGACCGCTCCGACGAGCGTATTCAGCGGTGTGATCCGCTTCAACGGCGTGTACACGGCAATGTAGAGGAACGCAGACAGGAGGCTTAGCACCAGGGCCAGCACCTGGCCGGAAAGCAGGAAGCAACCGACGCCGCCGGCCATCAGCACCACGGCCCAGCCCCAGGCCTCCGCCACCGACACCGCACCACTGGGCAGCGGCCGGCTCCGTGTTCGGATCATGACCGCGTCCACGTCCCGTTCCATGATCTGGTTGATGATCAGACCGGCGCCTGCGACGCAAGCGGTGGCTAGCGTCGTGATGAGAAGGCCGGTCGGTTCGGCCGGCCGAGCCAGCAGACCGCTGAAGGCACACACCACGAGCACCAGCGCCAGCACTCGGGGCTTAAGCAGCTGGCAGCGGGCCGCGGCCGCAGCTAGCAGTCTGCGCCGTCCCGCGGTCGGTCCAAGAACCACGGTCCCGTCCCAGGGGGTACGGGAGCGCCACTCCAATGCCGAATTTTCGGTTCTCACCAGGCTCATGCCGAATTCCCCACCGGCCCCGGCAGCCCCACGTGTGCTTTGCTACCGGAGGCGGCCCACCGGCCGCGGAGGCAGAGGTACAGGTCGGCAAGTACGGTGACGGTGGTCGCCCATAGCGCACTGCCCAGCAGCATGTGAGCCGTCGCGCTGTAGGCATGCGTCCGGGTAATCGGTCCGAGAGCGTACGGGCCGAACCCGTCCGCACTCACCCACGCACTTGCCCCCAGCAACACCTGGCCAAACGCACCGATCATCAGCAGCCAGGACCGGGCCGAGAACAGTGGCCGGTCCCCCATGAAGAAGCAGCCGAAGCCCAGCGCCATGGTTGCCAGCGCAGCAGCTACCGCACCGAGCACGTGGACACCGAGCCAGATGCCGAGGTGGCGGAGGATCGCGCCGCTGACGAGCTGGAAGAAAAGCAGTCCGGATGCAATGACCGCCGTGCGCATCCGCTGGTAGAGCGTCGCCGTGTCGGCCTCCAGCGCTAGGAGACGCTCGAAACGGCCCGGACGCGTTAGCAGCGCCGTGAGCAGGCAGGCCGCGAAGAACAGATGCGCCGTAATACCGTGTACGACTGCCAGCTCACGCGACACGTCCAGCACACGCAGCCCACCGAGCACGCCCTGGACGGAAACGGTCACCAACAGCGCCAGGCTCCACCAGCGGAGCCAGCGGGGCACGCCACGCGACCACGCTGCTGCGGCCATGACCACCACGATCATGCCCACGATCCAGCCGACCTGCCGGTGCGCATGCTCAACCAAGAAACCAATCCCCCGCTCCAACGCTCGGCCCGACCGCAGCAGCACGAGCAGGTACCAGGGAGGAGTCGGCCAGACCGTGTCGGCCATGCCCACGTCGAGGCTCGTGACCGCACCGCCTGCGGCTAGGAGCAGGAAGGTGGCAGCGGTCGCGACGACGGCAAGCCAGTGCAGCAGCCACACCTTGCGGTTGTTCGCTCCCGCTGTCACCATATGCTCCGCCTCGTAATCCTCTAATGCGCAGTCGCCGCCTCAGCAGCCGCAAGAGGCTGCGTCTGCGGCGCGTAGTCTTCAGGGCACCCAGGCTTACTGTAGTCGTACGGCCAACGGTGAACCTCAATCGGTTCCGGGAAGTTCCCGTGCGGCGGCGGCGTAGGTGCCTGCCATTCCAGCGTGTTTGCACGCCATGGGTTCTGCTCGGCCCGCTCACCAAAGAACAAACTGTAAAACATGTTGATCACGAACAGAATCTGAGTCGCACCGAGCGCCAGGGCACAGACGGTTGAGAAAACGTTCAGGCTCTGCACGTCGTGCAGGAACTCGTACAACGTCGGGTCGGCAATCCGTCGGGGATGACCGTGGATGCCCAGCAGGTGCATTACGAAGAAGGTGCCGTTGAAGAAGATGAACGTGAGGGCGAAGTGGATCTTGCCCAGCGTCTCGTTCATCTTCCGGCCAAACATCTTCGGGAACCAGTACGTGATCGCGCCGAAAATCGCAAAAGTGCTCCCGCCGAACAGAACATAGTGGAAGTGGGCCACGATGAAGTACGTATCGTGGATATGCATATCCACTGGCGTGGCAGCCATGTACAGCCCACTCAAGCCGCCGATGATGAACAACGAAACGAACGCCAGCGCGTGCAGCATCGGCACGCTGAACTCAATCTTTCCTCCGACCAGCGTCGCCAGCCAGTTGAACACTTTTACGCCCGACGGCAGCGCAATGAGCATGGTCGCGGTCATGAAGGCGACCCCAAGGTAGGGATTCATGCCGCTGACGAACATGTGGTGCGCCCAGACGATGAAGCCCAGCCCGGCGATACCGGCAATGGCGTACACCATGGCCTTGTAACCGAAAATGGGCTTCCGGGCAAAACACGACATGATATCCGAGACCATGCCCATGGCAGGCAGGATCATGATGTAGACGGCCGGGTGGGAGTAAAACCAGAACAGGTGCTGCCACAGCAGCGGGTGGCCGCCAGCTTCGGCGATCGTGCGACCGTTGATCAACAACCCGGGCGGCACGAAAAAGTTCATGCCCAGGGTCCGCTCGAGGAGTTGCATGAACAGGGCGGCTGTGAGCACGGGCAGCGCGAAGGCCTGCAAGATCGCGGTGATGAAGAGCGCCCAGACCGTTAGCGGCATGCGGAGCATGTGCATGCCTTTGACCCGGCACTTGATCACCGTGGTGATGTAGTTCACCGAACCCATCATCGAAGATGTTCCGACCAGGATAAGCGCCAAGAGCCAGAGGGTCTGGCCCGGGCCGGAACCAGGTGCGGCTTCCTTAATGCTGGCCAGCGGCGGGTAGGCAGTCCAGCCAGCTGCCGCTGCACCGCCTTCCACGAAGAAGCTGGCCAAGATCACCGGAAACGCCAGGAACATCACCCAGTACGACATCATGTTCAGTTTGGGGAACGCCATGTCGCGCGCCCCGATCATGAGCGGCAACAGATAGTTGCCGAAGGCCGCGTTCAGCATCGGGATGATCACGAAGAAGATCATGATCGTCCCGTGCATGGTGAACAGCATGGTGTAGAACTCAGGTGGCATCTGGCCTGCCGTCAGGCTGAACGCCTGCGACAGGATCGGCACCTGAGTCCACGGCCATGCGAGCTGCCAGCGGATCGCCAGCGCCAGCAGGCCTCCGATCAAGAAGAACACGAGGCCTGAAAAGAAAAACTGTAATCCGATGACCTTGTGGTCCTCGGAGAACACGTATGCTCGTATAAAGCTCAGCTCATGCGTATGCGCATGCGGGCGCTCGACCGAAACGCTTGCCGTACTCATCGCACCGCCTCTTCCTCTGCGTTGAGCTGTTCAAGCCACCGGTTGAACTTGTCGCGCTCCTGAACGATCAGCTTACCCCGCATCCGGTAATGGCCCCAGCCGCAGAGCTCCGCGCACACGAGCTCGTATTCGCCCGGCTTGGTGGCCTGGAACCAGACCGGGATCATCATGCCCGGCACAGCATCCTGTTTGATGCGGAACTGCGGCACGAAAAAGCTGTGCAGCACGTCGTTGCTGGTGAGCCGGATGATGACCAGCTCATTGGCAGGCAAACGCAGCTCCGCAACTGTCTCCACGTCATCGGTGTCGGGAAAGCCCAATTCCGTCCAGTTATCGACCACCCCATCGCCGTCGTCATCCACGCCCGCCTTACCCGGCTGGCCGTCCAAGCCAACGTAGCGGACGCGCCAGTCAAACTGCGTGCCCACCACCATGGCCACAAATCGGGCGTCCTTGCCTTCTATCTGGGTGACGTACTTCGCCTTGCCCCAGGTAGGCAGCTGGTAGAACGCCAGGAACACAAGGATTCCGGCCGGTACCACCGACCAAGCAATCTCCAGTTTGTTGTTTTCGTGGAAATAAACTGGTTTAGTGTCCTCGCGGCTGTACCGTACCAGGGCATAGATCAGCACTGCCTGCGTCAGCGCGAAGATCGCGCCGGTGATCGCCAGGATCACGTAGAACATCCGGTCGATGTCGCCGGCAATCGTGGACAGATTCTCCGGCAACCACCAGTTCATGAATGGTGCTGCCACGAAGAAGCCGATGGACAGCACCGGCACGGTCACGAACAGCACGGTCCATACGATACGCACGGCTCTAGCCCTCTGCGTTAGCGAGTCGCCAATCGTTTAGCCCCACCACCGCACCGGCCGAGGCCGGCCCGGAGCGCCCCTTTCCGGGTCCGGCCTTACCGCCATCCTATTCGCTCGCTCTCGCCTGAGCCCCCTGGTAGGGCAGGTAGAGCACGAAGTTGACCAGGTCCCAGATTTCGTCCGAGGAAAGATTCCCCGCCTGGCCGGGCATCGGAGTTCCCTTGACGCCCGTGTGGATCCGACGGTAGATGTCGATCGGCCGGCGACCACCGCGCAACAGGCCAGTCGTCAAGTCCGTCGGACGAATTCGGAAACCCCAGTAGTCGCGCATCGGCTGCCCGGTGTTGGGATCCACCTCGGCGCTGGGGCCATCACCCCGGCCACTCTCACCGTGACAAGCAGCGCAGTTACCTTTGTCAGACGCGAGAAACAACTCACGGCCCCGCTTCACCGATTCCATTGTAAACGGTGCCTTGTCCGAATCGGGTTGCACGACTGCCCCGGGAGCTGCCTTCCATTGGCCAGCCACCAGGGTGATCGCATCCTCGATGTCCTCGTCAGCCAGTTCATCGAACTCGGTAAGCGTCGCGGCCAGCAACCGCTCCACCTGGCCACGAACGCTTAGGTAAATCACGTAGTCCACCAGGGCAGCCAACGTTTCCTCCGGGTAGGCACGGAACGACGGCATGGCCGTGCCCGGAGCACCACGCACAAGCGTGTAATGAAGGTCGTCCCAGGTCGGTTTCGCTCCCACCGCCGTGGAGGTGAACTTGAAGACTCCGGGCCGATAGTCGCGCGGCCGCGGATTCAGGAATGGGGCCGTCGGACCGTCGCCATCGCCGTCTAATCCGTGACAATGCATGCAGAGCTTGCGGTACGCCCGACCACCCTCCACCAGCCGTTCTGTCTTAAAGCCCGGGATCTCCTTAATCGGGTCGGGCACCTTTGGCTGGTCCGGAGTCCCGAATTGTGCATCCAGGATCCGCCAGATCTGCTGGCGCTGTTCGGCGGTCAGCTTCAGGGGCTCCTGGTCCGGCCCGACATACAACTCGGCATCGGGCAGCGGAAACTGAAGCGGCGGTCCGCCACAGCCGACCACCGGCAGCACAGCGCCGGCGATGACCGCTACGAGCACACTTCTTCTCATCTTCGGCTGCTCCTACCCCACTGCTCCCACGATCAAGCAGCTAGGTGGTGCCGGAGGCAGCTACTGCTCCGGCACCACCGGGCAGATCGCGGCTATTTCGGAGTGAACGTGATGGTCACCTCAGTCGTCTCACCCGGCTTCACTTCCACCTCGATTCCCTTGCGGCCGCCGGGCCCGCGACCGAGCGACTCCTGCCAACTGACCAGGTTGACCTTGCCGGCCGGCACCTTCTCGATGACGAACTCGCCCTTGTCATTCGTCACCGCAAAGTAGGGGTGCCGGAACACGGCAATATAAGCCTTCATCCACGGGTGAATGTTGCAGGCCACCGACAGCGGCACCGACTCGGCCACCAGCTGCGGTCCTTCCAGGGTCTGCTTACCCTCGGTCGCTTCGGGCAGCACCCGGTTCCAGGGCGTGTTACGGAACCCCTGAATGTTCGTGTTGTGGGCAATCGGGTCTTCGCTGGCGATGATCAGCTTCTGTCCCTGGCGGATTGCCAGCACGTGTGGGATGTAAACACAGCCTTTCTGGTTCAGCTCTGCAGGCTCCGACGGTACCGGCTCAAGGTCCGGATGGACCTTTGGCGGACGGTTCACCCAAACCACCGCCCACTTGATGCCCTTGGTCTCCTTATCGACGACCAGCTCCTCGCTGTAGATCGTGTGTTTCGCGCACACGCTGGCGTCGCGGACCTTTTCCTCCGGCGCGCCCTGCTCGACCAGCACGCGCGGCTCCGGCGGGTCACCGTCGTAGACCACACGGCCTTTGATCGTGCCCCACCCTTCGGGTGCTGCGGCGGCCCCTTCGTCCTTCGGCTCCGCTGTGCTCTCCTCACCCTTGGCCTCCTCGGTCCCGGCCCCCTGCTGGCCGGAGGTGGTCGTCGGACTGGGTGCCGTTGACTCGGAACCGCCACCACCACCACCGCAGCCGGGCAACGCCGTCAGCGCAAGCCCGGCAACCAGACTACCGACCACGGACAACAGCGTGAAGCTCCGCATGTCACTCTCCTCCAGTTGCACCGGGTTGTTCACCGTCTCTGCGACGCACCACGTCATACTCCACGTAGTCAAAGTTCAGCAGGACGTCCTTGACGGCGATCACCTGGTCAATGCTCCTGCCCCGGAAGACATCCTGATACCGTGGGTTCTGGGGATCGAAGTTCACCGGCATGCCCGTGTAGGGCAGGAGCCGTTTCGGCGAAGCAATCCATTGCCACAGGTATTCCGAACGCAACCGGTGGGCCACAACGTGCAGGTCTGGCCCGCTGTCCTCGGGGCGCCCGCCGGCCGGGTAGACAGTGCCGATCCGGTGGCAGGACGCACACAGGCGGGCCTGCTGGCCGGCCTGGCCCGCCTGGGGTTCGGGCCGCATGGTGAGCAAATTCCATGCCGCGCGCCAGTAGTCAGGTCGTTCGCTAGCACGCCGGCGGCGGTACTCCTCCTCACGCTCCGGCACGTAGTCGTAAGGCTCCTCGACACCGTCGACCAGCGCAAAGTAGCGTGCGATCGCGGCCGCCTCAGCATCACTCATGTGGAAACGGGGCATTCTGAGGCGCGCGGCTGGGCGGATTAGGAACGGGTCCAGCAAGAACTGGTGGGTCCAGGCCGGCTGGGTCTTCATCCCCTGACGCACCAGCGGCGGCGGCACAAATCCCCAGACCTCCTCGTAACGCTTGTTCTGCTGCGTGGCCAGCCACTTAACCAGAATCTCCGCATACTCCCCACCCACCGCCGGCCGGGACCGCTCCAGCAGAACCCCCTCCGGGTCATCCACCGGAATCCGGTCCCCGACCAGCAGGACCGTATCCTGCCACCGCATCGGCTCCCACAGCTCAATGGCCGCCACCCCATCCAGCGCGTCCTCATCCGGGAAGCTCAACGGCGGCACCTCACCGACCAACAACCCCTGAATCCGATAGATCTGCTCGGTCCGCGGCACCCGAGCGTCGCGCGCCATCTTCTTCTGAGCCTCGATCACCTCGGGAAACTCCTCGCCATGGCGTGTCAGGGGCTGCTCCATGAGCATCTTGGTTGCGTCGAAGGCGATCTCGGGCATCCGGAACACGTGGCAGCCAGCGCAGTTGTACCGCGTGATCGCCTTCCAGCCCTCGATCCGGGCCAGCTCCCGTGGTCCGGGCAGCGCCCGCTTGGCCGGTGCAATCATCGCGTCCTGCACCAGCCCGAGGACAAACGTCATCACAGCCTCGACGTCTTCAGGGTTGTTCGCGAACGGGAACCGCGGCATCCGTAACTTATCATCCCAGCGACGATCGCGGTTGTAGTCGAAGCTCCGTGGGTAGCGCAGCTTCTGCCACAGAAACCCGATACCGGTGTGGTGCTCCAGCTTTGTCAGGAAGTACTCGTAGTCCTCTTCGCTCCAGCCCTCCGGCCCCCGTTCGGCGGCGAACTCCGCAACGTGCACGAACTCCAGTTTCTCCGGGTCCTTGAACGCCTTCCGGCCCCAATCACTCAGCGGCGTACCGATCGGCTTAGCTGTCTCGAACCCGGGGATGTCGTGGCAGCCAAAACAGCCGAGGCGGCCAATGGTTTTCTGCCCAAGGTACAGCAGCTTCTTTTCGGGCGTGATCGGCGCGACCAACAGCCGCTCCGGGCCACTCGGCGGCAGCTCATCCTCGCGCAGCCCCTCGCGCACCGCCCGCTCCGACTGCTCCAACGTGAAGTTCCGCTCCAGGTACATGTAGATCATCTCGTCGATAGTCTGCTGGATCTCGGCCGACTCCAGCGGCTTCAGTGACACTTCCTCATGCCACCGGGCATCCTGGCTTAGCAGCCAGGCAGCAATATCCGCAGCGTCCTGGTCACTGAGTTTCAGTTCCGGCATAAAGCCGCGTGGGTTGATCCGCTTTGGGTTCTTAAGCCAGTGGTACAGCCATTTCGTATTCGGCCGGCCGTTTGCATCGACCAGCTTCAGGCGCAAGTCGGAGAGGTCCGGTCCGAAGTCCGCTGTCGCCTCAACCTCAATCTGCTCCAGCTCCCCCTGCACGCCGGCGTGCGTATGACAGGCCAGGCAACCGCGTTCGATGAACTTGGTCTTGCCTCGAGCGACCTGTTCGGCGTCCGTCGGGTCAACCTTCACCGGCGGATCCGGCAAGTTCAACGGTTCACTCTTCTGGAACAGGTAGTAGGTGATCGCATAGATCTCGACGTCGCTGCGAAGCAGATCGGTCGGATCGCTCCCGGGTGTTTGCCCGTCGTTGTTGGAAAGGCCGTAAAACCGAGGCATCCGAGTGGTGGGACGGAACGCAGCCGGATGCTTGATCCACCGGCGGACCCACGACTCGACCGTCTTCTCCGCCAGATGCCGTAGCGACGGACCAACCTTCCGCATCGTCCCAGGCGGCTGGCTTGGGTCCGCTTCTGCCCGTTTACGTTCCTGCTCCGTCTGAGGCTCCAGCCTGAGGTCCGGACCGATCCGTTTGCCTTCGACGTAGCCGTTGATCTCGTGGCAACCGAAGCAGCCGTATTGGCGAACGAGGTGATAGCCGCGCAGCAGCTTCGGAGCCGGATTCTCGTACTTTGGATGGTTTTCCAGGTCAACCACGTGGACGTGGCACTTCAGGCAAGACGACTCGTAAAACCGGCTCGGCAACATCGGCTCTTCCCAGAAGTGGACCTCGTGCCAGCCGTACTTCGCCTGCCACTCATGTTCCTCACGAAGCGTGTTCGGCGAATGCGAGGCGTACGTGAACGTGGTCCCCGACCCCTGCCCCGAGTGGCAGACGGTGCAACCGAATGTTTCGCGCGGGTGCGGGCTGTTGGCAGTGACGTACAGTTCCGGTTTCGGATGCGTCAGGAATGCTCGCCAGTAGGGGCTCTGTTTAGCGTTGAGCTGCTCGAGCAACTGCTCCGTGTAGATTGGGGAACCATCGGCTCGCACCATGTCGATTCCTTTGTGACACGTGACGCAGCGGTCAGTGCGTGGCACCCCGGTGAAGTGGAAGTCCATCTGCAGATCGTCATGGACGGTCTGTTCGATGCGTACTGGTGAGGCGAAAGCATCCAGGATGGGCCAGGATCGGACCGTCTCGTCCCACTCCCACTTCTTCGCTTCCAGCGCTTCGCGGAGCCGCTCGATATCACGCAGTAGCTGCTTGCGCTCCTTTTCCACCTCGAGCAGTTCTTTCTGCTTTTGCTCCAGTTCCCTCTGCTTCGCTTCGACCGCCTGCTGCGCTTCTTCCTCCTGACGGCGGAGCTCCTCGAGCTGCTTCAGCACCTGCTGCAACTGGGCACGCAGCTGTTGGAGTTTCTCTTCGTCACGCTCCTCTTTCGCAATCTCGATCAAGCTAGCGATCGAATCGCGCTCGGCCTGGACAATCAGCCGGCGCTGCCGGGCCAGCTGAGCCTGTCCGCGCAGGTGCTCTAGCTCTTGCTCGATCGCTGCGATCTCGTCGCGCCGCTGATTCACCCGCTGCAGGGCCTGTTGCCGCTTCTGTTCCAGTTCAGCCAGCTTCTGCTGGTCCAGCGCCTGCTCGCGCTGCTGGAGTTCATACTGGAGGCGGCGGGCATCAACAACAAGAAAGTCCCGCTGGACGCGCTTCCATTCGCGCATGTGATCCGCGGCGATCATCCACAGGATCGCCAGCAGCATGGCAAGGCTGGATACGCCGAACACCACGTGCAGCTTCTTCAGGTTCCGGTACGTAGCCTCGGTTGCTGGCATCGATCTCCTCGTCTCATCAGGCCTCGCTGCTAGCCGCACCGTAGCTGCGCAGCCTTCCGCCCTCCGGTCTTGGTCGCGGCTAGATGTTGAAGAAGTACTCGCCTATGTGCACGATGTACTTCAGATTGAACGTCCAGCGAAGCAACATCTTCAGCGGCAGTGCGGCCATCATCAGGAACAGAAAGCTGAACACCATATAGCGTGCGAAGCCCATCTGCAGGTAAAGCCGCCGGAACACCGTACGTGCCAGCAGTGGTGGCAGGATCAGGAAGTACAGCAGCACGGCGATGATACCAGGCAGCTCACGCAAAGCCCAATGTTCCGGTTTGGCGACCCCCAGCCAGTACAGCCAGAAGTAGTCCGAGAAGTCTACGTTCACCAGAGGCAGCACCAGGTGCGGATCCCAGTACTGATAAGGCCCGTAGAAGTTCCAGCCGGGACCGCGCAGGAACGTGCCCAACGTCACCATCAGCACCCAGAGCACGATGAAGCCAAACAGGAACGTGGTGATTGCGAAGCTGCGCTCGCGGAACGTGTAGTAGCCAGCTCCCTTGACGTTGACGTCAATGTAGGGCATGGCCATCAGGCCCAGGATAATCAGGCCCGGGAACACCACACCGGCCAGCCAGGGATCGTAGTAGACCAGCATCTCCTGGAGCCCGAGGAAGTACCACGGAGCCTTGGACGGGTTTGGGGTTTCGGTCAGGTTCGCAGGCTGCTCAATGGGGGCCTTCAGGTAGATGCTCCACAGCACGAGCCCAACGGTGAAAATGATCATGCAGATCAGCTCGACGTAGACGAGATCGGGCCAGACCAGAACCTTCTCCTCTCGCTCCTTCTCAACCACCGGCTTTCCTTCAGCAATCCTCCGGTCGTTCTCCACGGCACGACGCAGTGCCAGCCACGTGAAGAAGCCGACCGTCAGCAGCATCATCGTGATCGGGATGTTGTCCGGCTTGGCGACGATCTGACGGAAATCCCAGTCCGTCATGCTGAGCGCGTAGAACGCCAGGAAGATGTTCAGGGCGATCCAGCCGACCGCCGGTCGAGTGATGAACTCCCGGAACCAAATGATCACCGCCAGTCCGATGACCGACCCGAAGAAGAAACTCACCGGGCCGGACACAGCATCAACCGTGTCGCGGAACGCTTCCGGCAGCACCGGAGCCGCCGACACTGGCAGGTAGCCATAGGCAGCCGAAAGGCCTAGGTAGACGAGTGCGAAAACAAGCCAGGTCCAGGCGGCAGCGGAGCCGGCCCGCAGCAGACCGACTGCTACCAGGTAGGCCCCGAAAGCCAATAGCCCGACCAGGCCGATGGAATAGCTCACCGGGGCCGGCACGCTGGTGTGGGCCAGAACAAGACCGACGCCGAAGACCAGGCCACACAGGGTTGCAACCAGGCCGAAGTTCTCAGGCAGTTCCAGCTTGCCGTCTTCCTTGCGGAACACCCAGAAGACGATGGCCGTCAGGTTCATGGCCGCAAGGAAGGCGAAGCACCAGGAAAGGCCGATCTTTACTGCCAGCGTCATGTCGGGGCCGTGCATGGTCCGCCTCTTGCCTCCTTCCGGTCGGGCCCGGCTAAACTAGCTCGATCACCACATCACAGGCCGCAGAAAACCACCACCGCTTAGAGCGGCCCGCTGATGCCGCCGTCTTTGCGCACCCGCCAAAAGTGGATCATGATCAAGCTAGTCACCACGAGCGGGATAGCAATGCAGTGAAGGATGTAGAAGCGGTTCAACGTCATCTCGCCGATCGTACGGCCGGCGATCAGCAGGAAGCGTGCGTCGCTTCCGGAGTGGATCAGGCCGACTTCGCCGATCTTCAGGACGCTATGTAACGGGCCTTCATGGCCGAGTAACGGCGTGGCTCGTGCCATGTTCGAACCGACCGTGATCGCCCAGACGGCGAGCTGGTCCCAGGGCAGAAGGTAACCCGTGAAGCTCAGCAGCAGCGTGAGCACCAACAGCAGGACGCCGACCACCCAGTTGAACTCACGCGGCGGCTTGTAGCTCCCGGTCAAGAACACCCGGTACATGTGTAACCATACGGCCAGCACCATGCAGTGCGCCCCCCAGCGGTGCATTTCACGCAGGATGCCCAGCGTCACGACGTCGCGCAGGTCGAGGATATCCCGGTACGCGTGCATCGCCGTGGGGCGGTAGTAAAACATCAAGAGCGTGCCGGTAATGGTCTCGATCAGGAACAGAAAGAACGTCAGCCCGCCCATGCACCAGGTATAGGACAGATCTAAGCCGCTCTTGCGGATGTTGACCGGGTGCAGGTGCAGGACGAAGTTGGTCAGCACCACGACAACCCGGTTGCGCCGGTCCACCGGGGCCGGGTGTCGGAAGATCGATTTCCACACCTGCGTGCTACGGATGTAATCTCCCAGTGCCATGCGTATCCTCGTACGAGAGCGCCGTCAGCTGTCGTATCGGGCGATGGTTTGCGTCCGGCTCTGGGCCGAGCGGCCTGTTCGGTCGGTTATACCGTCGGACGTGGCCCACGGCCCTGGGGCATTGCCCACTGCCTAGACCACGCTGATCCACGCCCCGTTCTCTTCGGTCCACTGTCCGAGATCTTCCCGGAGAATGCGGCTACGGTCCACCTCAATCTGACCGTCTTCGGCCAGCCGGACTGCGTAGCGTTCCAGCGGCCGGGGTGCGGGGCCTTCGAAGTTGATACCCGTGATGCGGAAGCCACTGCCGTGGCAGGGGCACTTGAACTTCAGCTCGGAGGGCAACCAGTTTGGCGTGCAGCCAAGGTGGGTACAGACGGAGCGGAGCGCGTAGATTCGGTTGCGGTACCGCACGATCCAGACGCCGAACTTCACTTTCCAGTCCGTGCGAACCACGCCTTCTTCGAACGCCTCCGGCGGCCCGACCTTAAAGGTCATCGGTGGTTCGCGCAGGGCGTTTGGGTACAGGAAGCGGACGCAACTGAGCACGGCCGAGACGGTGCCCACGGTGAAGGAGATCCAGCCCGCGGCGAACCACGAGCCGAAGATCGCCTTAAACGGCGCGGTCAACAGCTCGGCCAGTGCACGGCGCCGCGACGGCCGATCTGCAGCACCGGCATCCTGTTTCCCAGCATTGGCCGTGGCCATTGCACACCTCCAGACGGCTGAGCAGTCCCGACCAGCCACAGGTCGCGGGAAGCTAAAAGTAAATCACGATCGCCAGCGTTTGTCAACTGGCGCGAACCCTTCGTACGCTGCCGGCGGCACGGTGGGATTTGCAGAATTGAAGCGCTCTGCCACGCCCGGCGGGCCGCCAACCGGGCTGTGCCCCGCCAGCCGCCCGCTAGGCAGACCCGTTCCGCCCACCGCGAGCCGCAGGATCTGGCCCGCACGGACCGTGCCAAACTGCCGCAGGAAGAGAATTGGGCAGTGCGCTGCGCCAGGCGCTTCAGAAGTGAGAATCTGCCACGAAGGCGCGGCTCATCCTTGAGAACCGTTCGTTCCCGTTGCGGCATCCTCACCCTTCAGCCCCAGCTCGTCCAAGCGGCGGTAAAGCGAGGAGATGCTCAGACCGAGCCGTCGGGCCGCCTCCCGCTTGTCCTTCGAATCGGCCAGCACCCGCTGAATGTGCATCCGCTCGTACGCTTTCAGCGCTGTTCTCAGGTCGTCGGCCACATGGGGCAACCGCTCGGTGTTGCCACCGCCCAGGTACGGCGGCAGATCTTCGGGTCGAATCCGATCGCCCTCGCACATGACCAGCGCGCGCTGGATCGCGTTCTCCAGCTCGCGTACGTTGCCTTTCCATGGCGCGGCCATCAGCACGCGCATGGTCGCGTTGTCGACCGTGACCGGTTTGCGTCCCATCGCCCGGCAGTGCTTCGCCACGAAGTGTTCGACCAGGCACGGGATGTCCTCCCGCCGCTCGCGCAGCGGCGGCACGTGGATCGTGACCACGTTGAGTCGGTAATAAAGGTCGCGCCGGAACCGCCCCTCCTCAACCGCCTGGGCCAGGTCCTGATTTGAGGCGGCGATGATGCGGCAGTTCACCGCGACCGGATCCGTCGCTCCTACGGGCAAGACCTCCTTCTGCTCAATCGCGCGCAGCAGCTTCGCCTGCAGCGCGACGTCCAGTTCGGCAATCTCATCCAGAAAAACCGTACCGTCGCCCGCCGCCTGGAACAGCCCCTCATGGTTCCGGTCTGCACCGGTGAACGCACCACGGCGATGGCCGAAGAGCTGGCTCTCCAGCAGTTCCCGCGGCAGCGCCGCACAGTTGATGGCCACGAACTTCTTGTCGCGTGCATGACTGTAGCGGTGGATCGCCCGCGCCACCAGCTCCTTGCCCGTGCCGCTCTCGCCGATGATCAGCACATTGGACGGCGTCGGGGCAACTTTGCGCACTTGCCGCAGCACCAGCTTCATCGCCTCACTGCACGCGACGATCTCCATGTCGTCCTCCTGCATGCGCGCAGCGAGCTGGCGAAGCCGTTCGTTCTCCCGGCACAGGTTGCGGTACTCCGTCAGGTGCCGCACCTTGTGGAGCACATCCTCGAACAGGATCGGCTTCATCAAGTAGTCGTGCGCCCCTGCCTTGAAACACGCAACCGCGTTCTCCACCGTTGCGAACGCGGTGATCATCAACACGAACGTGTCGGGCGATTCCTGCTTGATGGCGCGCAACAGCTCCAGACCGTCCATGCCCGGAAGCTGCACGTCACAGAGCGCAACGTCGATGTCACCGTCGGCCTCACGCAGCAGCGCCAGTGCCTCCTCGGCCGTCGAGGCGGTGGCTACCGCGTAGCCCTCGTTTTGCAAGAACTCCGCCAGCGACTCGCGAATGATGATCTCGTCGTCGACGACCAGGATTCGGCCGCGCACGCTGCCTGGCGATCGCCTCACGGTATCTTGCTCGGCTTGTCCCGCAGATCCGCTCACACGCGCCATGTGGCTCTCTGGAGCTATGAGTCTGCGCCGGCTATCGCCCCGACCCGGGTATCCGCTTGCCGGACCGCCCGCTGCTCACGGGCAACGGGCAATTGCACGCAGAAGGCTGCCCCACCAAGCTCAGAACGGTGCAACCGTAACGTGCCATCCAGTTGCTCGACAATCTTGCGGCACACGAACAGCCCCAGCCCGGTGCCGGTCCGCTTCGTCGTGAAGAACGGCTCGAATACCTTCGCCGCTAACTCCTGCGGCACACCCGGCCCGTCGTCCTCAACGCAGATCTCTACCGCGTCCTCCGTCCGGAAGGCTCGCACGCGCACCGTACCGCCTCGCTCGGTAGCATCGATCGCGTTGAGAACCAGGTTCAGGAACAACTGCACGAGCTGGTCTCGGTTCGCCGTGAACGTCGGCAGATCCGGCTCCAGCTCAACCACAAGATTCCGTTGCTTGCCGCCCTTGTAGTACCTGGCAATGCTGAGTGCTTCGTCGAGCACACGATTCAGCTGCACCCGTTCGATCTGGCGCGTCGATGGCCGAGAAAAATCAACCAATTCTCGCAGGATTGTCTGGATCCGACGCAGTTGCTGCTCGATCAACTGGAGCTTGTCTCGCGTATAGCTGTCCTGCTCGCGGCGTTGTAGCAGTTGCACCAGTGAACTGATCGAGGCCAACGGGTTGCCCACCTCGTGCGCAATGCCGGCAGCCAGGAGACCGAATGCGGCCATCTTTTCCTGGTGTAACAACGTCGCCTGCATCTCCTCCAGCTCACGCGTCCGCGCCGCGATGCGCTGTTCCAGCAGGTCGTGCGAGCTCTGCAGACGAGCGTTCAGGATTTGCAAATCCCGCCGGGCTCGCTTCAGCAACTCGGCCAGCGCCGTACTCGCCCACGTGACCCAGAACAACAACACCATCGTGATCGCATACTCCCAGCCAAAGGCAGCCCACCCCAGCGGCTCGGTGAACGGCACGGTGCTGTAGCTCAAGCAATGCAGCAGCCATGTGGCGTACGTTGTGCGACGATCGTGGCGGATAGCGCAAGAAACGAGCGATAGCACATAGTAGTAGCGGAACGGACTGGTGATGCCGCTGCCGAAGTCGAAGTGGCACAGCAGCCCGATGAAGACGCTCTCCAGCACCGAGATCACCAGCGGGCTACGCTGCAGCAGCACCCTGCCTCGTAAGCTGAACGACGTGTCCACCAGAGCGTACAGGGCCCCCAGTGCCAGCAACAGCCGCAGGGCAGCCACGTTGCCGCCGCTCGCTCCCTGAGCAGCACGCAGCTCAACCAGCGCAACGCCTAACACCACTCCCATCCAACGGACCTTGACCGCAATGCTCTCGGCCGCCAGGTCCAGCCAGGCGCTGCTGGCAGACACGTCCTCGTCGCCGCCGTCGCATGGCGGTGCCGCCGGGGCTTGTCTTGACTTAAGCCACGTGTCGAGCACTGGTTCCGTGATGGGCTGAGCAATGGTCCCGGGCCGGAGCCGATCGGGCTGACCGGTTCACCTTGCCTATTCTATCGCCCGAAGCATAATCACTGACAGAGCGTTCGCCATGCGCCTGAGCGCAACGCACGAGCCGTACAGGACGTAACGCCCCAACAAGCCGATGCCTGAGCTGTCCGTCGTCGCCCCCGCCTACAACGAAGCCGAACTCATCGAGGCTTTCGTCCAACGGACCCACGCGGCGCTGAAAAGCACTGGGAAGTCGTTCGAGATCATCGTCGTGGACGACGGCAGCCACGACACTACATTCCTGAAGCTGGCCGAACTCAGGGAGCAATTCCCCGAGTTGAAGGCAATCCGGCTCAGCCGAAACTTTGGCCAGGAGGCTGCCGTCCACGCTGGACTGTGCCACGCCACCGGCCAGGCAGTCATCGTCTGCGATGCCGACCTCCAAGACCCTCCCGAACTGATCCCCGAACTGGTGAGCCGCTGGCAGGCGGGAGCCAGGGTCGTCGTTGCCCGCCGCCGCCGCCGCGGTGAGTCGTTACCCCGCCGCCTGGCAACCGGCCTGTTCCACTGGTTGTTCCGCCGCTTCTCCTCCGTGGACGACGCCCCGGATGCCGGCCTGTTCTGCCTGGTGGACCGCACCGTCGCCCAGATCCTGCGCGGCATGGGCGAGTACCACCGGTACTTCCGTGGCCTGCGAGCCTACGCCGGATTCGAACGGGCAGAGGTGTGGTACGACCGTCCTGAGCGCGAAGGCCGACCCCGCCAGAGTCTGGCTAAGCTGCTGAAGCTGGCCGGTGACGCACTGTTCTCGTTCAGCTACGCCCCACTGCGGTTGGCCTTGATCCTGGGCTCGATCATCAGCCTGCTCTGCATCGGCTACGCGGCTTTCCTCTTCGTTGTCCGTTTGCTGGGACTGTGGGTCGTTCCTGGCTTCACCACGGTGGCCGTTGCGATCCTGTTCCTCGGCGGGCTCCAACTGGTCGCGCTGGGCATCATCGGGGAGTACGTGGGCCGGATTTACGAGGAGGTGAAAGGCAGGCCGATTTACATCGTCAGTCAGACGCTCGGGTTCGAGTCACAGGATCGATGAACCGCCGCGATCACATGGGTCATGCCGAAGGGCAGCTGTAGGCGACCGGCCAGCGTCTGCTCGGTGCGCCAGATCCGATCGAGCACGACTTCGGCGACGCGCGGCAACGGCTTGCCGACGTCGCTGCGTGAGCGGTCGGCGAACCAGCGGCGGTACAGCCACAGCGGGCCACCGGGAAGCACGTTGTAGTGCGACCAGTGCACGATGCGCAGGCCTGCGGCGCGGAACAAACGTTGCAGGACCGGTGCGTCATAGCGACGGCAGTGATGCAGATGTTCGTCGTGGTAGGTGTACGCCCAGCTATAGGCCGGGGTGGTCAACAGCAAGAGCCCCTCAGGCGCCAGCACGCGGGCCAATTCGTTCAGCACCGCAGCGTCATCCTGGATGTGCTCGATGACATCGGAGCTGATGATCAGATCGAACGCCGCGGGACGCAACGGCAGGCGGCTCAGGTCCCCGGCAAGAAAGCACGCGTTCGCAACGCGGCGTCTGGCGTGCTGCAGCGCCGCGGGTGCCAGGTCGACGGCGACCAGTCGCTGCGGCGACCAGCTCGCCCACTGCGCGAGGTTCGTGCCGGTTCCGCAACCTGCGTCCAGAACGGAACGTGGCGGCCAGCGTAGTGCCAGCCGACGGGCCAGTTGCTCCAGCAGCCTGCGGCGGCCAACGAACCACGGATGGTTCGCTTCGACACGCGCGAGAGCTTCGTACTCATAGGGTTCCATTCAGGCCACCGGTACAATGCAACAGTTTCACACTGTCTACGGGGGTGCAGTCGTGGAGGTTGTACGGGACCTTCAGCGGGCCCGCCAGGCGGTACTGACCGCCAGGGCGGCGGGTAAACGCGTTGGCTTCGTGCCGACAATGGGTGCGTTGCACGAGGGCCACCTGAGCCTCATCCGTCGCGCGCGGCGCGAATGTAGCTTCGTTGTCGTCTCGATCTTCGTCAACCCCACGCAGTTCGGCCCGAACGAGGACCTGGACCGCTACCCACGCCCTTTCCAGCGCGACGTCCAGCTCTGCGCCCGTGAAGGCGTCGATCTGGTGTTCGCACCAAGCCCGGAGGCGATGTACCCGGCCGGGTATTCCACGTATGTGGACGTCGAGGGCATTACGGAACGGTACGAGGGGGCTTGCCGCCCGGGCCATTTTCGCGGGGTTGCGACCGTTGTCACGAAGCTCTTCCACATCATCCCTGCCGACGTCGCCTACTTCGGACAAAAGGATGCTCAGCAACTCGCCGTGATCCGCCGCATGGTGGCAGATCTGAACTTCCCGCTGGAGATCGTCGCCTGCGACACGGTACGCGACCCGGACGGCTTAGCCGTGAGCTCGCGAAACGTGTATCTCGACCCTCAGCAGCGACGCAGCGCACTGGGACTGTCCCGGGCACTGTTCGAGGCGCGAAGAAGGTTCCAGGCCGGCGAGCGAAGCCGTGAGGCGCTCGGCACCCTGATGCGACGCATCATGGAACAGTCTGGCATTGCCGTCGACTACGCCGACGTCGTGGACCCCGAATCGTTCGAGCCCGTCGATCCGGCAACGGAACAGGCACTGCTGATCGTGGCCGGCCGCGTCGGTCAGACCCGGCTGATCGATAACTTACCCCTTTGGACGCCCCCTCCCGAACCGACACACTAGCAAAGGACCACCCATGCGACCGATTCTGTTGCGCATCCCGATTCCGGGCACGGGAATGGAACTGCCCGTGTTCGGCTATGGCGTGTTCGTCTTCCTGGGTTTCGTGGTTGCCCTGTGGATTGCCGGCCGGCGTGCTTCCCGATTCGGCATTGCCCCGGGCAACCTGCTGGACCTCGGCCTCTGGATGCTGCTGGCCGGAGTCATCGGGGGCAGGCTGTTTTTCATAGCGATGTTCTGGGACCAGATGCACAGCTGGCTGGATCTAATCGCCCTATGGAAAGGAGGCCTTGTTCTGTACGGCGGCGTCGCCGGTGCGGTGGCAGCGTTCTTCTGGTACACTGCCCGCCAGAAACTGCCCAGGCGCAAGCTGCTGGACCTGTTGGCTCCGGCCGTAATCGCCGGCGTCGCAGTTGGCCGGATCGGCTGCTTCATGAACGGCTGCTGCTGGGGCGATCCCACACTGCTACCCTGGGCCGTTCAGTTTCCCTTCGGCAGTCCCCCCTATATGCATCACCTACGGCAAGGCCTGGTCTCCGCCGGACTCGATCTGGCGCCCGGGCCAGAAGGCGTGGTGGTCACGGACATTCAGCCCGGCTCGTGGGCCGAACGGGTCGGGCTGCAGCCGGGCGATCGCATCGTGAGCGTACGTGCGTCCGGCGCGCAACGGTCGCTGCCAACGCCGACGGTGACCGCTTTCTTCGCAACCCTGCGCGAAATCGGTAGCGGACGGGACGTGCACTTCCTTGTCCGTCGTGGACGGACACGCACCACGCTAACCGGCCGGTTCGATCCGCGCCCGCCGGGCAGCCTGCCCGTGCATCCAACCCAGCTCTACAGCACGCTTGGCGGCGTAATCATCGCGTGCTGGCTGACCTGGAGCCAACCGGAACGTTGGCGCAGCGGTCTGGGCGCCGTCGCCCTGATGGTCGCCTATGGCTGCCAGCGCTTCCTGATCGAAATCTTGCGCGACGACCTGCCCCCACTGGCTCTCGGCCTGACCATTGCACAATGGATCAGCCTGGTACTGATTGCCACCGGCGCGCTGCTGGCACTGTGGCTCTGGTCCACGCCACCAACCGCTAAGCAGGCAAACGGGTTGTCCGAAGGTCGGCCGGTTTAGGGGAAGAGTTGCCGAGGCCGCCTGGAGCGTGCTCGAGCCGCTTCCGACAGCGTGCCAGGCTCCCGGCCAGCACCGCTCCCGCGGCCACCCCCAACACGTCGACCACCATGTCCGACAATTCACAGGTTCGCGACGGTAATAGCCCCTGAATCGCTTCCATCAGCGGGCCGTGCGCCGTGGCTACTGCCAGGGCCATGCGGCTCGACAGTCCGCTACCCACCGCTAGCACGCCGGCCACCAGGTAGCCTAGAGCGTGCCCGGCAGTCATCACCACTCGGGCATGCTGACGGCTAGCTGTCGTCGGCGCCAGAACCGGATCCAACGGCACGATCAGCAGCAGCGTCAATCCCGCTAGGTACGACCAGTACAGCCAGCGACGGAACTCACTCACGCTCCATCCCCCACGGTGACAGCGGTCGAGGTCCGGGCAGCACCGCCGGACCCCGCTGCCGGAGGACCTGTATCGCCAGATCGATCCGCACGTACAGTCCGCGCTCCTGCAGGGGCAAACGGTTGACCGGCAGGTACTCATTTCCGAGCAATCGCTGTAGTTCCCGGAACGGCCGCTCGCCGACGAAGATCAAACCGGGGCGGTGCGCCATCAGGTCTGTAATGATCCGCTGCTTCCGCTCATTCACTAGTGGGTGGCTTCGGTCCACGTACGCCTGCATGAGCGGATCCGTGAAGAAATATGGGGTCACGGAATCAAAGCCAGTATACAGATGCAGCGGGCTCTGCCAGCCCCAGACGAACAGCTTCGTGTTCGGATCGAACGCCTTACGCAGCTTGTAGCCCAGGTTGCGTAGCGCAACCCACTGCAGGCCTCCTTTGTACTGGATCGTGACCGCCTCAGGGCTAAGCGGGGCGTATCGCCACGCCTGCAGCGCAGGCACGGCCAGCACCAGCGCCGCGGCGATCCAGCGATCGGCCGTCGCCCGTCGCAGCCGGCGCCACGGATCCGGCACCAGCCAAAGTTCACCGACCAGCCGGCCGGCAAGCACGGCGACCACGGGCACGAGCAACATGTAGTAGTGCTGCCAGAAGAGGCCGGGCCAGGCGATGGCCGCCACGGTCACGGCAAACCAGCCTGCGACGAAGGCCGACCCCGGAATGCGGTGCGGCGCAACCGCTGCGCGCAGGGCCTGGCGGATCGCCAGCAGCAGTACTGGCCAGATGACCGTCCCCCACCAGGCATTAGCCATCGGGTTGCCCAGCAGCAGCCACTGGGCCAGGACCAGTAAGCGCGCGTTGATCCGAGTGGCTGAACCTAGCGGAACCTGGACGACCATGCTGCCGGGCCAGGATAAGCCGTCGCTTGCCGAACTGGGGAAGCTGCTGAGCCAGTAGGCGTGGGCATACGTCCGGTACAGAGACGCGGACGCCTCGCGGGCCACTTCCGGGGCGTAGACGAAGACAGCGTGCCAAAACGCATCAATTTCCCCCTTGAAGAAGCAGTAGCCCGCCATCGCCAGCCAGGGCATGACCAAGCCCACGCAAAGCGCGCCCAGGCCTTGTAGGCCGGCTTTCCAACCCGCACCGCGCAGGACCGGCAACACGACAAGCGTCAGCATCGCATACCCGGCGTACAAACCGGCCACTTGCTTGATGCCCGCCGCGGCACCGAGCAGCGCTCCGATCGTCACCAAGAGCGGCCCGCTGAGCGGCCGCTTCAGCCACGCGCGGAGCCCTAACCACAAGGCACAGGTCAGGAGGGCGTTCATGTAGATCTCGAGGTTGGCACCGTTGCCAAAGACGTGCGGATCCGCCTGCAACACGGCGTACAGGGCGGCGGCGAGCATCGCTATAGGCGGCGGCCCAAGCAGGCGTGCCGCTCGCCACACCGCCCACAGCGTTACCAGGCAGAACGGTACCGGTAACCACCGGATGGCGCGCTCCGTATAGCCCCCAATCGCAATGGCCGCGGCGTAGGGCAGGTATGCCATCGGGGGCTTGTTCTCGAAGACGTCCACGTACAGCCGGTCACCCCGCAGCAGGCGGTACGCCACATACCCGTAAGCCGCCTCGTCGCAGTCCAGCGGTTCGCGCAGGGTATGCACTCGAAGCAGAACGACAACCAGGGCCAGGACCAGCAGAGCAAGTCGCTCCCAGCGGCGGACCGGGGCCTCGGGGGGCAACGCGGCGGCAGCAGCAACACTCATCGGTGGGTTCATGACCACGGTGTGTCAGGTCGCGTGGTCCAACTCAACGCAACGGCATGACGGTGACCAGCAAAACGCTGACGGCAAAGCTGACGATGGCAAGAACCAGCAGCATGACGGTCCAGGTGCGTAGGCTTTCCGTTTCCGTAAAACCGCTCATCTTCGCAAAGATCCAGAACCCGCTGTCGTTCATCCACGAGCCGACCAGCGAGCCGGCTCCGATGGCCGTGCACAGGTAGACGGGGTGGAAAGAAAGCTGGCCGGTGTCTCCGAGCATAGCCGCCACCATGCTGGCCGTCGTGATCATCGCCACGGTGCTGGAGCCCTGGGCAACTTTCAGGACGGCCGCGATCGCAAAACCAAGCGACAGCAGCAGCAGGCCGTCGAGCCGGGCCCCGGTGGCAAAGAGGCCCTGGATCGCATCGCCGACCTGGGCCGCTTTCAGCATCGCGCCGAACGCGCCACCCGCAGCAGTGATCAGGATAATTACTCCGCCGCTCATCAGGGCCAGTTCCACGTTCTCGGCCATCTCTGCCAAACTGGGCCGACGCTGCTTGACATAGACCCCAAGCGCGATCGCAGCGGATGCCCACAGCGCGAAGTTCGCGTCGCCAAACAGCTGAGTCCAGGGCAACAGCGCCTGCCACAAGGAGTCCGGTCCCGCCTGCGCCGCCAGCGTCTTCGTAACCGTATTCGCCGTGATTAGTACGACGGGCAACACGATCGGGAGCGCTGAGACGAACAGCCCTGGCAGTGCCTCGTCATCCAGCATGGCTGGTTCGTCCCGCTCCCCGGGCAACGGCCTCATGGGAACAGGCCACCAGCGGTTCATGAACCGGGCGGTAACCAGGCCCGCGGCCGCTGCCGGCACCGCCACCACCGTACCCATGAGGATCATCACCCCGAGGTCAACGCCGAGCTCGGCAGCCATCGCCAGCGGTCCCGGCGTTGGCGGCACCAGGGTATGCGTGATCGCCCCGCCGGCTGCAATCGCCAGCACATAGAGCACGTAATCGCGGCGAGTGCGCCGGAACAGCGAACGAGCCAGAGGCACGAGCAGGTAGAAGACCGTGTCGAAGAAGACCGGAACGGCCAGGACGAAGCCACTGCACAGCAGCCCCGTAGCAGCCTGACGCTCTCCCAGCAGCCGCAGGAAGGCACGAACGATTCGATCGGCCGCCCCGCTGTCCATCATGCACTTGCCGATGACCGCCGCCAGTGCAATCACCACGCCGATCTTACCCGCCGCCTCCCCGAACGCCTGGGCCACCAGAGTAAAACGGGGCGGCATCTCCGGTGTGACGGGCACGAAGAGGCTGACGAGCATGGCTGCGGTGATCAACGAGATGAACGCGTTGATCCGCAGGAAAATGATCATGCCCAGCACGCAGACGATGCCGAGCCCCAGGGCGATGAGCGGCAAGAACGACGCCGTGGCAGCTGTCGTGGTCGCGGCTTGTTCTGCGAGCGCGGTGGACCAGTGCACGGAACGCGGCTCCCTGTCAGTGCGGGCGGCTACTCGGTCAGGCCTGCTTCCACAACACGTGCATGCCTCAGGCAGCAGAGCATGATAACGGATGGTAGCTCCGTGCGGCAGAACGAAACCGGCGGCAGGTAAGATTCCGCTCTTGCACGTGTGCCCGGAACAGGCGGCTGCGAGCCGGGGCGCCGGCGGACGGACGTTTCCCGGGCGGATCGAACCATGTGGCCCTCCCCTGCCGCGCCGCTCCGACGAGTAGGCCAACAGGACTTGTCCCCGGACCAAAGGTTGTCCATGCCCCCGCGCAGCGTTACCTGCGACGTGACCATGAATGTTTCGCTGCGCTTCGCAAGCACGGTCCGGGGTACCCGCAACGGCAGAAGCGACGGGGGCAAGTCCTCAGTTCGCCAGGCACGTGACCGGCTCTTCAGGGCCGAGCCGAACGCGACTCCGAAATGTAACGGGCGATCGCGGCCAGTGTCTCGAAGTTTTCCGGCACCATGTCCTCCTCGTCGACGGCAAAGCCGTACTGCTCTTCGATAAAACTGATCAGGCCGACCATGGTGGCCGAATCGATGATGCCCGATTCAAGCAACGACTCGTTGGCCCCGAGCGTTCGCACGTCGTCGCGACCGGTGTGCGTAGCAAGGTACTCGCGAATGGCCCATTCGATCTCCTGCATGGCACGGTCCTCTGATTGCAACCGCGATTTGGCCCCTGCTCAATCATAGCTGGAGATTTGGACGCAAAGAGCCGCCTTGCAGATGGACCGCGGATCGGCCGGGCTGGCCGCCAGGTCCCTGCGGGTGAAAAGCTCATCACCGCGATAGGAACTCCGGAGTCAGCGATATCCCCCACGTCCTGGAAAGGTATGGCCGAGCGACCCCAAGGCCAGCGTGGGCAGGGAGCGGGCGTCCGCAGTCTGCGCGCGCCTGCCTCGCCAGAACACTCACCCGCGCGTGGCGGCCCGGGAATTGCTTGCTACTCGATCGCGTGCCGCGTGCAGGCAGACTGAACGGCAGGCCATTATGAGCTGGGCAGTGGGCCTTATGTGCGACGAGCACTGTGGGCGTCTGATCTCGCAGCTGCTGCGTCGCCCGCACGGGCACACGAAGCATAGAGAACCATCCTGCCGCGCCGCGGCACAGCGGTCGTCAAGAGGAGGCCGCCGACACCGCGGCGCACAGGAGTCGCGAAACCCGCTGTCAGTCCCTCTGCCCCCTCCCTTTCCTCCCATCGGCAAACTCAAGCTCATTCTTGGGGCGCTTCTGGTCAGTCCCCTCAGCCAGCGGCACCACAGAGACCGCGATCAAAGTGCCATTTTCGGGCCGACAGCACCGCCGAAAGCGTGTCAGTCCGCGCCAGCGGCTTTAGCCACAGCTCGCGCGTAGCGGGCACCTGGCTCAGCCCCATCCGCTCAAAGGTCGCCGATGCGGGAGAGCCCTCCAAGGCAAGGAATCGGATACGCAACAACGACCGCGAAGCCGCCCAACTCCCGACTGCCTGCACCAGTTGCTCCAGCCACCGCCCGTCCGCTGTCGCCGAGCCGCCGCAGGCTTCGACCACACCAACACGCCCGCGTGCCGTGACAATGCCCCAAGCAGCCCTCCCTCCGCTGGGATCTGCAACCTCGAACGCATCTACGGCCCGCGACGTGAAACGCCAACTAAGCAGGCCACCGGATCCCCAGTCGTAAGCCACCACAGCGGGGAAGACTGTCCCGTGCACCGCCAGACACATGCAGTCGTCTGCTGTGCAGTCATACGCTTCTTCTGCTTGGCGCGTCCCGTCCCGGAAGACCCGCAGCCTCCACCGCTCAATGGCCCCAACCCGCCGATAGCCGAGCCATCGGTAGATCGTGGCATGCGGACGCGGAGGCGTCGCAAGCAGCAGCGGGATGCCCACCTCTGTGGCCCATTGCTCCAGCGCCCGGTGCATCCGTGCCAGCGGACCGAGCGTGCGGTAGGCAGGGTGTACCGCAACGATGACCGGGTCGAGAGCAGTCAGCGCTTCGTCGGCTACCCGCAGCCGCTTCGGCAGCGCAACTAGCAGGCCACCGGTCTCGCCCGAGCCTGCAGTAAACCGGATCAGCACGGCCGGGCCATGAGGACAGCGCAGGAGCCAGTGGCCCAGCCTACCCAGGCGACCGTCCTCCGCTCCGCACCAGCCCCGCAGCCGTTGCTCCAGCCACCCTATGTGCCTTTCGACCACAGTTTCGGCGCTAACCTGCAAACCAGGCATCGTGCTCGCCCGCGTTCAGCCCCGTAGCAGCCCCGCCGCCGGCAACGCCGAGAGACAGTCGGATGAGGCCCCGCACGAGGCACCGATGGGCCACCTGCTCGGTTTGCAGGTGCTGTCCACCCCGGTTCGGTCAAGCCCGTCGGAGCCTGTCACAACCAGAGGACAGGCATCGTGCTAGGCCGCACTGTACGACAAGAAGTCCTGTCCCGACAACGCCAACTGGCTGGAGTTTATCGCTGAAGAGCTGGAGTCTATCGCTGAAGAGATCTTGCACAAAAAACGCCTCCGTGCCATAGGTTAGGAAAACCAAACCAAGAGCACGGAGGCGAGCAATGGCAAGAGAAAACTGGAAATTTTCGGACGCCTGTTGCGAGTAATTGTGGCAGTTCGCGGCGGATCTGGCAAGGCCAATTCTGAGGGAGAAGGCACGTTGGCTGGTAGCGAGGCTGATGCTTGGGCTTGGCCTTGCCGGTGCACCTCACCTGACGAGAGCGTTGCGTGCCCGCACTGCGTGGAGCGATGAGGACTTGATGCGTTTGGAGAATCGAGCCTCCCGTCTGCTCCGTCAGCAGCCAAGTGATCGGGTGCCGGAGCCGTACGTCGACCTGGTGACTGATCGTTACAAGAAGCGGGTGCTGAAGCACTTACGTGAGCAGGTGCTGGTGGCGGTGGATGAGACGGATCTGTCGAAGCCGTGGGCGAGGCGTCTGGAGGGGTTGGGCAAGGTGAAGGACCACAGTGATCCGGCGGGCGTGCTGCGTCCTGGGTACATGGCAGTGCCGGCAACAGCCGTGGAGCATGGTCGTCTGACGCCGCTGGATCTGGCTTTGTTGGCGGTGTATTCGGGTCGAGGGGACAGCGAGAACCGGGAGATGATTGCGTTTGTGCTTGGCGTGCTGGAGTGGCTGAGGGAGGCGGGCAAGGAGCCGTTGTTTCTGATGGACCGTGGGTTTGACCGGGTGGCGATTCTTCGGGCGTTGCTGGCGGCGGGGTGTCCGTTTGCGGTGCGTTCACGCGGGGACCGGCATGTGGTGCTGGCGGACGGGGAAGTGGTGAGGATTTCGGAACTTGCGAAACGATTGTCGGAGGGGGCGCAAGGCGTTCGTCGGATTGGACGCTTTCGGGTGAGGCTGCCTGGGCTAGAGGGGTACGAGTGTCTGTGCGTGGTGGCGTTGTTGCCTGGTCGTGATCCGCTGTATGTGCTGGTTTCTCCGGCGGCGCGTGGTAGGGGTCGTACACCGCAGTGGTGGGTGAAGCGCTACAGGAAGCGCTGGGCGGCGGAGCAGCTGAATCGGGGGCTGAAGCAGCTGTTCGACTTGGAGAAGTTTCTGGTCCGCACGTGGGTGGCGATTGAGCAGCTGATCTGGCTGTGTGCGATGGTGTTGTTCTGGATCAGTTGGTTCGCGGCCGAGCAGAAGGCGGTCGTGATGTCGGAGCTGCGGAAGAAGGGGTACCTGAGCGAGGAGCCTGAGTGGCTCTTCTACGCGTTCTGCCACTCGATCCTGCGTGAGGATCGACCGTCGGCGGGGTACATGCCAGGGGGGCCCTGAGCGGGTGCCCGCGGAAACCCACCTCTGTCTGCTCACGGACGAGGTGCACACTGGCCGCAGGGCGTGGTCGCGACGCACCGTGTGCACGACAGGGAGCTATCGCGCGCCGGTGTCGCCCACGGTGCGAGAGCGTCCCCTTCGGCACCGGAGCCTACGGAGCGCACCCCGTCCACACGCTGGCACCCCGATGAGCAGTGTCTCGCGCGTGCTCGCTCCCCGCCCAGCCGGGCGCAAACTCGCTCCTGCCGCTTGCGTCAGCGATAAACTCCAGCTGCGTCCGGCACTGCCAAATCAACACGGCAGCCTGCTCCAATCGGCGGGCGGGGGGCTTTATGCCCCCCCGCCCGGTGCGCGTCGGAGCGCGTTGGATCAGCGAGGTGGAAGTCGTCACCACGGTTTGGCCTGGACCCTGTTAGTCGAAGGTAGCCTACGTTCTCGCGAGGGGGCATGGAGTGCAGCACCCCTGCCGAGGGGATGGGCGAATTGCCCCAGCAG
>JALXBF010000169.1 GCA_026991575.1 Planctomycetota bacterium | reverse complement strand
TACGGCAGCGGCCACCAGGCCTCCCAACCTGCCTGCTTGCCACTCCATCTGACTACTATCGGCCCAAAAACGTTCCCACTCCACACACCAACCACCACCTCCCAGCCCCCACCAGCTGCCTGCGGCCAGAGTCGACCACCGCCCGCTACACCATCAGCCCGACCACCGCCCACCATAGACCCGCTCCGAAACCAGACGCTGGCCCTGGGGCGTAGTGCTCAAGACTTGAACTTGAAAGTTGGTTGTGTGCACCCACGCGCAGCCATCCTCACGGCGGCGAGGCCATCGATGGCGCGCCGGTACGACGGCGGGGGCTCACCAACGGTCAGCGCGTTCCCGAAGCGGGCTGCGGCCGGCTGCCTTGGTCGGGCTGAGCCTGGCCTCGTGGACGAGTTACGATGTGCGCCTCGAGCACCTTGTGGCGGCGAACCTTGCGGATGCGAATCTCGTACGGGCCCCACCGCACAATGTCCCCGCCCCGCGGTGGTCGGCCAAGCTGTTGCTCGACCCAGTCATCCAGCGTCTGCTTGAACCGATCAGGGGCCGTCTCCTCGGTCAGCACCACGCCACACCGCCGCTTTAGCTCCTCAAGCGTCGTGCCGCCACCGACCAGCCAGCCTGAAGCGGCCTCCACAATGCTAGCTGGCACCCGGTCAAACTCGTCCTCGATCTCGCCGACTAGCTCCTCGACGATGTCCTCCAGCGTGATCATGCCTGCCACCTGCCCGGCACCGTCGCGAATCAACGCGATATGCGCCCGATTGCGGATCATCTGTTCGAGACAGAGCGAGATCGACTGCGTATGCGGGAACGACGGTAGCGGCCGGAGACAGGAGCGAAGGGACGTTTCCGTCGGGTTCGTGCGCAACATCAAGATGATGTCCTTGAAGTTCACGTAGCCAATCACGGTCTGTGGGTTGCCGGGTTCCTCGGTCACCGGGTAGCGCGTGTGCATGTCCTGGTGGGCACGCACGAGCGCTTCGGAGGGGGAAATGTCCACCGGGAGGGTGACCATGTCTTCGGTCGGGATCATGATCTCACGCACGGGCCGGTGCGCCAATCGGCTGGCGCCGAGGATAATCCGCTCTTCGCGCGTGCCAATCAACCGCGCCATGCGAGCGTCAGCTGCCAGAGACCGCAACTCCTGGAGGATTGCCGCTTCGACCCGTTGTTCACCGGTGCTGCGCGGCCGCCAGATGCGTCCGACCAGGGCGACGGTTCCCTCGGCGGTTGCTTCCAACAGCCGCACCGCCGGCCAGACGCTGAGCGTGAACGCGTACATCAGCGGGGACAGTTTCAGGACGAGCCATTCTTTGTACCTGAGGCCGAACAGCTTGGGCACCAGCTCGCCGAAGACGATGGTCACGAACGTCAGTGGTGCGACGACCAGCGCCAGCGCAAGCACGCGCGCCGTCTGCGGACCCAGTCCGACACGCTCCGTCAACCACGGTTCCAGCGACTCGCTGCCGCCGACCCCGCCAACCGCAGCCGCAATTGCGCCGACCAGCGTGATTCCGAGCTGGATGGCGGCCAAGCTGGCCTCCACGTCCTTGCGCATCGCAAGCGCAGCCTGAGCACCGCGACGTTTCTCACGGGCGAGCGCCTCCAGGCGTCCCAGGGAGATGGAAGCAAGCGAGATTTCGTAGGCCGCGAAGAACGCGTTGAGGATGATCATCAACGCGATGACAACCAGTTCGGGACCAATGGCACTCACGGCCAGGTGTGCCTCCATCCACGTTCTGACAGAAGCCGACGCCGCTCGGCGGTCCGGTCCACCCGTCGTGCCACCGCGCTACGCAGCGCAGCGGAGGCTCGTGGTAACCGGACGACAGACGCAGCCTGGTGCAGACCGCATCGCGAAAGCCGGCGACTCCGGCACCGTGTGCCGAAACCATAGAAGTGTACCGCGCGGTCGGACATGGCGATCGACCTAGTAGGCAGTGGAGGAAGCTGCGGTCGGGCGAGCCGACGATAGCGTGGGGGGCACGCCGATGTCGTAGCGCAAATGCTGGAAACGGTCGTAAGCATGCAGCGGCAACGGCTCGGCACCCGTATGGCCACGCACGACCAGCGTGTCCAAACTGATCCTGCGCTCCCTGACCAGTTGCTCCACGCGCGCCGAGCTGCCGATCGGGATCACTTCGCCCGTCTCCGCGTGGATGAACCACTCGCTGCTGGCGCCGCTGTCGACAGGGGTCAGCTGCCAGGCGGTTGCGTCCGGATCGTCCGGATTGCTGTGCTGGTCCCGGTCCACGGCCCAGGATAACTGTTCTGCTGTCAAATCCAGCGCGTCGAGCACTTCGAGCACATCGGCTACTGTGCTCGGTCTTCGTGCCGGCACGGGATCCAGCAGACGACGTACCAACCGTTCCAGCGCCGGGGGCACATCGGGGCGAACCGCACCGATCGGGCGGACCGAAGCGGCTCGCTTTTGCTCTTCGATCTGGCGAAGCGTACGGGCCGGGAAGGGCACACGGCCCGTGAGCAGATGGTAGATGGTAGCTCCGAACGCGTATAGGTCGGAGCGTTGGTCAACGGACTCCAGATCGCGAATCTGTTCCGGGGGCATGTACTGGAGGGTCCCGTACGTGATCTTCGGGGGGACTCCGCGAGCGGCTCGCCGCAACCAAAGCGAGAGCCCGAAGTCGGCAAGCTTCACGCAGGCGTCCTGGCGACGGATCAAGATGTTCTCCGGCTTCACGTCGCAGTGCAGGACACCTCTGCGGTGGGCATGATCCAGGGCCCGAAGCACTTCGATCGCGACGCGGACCAGCTCATCCAGCGGGAATGGGCCTTTGCGCAACAGGGCGCCAGCGTCCCGGCCATCCACATACTCGACGGCCACATAGCAATGCCTTCCCCGGCGACCACCGCGGTAGGCACGCACAACATTAGGATGATCAAGCCGCCGCAGCACCTTCACTTCACGGAAGAACCGGCTGCGTTCGTCCAGGTTGCGGGCATACCGGTTCCGCAGAATCTTCAGAGCCACCTCCCGGCCATCGCGCAGATCGTACGCCTTGTACACACGGCACATACCGCCTTCGCCGATACGGCACAGGAGGACGTAATCTGCGAGCGTGACGGGCACAGTGGTGCTGCCGTGTTTCAGGACCGGTCTCATCGGCGGGTGCGTAGCGTCGATCGTGCTCGTCCGGCAACCAGCGCGCTCACCGTTTCCAGCCATCAGCGACCACCTCGCCTGTGCTGACCGCGATCACGCGGGCATTATAACCAACCCGTAGCGGCTCACACAACCAGGAGCCCGATACCCACCCCGGTATGCGGCCTTGCCAGTCACAACCGTTCGCCTTCCGGTCAGAGGCCCATTCTAACCGATCCGGACGGCCATACCACCACATGCGTTCTGATCCGAGGCGGTCCGCAGGCCGCATGGCGAGATGCAGTCACGGCACAATAGCGGGCGGGCCGGCAAAACGCAAGCTACGCTTCCAGTAGGGAAGTTGCCTAGCCGTCCAGAGGTGTGACTGCCATGGAACGCCAACGAATTGCCAGCAAGGCCGCACACGCCTTGCGTGAGCGGGAGCTGAGCAAGGCGCAAGACAAGGCGGCCGAGTACCACCGCACCAAGCAGCGCGTTGTCCTTTTCACCACGCACACCTGGATCGAAGGCACGATCTACTACCCCGAGCGGGTTCGGCTCAGCGACGCGCTGAACTCGGCCGCCAGCCAACAGCAGCGGTACGTCCCGCTCAAAGACGTCGTCGTGCGCGATGCGCGCGACGGGAACATCATCTGTCGCGCCGGCGTGATGATGGTGCACCACCGACATGTCGTGGGCATCATTCCAGAAGATGAGCTGATCGGGTGCAGCGTCTTCGAGGGCTCCGACTGCGGTAAGCCGGGCCACGAGTGCCGGCGGTAACCGGGCCGCACGCTCCCCAGACTCCGCGGCCGTTCTCTGCGACCCGGCAGCGCCGCTGCGGCTGCCGCCCGGCAGCTACTGCGACCGCCAAGAAGCCGCCGCCGGTGGCCGGTCCGCACAGCAGCGGAATCTCAGCAGGCACCAGTCGGCGAACTCGTCCGCGTACGCTTCAGTGTTCCGGCCAGCAATCTGTCGTGTCTGCCTCAGGAAGTGATACAGCTCGTGGCCAA
Organism: Planctomycetota bacterium; assembly: GCA_026991575.1. Lineage (GTDB taxonomy): Bacteria > Planctomycetota > Planctomycetia > JALXBF01 > JALXBF01 > JALXBF01. The sequence continues at coordinate 7,010 of JALXBF010000169.1, read as the reverse complement.
AGATCCAGACGATACCTTCGTTGATGTCTCGAAGCAACGTCTGTGCTCCGAGTTTCAGCCAGACACGGCCCGTACGCGGATCCCGCCCATAGCCACGCACGTGGCAGCCCTTGGGCACCGGCGGCCAACGGCCGTCCGGGCCCGGATACAGCGGCTTACGCACCGTCTGAACGACCGTCGGATATGGCCCGGGCACCTGGCAGGAAATGCGGAACATCGGAAGCTTCTTCGTCGGCCACCAGCATCGGCCATAGACTCCGCGATACCGGCCCCTGCCCATGTCGATGCGGATCCAGGCAACCCGGCTGAGGTCAAATTGGGCCGCGAGCGCTTTGACCCAGCCAAGCGCCGCGGCCGCCTGCTTGCGATCCACACCGATGATCCACCGCATGAGATTCCGTGCTAGGGCGATGGTCTGAGCGGCTGGCCCGGTAGCGCCGTGGTGCGCTCTCCGTTGAGCAACACCGGTACGCCATTGACTAGTACATGAACCATGCCAGCAGCCGGCGTGCGCCCCTGGTCAAACGTGGCCCGGTCCGCGAACTCTTCGGGTCGGAAGCAAGCGATGTCCGCTGCATGACCGGGCGCGATCCGGCCGCGGTCGCGTAAACGGTACCGTTCTGCAGCGTGTGTCGAGCAGTGTCGCACCGCGTCGAGCAGCGACCAGTGACCGTCCCGCACATAGCGGCCCACGTAGCGCGCAAATGCCCCCCAGCCGCGGGGGTGCGGGTAGCTGCCGACGAAGATGCCGTCGCTGCCTGCCATGTGCGCACTGTGGCGCATCAACGCCAGCACGTCGCGCTCGTCGCGGTGCGTCTGGAAGTAGACGATGCCCACGACAAGCTTTGCCGCCAGCAATAGGTCGCAGACAAAGTCTACCAGCGACTGCTTCGCCGCACGCGCCGCATCCACCAGCATCCACCCCTCGTACTGCTGGTACTCGGCTGCGTCAATGTAGGTCAGCTTCACGTTCTCATACCGGTACACGGGCGGGTTTTCAAACCACCCGGCCAACTTGGCCCGCACGGCGGGATCAGCCAGGCGGGCAAGCGTCTGTTCCGCCCCTCCTTCCTGGACCCACTGCGGCAGCGCCATCATGGCCAAGATCGTGCTGCCGGCCGTGTACGGATAGGTGTCGTACGTCAAGTCAACCCCCGAAGCGACCGCTTCGTCCACCCACTCCAGGAGCGCTTCCTTCACGTTGAAATGCGACACGTGAACCGCAGCGCCGCTTTCCAGATGGATGCGGCGCATCTCCTCCAGCGCGTCGATGACGCGCTCAGGCGCATAGCTACGGATATGGCTCACATAGACCAGACCGCGGCGGGCAAGCACGCGGCACAAGGTAACCAGCTCCTCCGTGGTTGCGAATCCGCTCGGTACGTACTCCAACCCGCTGCTCAGGCCGACTGCCCCGGCGTCCAGCGCTTCTTCCAGCAAGCCGACCATACGGTCCAGCTCCTCCCGCGTGGCCGCTCGATTCGCCCCGCCCACGGCCTCCAACCTCAGGTTCCCGTTGGGCACCAGAAACGCCACGTTGATTGCAACCCGTCGACGGAAGCGATCCAGGTAGTCAGCAACGCCGGACCAGTCCCAGCCAATGTCCGGGTTGCCGTTGAAGCCGGCCGTGTATCGCCTGAAGTACTCGACAACCCGCCGGGAGCCCGGCGCGTACGAGCTGCCGTCCTGGCCGATGATGTAAGTTGTCACGCCCTGCCGCACCGCCGGCTCGTGCAGCGGGTCGGCCAGCAGTATGGCGTCACCGTGGACGTGCACGTCGATGAACCCTGGACTGACCACCAGCCCCGTGCAGTCCAGCACCTGTCTGGCTGAGGCTGCTGCCAGGTCGCCCACTGCCGCAATGCGGTCGCCAAGAATGCCGACATCAGCCGGCCGCAGCACGCCCTGATCGACGTCCACGACCCGGCCACCTTTCAGAATCGTGTCGAACACGGCTGCTTTCCAGCGCGCCACCGCCCGTTAGGCTTGCCCGATGCCGGGCAGGATGTAAACCGAGCAACCTGCGGTCACGATGAGATCACCGGGGCCGTGCGGCCCCCCCCAAGAGCAAGCGGCTGCGGGTTCGACCAGTTCCAACTCGCCCAGCCGCTCGCGGCCTCCGTCTGCCAGGAGCACCACCCCCGCCTTGGACGCGACCGCCATGGTCCCGTCCGCATGTACAGCCAGCCCGGCATACTCCAGCTGTTCGCCCTGCCAAACCGTCGTCACACACTCAACCTGCCACTGTCCGTCGCGTTGAGCCACGCGCCACAGCTGGCCCTCGGGCCCGGCCACGACCCACAGCACCTGCTGCTGCTCAGACCAGGCGACGGCCAGCGGCCCGTCGATTTCATGTCCAAACGGCTCCTCACTGCGATCCGGACCAACGCGCAGCAGAGCGTGCTTGCCCTTTGACCCGAAGCCCGCAACGGTCTCGCTCTGTAACGCCACATACAGGTTGCCCGCCCGGTCACCGACCGCGGCTGTCACCTCCACGTTGTTGCCCAAACGTTCCGTTTCCAGCAGAATAACGACCGCTCCGTCCGGATCGGTTCGCGTCACCGTGTTGAAGTGACGCTCATAGATGATCAGGCGACCGACCGGGTCAAGGCACAGTGAGGCAGGTCCACCGGCGGGTCGGCGGAATGCCTTCGGGAAGCTGCCGGGCTGCCAGAACCAGAGGGCGTCTCGGCCGAAGTCGGCAATGAGCAGGTAGCCGTCAGGATGCCAAAGGGCTCCGAACAGGTGGAAATGCCGGCCAGGGATGCGGTACGCGCGGTCGGTGGCCAGCCGCTGACAGAGGCCCGAGTCCACGATCGAGCGAATCACCGCCGAATTGCACCCGGCAGATCGGTTCATGCACGGCTCTCCCCCAGCACAGTGTACGCCGCCTAGGCCAATCGACGGCCCGGCAGCTCCCGCATTGTATAGAATGCGTGCGCGGATGAAATCTGCTACCAGGGTTGCTGCGACGCAAACACCATCGCCGGCTATCATGTCTGGATCAAGACCCGGAATTCTCAGCGTTCCGCCAGAACGACTCGTTGACTGGCTCCAGTCCCGCGGGGAACCAGCCTATCGCGTTCGCCAGCTCCGTCGGTGGCTCCTGCAATGCCGGGCACGGCATTTTGACTCGATGAGTGACCTTCCGAAGCGGCTACGTGAGCAGCTTGCCAGCGCGTTCCTACCCCTGGAGACCCGCGTGCTGCGCACCGACCAGGCTGCCGAGGAAGGCACAGCTAAGTTGCTCGTGGGGCTGGCCGACGGTCGCGCGGTCGAGTGTGTCGTGATGCGCGAAGCAGACCGCCGTACGGTGTGTGTCAGCACGCAGGTCGGCTGTGCGATGGGCTGTGTCTTCTGCGCCAGTGGGCTGGCCGGCGTGGACCGCAACCTGGAAAGCCATGAGATCGTGGAACAGTTCCTACATGCTCAGTGGACCCTCGGCCAGCAGCAGCGCATTACACATGCGGTCATCATGGGCATGGGGGAGCCGCTGGCCAATCTGCCCAACCTCCTGGCCGCGCTGGACACCATCTGCTCCCCGGAAAGCCTCGGGCTCAGCCAGCGACGGATTACGATCTCGACCGTCGGGCTGCCTCCTGCGATTCGGAAGTTGGCTGATCGCGGGGTGCGGTTCCACCTGGCCGTTTCCTTGCATGCTCCCAACGACCATCTCCGCGACCAACTCGTGCCCGTGAACCGGCGGTTCCCGATCCGTGAAGTCATCGCTGCGGCGGACTACTTCTTCGCTCGCACCGGTCGTCAGGTCACCTACGAATACGTCCTGCTCGGCGGTCTGAACGACCGTCTCGAACATGCCCAGCAACTGGCTGATCTGCTGGGTAGACGCCCGGTGCATGTCAACCTCATCGCATACAACCCGGTGGCCGGCCTGCCGTACCGGACGCCGACAGAGCACGCAGTGCGGGAGTTTGCCCGCTACCTGAAGCGGCGCGGCATTGTTGTGCATGTCCGCAAGACGAAAGGACGCCGCATCGAGGCTGCGTGTGGCCAACTGCGGCTGCGGCACCGCGACCCGGCGACCCTGGCCGCAGCTGGGGCGGCCAGTAGCGGTGGTGCCGGTCGCTGAGGTAAGCTTTGGCAGGCCCTTGCTCCCCCGGGGCAGCAACCCTCTTCTTTCGCCCAGCTTCACGGTTGCCGCTACCGACCCTCAGCGAATCGGCCGAAGAATATCCAGATCAGGTCGGACGCAGTGCGAGTACGGGGGGGTAGTTCCAGTGGGACTGCCTTCCCGAGCCACGGGCAGGGGATCGTGGAACCTGCTGTCATCGGCGGTGATGACGCGAACTGGGCCGTGCAGGGGGGCTTTGCGGCGAAGCAATGGGAGTCGGGTAGAGGAGAGGGTAGAACGATGAACGACGATGAACGGTACATGAGTCGCGCCCTGGAACTGGCCGAGCAGGGGAGGGGCCGAGTGGAGCCAAACCCGGTCGTGGGCTGCGTGCTCGTGCGCGAGGGGAAGGTGGTGGCAGAAGGGTTTCACCAGGAGTTTGGTGGGCCCCACGCTGAAGTGGCCGCACTGAGTGCCGCCGGCGAGCACGCCGCAGGTGCCACGATGTACGTAACGCTGGAGCCATGCTGCCACCATGGCAAGACGCCCCCGTGTACGGATGCTATCGTACGGGCAGGCATACGCCGCGTGGTCGTCGCGCTGCGTGACCCGAACCCCGTTGTTGCCGGCAAGGGGATCGAGGCATTGAAGCGGGCCGGCGTCGTGGTGCGAGTGGGAGTGTTGGAAGAGGCCGCTCGCCGGGTGAACGCCCCGTACCTTAAGCTGATCACCCGCGGAATTCCCTACGTGCATGCCAAATGGGCGATGTCGCTGGACGGCAAGATTGCGACGGTCACCCGCCGGTCAAAGTGGATTTCGAGCGAAGAGTCACGCAAGTTGGCTCACGAGCTGCGCGGTCGAATGGATGCCATCATCGTCGGAATCAACACCGTCTTTGCCGATGACCCATTACTGATGGCCAGGCCGCCGGGCCCGCGGACTCCGGTGCGCGTTGTGCTCGATAGCTTTGCCCGGCTTCCACTTGAGTCGCAGTTGATCAGAACGCGAGACCAGTCGCCCGTGGTGGTCGCGGTCGGACCGGACGCTCCAGAGGATCGGATCCGGCGGCTCGAAGAGGTGGGATGCGAGTGCTTGCGGTTGAGCCAACGAGACCTCGCGGTCCGGGCGCTGGAGCTGCTGCGATGCCTTGGTGAGCGTCGAATGACGCACGTGCTTGTCGAAGGGGGCGCTGAGGTGTTGGGTAGCTTCTTCAGGGCCGGTGAAGTGGACGAGGTGCATGTGTTCGTGGCGCCAAAGGTGCTCGGCGGTGCCGCAGCCCTCACCGCAGTCGGCGGACCCGGCTTCGCCGAACTCCACTCGGCTCCACGCTACGAGTACGACCTGGTACGCCGCGTCGGCGAAGACCTCTATGTGCACGGCCGCCGCGCACCACAGGAGGCATAGGCTGGCTCAGGAACGAGCAAGAGTGGTCTCAAGGTGCAATTCAGCACCTGCACAAACGTGGTCCGCCGGATCGTCTAGCGCGGCCTTCTGGACTGCACCCGGCGATCGAACCAACTGTGACCAAAACATGCCTTCTTATCTCACACGTGCTCGTCAGATTTGCTCAAGGAACACGCGCCAGCGCGGGAAAACCGCCTCCGACAGGTGGCGCGCGGCCTGACAGCGGGTCGCCTCCCTGCGACGCTTGTATTCGCGTTCATCGTCCAACACGCGGACCAGCACCTCCACCCACCGTCAGGCAACTTGGTCCCTCACCGCTGTGCCGGAATCAGTCGGTAGACGGCTACCGCCACCGAGCCGCTGGAGGCGGTGTCCGTCATGGGCGAACCGGGAGCCCGACCGAGCAGGCAACCTACTTCAAACGAGCAGAGGGGCTCTTCGGCTCCCGGCTGGAAGTCGATTGTGTCGCGCCCGCAGTGTTCCCGTGAGTTCTCTTCTGTCCCGCCACTGCGGCCGCGGACCGCGGCGCCACGGCGCGAGACAAGGAGTCCTGGACTCGCCATGCTATCCCATCGACCTTGCGGGTGAGGGCATCGAGCCCCATGCCCGCTCAAACAAGCGGCCTGACCCACCAGCGCCTAAGTCAAGAGTTGCTCCGCTGACCTGGCAAAGGTGGCTGTCACCGTGCTACTGACAGACGCCGTGGACCACCTACTGATAGAGAGCACGCAAGAGGCGAAACCTCGCCGATGAGCGGAAGGTGGACCTGGACGGCCAGCAGGGACCTGGATCTGTGGGTGACATGTGTTTCAGTCGTGCTCAAAAACGCGTTCGAGAGACTCGGCCGTTGCTGCGCGACGGATCCAGGCACTCAGTTCTTCGCTACCTGCCTGATCGATCTGCTCGCGTGCCCACCGGGGTAGCGGCGCGAAACGCGCTTCCAACACCGCCAGCAATGCTGATCGCTGGCCCTCTGCGAGCCCCCGTAGACGCCCCTGCTCAAAGCCCTGCTGGCGTCCCTCCTTAAGCCCTTGCTCACGCCCTTCCTCAAACCCCTGCTGACGCCCTTCTTCGAATCCTCGCTCACGGCCCTCTTCAAACCCTTGCTGTCGACATCGTTCCTTGAGCTGTTCCAACCGAGTGTTGACCTCTTCGATCTTCGACATGGCCGATAACTCCTCCTCAGTTAACTCCCCACCCAACACTACAGACCCCGCAAAGTACGCAAACGAAGGCTCCAGATGATCCAAACCATGTGCCCGCAAGTGCGCCGCCAACTCCCGCAGCAACTCGACCACCCGCTCCGCATCCTCCTCCCGCTGCAACCGAAACGCATAGCTGATCAGCGGACAGTCCGCCCACCGCTCCAGCGGGTCGTGCCAGACGTCGATCCGGACGTACCCAATGCTGGGGCCGCGCCATCTCTCCCCAATCCACTCCGCCGCCGTCCAACGCTCCTCTCCATTGTAAATCACCACCCCGACCACCAACGGCACCGCCGGCACCCCACGCGACAACAGCTCCCGCCTCACCG
>JALXBF010000168.1 GCA_026991575.1 Planctomycetota bacterium | reverse complement strand
AGCGTTGGCAAGCTGAGGCCCGCTGCAGCAAAGCTCCCGATGCGAATGAAATCACGGCGGCTCAGCCCATCGCAGCACCCAGCACGTCGGTTGGTGACAATCGTCAGCATCGCTGCGCTCCTTCTCTGCGCACTACCCACAAACTCGCCCTGGCCGAGCGGTTGCGCCGGCCGCACGCTCAACCCGATCACCGCACGAACTAGGCTAACAGATTCGGTCCAGCCATGTCAACGCATGCCAACATGTAGATCTGTTCGCCACTCTCCCGCCTAGCCCCGACTCCACCACGGCCGCCCCGTCCCGGGACCGTGGTGGCGGACTTCCCGAAAACGTCACAAGAGGGCCGCGGTTGCCCGCTGCGGTACAATGCGAAGCCTGCCCGGGTAGGGCGGCGACAGGGCTCTGCGTGTTCGAGGTTCGCGATACGGCAACCCGGTCCTGGAGTGAAGGTCACCATGCGATTCACCCGGTCCTTGGTCCTCGGTGGCATTCTGGCAGGTCTGCTTGCTGCGTTCGTTGCTGCAGACGGTAGGCGGCAAACGCAGGTGGAACCGGCCGTGCTGGTCATCGGCATCGACGGCTGTCGGCCGGACGGGATCGAGGCGGCGCGGACGCCGGCGTTAGACCGGTTGATCGACGGTGGTATTTTCGTACGCGCCAGCTGTCTGCCGCCGAGGCCGACCATCGCTGACTCGGTCAGCGGCCCCGGGTGGGCGGCGATCGTCACGGGCGTTTGGGCCGAGAAGCACGGCATTCGAGACAACTCGTTCCGGGGCAGCCGAATCGACCGCTTCCCGCATTTCTTCGCACGCTTGCGTGCGGCCGGCTTCCGCGGCAAGCTTGCCTCGGTGGTTCACTGGGAGCCGATCAAGTCACAGCTGGTGCGCGGCTCCGCGGACGTGGACGAAGCCTACGGGTCGGACGATCAGGTTGCCGATCGCGCGGTAGCCTTGCTGCAGGACCGCGCTGTTCGCGTGTTGTTCGTGCACTTTGACGACGCAGATCACGCCGGTCACACCTACGGCTTCGATCCAAAGTTGGACCGGTACCGGGCGGCCATCGAGGCGATTGATCGGCGGATTGATCGCGTGCTGTCGGCGCTGGATGCACGGCCGACACGCCGTTCGGAGGATTGGCTGGTTCTTGTGACAAGTGACCATGGCGGGTCGGGCAAGGGACATGGCGGGGGGGCGAAGGACGTGAAACGGCGCACCAGTTTCATCATCGCGTCTGGGCGGGCTTTCATCGGCAAGCGGCTAACGCGTGCTGCATTCTTGCCCGATGTTGCGGCTACGGCGCTGTATCACCTGCTGGGGCGGGTCGAACCGTCGTGGCAACTGGATGGTCGTCCGCTGCAACTCGACGTGGCGCCCGCGTCCGGGCAAGCTGTTGAGTAGGTGGCCGGTTCGCAAACGAAGCCGTAGCGGTACGCGCCAGAAAAACGCGGCCGGGTGGCTCGGTATGCCGCGTCGAGCCACCCGGCTTCCGGGACGCGGGCTGTTGTAGGCCTCTGGGTCAGAAGGTTTGCAAACCAGCAGACAGATGGACGATCATGCGCTCGCGCTAGCTTGCCGGTTACATGTCATCGCCGGCTTGGCTGCGGCGCGCAGCCCTGCGGCGCGCAGCCGCCGCTTTCAGCTGTTCCAATCGCTGACGCTGCTCGTCGGTGAGTTTCTCCAGGCATGCCGCTTCCTTCTCTTCCCTGAGCTTGCGAATCTCCTGCTGCATCTGGCGGATCTTCCAACGTAGTTCGGCGATCTGGCGGTCGAACTTCTCACAGATCTTGCGCAGCTCACGCCGCTGCTCGCGGCTCAAGCCCACCTGGCCGAAGTAGTTCGGCAAGCGTACCCGGACCACGTACGGCAGCGGCTTAGCTACGTCCTGTTGGTCGGCGGAACCGTTCCGCTGCTGCTGAGCGAGAGTTGCCGCAGCGATGCCGAAGGTGAACAGAGCAGATGCTGCGAAGAGCAGTGCCGTCGCTTTACGCCCCATGATGCACCTCCTTTCTTTTGCGAGACCCAGATGGCCTCGGCGACTGTACCCGCGTCGACGCCTTACACAGTGTCACTAAATTGATCGGCACCTCCTGTACGGTTGTCAAGTCCGCGGGCCCGGGGCTAATGCATCTGAAAGGAAGCCCCCTATGACGGTCACGGGCTGCGGGAGGGGAGGGGGGCTTGGCAGACTGCCGGCTCGTGGGGACCGCCACCTGGTGTGCCAGGGAGGGGGCGCATGAGCACGACGAAGGCCCCCCCTGCCGAGGTCTTCAGGGGCAGGCCGTGATCCACCATGGCGTTGGTGATCCGGGGGAGCTCTGGGGGGGCTGAGTTCCGATGCGTGTCTGGTTGTGCCCTTGGCCGGGCAAGCCGCATCTGGGGTTGCACGCAGCGGCGTTGCGCACAGAGCTCCAGCTCCCGGCGCGTTGCCGCCCAGGGCAGGAGGTACGCACGCGGGACGACGTGCGCGGCGTGCCAACGACAGACTGATCATAGAATGCCGAGATTGCAACCCGACTCTTCGAGGACGTCCGGATGCGCCAGCGCATCGTGATCGTTGACTACGGCATGGGCAATCTTCGCAGCGTGCAGAAGGCGTTCGAACGGATCGGTGCGCCGGCTGAGATCGCGGCCGAGCCAGCAGGTGTGCTTGCTGCCGATGCTGTCGTGTTGCCCGGCGTGGGCGCGTTTGGCGATGCGATGGCTGAGTTGCGCCGCCGGGCCCTGCTCAAGCCGCTCAGGGAGTACCTCGAGAGCGGTCGTCCCTTCTTGGGGATCTGCCTGGGACTGCAGCTGCTATTCGAACGGAGCGAGGAGGCGGGCCAGCAGGAAGGGCTGGGCTATCTGAAGGGCGTCGTTCGACGGTTCCCGCCGGACGTTGGCAAGGTGCCCCACATGGGCTGGAACCAGGTCTGGCGTTGTCGTCCCGGAGACGGGCTCTTCGAGGGGATCGCTGACGGTGAATGGTTCTACTTCGTGCATTCCTACTACGTTGACCCGCAAGAGCGTGATGTGGTGGCAGGCGAGACGGAGTACGGGATCCGCTTCTGCAGCATGGTGCGGCGGGGCAATCTGCTGGCGACGCAGTTCCATCCGGAGAAAAGCCAGCGTGCCGGGCTTCGGCTGCTGGCGAATTTTGTCCGCGAGCTGGCTGTCCTGAGACGCTGACCCGTGAGCAGAGAGACGCAGCGCCTATGGGCTCGCATTCTGCAGCGAACCGTTTCTACGTCATTCCGGCCATTGATCTGTTGGACGGCCACTGTGTCCGGTTGCAACGGGGAGACTATTCGCAGAAAACGGTCTACAATGATGATCCCGTAAGCGTGGCCCGCCGCTGGGTCGAGGCGGGCGCGGAGCGGTTGCACCTGGTGGACCTGGACGGGGCTCGCTCGGGCCACCCACGTAACCTTGCGTTGATCGAGGCGATCGTTGCTGCCGTGAAGGTTCCCTGCCAGGTCGGCGGCGGCGTTCGTGACGAAGTGGTCGCGGCTCGCCTTCTGGCTGCTGGCGTTCGGCACGTGGTGCTGGGAAGCCGGGCGATCCGCGAACCGCAGTGGCTTACGGCGATGGCCGAACGGTTTCCTGGCCAGGTCCTGTTGGCATTGGACATCAAGCAGGGCCGACCGGCCGTGCATGGCTGGACGGCGACCGTGGGGCTGGAGCCGACCGAGCTGCTCGCTCGGATCGACCCGCTGCCGCTTGCGGGCGTGGTCGTGACGGCGATCGATCGGGACGGCATGCTAAGTGGCCCGGCGTTTGACCAGCTGGCTGCCACCGTGCAGGCAACGCGCCACCCGGTGATCGCCTCTGGGGGCGTCAGCAGCGTGGAAGATGTCCGCCGGCTGGCAGAGATGCCGCTAGCCGGCTGCATCATTGGCAAGGCGCTCTACGAGGGGCGACTGTCCCTGAGCGACGCGATCAAGACGGTACATCAGCTCGGACGTTGACCGGCCGATGGTCGGTTGAGGCTAGCGGAGTGCGTTCGAAAGAAGAGACGGAGCCGCCATGGCGAAGTACACGACTGCCGACATCCGCAATGTTGCCCTGGTAGGACACACCGGCAGCGGCAAGACGTCGCTTGTCGACGCGATGCTCTACACGGCCAAAGCCGTCGACCGACTAGGCCGCGTGGACGACGGAACGAGCGTGAGCGATTTTGACGACGAGGAAAAAGAGCGGCAGAAGTCGGTCGAATCACACGTGCTCTACTGCGACTGGCAGGGCAACCACATCAACATCATCGACACCCCAGGCTCGCCAGACTTCGCCGGTGCCACGTTCAGCGCCCTGCCGGCGGTGGAGACAGCGCTGATTGTGGTCGACGCTTCGGTCGGCGTGCAGGTCAACACGCGCAAGGTGAACGCACGCGCGATGGAGCAGGGCCTGGCACGCATGATCGTGCTGAATAAATGCGACCTGGAGAACATCGACTTCAACGGTGTGCTTGCCGCCATCCGCGAAGTGCTCGGTGCCAACTGCGTGTTCCTGAACGTGCCCACCGGCCTGGGCGCCGAGTTCAAGGGTGTCATCAGCGTGCTGTCGCCGCCGAACGACCTGCCTGCCGGACTGCCCGTGGACTTGGATGAGGAGCGTGGAAAGCTCATCGACGCGGCCGTGGAGAACGACGAAGAACTGATGATGAGATACCTTGAGGGTGAGGAACTTGGAGCCGAGGAACTGACCGGGGCGATCCGCAGTGCCATTGCCGCCGGGACCCTGGTGCCCATCCTCTGCACATCGGCCGACTCGCTTGTGGGCGTCAAAGAGCTGCTGGATGCCATCGGGCAGTTCGCCGTGCCCCCCGACGGACTGGAGCGATACCTGGAAAAGAAAACCGACCAGGGCGTGGAACGGATTCCCTTGGAGGTGAAGGAAGACGGCCCCCCGATTGCCTGGGTGTTCAAAACGCAAACCGATCCGTTTGTGGGCAAGCTGAGCTATATCCGCGTCTTTTCCGGCGTACTCGCCAGCGACAGCTCCGTGGTCAATCAGCGAACCCGAAAACAGAGCCGCATCGCGCAGCTGCTGCGGATCCAGGGCAAGCAACAGAGCCCGTTGGAGAAGGCAATCGCCGGCGACCTGTGCGCGGTCGCCAAAGTGGAGGACTTCTCCTGGGGTGATACGCTGGGCGATACCGGCGGCGCCGTCTATCCTAAACCCCCCCTGCCAGAACCGATGTTCAGCCTCGCTGTCGAGCCGAAAAGCCGCGGCGACGAACAGAAGATCTCCAGCAGCTTAGCACGGGTCACGGAAGAAGACCCCACGTTCCGCGTCTTCCGCAACACAGAGACGCGCGAGCTAGTGATCAGCGGCATCAGCGAATTGCACCTGGAAGTGATCCGTTCGCGGCTCAAGCGGCGGTTTGGTCTGGAGATGAACGTGCGCACCCCGAAGATCGCCTACCGCGAGACAATCACTTCCAAGACCGAAGGCTCCTACCGCCACAAGAAACAGACCGGTGGCCGCGGTCAGTTCGCTGAGGTCCACCTGCGGCTGTTCCCGCTTCCGCGTGGCCAGAAGATCGATCCCGCTGAGTACGTCACCAAAGAGAGATTCCCCCAGGCCAGGAACTACAATTACCACGAAGACATCAACCTGCTCTTCGTCGACTCCATCGTCGGCGGCGTCATCCCGAATCAGTTCATCCCGGCTGTGGAGAAAGGCGTGCGTGAGACCATGGAGTCGGGCGTGCTGGCAGGTTATACGGTGCAGGATATCTGCGTGGAGGTCTACTTCGGGAAGGACCACCCGGTCGACAGCTCCGAAGCGGCCTTCAAGATCGCCAGCAGCGTGGCGTTCAAGGAGGCGTTCATGAAGGACAAGCCCGTCCTGCTTGAACCGATCGTCAACATGGAAGTGGTCGTCCCCATGGACAAGATGGGCGACGTGATGTCGGATCTAAACTCGCGTCGAGGCCGGATCCAGGGGACCGAGACGCTGCCGGGAGGCATGGCAGTGGTGCGTGCACAGGTGCCACTGGCCGAAGTGATGGAGTACTCTCGCGTGCTTGGCTCCATCACCGGTGGCCAGGGGTACTACTCACTGGAGCCCAGCCACTACGATGTGGTTCCGGCCCACATCCAGCAGCAGATCATCGAGCAGGCGCAACGCGAGCGGGAGGCTCAGAAGGCAACCTCCTAGGACCGCTGACTGCGTCCCGAGGCCACGGCCGCGGCGGCAGCGGCAGTGGCGCAGGCTCCCTGGCGCAAACGGTCGGTACCGTTGCCCGACGACCAATTGGACCGATGCACACGCGGCCCGGCCAATCACTACGGCCGGGCCGCACGTGTTTTGAAGGGCGAGACAGTGGCGAGCAGTTTGCCAAACGTGGCAGGGGCTATCCTGCGCAACCGGCTCCTGACCGGGATTGCCAGTGGCAACCACCGTTTGTTGCGGTCCACGCCGTAGGTCGTTGAAGGGGCTTGCGACCGCGACGCATGCCGGTCTGGCGCGGAATCTGCTGATTTTAACGACGCCTACTTGCCGAAGACAGCAAAGGAACCATAGACTGGAAGTGACGCAGAGCAATTGCAAAAGTTACACCCCCATGTTCCCCACCACTCTGCGCTGCGAAAAACGCCTCACCTGCACCTGTTGCTGTCCGGCGTTCGCCGGACAGAGCCATTGAGCTACACCCAAGTGTGTTCCTTTCTCTGTTGGCTGTTTCCCACCACCCAAGGCCCACGACGACCGGGGGGCTAGTGCCATGGCAGTAGTGACCCGACCGAAGAACCGACTTCCCGAGCTGGCCGATCGGATTGTGGCTACCTACACGCAGGTGGGAAAAATCCACCACCTGGGGCATTCCAGCCTTCCGAGCCGCGAAGCGATCGTTGCGGCGATCGAGCTGCTGAAGGAGATCCTCTACCCGGGCTACGGCCACCGGCAGAACTTGAACCTGCGCAACGTTGGCTTCTATGTCGGCGACTTGCTTGACCGCGTTTACGACATCCTAACCGAACAGATTAGCCGTGCTCTGCGACACAACGGCCACGCGTCGCTGGATTGCGACGAGCTGGAAGCGCTTGCCGAACAGAAAACGCTAGCGTTTTTGGAGACGATCCCTGAGTTGCGTAGCGTCTTGGAGGACGACGCACAGGCGGCGTACGACGGAGATCCCGCAGCACGGAGCATCGACGAGATCGTCTTCTGCTATCCGGGCTTCGAAGCGGTCACCATCTACCGGCTGGCGCATGAACTATATCGGCTCGACGTACCGCTTATCCCGCGAATCATGACCGAATATGCGCACTCCCGAACCGGTGTCGATATCCATCCGGGCGCCAAGATCGGACGCAGCTTCTTCATCGACCACGCCACCGGCGTGGTGATCGGCGAGACGACCGAGATCGGTGACAACGTGAAGATCTACCAGGGCGTAACCCTGGGGGCATTGAGTTTCCCGAAGGATGAACGAGGTAAGCTTGTGCGCGGCCACAAGCGGCACCCGACCATCGAGAACGATGTCGTCATCTACGCGAATGCTACTATCCTGGGCGGTGACACCGTCATTGGTCACCACTCAGTCATCGGCTCAAACGTCTGGCTTATCGAGAGCGTTGCGCCCTACACGGTAGTCACGATGGAGAAGCCGAGGCTGAGGTTCAAGAGCAAGACGGGCAGTCCGAAGGCGGACCTTGGCGGCGCACCGCTGGAGTGGCATATATGACTGGAGGCAAGCCGGGAGGCGGCCAATCGTGGCCGATGCCAGGGCCGCCAGTGCCGGCCGGCTTACCTGGCTAGGTCGAATCGGGCGCAGGTGGGTCGACAAACGCACGGCGGAGCCGGTTCAGACCCCGCACGAGCAACATCGCGCTGCCGCAGAGTGCCACGGCCGCTAGCGTGATCTGCGTGCCGAGCATGCCCAGCCGAAAGCTGTGCGGCTCATAGCGAAACAGTACGCGATGCACGCCCGGGTCCACGACGACCCCCCGCATGATCCGGTTGACGCGGTAGATCTTCGTGGGCCGACCATCTACGTAGGCACGCCACCCGGGGTAGAAGACGTCGGCGACGACGACGAGGGCCCGAGCGGTTGCCTTCACTTCCAGCTCCAGCTCGCCTGCCTCTTCGCGAACCAGCGTGCAGTGCTCCGGATCGTCACCGCGCGGAGCTTCCAGCTGCGGCAGCGCGTCCGGCCGATCCGCTTCTACGAACGCCTCGCGCCGGGGGTCAAACGGCTCCTTGTCCAACGATCGCTCTGACCACCAGCGGTTCGGGCCAGGGTACAGCAGTCGCCGCATCAGTTCCATACGATCGGCCCGGCGCAAGCCGCGGATCTGGGGCCAGTAATGCACCCGGTGAACCAGCCATGCCCGCGGGAACGCGTTGGGGTTGAAGAGCACCTGGTAATCCTCGTCGGGATCCGTGCTGCGGTAGACAACCTCACAGCCTTCGGCCAGACTTGCCAGACCGGTGTCCTCGTCGTATGGGAGAAAGCGGGTGGGAAGCACCAGGTAGCGCGTACCCCAGAGATCGTAGCCGCGTTTCGGGTAGTAGACCACGCGTCCCGGCTGAACGTTGCTGAAGAACGGGGCGAAGAACCACCAATAGTCGTAGAGATCGATCGTTGTTTCCGTGACGACGTAGCGCAGTTGCCAGATCTCACCGTACTTCGGTTGAAGCGTGTCCTTTTCCCAGCGGAAGATTTCAATCTCGCGTTCGCTGCTGGCTGTCGTCCACCAGGCGCGTGGCGAGAAGCTGGCAGCCCGGTAAACGCGGTACCCGTCGCCTATGCCGCGTCTGGCGGCGTCCGCTTCGATAATTTGCAACGCCGTTGGCCGGCGGTCGATCTCGGCTTGCGGCGCTACCACCAGCAGCCAAGCGTTGGCAAGGTACACGTCGGCTGCGGCCAACGCCGGCACGGCGAGCGCTAGGGGGCGGAACTGCCGGCGACGCGACACGCAGAGCAGGACCGCAAACAGCACGCACACCAGCGTTCCGTGCAGTAGGGACCACGCCGTGTGCCGCCATGCGGCTTGCAGTTGGAGCGGTCCGTAGTAGGAGGTGGCGCGGGCGACCACGGTGCCGGCCCAGCTTTGGATCAGTGGTTCGCGTGCAAGGTACCAGGCACCTAGCGCCAGGACCGAGACGCCGGCGGTTGCGACGGTCAGCCGCAGCAACCTGCGCGCGAGTCGACCGGAGAGGAGCCCTTCGAAGCCGACGCCCGCCAGGAGTGCGATCATCAGCGCGGCTGGCGTTAACAGCTTGGACGGGTAGCGGAACGTGTCGAAGAAAGGCAGTCCGTGGACCATGAACACGTACAGCGCGGCCCACCGCCCCAGACTAGCGACAAGTAAGAGCAGGGCGGCCCAGGAGAGCCAGCGGGTTTCGGCCGAGGTTGCTTTCAGTGAAAAGGCTGCCAGGGCAAGCAGCACGACCACGATGCTGCCGTAGAGGCTCGGCACCCAAATGTACTCCTGGTACTTAGCGGCATCGTTCTCCGGGTCGTACTCGATAGGGAGCACCTGTTCAAGGCCTTCCAACTCAGGGCGCTGGAGCCTGACGGTGCGCTGTCGGAGCCATTCGGAGTAGCGTGCGTAGTAGGCCTCGATCCAGCGTGTGTTTTCGGGGAACTGTCTGCCAAAGCATGCGGGCCAGATGAACTCCAGGAGTCGCCACGGCGGCAGCTCAAAGCCGTACGGACTGTGTCCTCCCCTCTCGGCAGCTCGCCGTGACCTGGCGGTCAGTTCGGTCGTCGGGATCCATTGTGCGGCCGTGCTGCCGGCGGCAATGAGTACTGCCGCGACGACCGGGACGAGCACAGTGCGTCTGGGGATGCGCCACGTGGCGCGTTGTGGCCAGTGCTGTGTGGCTGCGCCCACGAGCGCCGTCAGGCCCAGGAGCCACGCGGCCAGCTCGGATTCGCCGTGTGCTACTGTTGCCCACGCTGCGGCGGTTGCCAGCGCGGCGACTGCCCAGCTCGGCCGCCGCACGGCTAGCGCCAGCAGGGTCAGCAGGAGGGTGGTATAAGCTGCCTGCGGATCGCCGCCCAGCAGTTGCATCGCCAGGGCGGTGGCTAGCAGCAGCATGCCCGAGAACGATTGACCGTACACGAGTCGCAAGGTGCCGAGCAGTCCGAAGGGGGTCCAGGCAGCTCCCACCAGAAAGATGACGTTCGAGTACTGGAAGAGCACGGGGGCGGCCAGCGCGTAGCCGATCGCGGCCAGCACCGCAGCTGCATGATTCAGCCGGAGGCGCCGTCCCAGCAGCCAGGCCCCCCAGCCGCAGAGTACTGCATGGAACAGGATGTACGTCTTGTACGCGGTCGCGTAGGTGAGGCCCAGGTGGTGGAAGATGACGATCCGCACGGGATAGAGAACGGCACTGGCAGGGTTAGCCAGCAGGGGCGTACCGGCATTTTCCAGCGGATTCCACAGTGGCCAGTGCCCTGAGGCCCATTGATCGGCCACAACGAAGTAGAGCGGGTAGTAGAAGTGGCCCGCGTCGCGGTAGATGAAATTTGTGGGGCTGAGCCACACGGCACGGAAATAGCCCAGGACCAGACAGGCGACCGATGTGGCGGCGGCCAGCCAGGCGAACGCTTGCCGCCAGCTTGTTCGTGGCCAGGCCTGGGCAGTCAAGTCGAACGATCAGTTAGCGGGCGGCGGCAGCACGGTGGATGACCAGCAGCTGTCCCACGGCCCGGTTGATCTCTCGTTCCCGTTCGGCCTCTTCTTCCGGTGTGCGCGGGACCATCCGCACGTACTGCTGCAGCCGCTGTTGGACCTCGTCCTCGTTCAGCTCCTCCGGCGCTGCGGCGGTCGGTGTCAGTACCGACACCTGGTTCGCCTTCACCTGGACGAAACCGCCGTCGACGTAGAGCCGCTTCACCAGTGCTCCCGCATACAAGCGTAGCTCGCCGTGGCCCAGCCGGCCGACCACAGGGGCTCGGTCCGGGTAGATCCCGAACTCACCGTCGTACAGCGGCACGATCACGGCATCCACCCGCTCATCCACGACGGTCTTTTCTGGCGTGATCACCAGGCAATGGACCGATCGTTCACTGCTCATGGCCGGCTCTAGATTGCCCCCATCTTACGGGCCTGCTCTTCTGCTTCTTCCACCGCGCCTACGTACATGAACGCGTTCTCAGGCAGGTGATCCCATTTGCCGTCGCAGATCTCCTTGAAGCTACGGATTGTATCCTTCAGCGGGGTGATCTTGCCGGGGCGGCCCGTGAATGCCTCGGCCACCAGGAACGGCTGGCTCAGGAACCGTTCGATCCGCCGTGCCCGGTGCACGATGAGCTTGTCCTCTTCGGAGAGCTCTTCGACGCC
>JALXBF010000167.1 GCA_026991575.1 Planctomycetota bacterium | reverse complement strand
TGGTGGTGCTTGAATTCACCCGCACCGTGGAGCAGGACATGCTGGGTCGCATGATGGAGTACATGGCGCTGGCGTGGCGGTCGGTGAGGCGGGAGCTGTTGTCGCGTGGGGTGCCGGCGGTGCCGTTAGTGGTCGGGGTGGTGATTTACAATGGAGAGGAGCGTTGGACGGCGGCGGAGTGGATTGGGGAGAGATGGCGGGGCCCCAGCATTGGGTACGTCCGGATCGACGTCTGGCACGATCCGCTGGAGCGGTGGGCGGACTGTCCGCTGATCAGCTATGCGTTTCGACTGCAGCGGGAGCAGGATGCGGAGCGGGTGGTCGAGTTGCTGCGGGAGTTGGCGGCGCACCTGCGGGCACATGGTTTGGCTCATCTGGAGCCTTCGTTTGCGTACTTTGCGGGGTCTGTGGTGTTGGGTGGAGAGTTAACTGATGAGGAGTTATCGGCCATGTCGAAGATCGAAGAGGTTAACACTCGGTTGGAACAGCTCAAGGAACGATGTCGACAGCAAGGGTTTGAAGAGGGCCGTCAGCGCGGATTTGAGGAGGGGTTCGAGGAGGGGCGTGAGCGAGGGCTTAAAGAGGGACGCCTACAGGGGCTCGAAGAGGGCCAGCGATTAGCATTGCTGGCGGTCTTGGAAGCGCGTTTTGCGCCGCTACCCCAGTTGGCACGTGAGCGGATCGACAGGCAGGCAGCGAAGAACTGAACGCGTGGATCCGTCGCGCGGCAACGGCCGACTCTCTCGAACGCGTCTTTGACAGCGACTAAAACACCTCTGGTCCAGAGCTTCAGATCTATGCTGGCGGACTAGGCGCACGGTCCGCGTGGGGACAGCTTCGGCTCCGGCGCCCACTCTACCGGCAGGTGGTTCGCGGCGTGCGCAAGCGATACGATCACGGAGCCCTTCCGCGCTACCCATCAATAGAGCAGCAGCGGGGCATAAAGCTCCCACCCCCGACTTCACGGCAGCTGGCGAGGTGAACCGTCCTCCGACGCCGGCAAAACCGGCTGCCAACGCACCCGAAACCAACCCGCCAACGCGAATCACGAAAAAGGCAACCACGTCCCTGACGCCCGGGGCAAGATACCCCTCTCTCGTCGGGTGCATCCGCATCCCCGCAGGCTCAGATCATCGCCGGCGGCGCCCACCCGCCCTGGGTAGGGCATCCCGTCGAACCGACCCCCCAGAAGAAACAGCGGCCGATTGAAATGATCCGCCCACCAGCCCAGCCGCCCGCTGAGCCGTGCCTACGCAGCACAACCGAGCCGGAGCCTGTCCCACCAGCGCCGCGCGCGCGGCGCGCGCTCACCCTCATTTGCCGACTAGCGCCCTCACGGTGCTCAACATAAGGTATTGTCTTGTCAAAACATGTGGCTAGACCGCACACCCGCCGGCCGCTTTGGCACGGCATGTGCCATAAGCGTCCACCATGACAAACACCAACCCCGCCCCACGCCCAACTGTACACCGCGCGCGGGGACAGGGCTGCCTGCGGCCGGCCAACCGTAGCCACGGCTGCACGCACCAGGTCGCCAGTCGGAGCCTGCGATACGGCTACAACTCACTGTTACAAGACAATTGTTACAAGACAATTGACGGTGGCGGACGATGGGAGTGCATGACAAAGCCTACAGACAGTTGTTCGCCAACCCCGAAGTGGTCATGGAACTGCTCTCGGGCCTCTTCCGCCTCCTGTGGGACCGGCCGGTGCAGATTCGGAACCTCTATCGCGCTGCGGAAGGCCACGTGAGTCGGCGTGCGGACCGATCGCGTCTGGCGGACCTGGTGGGGGGTGCGGAGGTGGAGGGCCGGTACGTGGTGGTGGTGTTTGAATTCACCCGCACGGTGGAGCAGGACATGCTGGGTCGCATGATGGAGTACATGGTGCTGGCGTGGCGGTCGGTGAGGCGGGAGCTGTTGTCGCGTGGGGTGCAGGCGGTGCCGTTGGTGGTCGGGGTGGTGATTTACAATGGAGAGGAGCGTTGGACGGCGGCGGAGTGGATTGGGGAGAGATGGCGGGGCCCCAGCATTGGGTACGTCCGGATCGATGTCTGGCACGAACCGCTGGAGCGGTGGGCGGACTGTCCGCTGATCAGCTATGCGTTTCGACTGCAGCGGGAGCAGGATGCGAAGCGGGTGGTCGAGTTGCTGCGGGAGTTGGCGGCGCACTTGCGGGCACATGGTTTGGCTCATCTGGAGCCTTCGTTTGCGTACTTTGCGGGGTCTGTGGTGTTGGGTGGGGAGTTAACTGAGGAGGAGTTATCAGCCATGTCGAAGATCGAAGAGGTCAACACTCGGTTGGAACAGCTCAAGGAACGATGTCGACGGCAAGGGTTTGAAGAGGGCCATCAGCGAGGATTTGAGGAGGGGCGTCTGCAAGGGCTCGAAGAGGGCCAACGATTAGCATTGCTGGCGGTGTTGGAAGCGCGTTTTGCGCCGCTACCCCAGTGGGCACGTGAGCGGATCGAGCAGGCAGGCAGCGAAGAACTGAACGCGTGGATCCGTCGCGCGGCAACGGCCGACTCTCTCGAACGCGTCTTTGAGAAAGACTGAAACACATGTAACGCACAGCTCCAGGTCCCTGGTGACCGTCCGGACACACCGTCCACTCACCAACGATGGTTCGCCTCTTACGCCCGCTCTATCAGCAGGCCGTTCGCAGTGTGTGCAAGCCCTACGGTGAAGGACACCTCCGCCTCGTCCGCGGAGCAATTCGTGAGCTCAACGGCCGATGGACTGGGCCGCTTGCTTGACCGGGATTGGGGTAGCAGGCTCGGTTGCCCGGAGCCCGCCCCCTCCGAACCGGGCGCACGGTTCTCCCGCATTCGGCACCACAGTCGGTAGCCTCAGCGGAATCTCCTCGCCCACGCCGACGGCTGAAGCGAATCGCAGCACCCGAGCCGCGGGCGGGATCGATCCTGCCCGCGGCTCGGCGGCGAAGGAACTTCTTGGGATGCGCCGGCGCTACCGATCAACCTTGCGGCAGGGGGGCGTAAAGCCCCCCTGCCGCCGATTCACGCAAGCTGCTGGGTTGAATCACCCATCCCCTCCGCGGGGTTGTTGGTCTGCACGCCCCTCTCGGAAGCCTCTCGGAAGCACGCAGTTACCTTCGGCTACAGGGTCCAGACGAAACTGCCTGCGAAGACTTCCACCGCGCTGAACGAGCGTGCTCCGACGCGCACCGGCGCGGGGCAGGAAGCTCCCTGCCCGGCCAGCGGCAACACCGGGTGTCAGCACACGGAACGGCCCACGCGCAGGCGTGCCTCAGCTGCATGCGTTAGTTTGCGCGTCCAGTTTTCTCATTGCGATTAGACAGGTGGAAGGAAGGACAGAAGGACGCGTTGGTCGAGTCTGGCCTGTGCGCACAGCCAGCGGCATCCGTGTGTCTGCAGGACGTTAAACGGCAAGGGCCCAGCGGGCGAAGCCCTGCGTCCCTATTGTGACGCCGTGAGCGTGTGGTGAAGCGTCTTGTTCGTGACGACCTGAGGCGGCCAAATCGTTTGGACGAAGA
>JALXBF010000166.1 GCA_026991575.1 Planctomycetota bacterium | reverse complement strand
CCGGTTTCGTGGTACAGCTATCCGCAGCAGTGGGCACTCAGCCCGGGTTATCGCTATAAGAACCACCGCTTTGGTCGGCCGGTCATTCCGCGGTGCATGGCTTGCCACAACAACTACGCGGACTACGTGGCATTCTCCGAGAACAGGTACCGCAAGCCACTGCCGCAAGGCATCGGATGTGAACGGTGCCATGGTCCGGGAGCGCTGCACGTTGCCGAACGGCGCAAGGACCCCCCGAACCGCCCACCGTTGGGCAAAGACTTCACGATCGTCAACCCGGCTCACCTGCCCGCGGCGCTCCAACAAGATGTCTGTCTGCAATGTCATCTCTCGACGGAAGTCGCCACGGTGCTCAGAAGCGGTGTAGGGCCGTTTGACTTCGAGCCGGGCCAACCCCTGTCGCTTTACCGCCTGGATTTCACACTGGCCGGCCAGTCTGGCGAACAAATCAGCGCAGTGAGCCATGGAACCCGTATGGCGCTCAGTCGGTGCTACACGCAGACGGCGGGCCAACTGACCTGCACGTACTGCCATGACGCTCATCGGCCGAGCTGGGAACTGAGTCGCACGGAGTACAACGCCAGGTGCCTCTCCTGTCACAGGCCGGAGAAATGCACGCGGCCGGCTACGCCTGCAATCGAGGGTGTCGACTTTCAGCTATTCCGCCAAGCCCACCGCGCCTCCGACTGCGTAGCCTGCCATATGCCGAAGCGGGATCCGAAGGACATCGAGCACACGACCACCACGGATCACTGGATCCGTCGCGACGCCATCTATCGGTCGCCTGCGGAGCGGGACGGGCCGCCCGGTCCGCCACCGCGGTACGTGGCCCTGATCGACTTCTTTGGCGTGGCCACAGCGGGCGAGCGGGGCATTGCGCACGTGATGTACGGCCATACGTGGCAGCGGGCGGATTACCTGGAACGGGGCCTGAGACTGCTGAGCGAGGCGCGGCGGTCTGATCCGAGCAACCCTCGCTGGTTGTACTGGGCAAGTCTGGCACTGGCGGACTTAGGGGCAAGCGAACAAGCGTACCGTCTCTGCGCGAATGCCATGGCGCTTGCCTCTGATCCCGAGCTACGAAGGCTGCTGAATGAAGAGGAGATTCTGGACCTTTACCTGGACTACATCCACTACGCTCTGCAGCGCGGTGATCTGGCGGCCGCGGCCAAAGCTTCTCGGGAGCTGCTCACGCTAGCTCCAGAATCTCTGGACGCAGCGCTGGCTCAATGCCAGGCGGAGCTTGCGGCCGGCAACCAGCTTGGCGCTGAGCGGTTGGCACGTCGGGTCGTCAGAGCCAACCCGTCGAAGGCCTTGGGCTGGCAGCTGCTGGCCGCCAGCTTGCTTCATCAACAGAAGGACTTGGAGGAAGCGACGCAGGCTGCCATGAACGCGCGCCGCTGGGACCCACTGGATCCCTTGCCGCTCATCACGCTTGCCCGAGCGTTGGCCGCTCAGCGGCGGCACGACGAAGCCATGAATCTGCTGACGGAAGCTTTGCAGTTCTTTCCGCGCAACGTCGAACTGTACATCGCCCTGACCTCACTTGCTCTGGACGCAGGCGACCGCGAGACGGCACGGCGTTGGCTTCGCCGTGCAAAGGACCGGGCACCGCGCGATCCAAGAATACAGCAGCTCGAACACGAGTTGACCACGCCGACTGGCTCGACCCGGCCTGTGCCCTAGCCTGAAGCCGAGCCCTGGCATCACCTCGGAGCAGGCAGGCCTTGCGGCAACAGAGGCCCCTCCAGAGCTGGCCTCGGACGGACGGGCAATTAGGCCCTTAATGCAAGGGCTTGCTATCCGAACGCCGCCCTCCGTTGCCTGCGTCCCCCACCCACGGGCTTTCACCAACGTGATGGAGGGGGAGTACGTGCACGCTACGGCTCCCCTGAACGCACGCACAATGCGTACAGTGTGCTGAAGACGTCACGGTGGTCGCCGCGAACGTAGTAGCCTTCTCCTCCGTCGGCAACCGTGCGCACGAGGACCGTCTTCCAGGGCCGGTAGTAGTAGCGTGGATCGTCCCGGGGAGGTTCTGCCTGTGGTCTTCCCTCCGGCAACGGCTGAATGTCGAAGACCCCCGTGGTGAAGTGGCACAGCCGGCGACCTTCCTGGTGCAGCACGTTCCGGGCCATGGCCAGGGCCTTCAGGTAGACCTCAGGCCCCATGACAGCGGTCCCGGCGCACAGGAGCACTCCCCCCTCAAGCTTCATCACCGACGCGGCCAGCCGGAGGAAATCGCGGTAGCTTGTCGCACCCAGGGCAGCGCCGTCACAGTTGGGATGCTCGTGGATGATGTCGTAGCCGATCCCGACGTGGACCGTTGCCGGGATCCGGTGACGGTACGCTGCCGCCAGCACGCTGGTGTGTTTCCACGGCCAATTGCTTTCCTCAATCGCCTTGCCGATCGCCTCACCTAGCCCCATCCCCCGCTCGGCTGCCTGTCGGATCACGTCGTTCAGCTCGCCGGTCTCGCGCCACAGCCCGAACTCACCGCTCCGGATGTAGCGGGCTACGCTCTCGGTCGTTGCCCCGATACGCGCCAACTCCCACTCGTGGATCGGACCGGCACCGTTCATCGCCACGTGCGTGATAAGTCCGCGACGGATCAGGTCGATGATCAACGGACCAGCGCCGCGGCGCAGCACATGGGCCCCCATCAGCAGGATCACCGCCCCCTGGCGGCCATCGGTCCGGCGTCGCAGCTCGGCAGCCCGGCGGATTCGACCAGCGATGGCCGCCAGCGGTTCGCTTTCCAGAACGGGCCGGACCGTGGCCGGATCGAGCAGCGTATCAACGGTCAGGTCGTGTCGCCGTTCGGCCAGTGGCTTGATCAGCAGCTTGGTTCGGTCGAATTCGTCGTACACAGCTGTCTTGCCCCCGGTTCGTTCCAGAGGTAAGCAACTAGCTTCTCGGGCGCCCCGTAGTGCGGCACGATCAGGTTAGCGCCTGCCTCGCGCAGTCGCGTCACCTTCCACTCCGAGAGCCCACCGCGGCAGAGCTCGTCACTGGCAACGCCAACGGTGATGCCACCGACCTTGGCCACCTCCTCGATCTCAACGAAACCATCCCCGACACCAAGGAGCTGCTCTCCGGAGAGCCGTTCCGTGGCAAGGATGTGTTGGATCACCTTGCGTTTCGAAAAGAGTTGGTACTGGTCCAACGCTCCGTAGATGTGCGGCTCGAAGAACGGACGGAGCTGGAGCAAATCTACCTCTTGCTGGACGTACACCAGGTCGGTGCCGCTCGCCAGGTACAGCGTCACGCCGCGGTCGCGCAGCAGACGCAAGAAGTCGAACGTGCCCGGCAACGTCATCTCTTCGACCGAGATCGTACCGTTGCGCAGGCCCTCCAGGCGGTGCCGGATACGTTCAAGCAGCCGGTCATGGTACATGCGCTTGTACTCAAGCGGATCTCGGGGCCGGCCACCGCGCCGCTTCACCTCCTCGGCGAGCTGGATCATCTGGTAGATGGTCTGCCGTCCGGTGAGCCGGACCACGAAGTCCGTGACGACTGCCTCCAGTTGCTCGTCACTCTCCGTCGTCGCCGTCTCGGTGCGCAGCACCTCGACCATCATCGGGATCATCACGTACTGCCAGCCCCCCCGAATCAACGACAGCGTGCCATCGAAGTCAAACAGCGCAGCGCGAAACGCCGGCCGGTCGGGCAACGGTCGCAGCGGCCGGATAAAAAAAGGCACAGGTCGTGAAGCACCCGGCAGGGGACCGACGTTCGTAGCGGTCATGGTTGTTCGACGGGAGCTTGCGCGACAGGAGCTTGTTTCCCAGGGCGGATCCTAAACGACACGGGGGAACCGTCAAAGCCGAGCCGCACGCAAAACCGATCCTGCCGTGCCGTTACCGAAACAACGATCGGGGTGCCCGATGCGTCGGGTGCCACGTTCGCGATGAACCGATCAGGCACGTTCCACGCTGGATACCGCAAGCTCTTGTGTAGCTGGAAGATCGCTTCCAATGCACGGGCACGGCGAAACGCCGTCATCGTCGCTTTGCCACCCCCCTTGCGCTTTCCGTTATGCATCACGACGACCGTGGGATTCAACCGCTCAAGCAACAGCGGGTGATTGCTGGACTGTAACCCGTGGTGGTCAGCCTGGTACAGGTCGACCTCACCCACGCGGTTCACTGGACAGACCAACGCGTGTTCGACGTTGCGAGTGATGTCTCCACCGAAAAACGCCCGGAAGCGGGCCAGTTCCAGTACGAGGGCAATGCTGCGAGCGTTATCCGTCGGATCCGGTGGCGCCGCCGGATGCCGCCGGCATTCGTCGCTACCTCCACCCAGCACCTCACCGTCCGAAGCAACACAGCGAAGTCGCACATGGCCGCGCAGCGGAATGCTGTCACCGGGCCGCAACGTACGTCGCTTCCCTGCGCTAAGGCGGCGATAGACGGCCAGGTACCGTGGGTACTGCGGATCCTCCGGTAGCCGGTCTCGCACGCCATGGTCGTAGAACCGCTCAATGGCGATGCGTTCGGCAAGCTGCCCCAGGCCACCCCAGTGATCGCGATGAAAGTGCGTGATGACCAGGTGGTCGATCTTGGCAACGCCCAGCCGGCGCGCTGCGTCGGCGATACGTTTCGCGTCACGGGCATCGGATCGATGGGAGCCGCAATCGATCAGGACACTCTCGCCGTCCGGCGTCACGATCAGCGTCCCTGCCCCCCCTTCCATGTCCGTGACCACGATGCGCAGCGGGTCCGTCTGCCCGTGCAGCGGCCCGGCGCCAAGGCCTGCGGCCAACACGAATACCAGGAGGATTTGACGCATCATCGAGTCGCTGCCTCTCACAGGGTACGACCAATGGCAGTCGCGTGTGTTGATTCTATCGCCATGAGAGCCACCAGGCGGGCACATGCGCAGGAGCGAAACAGGGGGAGTTCCGTGCCCACCTGCACGCGAGCAAGCAACCGAGGGGAGCAGTAGGGCTAAGCGAGCCTGAAGCCCCAGCGAGAGGCGCGCCCTTGCGCCCGAGGACGGTCCGTAGCGACCAAGCGGCGATACGCAACGTTGCCTCACGTCGTCTGATCGCGGGACAGGAGCCTAGTGGTACTCTGGCGGCTGCGCAGGCCCCGTGCCACGGGCAGGTGAACCTGCCCGTGGCACGAGAAGGCGACAGTTCGTGGCCCACGTGCCGCGCAGCGTGATGCCCTTATCGGACCGGCATCACGAAGCCGCCAGCTACCGGTTTGTGCCTACCCGGCTTGACTGCATACGCTTGGGTAGAGGCACCGGGAAAGACACGTGCCGTACGGCTCCGCCGGGACCGGTAGCAGCCGCTACCGGTTCGCGCTGGCGGCGAATTCGCGCGCCGCGGTGCCGAGCGCATAGCCCGCCGGTTCCTTCTGCGGCTCAGCCGCCTGCCGTAAGTCGGCCCGTTTCGCGCCACTGCTCTGCCCGACGCCATTGCGCGTCGTCTGAACGCTGCGCAGCAGGGCGTCCACTTCCTGGGCCAGCTCAGTCAGCTGGGCGGCCGCGTCAAGCACGGTCGCCGCACCACGGCTGGCCCCTTCCGCCAGCTGAGCGACCGCGCCCGTGTTGTCGGCAATCTGCTGCGTGCCCTGCGCCGCGTGGGCCACGTTCTGGCTGATCTCCTGGACCGTGATCGATTGCTCTTCGACAGCGCTGGCAATCGTGGTCGAAGCTTCGTCGACCTGTTTCATGATGGAAGTAATTTGATCAATCGCCGTGATTGCTGCCTCGGTTGCTTCCTGTATGCTGTGCACCTTGTGCCCGATCTCCTCGGTGGCCTGCGCCGTTTCCTTGGCGAGCTCCTTAACTTCATTAGCCACCACCGCGAAGCCTTTGCCGGCTTCGCCTGCCCGAGCCGCTTCAATCGTGGCGTTCAGCGCCAGCAGGCTGGTTTGCTGGGCAATGGATGTGATCATCTTGACCACCTCGCCAATCTCAGCGCTTGACTCGCCCAGACGGGACACGGTCCTGCTGGCTTGATCCGCTATCCGATTGGCCTCGCCAACAACCCGCGTGGACTGCGCCGCATTGTGAGCAATTTCCTCGATACTCGCGCGCAGCTGTTCCACGGCGGCTGCCACCGCGTTCGCGCTGGCGCTGACCTGTCGGGCGGACTCGGAGACCGCTTGCGCCTGTGTTGAGGTTTCACCGGCGTTGGCCGACATCTCGCGACTGACCCGGCTTAGCTCCTCAGCGGACTCCGTGATAACGGCGGCAAGTCGGGACACACGACTGAGCACCTCATGCAGGGTGCGCTGGTAACGCTCCGCTTCCAGCTCCTTGGTAGCCAGCCGCCAGATCGACACGTAGCCGACAATGCGTCCCATGCGGTCGCGCAGGGGGTAGACCGTCTGGGCAATCGTCTCGTCCCCGATGGTGAATCGAGCCGAATGGGGCAGGCGGCTAGGGTCGGCCAGGATGCGGCGCACCCGCTGGGGATCCTTGTGGAAGATATCGATGCATTGCCCGATCATCTGCTCCGGCGGTACGGGCAGCAGGTGTCGAATCTGCTGGAAGGCGGCGATGGCCGCTGGGTTAAGGTAACGCAGTCGCAGTTGGCTATCAGCGATCATCACGTTGACGGGCACCACATCGAGGATCTGACGGGCAAAGCGCCGCAAGGTGCCCTCACGCAGGCTGCACGCACTGCTGCCGCCACCGGATGCAGGCGTGTTGGCTGTGGCATGAATCACGCTGGTAAGCATGCTCTTCCTCACCTCGCCTCTGGTTGGTCGCCCGTTACGCTCGCGGTCACGCGGTCCCTGACACGGCACTACCGGACCACATACGGCACGCCGCGGCAGGAACCGATGTACTTCAGTCGCACAAGGGCAACAAACGGGGATGGGTGGCGCCAGATAGGTCCGACGGCGGTGGGTCGATCGCCGTGGTTACCGTCAAGCAACGATAGCACGTCTGATGAGGGCGCCAAGCAAGGTTCGGCTCGTTGGCCCGTCCCCACTCAGACCGTAGCGAGCACCGGCCTGACGTGCCAGGCCCAGGAGGGCCAAAGTAGCCACAGGCATCGGTCGGACGGGGTCTGAGGGGATGTCGGACGTGGGCGCTCGGGCACGAGGGACTGCAAGTGACCTGGCCGCCAGCCGAACAGAAACCGCTTTCAGCTGCCCTCCATGCAGTTGCCCTGGACCGCGTCGGCCGCAGCCGGATCGGGCGGGCGGTCCAAGAGGTCCTGCACCAGTTTCTTAACGCGGTCACACAGCCGCTGGTCGAACTGGTTCTTCTCAAACCGCGCCACAATCACGCCTTGCTGGTCAATGACAAAGAGCGTCGGGTAGACAACCACAGCGTAGTCACGTGCGATCTGGCCTGTGGTACCGCCGTCCCACCAGGAGCGCCATCCCCGGACCAGGTCGGCAGCAGCAACCCTGGGGTCTGGGTCGCTGTTCACTCCCAATAGGGCAACCTTCTCCGGGGGGAACATTTCAGCGAGCGACCGCTCGCAGTCGCGCCACGCGGCGCAAACCGGTCACCAAGCTCCCCAAAAGTACAGCAGCACGACCTTTCCGCGAAAGTCCTCGAGACTCATCTTGCGACCGGCCAGATCGACGCCGCGAATCGAGGGGGCCGGCTTACCCGGACGCACAGCGTCCACTTCCCGCACCAGCATGGATGCCATATCCGCCAGCGTATACGGGGGAAAGATCGGATGGCGCACCTTCTCGGCGCCATGCTCCAAGGCAGTCTGACAGAGCCGTCGGATCTGTTCGTCGCGCGCAACGGAACGTGGCTGGTAGCGCGCCAGCCATTCCGCGTAGCTGTAGCAGATGACGGCACGAAGCAGATCGTCCAGCGAGCTCTCGCGTAACAGCGCTTGGTACATCGGCCGGGGGTCGTAAAACGACTGATCAGAGGTGCCGAGGAAAAGGCGGACGAGATGTTCCTTCCGATCAGCGTAGCGTCGCACCAATTCCACGGCAGCCTCCGCACGATGGGCGGCTAGAAAATCAGCACCGGTAACCATCGCCACGAGCGGCCAGTACCCGGCGTCAGGATCCCGAGCAAGCTGGACAGCCAACAGAATCGGTCGTCCGTAGAGATGGCCTGGGAGGACACCGGTGCGATCACCTGGAGCAAACGTCCGGCGTGCTCGCGTGTAGCAGCGGAGCAACCAGCGCGGATCCACCGAACCATCGGTGGCGGCCGGTTGCCGGGCCAATTGCTGGAGCCGCCAGCCGCACACAGGAATCAGTACGGCGATGGTCACAAGAAAAACCAACCGGCGGCGCCGCGCCCCGTGCGCCGTGACGGTGTGTCCGTCGTGCGGCGGGACAGCGGCGTTGGTGTACGCTGTACTCTGCTTCATGCCAGCCCCAGACTTGGAAGCTCACCGGCGGGCAGCATCCAGTCGCACCCTCTACTCGCCCGCGTCCTGGCCCGCACTGGCGGTGAGCTGTGCGCCGGCCGGCACGGGGCCATCTGAAGTGACCCGTCGCTGCGTTATCGGCTCGTCCTTGATGATCTTACCGTCACGCATGTGCACCGCACGCTTGGCGTATGCAGCAATGTCCGGTTCGTGCGTGACCATGATGATCGTCTTCCCCATGTCGTTGAGTTGTACGAGCAGTTTCATGATCTCGTAACTGGTGCTCGTGTCCAGGTTCCCGGTTGGCTCATCGGCTAGGATGATGTACGGATCGTTGATCAATGCGCGGGCAATCGCAACGCGCTGCTGCTGGCCACCGGAGAGTTGGGTTGGTTTGTGGTTTAGCCACCGCTCCAAGCCTACCAGACGTGCCAGCTCGACAACCCGCTGCTTCGACTCAGGGCTTACGTTACCCTGGTAATAGAGCGGCACCTCGATGTTCTCGAACGCGGTCAGCTGAGGAATGAGGTTGTAGGACTGAAAGATGAACCCGATGTAGCGGCTGCGGATCTCAGAAAGTTCATCATCGCTGAGATTTGCGACGTTTCGCCCGCCCAGGTAATACTGGCCACGCGTGGGGCGGTCCAGGCAGCCAAGCAGGTTTAGCAGCGTCGATTTTCCCGAACCGGACGCGCCCATGATCGCGATGAACTCACCGGGGTACACTTCCAGCGAGACCCCGCGCAGCGCCGGCACGACGACACTACCTAGGTAATAGTCCTTGTGGATGTCGACGATGCGAACGACGGGCTCTCCGGAGGTCTGCAAACCTGCGTCAGGCTGCCGTTCTCGCTCGGTGATCTGACTTGGCTGTACGGTCATAGCACAGTCTTCTTGTTTCGTGCTACCTGGTGAGCGGAACCAGTTCGGCTACTCGTGCCGCAACGCTTCGATCGGGTCCATCAGCGCGGCCCGCCGGGCCGGGTACAGTCCGGACAGCACGCCGACGACCACGGCAATGGCCGGTGCCATCGGCAAACTCCACCAGAGAATCTGCGTCCGCACCTGATAATCGAACAGCGCATCAGCCACGAACGCAATGAGTTCGGGTGTCACCACCCCGAGCACCAGGCCGACCACGCCGCCGATGGCCGTCAGAATGACTGCTTCGACCAGGAACTGCTGCGCAATGTGCCGTTGCTTGGCACCGATCGCCCGTCGAATACCGATTTCCCGGGTCCGTTCCATGACGGTGGCAAGCATGATGTTGGCAATGCCAATGCCGCCAACCAGGAGCGAAATACCGGCAACAACCCCGAGGAAAACGGCCCATAAGAGGGCAGTCCGTTCGGCATCCTCAAGCAGATCCAGCGGGACGGTGATCTGATAGTCGGGTTGATCGTGGTACTTTTCTAGGAGCGTTTTCAGAATGGCCGCCGTCGGGCGCACGTCATCAACATCGCGCACCGACAACGTTACCTGACTCAGCTCTAGCTCCTCAGCAGTGAACTGACCAGAACGTCGATCGATGATCCACGCTCCGAACCGCGCGCGGCACGTTGACAGCGGGATGTAGACGTCCTTGTTGTAGTCCTCGCGTGCCAGACTACCACCGATACCAGCCGACGGGATCCGATAGTCCATGACACCGACGACCCGATAGTAGTGGTTCCCCATCTTGATCGACTTGCCGATCGGATCCTCATATCGGAACAGCTCGCGCGCGACGTCAAAGCCGAGCACGGCCACGTTATCGAACGTGTCCTCGTCTCGGTCCGTCAGGAACCTGCCCGATAAGAGGTGGAGCCGATTCATTTCCGCGTAGCGCGGTGTGGTTGCTACGACACGGCCGTCAAACTTGTTTTCCAGGTACCAGATCTCGGCTGGGAACGCCCGGATTGGCAGCGCGCGCCACACGGTCGGGATGGCCGCGAAGCGTTCGTAATCTTCCCAGGTGAGGCCGTACTTCAGGATACGCGCTCGACGGGTCGCGTCAGACGAATCCTGCGGCGGCTTGACGCTAGCGACGATCAAGTTCGTCGCGCCCAAAGCCTTGATTGCCTCCAGCGCTTCCTTGCGCGACCCGGCACCGATGGTCAGCAGCGAGATGACGGCGGCCGTGCCAATAACGATGCCCAGGCCCGCAAGCAGACTGCGGACCTTGTGCATCCAGAGGCTCTTCAGCCCCATCTGGACGACAAGTCCAAGAGACGGCCCAGCACTCATCTTGCCCTCTCGCTCGTCACTGGCGTGCCTCTGTCACCGTTGCCACGCTTAGCCTAGCGCGGCCCCCCGCCAGGACCACCCGGGAAGCCACCAGGCCCCCCGCCTCCCTGCTGGCGGAAACGTTTGATCATTTCGCGAATGCGACGCACCAGCGCGTCGGCTTCCGCCTGGTCGATGACACCGTCTCCGTTGCTATCCATTTGGGCAAATCGGCGCCGTGCCCGCTCCGGTAGCTCGTCCTCCGTGAGCTTGCCATCACCGTTCTTGTCGTAGCGGGCGATGTACGCTGCGCCAGAAGCAGGCAGCTGAAAACGACCGCCCCCTGGACCACCCCCTGAGCCGGCGCGCCGCTTACGCCCGTCCCCAGCGGACGGCCTACCGCCCGGCCCAGCAGCTGGCCCGCCACCACCGTGAGCTACCGCTCCGGGGCCAGCGGCCGTACCATGCTGAGCAATAGCCCCCCTACCGCCGGCGCTCTGGCGGGAGAGCGTCTTGAAGAGCTTTCGATCCTGCGCCGCAACTGCCGAGCCCTTCGTCCTTTCACGCAACCGCTTCAGCACCGCGTCGTCGGCAACTGACAGGACGTTGTTGACCACCAGGTCGCCTTCCTTCAGGCCCGATTCGACGACGACCAGTTTGTCGTTGCTGGGCCCGAGCACGACCTCGACCGGCTCCGGCATGCCCGCACCCCGCTTGACAAAGCAGAAGTAACTGCCGTTCACCTCGATCACAGCATGCACCGGCACAGCCAGAACATCCTCGACCCGGTCGGCCAGAATCTGCACGTTGGCCGTCATGCCGGGCTTGAGCCACTCAGGTGGATCGTCGAGGGCGACCAACACGGTGAACACCTGGACACCCGTCGAGAACCAGCTCTGAGCGTCCGCCATCGTGGCCACCGACTTGACCCGCCCTCTCAAGGCCACGTCCGGTCTGGACTCGACCCGCACGATCGCCGGCTGACCGGGCCGTACATACGAGACCTTCGCTTCGTGGACTTTGACATTGACCTGCATAGAGCTCAAGTCCGGGATGCGGATGATCTTCTGTCCCTCCCGAACTGAGGCCCCTTCCTCAATCTGCACCTCCTGACGCCAGCGGGACCGCTCGTTCGCATACACGACCATGCCGTCACAGGGTGCGTATAGCTTGCACTTGCTGAGCTGGTACTCGAGGTTCTTCAGCGTGGACAGCTCTGTCTCGTAGGTCGCTTTCTGCGCAAGCAGCGTATCCTGCGCCTGGGCCTCCTTGGCCTTCGCCTGGGTCTTGACCCGCTCCAGTGCCCGCTTCGCCTCTTCCAACGCACCTTGCAACTCGGTCACCGTACGTGGCTTGGTATACTGCTCCAGCACGCGCAGCTCTTCCTCGGCCATCTCCAGTGTGTTGCGCGCCCGCATGACCGCCAGCCGGTCTGCTTCCACGTCCGTCGCGCTGACGAAGCCCTTCTTGTACAGCCGCTCCGTATACTTCAGCCGTTCCTCGGCCCGACGTAGCTCCTCGCGCGCAATCAGAATGTTGCCCTCGATCGTGCGTCGCTCTTTGGGATAGTCCCCTTCCAGGTACTTCTTCAGGTCGATCTCAGCAAGCTGCACAGTTCGCTCAGCAGCCTTGATGTCCGACTCGTTCTGGCTCCGCACGATCTCCAGATCCGCTTCCGCGGCCGTCAGCGCCGCCTTGGCCTGCTCGACCTTGATCCGCTGCGCACGTATGGCATCCTCCAACGCTGCGGAATCCAGCTCGCATACCAGATCGCCCTTTTTGACCGAGGTGCCCTCTGGAATGATCCACTTGATTGTCGTGGCCGGCGCTCCGGGACTACGGCTCTCAACCTCGCAAACCAAATCCTGGCTACGCCCGGCTTCCAGCGTGCCCCGCTCCACGATGACAATGTCCACATCCTGCCGCTCGACCGGCGTCAGCACCAGCTCCTCCAGTGCGGGGCCCCCAGTGAGGTCCCCTAGCGTGAAGGCGGCAATGCCCGCCAGACCCGTGGCCGCACCAGCCAGCACAATCCAACGCAATGCCTGCCCAAGTCTGCTCCGACCCGTTGCCGACCCTACCGACTTGCTCATGACCTGTCTCCACAATGCGCGGCGCTCACCGCTCCCGCTGCTTGCGTAAGTCCGCCCGATCACACTCCGACGGGCGCTGTCACCGGTTATACGCTACGACCAGGCCCAACAACGCCCAGAGCCTACAGAACGCCCAGGTTGAACATGGGGAATGCCGCTAACGGGGAACGCTGTGCACCGATGGCCATACTAGAGCCATTCTACCCGCCCAGACGGCCTAACGTGCGCAACGAGCGGTAGAACGACCCCGACCCCACACACCCCTACCCATATCAAGCGACAAACCGCGCGCTGTCGCGCCACGTTTCCGGCACGGCGCGGTCTGCGGCCGCGAACAAAGGTGACTCAAAGAAGTGCTTAACTTCCAAAGTCAGCGGATTGCCTGCGCGTCCCGCCACTCACGCTGAAGACTGCCCCAGTGTGACGAACCGCCCTTGTTGCAGTCCGACACAGCCGCCGGACCAGCACTGGCAGTCTGAACCACACCCTGAGCACCACCGTGTCGTTGATGGGTGCGGAGGCCGCTGGAGCCGCTGCCTACGGCACGACCGCAAACTGGGCA
Source organism: Planctomycetota bacterium (assembly GCA_026991575.1). Classification (GTDB taxonomy): domain Bacteria; phylum Planctomycetota; class Planctomycetia; order JALXBF01; family JALXBF01; genus JALXBF01. The sequence goes on along the minus strand of JALXBF010000166.1, from coordinate 25,865 downwards.
ACGCCGCACGGCTGGTGGTGGCGGAGACGGTGCCGAGGTAGGTTTGCGGCTCGGGGAGGGAGCTCCGCTAGGGACCGATCGCGGAGAGGTTGCTGGCTTGGCCGAACGGATCGGCCCCAGTGGCAGTGCACGGGGGACTTGCAGGACGTTTGGCGGGCTGTGAGCGCCACGGCCAACTGGCCCAGAACGTCCGGGCCGCATACGGCGAATCACGTCGCGCAGCCCGACCGGGGGCTTATCCACGAGGGGGCGTTCCTTGCCAGCGGGCACCACGGGAGCGTTCGGTGACAGGCGGGCGGTCCTGCTGCTGCTGTGAGCGTTGGGCTGGAAAAGGCCCAGCCGAACGGCAGGCTTGCGCTGCGGCCGTTGTCGCGCAACGGCGTGCTGGATGTTGTCCTGGTTCGAAGAAGCCTTCCGCACGTGGGTGTGGTAGTAGCGGATCTCGGTGCAGTGGGGGCAGAGTTCGCTGGGCGGCAGCGCGCCGCCATCCTCGGGTTGTGGGTGCGTGCAGTCGGGCGTACACTCGTGGGGATCTGCTCCCGCCGGATCGGGCGGCGGGACGTAGTGGCCCAGCGGGCACAGCGGTGGCCCGTACGGATCCATCTCGGGGACGCCGTAGAGAGCGTCCTCCAGCGGCTCGTCAATCCAGTGGCCGCGCTCGTCGAACTTGGCAATGCCAAGGTCAATGTACAGCTGCATGCGGAGGGCTTCGTAGTTCAGGTAGGTACCCATGACGTCGTTCTGCGTGTTCAGCAAGTCGGAGAAAGCGGCCAGCAGGTCGCGCACGGCGGTGGGCCCGAGCCCCGTGGTCGTCTGACCTTCCGTGACGCGCGGTGGTTGCCGCAGCTGCTCCTGGGTCAGGTCCATCGTTCGGATGGCAATCCGCATGGCGCGTCGGCGCAGTTCCATCTCCTGTTTGAACTGGTCGATCCGTCGTAGCAGGTCGCGGAGACTGGCATGGACGGCGTCCAGGAACCCGATGTAGTCGCGGCGGACCCGTTGGTAGTCGATCAAGGCCTGGCGGTACTCGTTCCGCTCACCCAGACGGGTCAGCGGGGCATCGAACTGCAGGGCAGCGGTCAACTGACCCGCCTTGCCGCGGAACTTGGCGATGTTGCGGTCCACGGTGTTGATCTCGCCGCCGAATTCGATGTCCAGGTCGCTCTCGAGGTCGTCGGCGTTGAACGCAATCAGCCGCCACTGATCGACCACCTCGGCGCGCTGGTTCATGATGTCGAGCCGGTTTGCCAGGGCGATACGGAAGGCGCGTTCGGAGTCGAGTTCGACCGGCTGCAGGATGAGTGTCTCCAGGCGGGCTGCGGCCTGCACCAGTGGCATGTCCAGCAGCAGGACGCTGAGTTCGTCCGTGAACGCGGTCAGCCGGTTGTGGGCAGCCGCGACGTCGCCTTCGGCGAGCAGTTGTTCGACTTCGGCCGCGTGGGCTTCGGTGGCCTGGAATCGGCTGATGAGCTCTTCGTAGCGTTCGTGCACGGTCTTGAGCTGATCGAGGAATTCCCGCCGCTCCTCTTCGCTCTCCAGGTGACGGAGCCGTTCGTCGCTGAGTGCCTCAGCCCGCTGCACATCCTCAGCAATCGCCGCTAGCTGGTCGCCGATCTGCTCGCGAAACGAGCGGAACTGTTCGATCCAGCGGCGGATCTGGTCGCCGCTGGGAGACTCCGCACCGCGAACCTCGTCCAAGTAAGCCCGCACCTCGCGCTGCAGCGCCGTGACCTCCGGAGCCATGAACTGGAACGGCCGCAGCGCCTCTTCGTCTACCTTGACCGGCAGGTCTGGTGGTAGGCCGAGCGTGCGGGTCAAGAAGCTCTCCAATGTGCGTTGGAATGAGACGAGCGCATCAAGGTACTGGCTCCGTGCCGACTGAACGTTCTGGCGGAACTGGTCGACTTGCAGCCGGTCAATTCGGCCGGCCTCGAACAGAGCTTCCACACGGGCGAGGTTATCGAACTGAGCTTGCAGGTTCGCTTCACGGTTACGGATCTGCTGCATCCGCTGGACCAGCCCGTAGAAGCCGCCGACGTTCACGGCGACGCCCGCCGCAAAGCCGGCGCCGGCTGCACCACCAGCGGCAGCTCCGCCGCCCACGAAACCGCCGAAGCGGCCGAAGCCGACCGCCTCGCCGACGCTTCCAAAGCCGCCCGCACCCAGGCCAACGAAGCCTGTCAGACCGGCACCACCGAGGAAGCCACCGCGCCGCCGCGGCCCACTACCGGTGCCACCGCCGTAGTACAGGTCCGCATAGAAGCGCTTCTCGTAGCGGGCCATCTGACGGAGGTTTGCCAGGAGGGCCCGCTCGGCAATCGTCAACCGCTCGAGCACCACGTCGCGGCCGCCTGCGCGCAGCAGCGGTTGAATGAACGTAAAGCTGAACACGCTGCGTGCCTGAAGGTTCTGGTCTGAGCCGGCGAATTCCCAGACGAAGCTGTTGGCGAAGTTTGCCAGCAGTTGTCCGCCGGTGGGCAGCAGCTTCTGGATCCCGGCCACGGCCCCAAGGGTACGCGTGCCCCCGCGGCCCAGGTACGTACGGGTACTCAACTGGCTGCTGCTCTGGCCGCCGAATGCCTGGGGGTGGCGTGGACCGCGGCTGAACCAGTTTGTTAGATTGCCGCCGAAGAACTGGGTGTCGAACCGGAATCGCTCGAAAGCAACGTCCAGGGCCGACAGGTAGAGTTCTTCCAGGTTTCGCTGGTAGTCGGGCGAGTGCAGCAGGGCCAGCTGGATCGTGGCATCCAAGTCCAGGATGTAGTAGCCGTCCTCGTCACGCCGCATGAACTGCTCAAGGTAGTCACGCCAGTACGGGTTTTCCAGGCCGACCCGATCACCGTAATCGTGCCAGTGTTTGGAACCCTTCATGCCGTAGACTTCGTGCATGAACTGATGCGACTCCGGATCGTCTGGGGGCATCGGCGGGTAATCCGGATCGTACGGGTCGTAGAACCGCGACCGCACGTCCGGATAGACGGAGAACTCACGTCGTGCCCACCGCTCGTCGGTGCCCTTCTCCTGGATGAGTTGGTAAGCTTCCGCGTCGGCCTGCAGGCGATAGTACTTTCGACTGCAGCCGCCGACGGTGCTCAGGATGAGGCCACAAGCCAGTGACCACCAGAGGAATGCTCCCCGCAAGCGTCCTGAAGATCTGGACTGCATCGGCACGGTCTCCTTGACCGCTTCCCCCTGCCGAGTACGTTGCCGGTCGACAGGCTGGTACGTCAATCACCACAGTGCTTCTGGAGCACACTGTGGGCGGGCATACCGACTGCGGGCCTGGCCACCGCGAAGCCGGGCTCACCGTTTTTTTCGTCCGCCGGGTGGAGCGGTGTTGAAGATTTTGGCGGTGGGAACGGTTGCGCGGCGCTGCGCGCCTGTGTCGGCCCGGTAGGATTGGGAGGAAGGCAGCGATTGGAGCAGATCGGTGGCTGAGTTACGCGCCCGGTCAGAAGGTGGCCATCACTGGTGGGTACAAACTCTTTCGGAGGGGAAAACCTACACGCTTGGCCGCTGCCGTGCCCAGGCGGATTGGGTCGTCGACTGGGATCCTTACATCTCCCGGTTGCACGCCGTTCTCCACTGGAAGGCCGGCCGGCTCTGGGTGCGGCGTCATCCGCAGGCTACCAACCCGATCTTCTGGCGTGGACGGGCCGTGGATGAGTTCACGGTCGCGGCCGGGGAGCGGTTCGTCATCGGGGAGACGATCTTTGAGGTGCGGCATGAGGCAGAAGAGACCGCGCCAGCGGCAAGCACCCCGGAGTTTGCCGAATTCGTGTACCCGATCGCCGACTTGCAGCAGCCCACCGCAGCCGAAGGACATCCGGCCCGGGCGCTGTTGAGCAAGCTACCGGAGCTGCTGAGCGCAGCTGCGGAGCTCGATGAGCTGAATCGCAAGACGCTGGAAGTCGTCCTTGCTGGCGTCAGCCACGCCGACTGGGCTGCCCTGGTGCAGGCGGAGGGTAGTGGCAACGAGCCGCAGGTCAGGCTATTGGCCTGGCTCGACCCGCGCCGCCCCAGCTTTGCCCCCCACCCTTCGCGACGCCTGGTCTGGAGCGCCGTGCACGTCATGCGCAAGAACGTCGTCCACCTCTGGAACGCCCCTGCCGAAGCAGCGGCCGACATAGATCCTCAGTACACCGCCTCTGCCCACCTGGACTGGGCCCTGTGCGTGCCATTATTGGAGCCGACCGAACCAGACCTGGCACTGTACGTTGCCGGCCGGCTCGGCCAGCAACAGCTCCCAGAACAACAACGCCTGTCCCTGCTGAAGCCGGAGGTCGACTACGTCGACCTGGTCGCGCGCGTGCACGCAGCGCTGCGACGACTGTATCACCTGCAGCGGCGCCAGTCCGTTCTGGTCCAGTTCTTCCCTCGGCCGATCCTGACGTTGCTCTCGCACAGCGCCGACCTTGAGGAAGTGCTACGGCCTCGCGAGGTGGAGGTCACGGTCCTATTCTGCGATCTGCGCGGCTCTAGCCGGTTCGCGGACCGGTGGGAGCACGACCTGCAGGGTCTCTGGCATCGGCTCTGCGACGCGCTCAGCATTATGAGCCACTGCATCGCCGACTTCGGCGGTGTCCTTGGTGACTTCCACGGCGACGCGGCCATGGGCTTCTGGGGCTGGCCGATTGTGGACCGCCAGGGCGCGGAAAAAGCAGCGCGAGCCGCCCTGGCCATCCGACGCCGCTTCGAAGCGCTGGCCGATCAACCCGGCCACCCGCTGCATGCGTTCCGCTGCGGCATCGGTATCGCCTCGGGGCGAGCCATTGCCGGACGGCTCGGCACGCCCGAACAGTTCAAGGTCACCGTGTACGGACCACCCGTGAACCTAGCCGCCCGGCTGGAGACACTTACCAAGCAGACCGGGGCAACCATCCTGCTTGACGAAGCGACCGCCCGACGCCTGCGCGCGGCCAACCCGGAGCACTGGGCGCTGATCCGGCGGCTGGGTCGCGTGCGACCGCAAGGTATGGATCGAGCAGTCGAGATCTACGAGTTGCTGCCCGCCGAAACCCTCGCGGACGCAGGCCTGCTCGGCAGCCAGCCGAGCGACTTGGAGCGGGCCGTGCAACAGATCGAGGCGGGCAACTGGGCGCTCGCTGCTGAGATCCTGCACCGGCTCGGTCACGATCCGGTGGCCCAGCGGCTGCTGCCCATGCTGAAGAAGCTCGGCTACAGCCCACCTCCGGACTGGGACGGAATCCTGCCGCTGGACGGCTAGTCGATCTATCGGAATGGCAGCCGCACCCCTGGCCAACGTCCTACCAGGCCTCGTCAGTCCAGACCATGTCGCTAAGATTGCTTGCCGTAAGCTACCGTCGGGCACCGCGGCACACGGCCGCCCGTGGCTCGTTCCTGGTACGGTACCGTGCGATTGTGAGGTCCTGGCCTATGCCAGCTCGGTTGTCCGAACAAGACTTGGACGAATTCTTTGCGCGAGTCCCTTCGGTGACGGTGGCTGTGGTGGGAGACTTGTTTCTGGACCGCTATTTCGACATCGACAGCCGCCTGACCGAAATGTCCCTAGAAACCGGCCTGGACGCTTACCAGGTGGTGCGCACGCGCGAATGCCCAGGTGCGGCCGGAACCGTCACAAATAACCTGGCAAGCCTCGGTGTGGGCAGGATCCTGCCGGTAGCGTTCGTCGGTATCGATCCGGAAGGCTGGGCTCTATGCCGGGCTCTGGAACAGAGCCCCGGACTCAACCTCCGCCACGTGCTTCGTACGGAACTCAGGCGCACGCCCACGTACATGAAACCGCTCGTCACCAACGAGTCGCCGCCGCGTGAACTGAACCGCCTGGACATCAAGAACCGCACGCCCACCCCCCCCACCGTCGTCCGTGATCTCGCCCGGCATCTGGACGAAGCGTTCGACGAAGCGGACGTGGTGGTGGCCGTGGACCAGGTTCAGGAGCCGGAATGCGGCGTGCTCGGGGTGGCACTGCGCGAGCGGCTCTGCGAGCTGGCGGTTCGCCGCGCCAAGAAGCCGGTGCTGGTCGAAAGCCGCGAGCGGCTGGGTAAGTTCCACAATGTCATCTTGCACGGCAACACCTCCGAATGTACGCGAGCCCTGGCCGAACTGGCGGACACCACAATCGACGCCGATGCCTCTTCGGAATGGCTGGCGCGCACGCTGGCGGAACATTCTGGCTGTCCGGTGATCTGCACCGCCGGGCCCGACGGGCTGGTACTCTGCACCGAGGATGGCACAGATCACTTACCCGCAATCAGCGTGCCCGATCCGATCGACACGGTCGGAGCCGGCGACTCGGTGCTTGCGGCTGTCGCCGCCGGCTTGGCCGTCGGTTGGCCACTGCGCAAGGCAGCGCTGCTGGGGATCGCCGTTGCGTCGATCACGATCCGTAAACTGGGCGAAACGGGCACCGCAACGCCGGACGAACTTTACGAGCTTGTCCGCACCGGAGCGTGGTCGTCGTAGGTGAAGTCAGCTTCTAACCGGCCCACCAGTTGCATCGCACGCTCGGCAGAGGTAGTCTGGTCGCTAGGGAAGAGCCCGGCGATCGTGCCGGAGGAGAAGCAATGGCACAGACGTGCTTGCGGTCATGTCTGGTTTTCGTCGTCTGTCTGTTCGTTACTGTTGCGGCCGCTGAGCCTGGCAACGCCCAGGTTGATCGGTCCAGAGCCACTCGGGATGCAGACCGAGCATCGGCCAACGTCGAGGACAGAGACCGGGAACTTGAGCGGCAGGCGGCACGGTACCAGGGTGTGGTGGACGATTTTTACGCCTACGACGTCGGCGTTCTACGGGGACCCCAGGCCGTCCAGGCTCGGGCACGCTGGGAACGATTACGGGATCCTGCGGCGATTCCGGCAATCGTGCGCGGGCTGAACCGGGCGGTCCGCCAGGGGGCCAGTTGTCCGGTGGTGGCCTTCAGCAGCAAGTTGCGCGCGCTGCTGAGACGAGCCGACGATCCCGCGTTAGGAGAGTACGTTCTGCGTCATTTGGATCCCGGCCGCGGTCCATACGGCCACTACATCAACAGCGCGCTCCGCGCCGCGCGGAACCAGGTTCTTCGAACGAAACTTCGCAAGTACAGCCGGCTCCAACTGCTGCGGCGAATGCGAAAGCGGGGCCAGCAGAGCGTGGCGGCCGTTGACGGTGACCTGCTCCGGATCCTGCGCGGCGAAACGGCCAACCAGCCGGCAGCTGGCCCATCGGTTGTGCCACCAGCCAGCGGCCCCGGTGCTGAGAGCACCTCGCTTGCACGGCTCGTTGCCGGGCTCCGTGCCGGTTCCTTGTCCTCCAGCGAGCTGCGCACCCTGGAGCGAGCGGCGCGGGAGAGCAGGGCCGCTGAGTTGACGGCTCACCTGGACAGCCTCATGACGGCCGCCGCCAACCCGGCACTGCCCACCAGCCATCGCATCACCGCCGTCCGAACGCTTGGACGGCTCCGTGCCAGGCGGGCCGTTCCGGTACTCATCGAACTGCTATCGACCAACAACGAGCAACTGCGGCAGGAAGCAGCTACGGCCTTGACTCGCATCACCCGTCGCTTGTTCGGGCCGCCACCGGGAGCAACACGTGAGCAAGTCGAGGCCAGCATACGGCGGTGGCGTGCCTGGTGGGCAGAGCAGCAAGCACACGCGCGGGAGGAGCAGACCAAGAGTAGCGGGTCGGACAGGTAAAGCCATCGAACGCCCCAGCGTGAGAAGATGAGCCATTCTGAGCGGTCACGACGACACATCGAGCGGTTCGCGCTGGGCGTTGTCTTGCTCTTCGGCGCCGCGCTTGTCGTGTCGGCCCAGGCACCGACCACACCATTGGTACGCGGCACCGTGGTTGATGAGCAGGGGCAGCCTGTCGCCGGTGCCCTGGTGCGTCTGCAGGGAAGCCGGCATGGCACTGTGGCAGATGCGGATGGCAGCTTCCGGTTGCACGTGCCCGAGCAGCTGCCCGAAGGCGCGACCGTGACGGCCGCTGCGCCTGGCTATTACAACTCCGGCACCAGCGTGTTGACCGATCCAATCATCCTGCGCCTGCGCCGCCTACCGGCTTCCCGCCCTGGCTACCGGTGGGTGGATCCCAGCCCGGAGGCGGATGAGTCGCATGCGTGCGGTCACTGCCACCTGCAACTGTACCGTGAGTGGGCTGCGTCGCGGCACGCTACCAGTGCCATCAACGAGCAGCTTCTCGATGTGCTTTATGGCACCGGCACCCGCCGTGATGATGCTCCCCCGCGGTGGGCTTTCTTCCGCGACCGGCCCGACGTCCGAGGCGTCTGCGCCCCGTGCCACTTTCCGCAAGCAGCCCTGGGTGACCCGGCCATGGCCGATCCCAGACGGCTGACCGGAGTCGCGCGCGAAGGCATCCACTGCGACCTGTGCCACAAGGTGGTCGACGTTGACGTCAGCAAGCTACCGCTTCAGCACGGCGTACACGCCTACCGGATCCTGACGCCACCCGATCATCAGCAGGCTTTCTTCGGCCCACTCCCCGATGCGATCTCAGAAGGCGATGCCTACGCGCCTGTCTACAGCGACGCCCGCTACTGTGCGCCGTGTCACGAAGGCCTGCTGCTCGGGGTGCACGTTTACCGTACCTACAGTGAGTGGCTGCGCAGCCCGGCTGCACGCCAGGGCAAGAGTTGCCAGCACTGCCACATGCCACCCCCGACCGGGCGATCGAATACCGCACCGGGGCGCGGCGGGATCGAGCGACCACGGGAGCAGCTCGCCAGTCATCGCTTCCCAGGTGGCGACGATCCGGCCATGTTGTCCCGTGCCTTGCGCGTTGACGAGGTCCGCAGCAGCTTGGCCAACGGCCAACTGAAGGTCACCGTCACAGCCCGCGCCGGCGCGGTCGGTCACCGCGTGCCCACCGGATTCCCTCAGCGACACTTCCTCCTGCTGGTGCAAGCCTATGACCGGCACGGCATGGCGCTGCGCCGACTAGCCGGGCCTGTGCTGCCGGACGTGGCAGGCTGGTCCGCATCGCTCGGTTATGAGCTTGCGGGCAAGCCCGGGTTGTTTTTCGGCAGAGTTTTCTACCACCGGAACCGGCTGGCCCCCTTCTGGTTGGCGGACCGTGAGGTCGATACGACGCTGGCACCGGCTACTACCGTACGCGGTGAGTTTGTTTTTGCCGCCGGCGAAGCCGCAGCCGGAACGACCGAAGTGATCTTGATCTATCGCCGCTTCTATCCCGAATTAGAACGGGAAAAGGGTTGGCCTACTGGGGAACGAATCCTGTGGCGCGCCATCACACAGTGGTGACCGTCGGGCACAAAAGACGCCACAGGGAAACCCGGATGGGCGCCACCCCAAACCGCACCCGGGCCCCTGTGGCGTTGACTCCTCTAAAGTAGCAAACATCTTACCCCCCGGCACCGCCGATTGCAAGACCTGTTAGCCTGGCAGATCGGCCGGGGCACGCAAGTTCGCGCGTGGCTGGTCCCCGAGAGGCGACCTCTTCGCACCGGAGCTTACCCAACCGCAGCCGCGCACGCAACCGTTGGCTGCCCGCACAGATCGCCCAGAGGCTCGATGCGGCACTGCGATTGCCCAGCGGCGTGGGCACGTAAGCATACATCAGCGCTGTCCGGTACGGAAGTGCCCCCAGGCAGGTCGCACCCTGGGCACGGCCCGGTGCGATACCGCGGGCTGATGCCGCAGGATTGAGATCACCAGCGAGCCGTAAACCTGAGTGCGGTGCCGGTACTGGTACACGGACGTGCCCGGCGGATTAACAAAGCCGCGGTAGGAGAGGGCGTACCCGTAGGCTCCCAACGCGTACGGATACCAGCCATATACGGGCGCGACCACCGGCGCGCCGTACCAATTGAAGCCATATAGCGTCACGAGGTACGAAGGAAGGTACTGGCGGTAGACAGCACCGTACCACCCGAGAGCCGGGTAGGCGGTGTAGCCATAGCCCCAGGGGGTTGCAAAAACCATAACTGCTGGCACCGGAAACGCATGATAGCCAACGCCCACTGTTCCGAACGGGCACAGCCACCCCACATGCAAGTGTGCACATCCGGCATGATGGATGTGCCCGTGGTGATGCTGCCCGTGGCGAAGGTGCCCTACCGTGCCTCGGTGCCCGCCATCTGCATCGTGATCCCGCTGCGCGTAAGCGACCGGCGCAGCAAGCAGGCAAGCTGCTAGCCCGATCGCGGCCAGCGCTACCGTTTGCCTCAGACGTGCCATGGTAACGCCTCCACCATGTCGCACTGACCGCTGGCCTTCTCCCTTCATTCTAGCTCAACCCGGCCGCTGGGACGTCCCCCGGCTGACGAGGTCCAGCTCAGACATCGCCTGCCCTCGACGCGGTCGATCGGCTTACTCGGCCCGAGTGGCATGACCGACACGGCCGGCCGTACCGGCTTTCCACTCGATCGCGACGACCACGATGATGGCCGGTCGGTCGATTCTCCGGTCGGCTTTGCGTGAGCCGAGATGCGTGGGGCAGGCCGGAGCAACCGGGGCCGTTCGCTTACAATGGGCTGCACGTTGTGGTGACGCAACACCTGCCAGGCGGAGGCGCATTCGTAGTCCCCACCAGGAGGCCATCGATGCTTCGTTTCACCCGGTTAACCATCGCCATCCTCTTGCTCCTTGTTCCGACCGTGGGCAACCTGCCCGCAGCCTCTCAGCCGGCCCGCGTTCGCTTGGTCGTGGTCGTCGTCCTGGACCAGTTCCCGGAGTGGATCCTAGAACGCGTGGCGCCGATCCTGCCGGACGACTCGGGTCTGCGTCGCTTGATAAGCGAAGGGATCTGGTATCGAAACGCTTTCTACCCGCAGGCCACCACTGTGACCGCCATCGGCCACAGTCTCTTGTCAACCGGTGCGCCTCCCCGGTTCAGCGGCATCTATGGCAACAGCTGGTTTGATCCTGCCGAGGGGCGGACCGTGTACTGTGTTGCCGATCCTGAGTTTCCGCTGGTTGGTGCGGCCGGCCAGGGCGCCAGTCCGCGCCGGCTCCGCGTGCCCACGGTGGGCGATGTATTAGCGACGTTCAGTTCCGGGCGGGCAAAGGTGTTATCGTTCTCCGGCAAGGATCGCGCAGCAGTTCTTACAGCCGGCTACGCGGGCAAGGCCTACTGGTACAGCAGCCAGACGGGGGGCTTCGTCTCCAGCAGGTTTTACCACCGTGATGGCCAGCTGCCGGAGTGGTTGGAAGCTACAAACAAGAAGCTGAACGCTTCGCTTTATCGCGGCCGCCGTTGGCAACTACTGCTACCCGCGGGACGCTATCCAGCCGGAGCGGACCAGCGGCCGGGTGAGCCTCAAGGGGCAGCTGGGCAGTTTCCCCATGAGCTACCCGATTCAGACGCGGTTCGTTCCGTGTTACGCATAACACCGTTCGTGAACGAGCTCACGCTGCGTGTCGCGCAAGAGGCAGTCAAAGCCGAGCAACTTGGCGGTGACGACACGCCAGATCTACTCTGGCTCTGTCTCAGCGCCACCGACACCGTGGGCCACGCGTACGGCCCGCTTAGCCTGGAGTACCAGGACTGCCTCCTGCGTACGGGACAGGCGCTCGGAGAGTTTTTCCGTTTCCTGGACGAGAAGCTCGGCGCTGATGGCTGGGCGGCGGCGCTAAGCGCCGATCATGGCGTGGTAGCGGCTCCGGAGGTAGCGGCAAGCGTCGGCTACCCCGCCCATCGTGTCGTGGTGCAGAAGGTGCTAAAGGAGGTGGAACGCGAGTTCTTTGCCGGCGTCGTGAAGCAACAGGAGCAAGCTGCCGGTCGGCCACCTCGCCTCATTGCTCGCATCACCGGTGCGTTCCTGTTTCTTAACCCTGCTGCGGCCGAGTATGCGGGGCTGTCCCGCGCCGCTGCGCGTGCGCGGTTCATTAGCCTGCTACGGCGGCGTTCCGAGGTGTTTGCCGTTTATGATGCCACGAAGCTGCAAGAGGGCGTCTTTGACCGTACCGACCCATATGCTCGTGCCCTGTATTGGGCGCTGGCACCCGATTGGGACGCCGACGTGGCGGTCGTCCTCCGTGCCTTGAGCATCCCGAGCACCTCGGCGCGCAGCACCGGCTCCACTCACGGTTCCCCGCACGCCTATGATGCCAACGTCCCGATCGTGCTGCGTCATCCCGCCCTGCGTCCGGCAGTGATCGATCACCGCAGCTCGGTCACCCAGTTTGCAGCAACGCTTGCCCGTTGGCTCAACGTGCCGCCGCCCGTGCCGGAAAACCCGTTGCCCTCCGCTAGGCCAGCCCCGTGACGATGAACTTCGCCGCCGAACCAAACAGCAGTGCGCCGTCGCTGGACGGCACCGTTGCACAAGGCGAGGAGGCTCAGGCACGAGCTCGGGCCCTGAGCCGAAGCGCACCCCACGTGCCCGGCTACGAGCTGGAACGGCTACTCGGCGCCGGCACCTACGGGGAGGTGTGGCTGGCACGGGACGTTCGCACCGGTGTGAAGGTCGCCATCAAGTTCCTGTCGTACGCGGTGGGTAATCGCTGGGAGTTCCTGCAGGCAGAGATCCAGCAGTTGGCGCTGCTCCAGGCAGATCCGGGCATCGTCCGGCTCATCGACGTGAATGCTGCCGCTAGCCCGCCCTACTACGTGATGGACTACATTGAGGGAGAATCGCTGGCACAGCGGCTTGAGCGCGGCCCGCTGGCGGTCGGCGAAGCCGTCGCGCTTTTTCGCCGACTGACACAGGCGCTGGCCTACGTCCATGCACGCGGCATCCGGCACTGCGACCTGAAGCCTGGCAACGTGCTGTTAACCGCGCGCGGTGAACCAATGCTGGCCGACTTCGGCCAGGCTCAGCTCCGCGAAGAGGTCTCCCCTGCTCTCGGTACCTTCTTCTATATGCCGCCGGAACAGGCCCAGCTAGAGCAGGGCCTGCCCGACACTCGCTGGGACGTCTACGCGCTGGGAGCACTTCTGTACCAGATGCTCGTGGGTCGGCCGCCACACGATACACCAGAGGCGCGACGCCGACTTCGTGACGCAGGTAATCTGGCCGAGCGGCTCCGCGTCTACCGCGAGCTCATCACGCACGCCCCGCCCCCCAGAGAACACTACCGGGTACCAGGCGTGGATCGTCACCTGGCACGCATCATCGACCGCTGCCTGGCAACCGATCCGGCCCGAAGGTTTTCGAGCGCGGAAGCCGTGTTGGAGGCGCTGCAGGAGCGTGAGCGGGCCCGGGCCCGGCGGCCTCTGGTCGTCCTCGGCGGTCTGCTACCCACCATTCTCGCCATTGGCGTGATGTTCTTCGTGTGGCAAGGCATCTTCGTGGCGCTGCGGCAAGCCGAGGCCGTCTCTGTCAGCAATGCCCTGTACCGGAGCTCACTGGTCGCGGAGTTGGCCAGCCGCTCGGTGGGCCAGGAACTTGACCGCCGGTGGCGCATCCTGGAAGCCGCTGCGGGCGATCCGCAACTGATCGCTCTGGTTCACGCCAGCCAGGAGCTACCGCGCGATCGACTACCGCTGGCAGCTCTCCAGCAACGGCTCGAGCACCTTCATGAGGCGCACAAGGTCACCGCTCAAGCACGTAGCTGGTTCGTCACCGACCAGCGCGGTCGCCAGATTGCACGCAGCCCGCTGCAGCGGGAGACCATGGGCCGAGACTTCTCCTTCCGGGACTACTTCCACGGTCTTGGCCAGGATCTGACAGCACCGTCACCGCAGCTTCGGCCCATCCGCCAGCCTCACCGATCCATTGTCTTCATCAGCCAGGCAACGCACACGCCGATGATCGCCCTATCGGTCCCGATCTGGCCGGACCAGGGCACAGGTGCTGACCCGATCGGCGTCATGGCCATGACTGTCGAGATCGGCCACTTCTTCGGGCTGGGTAACCATGCCGGCAGCGGCCAGACCAGCGAACGCTTCCTGGCCCTGTTCGACTGTCGCCCGGACTGGTCGGGCCGCGTGGGGTTAGTGCTCCAGCACCCCAGACTTAGCAGCGTGGGACGTCTGGACCGCGTCCGCGCTGGTTCGTTGCCCCGGTACTCCGGCGAGCTGGTTGCGCGCGTCCTGAACGACGGCGCCGTCCAGCTCCGCAATGCACGCGACCCCTTGCTGCCCGGCGACTGGCTTGTGGCTATTCAGCTTGTACGGTCGCCGCGGCCAGGCACCCGGGTCGACTGGGCGGTCGTCGCCGCTGAAAGCCGCCAGAGCGCCCTGCGGCCTATGTCGCCGCTGCGCGACAGCCTCATCAACCGCGGCCTCATCACCAGCGCTGCTCTGCTGGTCGCGCTAGCCGCCATCTGGGCACTGCTGTACCGCCAGATCAGGCAACCTTGAGTGCCGCGATACCGGCGGCGGCGGGCTTAGCCGCGTACCCGGCGCTGCAGCCGCTTACCGAGCCGCTCCAAAGCTGGGCTGCAGTCCCACGGATCCAGGTGGACGTTGAGCAGGCTGAAGCTGGACGTGTTGGCCAACGCCGCTCGGAGTGCGTCCTCCAGCTCCCCCTCCGTGCGCACCTCAAAGCCCCACCCTCCGCCCAGCACCTCCGGGATGCGATGATACTGCCACGGGTGGATGTCGTTGAAACTGCCATCAAGGATGTACCGCTCGGTCGTGTAGCCACGGTTGTTCAAGACGATGACGATCGGGTTGAAACCGTACCGCACGATCGTGGACAGCTCCATACCGGTCATTTGGAAGGCACCGTCACCCACGATGCACAGTGGGCGCAGGTCGGAGCGTGCAAAACAGGCGCCCACGGCTGCCGGCACTGCAAACCCCATGGACGTGTAGTAGGCCGGGCTGATGAATTCGGTACGCTGGCGGGTAACCAACTCCGAGGCAGCAAACAGCGCGTCGCCGATGTCGCAGATCACGACCATGTTCTCTTGCAGGATGTCATTCAGCTTCTGGTACAGCCGCCGGATCGTGACCGGCTGGTTCGGCCGGCAAACGAACGGCTGCGGCCGCGACACCGTCGGATGCTCGGCATCGTCCTTGCGCGGTAGGTCCTCGTGGCGGGCCAGAGCCTTCATGAAGTCGGTCAGGAGCACGTCACGGTACACGTGATGGCGAATGCGGATGCCGTCGGATGTCGCACAGATGCTGCGGTCCTCGGGGAAGCGGGTCAGTTCGCCGCCGAGATCTACGTCGGTGAGGAAGCAGCCGAGTAGGAGAATGCAATCGGAGTTCTCCACAAACTGGCGCACCTCCTCACGGCACATCTTGCCCTCGTAGATTCCGACGTGCAGCGGATGGCTCTCGGCCACCGCCGACTTACCAAGCAGCGTGGAGGCCATGGCGATGTTGGCCCGCTCGACGAACTGCATCAATTCATTGTGCAGGCCGAAGCGGTGAATCTCCACGCCGACCAGGACCACCGGCCGCTTCGCTTGCCGGATCATCTGCACGGTCTCCTCGATGGCCTCGCGCAAGGCTCGTCGGTCGCTGGTGAGCCGCTCGACGGAAGGCTGATGGTCGTAAAGCGGCTCGGCGTTGACCTGGTCGCGTGGCAGCTCGATGTACACGGGCCGCTTGTAGCGGAGACAGGCTTCCAGGACGCGATCGATTTCACGAAACGCGGTTAACCGGTCATCGAGGATCGTGCTGGCAACGGTGATCTTCTCGAAGACTTCTTTTTGGGTCGTAAACTCGCCGACGCGATGGTGCAGGAACGCATTCGTGGCCCGCTCGTTGACACCCGGCGCTCCAGAAATCACCACGACAGGTGACTCTTCCGCATAGGCCTGGGCCACGGCATTGCACAGGTTAAAGCCACCGACGCCATACGTGACGCAGACCACACCAAGACCACGGAGCCGGGCGTACGCGTCGGCGGCCAGCCCGGCGCAGTCCTCACGTGTCGTGCCCACGACCGTAATGGGACTCTCCTCGAGCATCTTGTAGAACGTGAGCACGTAGTCGCCGGGGACCCCGAAGATGTGGCGCACACCCAGGTCGTGCAGACGTCGGATCAGGTACTGTCCCAGCGTGGCAGGCTTGGCGGGCGTGCCGTCGCGCTTGTCACGGCCCTGAGCTTTGCCCGCCTGCTTATTGGCCTGATCGGTGCGTTTGGCCAGCGTCTTCTTGGGCATGATGTGACTCCCGCTCGATACGGTCCGGGCTGACAGGCAAACGCCGTGCCAGCAGTCCGTGCGCATTCTACCTTACCCTACGTTGAACCCGCGGCGTCCGGCCGGCGCTGCCCCGGTAAGATTCACGCGACAGGACCGGGAGCATTACCGCGATGATTCGCTGTCCCAGGACTGAAGCCGAACTGGAAGAAGCACTTTCTCGACCAAGTCCGGCGTTGGTCGCGTTTGCGCGCTCGCTGGGCAACCGCATGGTGCTGCTGGGTGCTGGGGGCAAGATGGGGCCGAGCCTGGCACGCATGGCCCGGCGCGCCGCCGACGCAGCAGGCCGTGATGACTACGAGGTCGTCGCGGTGTCGCGGTTCAGCGACGAAACGGTGCGGACCGAGCTGGAGCAGGCCGGCGTGCGCACGGTCCGCTGCGACCTGCTTGACCCCGAGGCACGCAACCACCTGCCCGAGGCCAGTGAAGTGGTCCTGATGCTGGGCTACAAGTTCGCGGCCGGAGAACGCGACCCGGCCGAATTCTGGGGACGCAACGCATATCTGCACGCCAGTCTGGTCGAGCGGTATCGCCAGAGCCGGATTGTCTGCTTCAGCACGGGCAATGTCTACCCGATGGTGCCGGTCTCAGGCCCGGGGGCCAACGAGAAAACACCGTGCCAGCCGCTGGGCATGTACGCGGAGGCCGCGTGTGGACGCGAGCTGCTGGTGCGCTTCGTCTCCAAAGTGCACGGCACGCCGGTCGTGTTCCTCCGGCTCAACTACGCCGTCGACCTGCGTTACGGCGTGCCCGTCGACATTGCACGCATGCTGCTGGCCGGTAAACCGGTCCCCCTGCAGATGGGTTACGTCAACTTCGTGTGGCAGCGCTACGCAAACGAAGTCGCCTTACGTGCGTTCTCGCTGGCCGCTAGCCCTCCGGAAATACTCAACGTGACCGGCCCCGAGAAACTCGCCGTGCGTGCCGTCGCAGAGCAACTAGCGCAACGCCTAGGCGTTGAGCCGCGGTTTAGCGGAACCCCAGCCGAGACCGCCTACCTATCGGACGCCTCACGGTGCCATGAGCTGTTCGGACCGCCCGAGTTGACTGCCAGCGAACTGGTGGACCTTGTGGCGGACTGGATCCTGCAAGGCGGCAACGTGTGGGACAAACCCACCAAGTTCTGGGTACGCGACGGAAACTTCTAGCTTCACGGCTCAGGTGACACGCTGCGGGCGCCCGGTCGCCGCCGCGCGATAGCACGCAAAGATCACCTCGGTTGCATGGGCTGCGCGGTGGATATCCATTTCGCTCGGCTGGTTCCGGTCCAGACAGTCCAGAAAGTAGCGGACGTCCGCGTCGGGATCGCCGTTTAACGGTAGCCAGACGCGCTTCGGCCGGACTCCAGCTGCCTCCTGTGTGCTCGCCCAGAAGAACATCGGGTCCTCCGGATGCGGCTCCGGCGGCTGCCACGGCGGGCCATCGTCAGCCTGGTACAGGCGGCAGCGGTTCATGTCATAGGTAGCACTGGCTCGGTCGCCGACCAGGGTGATTCGGTTCGTGCCCGCAGCGGGATGGCTGGTCCATCCGATACGGCCACAACTGATCGAGAACACGGCTCCAGAGCTCAACGTGCCGAGCACGCCAGCAAAATCCTCTACATTCTCCTGCTGGTGTTCACGGAAGAAATAGTTGGCGGTCACAGCCAGCACCTCGCGCACACGCTGGCCAGTTAGCCAGGTGATCATCATCAACGGATAAACGCCGATGTTGTCCAATTCGCGTTTGGCAATAAGCGTCTGGAAGGAACCGGGCGTGGGCGGATACAGCTCACGCCGTCGACTCAGCTGCGCAGTGCCCGGCTTACCCTTGGCGAAGAACGCGTCCGCATGCACGGCACGGATTTGGCCCAGCACACCACCACGCACCTGCTCGGCCGCCGCCCGTGCCCAAGGCTGCGTGTTGTTGGTGTACATGTGCGTGAACACGTGACGACGGTCGGCCTCCTCGGCCAGCTGGATCGCCCGCTCCAGCTCCGCACATAACGACTTGTCCAGATACAGGGCCTTAGCGCCCAGTTCCATACACCGAGCGATTACCCGAGCACGCCGCTGGGGTTCGGCACAAATGGAAACCACGTCCGGTTCCGTCCGCCGAAACGCTTCCTCCAGGCCCTCGATGTACGGCACGCGCAACTGGTCCGCAAGCGCACGGTTGTGTTTCTGGCGATACGGCGACAGCCCTCGCTCGTCCGCCACCGCCACGACCTCGGCTCGAGCATCCGCCCGGAACGAGGCGGCATAGTTCTCCTGGTGCGTCCGTCCACCGGTTACGAGCAAGACCCGATACTTAGCCACCGATCACCTCCACCACACGTCCCACCCACTTGTTGCCGACCGGAGAGGCCTCTGCAGGCAACGGCTCCAATGTCCAGCCAGCGGCGACCGGAACTTCCTCCAGGTACACCGCGCCGTGTTGCCCCAGCGCGTCGCATAGCAGAAAGCGCTCCGACGGCGAGGGCACGGTAGCCAGCACCAACAGCGCAGCCTGGCCCTGGCTGAAGCGACACAGCCACGCGTGCTGTCCTTCACACGTACCGCGCACCGCCTCGATCGACTCCGGTTCAGCCCCGAGCCAGCCAACGGCCAACTCGATCAACGAAGCCAGCCACCGGTCGGCATCAACCGGGGCAGGCACGCCAACCTGACACCGGAACCAGACCGGCGTGCCACAACGTTCGCGTACACGCCCGTCGCGCAGCCGACGCAGTAAATGTGCCAGCAGCTCAAGCATTCCGCAAGCCTCAAACCGAGAATCGAATCAGCAACACGTCGCCGTCACGAACATGGTAATCCTTACCTTCGCTGTGATACGCCCCCTGGCGGTGAGCCTCCCGGTCAGAGCCGATCGCCACGAGCCGCTCGGCGCGGGCGACTTCGGCCCGGATGAACCCCCGCTCCATGTCCGAGTGGATCAGGCCTGCTGCCCGCAGGGCAGTCGTACAGCGGGGCACCAGCCACGCGCGCAGCTCCTTGCGGTTCCCGGTGTAGAACGTGACCAGACCAAGTCGTTCCGGGAGCTGCCGGGGCAATGTCTCGGATCGTAACCCCCCCTGATCCAGCTGGTACGATTCGACGAACTCCGCTCGCTCCTCCGGCTCGAGCTCGCGCAGCTCCGCCTCAAGCCCCGCGTTGATCACCACGGTGCCGGTACCGGCAAACTCCTGCTGCACGATTCGGTCAGCCTCGGCCAACGCCGTGTCATCGTTCACGTTAACCAACACACAGAACGGCTTGGCCGACAACAACGGATAGCCCCGGCGGAACGCGGCAGCTGCGTCAGCCGGCTCGACCGCCGCGCGCTGCCGTAGACGACCGATCATCCGCTCGATATCGTCCTTTTCTTTGAGCAACTCCTGGCGCTCGGCTGCCGGCTTGGGCTTCTTCAACGCCGTGTCGATCCGCTCCAGCCGTCCTTCCAGCACTGCCTGGTCGGCATCGCAGACCAGGCCGAAGAGTCGCCGGAACGCCTCCCTGCCGGCCGGGTTGCCCCGTAGGGGGACGACGTAGATCAGGCCGTCGGTTGCCCGCAGCAAGCCGAGCGTATGAGCGGCGGTGTGGGTGCCCGTGGGATCGATGCCCGGCGTGTCCAGCAGTTCCAGCGCCGGCGGCACCGCCCGCTCCGCTTCGAAGACGCGCTGCAGTTGCGGCAGCCGCTGGTCCGGCACCTCCATGACGGCCACCTGTCCCGTACGGCTCACGGCTGCCGGATCCGGGTTGGCTCCCGTCAGCAGCCGGAAGACGGTGGTCTTGCCGCAGCCGCTGAAACCAATGAGGCCTATGCGCAGCATCGTGGGTCTCCGGCCCAGGGATTGTCTGCACAAGTCGGCCACACGCGCGCGGGCCGTCTCGTGGCGATCAGATCAGCAGAAGAAGTGTAGCGTGACGCGCCAGCACACGGCATGCCGCGTGCTGAGATGCCTGCAGCGCCCACTGCAGTGTGTCCGCGCAGGTAGAGGGCGCGTGCCGCCGTCAGGATGCGGCATGCGGCCGGCGGGCCAGTTCACGCAGCTCAGCCAGCAGTCGACTCGCCCGCTCGGTGACCTCGCCGTTCGTACCCGGGCGGAAGCGGAGCAGGTAGAGCTGGCGGACCAGCTCAACCGGGACGCCGCAACGGTCGGCATCGAGGCCGCGTTCGGAGAGGGCCTGCTGGACGCGCACGGCGACCTCCAGCATCGTGTCGGCAGGTTGGCGCCGTACCCCGAGGCGGCGTGCCAGGCGCAGGAAGCGACGCACGAGCAGGTAGTAGCGGGCCGGCGCGCGTCGGCCACGCCGCGGTCGGGTTACGTCACGGCGCCGTCGTCGCCGCACGAACCAGACAAAGCCGGTGAGCGATAGCCCTGATGCCAGGAGCGTAACGGTTAGCGTTACCCAGGCTTGCCCGTCCCCCCTGCGGAGCCGTTCTGCCCACTGCTGCAGTCCGCCGACGGTCGTGGCAACCAGCTCACGCATCGGCTGATAGATGAGCTCTTGCTGCTCGGAGAAGTCGAAGTTCAGGATGTAGCGCGACCAGATCTGGCGCGCTGCGTCGCGGAAGCGCTTCCAGAATCCTCGCTGTGCGGCGATCTGGGCCACTTGCTGCCGACGTGCTCCGCCTGGCGTTGGGTCCAGCACAATCCAGCGGTACCCAGTCGGTCGGGCCTGCGGGTCAGGGACTGCCGCCTCCACCCAGCTGTGCGCGTGCATCTGGCGCACCACGTAGAACCGGGTCACCACCTGGCTGATATCGGCCCCCTTGAACCCGTTAACGATCCTCGTGGGAACGTCCAGTGTACGGAGCATGAGTGCCAGGGCGGAGGCAAAGTACTCGCAGTGTCCCGCCTTGCGGTTCCGCAGGAAGTCGATCACGGGATCCACGTTCGGATCGACCACCTGCTGGTCGAGCGTGTAGGTGAAGCCGCCTGTGGCGCGCAGGTAGTCGGTCAATCGTTCGCACCGTTGCTGCACCGGTAGACTGCGGAGTTCTTCCAGCGGCGCGATGTTCTCCTCGATGTACTGCGACAGCTCCTGGCGCAGTTCCCGCGAGAGCCCGACGAGACTGTTCCAGATTTCCGGCCTACGTTCGGCGCGCGTCATGGGAAAGCCAATCTTGCCCAGGTCGGCTCCCATGGGTGAGACGACCACGTAGTCGAACGGCGTCAACTCGACGCGCTCTTCCTGCAGCAGCGCGTTGCCGTACGAGTTGAAGTTGATCGTGCCGCCCCCTCGCGCCCAGCCATAGAGGGGGGGCCAGAAGGCGAAACAGAAGTCGGTGCGGATTGGCTGGAGTGTGATCTCCTGGACGATGAGCGGCCGATCCTTCGGCAGCTCTTCAGGGTGCGGCAGTGGTCGGCCGGTACGTGTCTGCTGAGGCGCGGACCACTTGCCGTTCTCATAGTGGGTTAGCGTGATGCCCCGCCACAACGGCTCGTCCGGCGGCGTGTACGGGTTGCCATTCTGGTCGGTAAGCTGGACGGACATCACCTCATTGTCGTTCTTCAAGATCGTGCCCAGGTCCCCCAGCGTGACCTCCTCGTCGAATCCGGTCAGGTTCTCGCCACTGGTGAACTCCAGCGAGCTCCAGTTGGGCCGGCCCTGACGAGGGATCAGAAGGAAGGAACCCACGCCGACGACACCGGTCAGTAGCCCAATGAGGCTCAGCCGGCTGAGCAGTGCGAGCCGAACGGGTTCCTGCAGCGCCTCCTGACGCTGTGCTGCGGAGACCACAAAGAGGGCATGCAGCTGGGCAAGCACGACGGCCGAAAGGACGACGTAGACCGCAAGCAGCACACCGTAGTAGAACTGGTTGTTGACAATCGCTCCTATGGCCATCTGCGGCAGGCTGATACCGGCCATCAGCAGGTAGGTGCGCACGGTCTTGCGGTGGAAGAAAAGCAACACCTGCAACAGCACGAGCACGTGTCCGAGGGCTTGAGCGATCGGCTGCTGCCGGATGCCGGCGTCAAACACCAGCAACCCGAGCACGAGTGTGGCAAGCAGTCCATCAAGCTGATCGGGGACGCGGATCAAGCCGCGGTAGTCGCAGAGCGCGTAGGCAAGGACGGCCGCGATGACGACGATCCAGCCGTACGGCAGGATCCCTTCTTCTTCGGCCAGGTAGAGCGAGACCGAGCCGACGCAAGCGAGCACGTAGGTGCTCAGGCGCAGTAGCTCAACTCGCGCGATTCTCATCGTCTCCACCCGTCGTAGACAGCAAGTTCGGCGGGGGCACAAAGTAGCTAAGCAGGCTGCGGCGGTCGGCTACGTTGAGCAGCAAGGTGCCACGGTGCCCTGGGCGGCCCGTCATCAGCCGCTGGCATCCTGGAATCGCCTGTGGGGCAGCCGTGGTGATCACGGACACCTGTACCCCGGGTCCGGCAATGCGACGGAGCAGATCGGCGGCTGCCTGAAAGTCCGGTTCCGCCACTGGTTTCAACAGCGCGAGAGCCTCGAGGGCAATGGCCAGCGATGGGTTTTCCCCACTGTGACCGAACGCCTGGGGCAGTTTGCCCACGATCAGCAATCCCACGCGGGTATGGGGCCGCCGCGACAACTCGTAGAGTGCGGTTGCCGCCAAGCTGACCGCCACTTCCACGTTGTTTCGCGCCGCGTCATCGCCGTCGCGAGCCAACCAGGGCACGAGCACCAGCAGGATGCGGTTGTGCTGGGGGATTTCGAATTCACGCACCATTAGCGTGCCCTTTCGGGCGGTCGTCGGCCAGTGGATCCAGCGGGCAGAGTCACCCTCGCGATACTCGCGCAGCCCACGAAACTCCTGTTCGCGCGACGTCTGATCGGGCGTCGTCACGGTCTGGGTGAGCCGCACGCCCAGTTCTTGCTCGAAGAACTGGGTGTTCAGCTGGCCCAAGGGGGGGTAGACGACCAGGCGACGGCGGTGTTGGTGTTGGCTAGGGACACGGCAGTATTCGGCAAAGCCAAACGGGTAGGTGTTGACAATCACCGGGGGAAGCCAGAAGTATTCGCCACGTCGGTCAAACACCACGGTGCGGCTCCAGCTGGCCGATCCGCGGGGGGGTATCCACCAGAAGTGGCGCGCCAGCGGCCGGATCGCAGCCGGCTCGACCGCCAACCGCACCCCCTTGCCGGAAGCCCCCCACCAGCGCGACAGGTTTCGCAGCTCGACATGGACCAGCGTGGGCTGACCGGCGAACACGCGCTCCGGAAGCTCGACGCGCAGCTTCAACGAGCGGCCACCGAACAGCGGCACCACCGCACCGACGACGAGCATGCCGGAGACCAACGCGGCCAGCAGGATCATCAGGTTCGCGCGCGACGCGGCACTGGCCAAGAGAGCCCACACAAACAGCAAGGCGCAGAGCCACCCTTCCGGCCGGATCCGCCACGACCACGGCCGCCCGGCTCTGGCAGAGCGTTCTTCGTACGCTTCAGAGGCCATAGCCACGAGCGTTCACCCCCGGCCCTGCGGCGGCCTACTCCGGCACGGGCACGCTGTCGAGAATGTCCCGGATCACTTGCTCAACAAACGTGGACCCGGCACCATAAAGCTGAGAGGATGCGATGACCCGGTGGGCAAGCACTGGCACGGCAAGCGACTTGATGTCATCGGGCGTCACGTAGTCACGCCCGTCGACAAACGCGGCCGCCTGCGCCGCTCGGTACAGGTTCAGCGCAGCACGCGGACTGGCCCCAACCGACAGGTGCTCGTTCTCGCGCGTCGCCTGGACGATATCCAGCAGGTAGCCGGCCAGATCATCGTGCACCTCCACGGCACGTACCTGCTGCTGCAACTGCAGCACCTCCTCGGGACTGATCAGCGTCCTGACGCGATCGATCGGCTCGCCCTCACGATGCTCCCGCAGCATCCGCAGCTCCTCGTCCCGCGGCGGGTAGCCCACACGAATCCGGAGCATAAACCGGTCCAGCTGGCTTTCCGGCAGCGGATACGTGCCTTCGAATTCGAACGGGTTCTGCGTGGCGAAGACCAGAAACGGCGCGGGCAACTCGTGCGTCGTGCCGTCAATCGAAACCTGTCGGTCGTTCATTGCCTCCAGCAGCGCACTCTGCGTGCGCGGCGTGGTGCGGTTGATTTCGTCGGCCAGGATGACGTTGGCGAACACCGGCCCAGGCTTGAAAACGAACGTAGCCGACTGAGCATTCCACACGTTCGTCCCCAGAATGTCGCTGGGCAGCAGGTCAGGCGTGAACTGAATCCGACGGAACGTGCCCGAAATCGATCGGGCCAGCGCCCGGCCCAGCAGCGTCTTACCGACACCGGGCACGTCCTCGATCAGGACATGTCCGTCGGCCAATAAACCAATGACCGCCATCCGGATCACGTCCCGTTTGCCCAGAAGTGCCTGACCGATGTTGTCGATGAGCTGGCTGACAATCCGAGCTGATTCGGCGGCGACACTCAACACAGACCTCCGCAAAAAAACATGCTTGCCTATGACCCAAATCACATCCGCTAATTCTAACCGCTCGCGGCCCGGCAAAACGCACCCGACCACAGCGGGCTAGCGCCCGCAGCAGCGACCGGCGCGCGATTGCCGGCCCGGCAACATTGCCCCGAAACAACGCGACTTAGGCGCTTGACACGGCTTCCTGAGGTTGGTAGACTGTCGGCGCCGATGGGGCGGCTCGCTCTTATGCGGGGTCACGGTCATTATCCTGACGAGCCGCCCACGAGGCTTTGGGAACGCCGCGGATGTGATCCGTGCAATGTTCGTGGGCAGCGTCGTAGTCAGCGATTCCAGGTTGCGCTCATCTCACCCGGCCGCGTGCTCCGGCTTGTCGGCTGGTGCCCATTGCAGTGTTCTTTTTCCTCGGCAGTCGTGCCATCAGCGCCGGTTGGCGCGACCGGGGCGAGCACGAGCGTGCGGAAGCCCGCCCGAGAGATTGTCCATGGCGTTTTTTCCAGGTTGTTCGGGCTCTTTGCCCGGGGAGGTTGTCATGACCCGTTGCTCCGCGAGACGAGCGTTCACGCTCATCGAGCTGTTGGTTGTCATCGCGATCATCGCGGTGCTCATTGCGTTGCTGCTCCCGGCTGTGCAGATGGCTCGCGAAGCGGCGCGCCGCGCGCAATGTCAAAACAACCTAAAACAGATTGGCCTGGCTCTACACAACTACCACCAGTCGCATGGTTACTTCCCGCCCGACGGCATGCGTGCCATCCGCGGCCGTGCTTCCAGGCGCTGGGCAGCTGGTGGCGAGCAGCACTGGTCCATGAAGGTCTTCCTGCTGCCCTACCTGGACCGGGCCGATATCTACAACGCCGCCAACCTTGATCTGCGCGCATACGGTGAACCGCCCACGATCCCGCGAAGCCGCGCATGGCGCAGTGACGCAAACCGAACGCTCCGCCGGGCCCGGATCGAGACGTTCATCTGCCCATCGGATCCTCACTTTGATCATCGCATCCCCGAGGCAACGTCTCAAAACTACGCGCCCAACCACGGCACGGAGCGGTACTACAACAACTGGCGCACCAACGGCATCGTCTACCAGCCCGGTTGGGACTGGGCGTTCAACAAGCCGATCGCGCTGCGCGACATCGTGGATGGCACAGCATTCACGGCAGCGTTCTCTGAGTGGGTGCGCGGGAGCATGCAGTGGATTCCGCAAGGCCCGCGTCGCACCCAATGGGCCAACCGCGACCCTCTGTCCTGGACCTGGGTCTCGCCGCACTCGATCCGCTACCCAGGCAACGGCCGTTGGGCTCAGCGCGAAGGGGACAAGTGGTTCGAGAAAGTCTGCGATGACTCGACCCTGGCCCAGTGGAGCTTCAAAGGTGAGCTCTGGTGGCTCGCCCATAACGGTCGAGGCACAGGGATCGGCTTCTCCAAGCGGCCGAATCACAAGA
>JALXBF010000165.1 GCA_026991575.1 Planctomycetota bacterium | reverse complement strand
GGGTGGTGGTTTTGGCGGCGGCTTTGGTGGCCTGGGCGGGCTCGGTGGTCTTGGCGGCGGCTTTGGTGGTCTGGGCGGCCTTGGTGGTGGTTTTGGCG
This sequence comes from Planctomycetota bacterium, assembly GCA_026991575.1. Classification (GTDB taxonomy): domain Bacteria; phylum Planctomycetota; class Planctomycetia; order JALXBF01; family JALXBF01; genus JALXBF01. The sequence continues at coordinate 3,465 of JALXBF010000165.1, read as the reverse complement.
GTCTGGGTGGCTTTGGCTTCCGGAACATGCCGGCCGGCGGTGCGCCAACCGGTGCCGGCCCGGCCGCCCCGGGAGCAGCTCAGGGCGACGACCTGAGCGACGAGCTGATCGAGTTGATTGAGGAGGTCGTTGAGCCGGAAAGCTGGGAAAAGAACGGGGGGAAAGGGACCATCCGGTACTACCCGAATCCTCCAGCCCTGATCATCCGCCAGAGCGAGGAAGGTCACAGCAAGGTGAAAGAGACGCTGGATGGCCTGCGCAGCGACGCACGCGGCTCTGGCGAACGAGTGCGCACGCTGGCCAACGTAAACCCTTAGCAGCCGGGGTCGGTCCCCGAGACCAGGGGGCGCAGGATCGACCCCGGCGGCAGGATGCCCAAGCGCCCAAGCAGCCCAAGTCGTCTGGCCCGGCCGAGCCCGCTCGGCCGGGATCGCCGCGCAAAGTGTCTGCCGAGCGACGCAAGGCGGCCATCGAGGCAATGCTCCGCAGCGACCCGCGCACGTTCTGGCCGCGCTTCTTCCAGCGACACGGCAACCGGATCACCGAAAGCACGGTCCGCATCCTGCTCCAGACGCTCGTGCGGCACAAAGCGTACGGGCATGCGGTAGAGCTACTTCGCACGGCCATCCGTGAGGGTAAGGCCAAGCCGTGGATGTACGAGGCCCTGGCCATGGTCCTGCGGCTAGCAGGACATCCGGACCGTGAGGTGGAGGAGGCGCTCTTGAGCGCGGCGGACTCGATTTCCGACTCACCGCTGTCGCTCTACCGTGTAGCCGAGCAACTGGCCAAGTTCGGACACCATCGGGCCGCCCTGAACCTGTTGCGCCGCGCTGCGGCCCTCGCGCCCGACGTCGCCCAGCCGTACGAGAAAGCTCTCGTGTTGGCATTGCAATTGGACGATCCGGATGCCTTGGAGTGGGCAGCCACCAATCTGCTTAGCCGCGCGTGGCGCGAAGATCACTTCCGGCTCCACCGGCTGGCATACGCGGCCGTGGAGGAAATGGTGCGCAAGCTCGAACGCAACGGCGACCTGGAACGTGCCACTCAGCTGCGAATGGCTGTGCGTGAGGCTGACCAGCGAGACCTGGTCATCCGCGTGACCTGGCAGGGCGAGGCCGACGTCGACGTCCGGGTGCTGGAACCGATCGGCACGGAGTGCTCGATACGAAACCGTCGCACGGCTGCCGGCGGCGTCCTGGTTCAGGACGGCATGGGGCAGCGCCCCGAGGAAATCTACATCTGCCCGAGAGCGTTCCCGGGTGTGTACCAGGTCTTCTGCAAGAAAGTCTGGGGCAATGTGCTCGGCAATCGCGTGCGGATCGAGGTAACCCGCTGGCAGGGCACCGAGGCGGAGCAGACGGAAGTGCACTATGCCATCGTGGACCAGCAAGAACCTGTGCTTGTGAAGCTGCCGCGCGGCCGCCGCTCGGAGCTGGCAAACGTTCCGCACATTCAGTTGGAAATGGACCCGCACACTGGCCGGTGGGCCACGCACCTGGTCATGCCTCTGGCCAAACTAGACCGCTTCCTGAAGCGATACGGCGGCCGCTACCGCGGGGCCCGACACCTGTACCAGGTCGCGCTCGGCAGCGCGATTGCTTACCAACCGATCCCTGCCCCCGTCTTCGACGGTGCCGGCATGGCCGTCAGCGCCGTTGTCTCTCACGACCGCCGCTATGTACGTATCGGTATCAGCCCATTCTTTACCAACGTGGTCGGGGAGCGCCGCTTCCAGGTCTTCGCCACGTTCCGCTAACAGGCAAGCAGTGGCACCGGAGTACCGCCCCTGCTCCACACAGGTTCCTTTCGGCTCTTGCATCCGGGTACGCTTCAGCCTTTGCGGCACACCGGACCAGCCGATGCGGTGCTTCGGCGCCGCGTCAACAGTTGGGGCGGTACCCGCCGTGCCCTCGGTGACAGGCGAAGAAAGAAGATGAACTTTTCGCGCAGCCTGCTTCGAACATGCAGGGTGACAAGGCCCGGTTGCCCGCAACCTGCCCCCTCGGCGTGGTTCATCGGCATCCTGCTTTCCGATTGGCGGCCCTGCCCCAAAGAGGACCGATAGACCTTCTGCTCGGGCTGCATCCAGGCGCGCCAACCCACTCGAGGATGGGACCTAACCGTCCCACATCCCGTCACCAGGGCAGCCGGCAGACAAACCTCTAGCTCCATGGCTTCCGCCAGTACCTCGCTCCAGCGTCTTTACCTTCCCTAACCCTCGCCGGCCAATCACCGTAGGGACCACCCGCCGTTCCGCTTTCCTGTCATCTCCGCCTTCCTGCGTCCTTTTGCTCCACAGGCATTACCCCGCTTCCTCGCTTGCTTCTGCCTCGCGGACTCCTGAGCGGTCGCTTCTCCTGTCGGTTGAGTGCTCTGGTTCGCTCCAGTCCGCCCAGCACCATGCGGATCGCCGTCCGCGGCGTCAGGGGGGTTCTCATGGCGGAAGAACAAACAAGGCTCGTACCGCCCGCGCTACCCATCAACAGCGCGGTCGGGGGCATGAAGCCCCCCTGCCGCGAGTTCGCGGTAGCTGGCGAGGTGAACCGTCCTCCGACGCCGGCAAAACCAGCTGCCAGCGCACCCGAAACCGACCCGCCAACGCGAAAGACGAAAAAGGCAACCACCTCCCTCACGCACGGGGTAAGATACACCCCTCTCGTCGGGTGTACGCGCATCCCCGTAGGCTCAGATCATCTCCGGCAGCGCCCACGCACACTGGGCTTCACAGCCGGTCTCGAGCCGACCGGCCAAACGGAATTACGGCCGATCGAAACGATCGGCCCACCAGCCCAACCGCCCGCCGTGCCATCCCTACGCAGCACAACCGAGCCTCATCCTGTCCGACCAGCGCCGCGCGCGCGGCGCGCGCTCACCGTCATTTCCCGACTAACGCCGCCACAGCGTTTACCATAACGCCTTACCACACCACGACATGCATCCATGCCTCGCACCTGCCGCCCACTTTGGCACGGCATGTGCCATAAGCACTCACCATGACAACCACCAACCCCGCCCCACGCCCAACTGTACACCGGGCGCGGGAACAGAGCCGCCTGCGGCCGGCCAACCGTAGCCACGGCTGCACCGACCAGGTCACCAGCAGGAGTCTGCGATACGGCTACAACTCACTGTTACAAGACAACTGACGGTGGCGGACGATGGGCATGCATGACAAAGCCTACAGACAGTTGTTCGCCAACCCCGAAGTGGTCATGGAACTGCTGTCGGTCCTCTTCCGCCTCCTGTGGGACCGGCCGGTGCCGATTCAGAACCTCTATCGCGCAGCGGAAGGCCACGTGAGTCGGCGTGCGGACCGATCGCGTCTGGCGGACCTGGTGTGGGTTGCGGAGGTGGAGGGGCGGTACGTGGTGGTGGTGTTTGAGTTCACCCGCACCGTGGAGCAGGACATGCTGGGCCGCATGATGGAGTACATGGTGCTGGCGTGGCGGTCGGTGAGGCGGGAGC
>JALXBF010000164.1 GCA_026991575.1 Planctomycetota bacterium | reverse complement strand
TCACCACCCTCCGCTCCCTCTCGCTGCTGCTGCCCCCAAACACCCCACCGTCCGCCCAGCCACCCACAGACCACCAACGCCTCAACCAGGCCCGCCAACCCCCAGCCGACTACCGAATCACGCCCCTTTGGGTTTGGTGCGATCTCGGTCCGGTGTAACCCCCGATCATGTGGCCGGTCGGTACCCTGTGAGGCTCAAGCCGTGGGACGGTTCACTCGCAGAGCTCCGGCGCAACGGCCGGCATCCGAGCCACTTTGTCAGTCCACCGCGGACCGGTGAGATTACGGATCGCATGGTGCCGGCCGGAGCCGAACCGAAGTGGACACGCTGCGGACCACCCTGGGGCCGCACCATGCCGGCGACGTGCGAGGCTCCGCCTGGCCGGTGCTCTCCCAGCAGGCCCCTGACGTCGCCCCCCCTGCCACAAGCTACAGCGTACTGGCGCACGGCCTCTTCAAAGGCGCGGGGCTCTTGAGTTCCGAACGCGGTGGCAAGAGGCGATCAATTGACCCGTTGGCCGCCAGGGCCGGGCTCGCTCGGGATTCACTTGAGTTTGTGCCAAGCGGGTACAGAGCAGGCTGGAGAGCTTCTCGGCGACGCTGGTTGGGTTGGCCATGCCGACGGTCGCGAATGGAAAGGTGGCGGAACAGGGTTTGGTGCCTTCGGTTGCGCAGACGGGCAGGCCGTGGGGTTCTACCTCGGCCGCTCGCAAGCTTCGTTGGTTAGCAACGCCGGTTGCACGCGAGCTTTCCGCTCCGCCCGCGCCGTGGCATCGGCACCATGCCCGGCACGCGTCGCGGCCCCACCGCCGGCGTGGTAGTTGGCCACCGCTTCGGAGACGCGCAGGTATCGGTTGTACCATCGTAGCCGAGCAACCCGTTTCCCCACGCGAAGCCGGCCGCTGCCGGTCACGTCACCCAGCTCGGCATCGTACCGCAGCCACCCGTACTGCCGAGCCGAACCGCCATCGCATAACTTGCCGTCCACCACAAACAGGACAAGCCGCGGCCGTGCGTCGACGATGACCACCACGTGGTGCCGCCTTCCAGGGCTGAGCCCGCCCGGGTCACTCCGCCACGACACCCTCGGCTGACCGTCGCTGAGCAGCACCGCCACTGACCGATCCTCCCTCGTCCACACAGCCACGCCGCGTCCTGCCCCATCCCGAGCGTCCACGACTAGCTCAGACCGCTCGAACGCCCCCGGCCGAAGCCAGATGTCGAGTGTCAAGCCACTATCGGTGCGAAGGTCCGCCCGCACCGGCAAGCGATGCTCACTCGGGCCGATATCCAGTACCAGGCCACGCCTGACAACCTCGCGCACCTTTCCCTGCCGCCAGAGCCCGTCCAGCAGGCTCAGATCTATCGGATGCACGCGTGCCACACTCTTTTGCGTCTCGGTGATCCAGAACCTACCGTCCTGCTCGATCAGGTCGGGATAACTAATCCGCACCTGGGGCTCTGGATCGTAGAGCACCACCTCCGGTTCGCTCCACCAGATTCGCCCGTCGGCCCGAAGCTCACCCCCCGCCAGCCACGCCGGGTTCCGTTCCCGGAATGTCCGGCCGCTGTGGTTGTGGTACCAGAACAGGAACTTGCCGTTCGAGCACCGCCACAGCTTAGGACACGCCCGCGGGCTCTTCATCACGCGGCCGCTAGCCGAGTAGGTCATCGGCGTGGGCCACTCCCACGTGCGTCCGCCGTCTCGGCTATATGTCTGGCACGGGAACCCCAACGCCGTGCGATACACCATGAACAGTCGTCCGCCGCCAATCGGCGCGTGATTGTGCTCCTCCTGGACCAAGCCAAACGCTTCCGCTCTGATGCCCTTCTCCCCCACCGGCAGCATCCGCCACCGGAGCCGTGTCGGGTCGCGCTCGGTCAACAGGTTCGGACTCTCAAACAACCAGCCCTCTCCCCCGTCAAGCATGTACCGCCGGATCTTCGTAAACGCGAACCGCACGACACCATTGTCAATCTTGGGCTTGTCTATCCCCCAGAAGATCTGGACCGTACCCTGCCAGTCATTCGCTCGATCACACTCGGTCACTCTCATAGGCAGCCGGTAACGCCGAGACCACGTGCGACCACCGTCGTCGGAGTAGCGGAAGCAGTACCAACCGAGCATATCGGCCCGGATCCGCCGCCGTCCGCCGGGCAGGTGACGAACGCGATCGCCGTTGCAGGTGTAAAAGACGAACACGCGGCCGTAGGGCGTGACCGACGGCGTTGCCCACGAGGCCTCCGGTCCGCTTGATGGCTCGATCGCCACTGGCTTCGACCAACTCCGCCCCTGGTCCTCGCTCCGGGTAGCCACGATGTGCTGGCCTGGCTCTCCTTCGCGTCCCGGTCCAGTGGTCAGCACGCAAAGCCAGCTGCCATCGGGCAGGCCCAGCACGTACGGCGGATCACAGTACCCCTCGTCCGGAAACGGGGTACCCGTTCCGCAGGTTCCGCCAGTCAGCGGCCGGACAACTCAGCGTGATCACCGCAGCAGATAGCACGAACGCCGCCGCCTGACGATGCACGGCAGAAGCTCCCGCAGCAGCTCGGCACGTATGGGCGACAAATGGACGACAATAGGAACGAACGGACCGCGCGCCCGTCGACCGACAAGATCGGCTGCGACAACGCGAATAGACGTTCCGGCCGATCCCGACATCAGCTACGCTGGCACTCTGGATTTCAGGACGACACTTACCGGATGACGAACGCTATTGAGATCAGTGGTCTAACCAAGCGATACGGGCCGGTGGTGGCGGTCCACGGGCTGTCGCTGACCGTGTCCTGCGGGGAAACGTTTGGGCTGCTTGGCCCGAACGGTGCGGGAAAGACGACGACGGTGGAATGCATCGAGGGGGTGCGGCGGCCGGACGGTGGGTCGATCCGCGTACTGGGCATCGACGCGGTGCGCTACCCGCAGCAGGTCAAAGCGCGCATCGGGGTTCAGCTTCAGGCTACGTCCCTGCCCCCGTTGATCACGCCGCGCGAAGCACTCGAGCTGTTCGCCAGCTTCTACCCCAACCATCGGCCGGCGGCGTCGCTGCTGGGCTGGGCCGGTCTTGCCGAGCAAGCGGACCGGCCGTATGAGCGACTCTCCGGCGGCCAGAAGCAGCGGCTGGCGCTGGCGTTGGCGCTGGTGAACGACCCGGAGCTGGTCATCCTTGATGAGCCGACGGCCGGGCTGGACGCACATGCCCGCAACGAATTGCACGAGCTTATCAAGCAGTTCCGCGACGAGGGGCGCACGGTGCTGCTGACGACACACTACATCGAGGAGGCGGAAAAGCTTTGCGATCGCGTCGCCATCCTGCACCGCGGCCGTCTGATCGCGTGCGGCCACCCGGCGGAGCTGATCCGGGAAGTTGGCGCGCAGCACAGCGTGGAGCTAACCGTGCGCGGCCCGACGGTGGAGCGGCTGGCGATACCGGAAGGCTGTCGGCTAGTGGTACGTAGCCAGCCGAGAGCCGACCGGCTCCGGCTAAAGCTGCTGACCGAATCGCTTAGCCGCGCGATCACGGAGCTTGTCCAACAGCTGCCGCCCGGTAGCGAGATCGAGAGCTTGCACGTGCGAAGCGCCACTCTGGAGGAAGCCTTCCTGAAGCTCACCGACGACATCAACGCCGATCGGACAGCGGCCGAGACCAGCTCCAACGCACCGGTCGGCCAGAACCGAATCCCTGCGGACACAGGAACGCCATGACTGAAACCGGCGGAACGAGACGAGTGATCCGAGCCTATCTGAAGTCCACGGCTGTGTCGCTGCGGCTGTGGCTGCGCGACCGGCAGAGTGTGTTCTGGACGCTGGCGTTTCCCATCATCTTTGCCGTCTCGTTCACGGTAATCTTCGCGCGGCTACCGGCCGAGGAGCACTGGCGGCTCATCCTCAGGGTCGTCGCCATCAACATGATCGCGATGGGACTCTTCAGCCTGCCGACACAGCTGGTAACGTGGCGCGAGCGTGGCGTGCTGCGGCGTTACCTGGTCACCCCGCTTCCGCCGGCCCTTCTGCTGTTGGCCGAAGCGACGGCCTTCTGCATCGTCGGGGGGATATCGCTGGCGGTTCAGCTCACCGTACTGCTTATCGTGGTGGCGCCCTCTGGCCCCGTGCATCTGCCGCTTGCCGTCCTCATCCTGGGTTGTGGAGCCCTGACGGCACTGGCACTCGGGCTAATCATTGCCGCCACGGTGCCGAGTGCAAAGCTGGTGCCGGCCGTCGGGCAAACGCTTTTCCTGCCGATGATGTTCCTCAGCGGTGCGACGATCCCGGCCGAGTTCCTACCCTCCTGGCTGCGTCAAATCGGCGAATACAACCCGCTGGGCGTCATGGTCAGGGCGGCCGAGTCTGTCGGTGAGGCGTCGCCGGAGATGGCCGAGATTCTGCTGGCCGCGATCTCGCTAGTGGTTACCGCCGTGCTCGGCCTTGCTCTGGCCATCGGAGTGTTCCGCTGGGACCCGTTCACGGCGCTGCGGCCAAGCCAGTGGCTGACTAGCGCGGCCTTGATCGTCGGCCTGCTTGCAACGCCGCGAGTGCTGAAAGCCGTCATCGCTTTCACCCTGCTTCCGACCGGGACCGTCTACGTGCATGCTGGCAGGCTGTGGGATGGTACGTCCGAGCAGCTTCGTTCACGGGTCACGATCAAGATCCGCGCCGGGCGGATCACGGATGTGGTTGACGGCTACGAGCCGCCCCCGGCCGGAGCAACGCTAGTGGACGCTCGTAAGTTGACCGTTCTGCCCGGCCTAGGAGACGCTCACGTGCACCTGACCTCAGGGGGGCTGTTCTTCGGCGGGGCGTTCACGACGGAGCCCAGGAAACTGGTGCGGGAACACTTGAAACGCTACCTCCGGTGCGGCGTGACGATGGTCAAGAGCTGCGGCGACGCGAAGAACGTTGTCCTGAGCGTGCGCGATTCGCTGCGGAGCGGCTTCCTGCGGGGCCCTGCGTTTGTGCTTGTCGGTCCGCTGTTTACCGCGCCCGGCGGCCATCCGGCCCAGTTCGCTGTGTTCATGCCGGACAAGCGCGAGTTTGTGCGAGAGCTGGCAGCCGTTGCCGAAGTACCCGAGGCGCTGGCGGATTGCCTTGGCGAGGTAGACGCAATCAAAGCGGTCTACGGCGGTGGCATTCCGCCCTACTTCAGTTACCGGCGGCTGGAACCGGAAATCCTTCGCGAACTCATCCGCCAAGCACACGCCGCAGGCCTGCGTATTTCGGTCCATGTCGACGAACCCGCCGAACTGCTTGCCGCGGCCGAAATGGGCGCAGACGGCATCGAGCACGTCCCCGTGACGGGTGCCGTGCCGCAGGCGGCATGGCAGACGATGGTTGAACGATCCGCTGTGCTGATCCCGACTCTCGCCGTCTATGAAGGGCTGATGAGGATGACCGAGGCGGAGCGGATCCTCGAGGAGCCGTTCGTGCGCGAGACACTGTCGGCCAACGAACAGGAGGTGCTCAAACAGCCTTTCGCGCGGTTCATGGGTTCGCTCATTCCGGCCCAGGCTCGCGCCGCCATGCTTGCCCAAGCCATGGCCAACGTCCGCGCCGCCTACCAGGCCAGGGTCGCCATTGTAGCCGGCTCCGATGCCGGGAATCCTGGCACGTTTCATGGTGCAGCCCTGCATCGCGAGCTGCGCTTACTGCAGGAAGCCGGCCTGCCCCCGATCGAGGTGCTTAAAGCAGCCACGTCGCGCTGCGCCGATTGGCTCGGCCTACCGGCCGGACGGGTCCAGCCTGGCACCATGGCAGACTTGATCGCTGTCGACGGCAACCCACTCGAGGACGTCCAGCTCCTGGCCCGTCTCCACTGGGTCATGCGTTTAGGCCGGATCGAATGGCAACGGAACCATGAAGGAACGACAGCCGCGCCACCGCGAGGACAATCGGCTGAACCATCCGATGGAGGCTAATGGCTTGGCGGGATCCGGCTGCTGCGACGCTGGCTCCCGTGAGGACAGAACCACCGGGACTTGCCGCCGGCGCCGGCGTGAGGATCCGGACAGGAGCCACGTGACCCGCAGGGTTGATTACGAGACGCGGTCCAATAAGTACGCATTGGTTCTCTGCAGCTGGTCGCCTTCCGCGGGGCAGTGCCATCGGACGGGAAGCACATCGCCAATGGCCAACCCGGCCACGCGCGCGGCAGAGCGGATGAGCAAGTCCACGTCTTGTTGCCAGCGCTCCAGCAGGATGAGCCGTCCACCAACTCGAAGCCAGCTACGGGCACGGCTCAGGATGGCCCCCAGGAGATCCTCGGGCGCCTGACCTGACGTTACGAACAACCACCAGATCTGGTCGACGCTGCACTCCGGGTTGTACGCCCAGCAGTCCGCTGGTTCAAAGCGCACATTGCCCACGGCCAGGCGTCGGGCTAAGTCTCGGGCCACCTCGACCCACCGCACGTCCCGTTCGATGCCGATCACGTGGGCCTGCGGGAAAACCCGAGCGATCGTCACCGTGACCACGCCGGCGAAACTGCCTACGTCCAGGATACGCCTGGGCGGGCTCCCGCTCTGCGTCACCGCCGCCACCAGAGACGGCAGGAGCTCTCGGTACAGCCGCATGCGGCCGGCCAGGCCAACGGCCACCAGCTGAGGGTCAGAGCCAAGGAACCGATAGAAGCGTGCCTCCAGGTCGGGAGCGGCTGCCAGCCTGAGGGCCTCTTCGAGCATGTGGGCGGCGCCTGGCGGGACAGTGCGTTCGGCCAGCGCCTCTTGAAGTCGGCGTCGCTCGAAGGGGTCACCAGACAGGCTTAGCGCCAGGCTATAGCACTCAAAGCGGCGACGAACGGCAACGGGCAAGCACTCTAGCAGCCGCTGCCATTGGGCCTCCGAGGCAACCGCCGGAAGGCGGAACTCACGACAGATTTCCGCCAGCGTCTTGTCAATGGCAGCTGTTTGCGTTGCTTTGTTCACCGTCGCCGAGCCGCCGCCCGTTGCCGCTGCTCCCGTAGCCACGCCTGCCCTGTGGAGGCCGACCGCTGCGCATCAGCCCAATCATGCCAAAACCCTGGCCGTTTCGTTCGCCTAGCCCAACGTCATAGGCAAGGCACAACAGGGCCGGATCCCCAGTGGCCACAAAGCGCCCCTCGTAACCACGGACTCGGGCCCCCTGCACCGAGATCAACCGGGACCGCCATCGACCGATCGGCTTAAACTGAACCGAGCCAACCGGTTCGATGCCCAACGCGTCTGCTTTCCGTGCCAGGTTGCTCGCCACGCGCTGCCAGAATTCCGGATCGTCCGGCGCGAGGTATTGTTTGGTTAACCGACCTCGTTGATCGGTGACCGGCCGCGATACGACGATGGGTGACAGAGTCTCGAAACGCATCTTCCCCGCGCTGAAGTCGGGCACGGGCTGGTCTTCTACTTGATCGATGAAGAACTGCTGTCCCCCGACCGCGATCTCCGCTCGTTTCAACAGCCCCTGTACCAGCGCGTTGGCCACCGCCTCGAGTGCGGTGCTGATCAGCCAGTAGACGGGTGGGTGGAGGATCAGCCCATGGTGGCTCGTCTCGGCCGCGCGCGGCAGCAGCTTCGAGAACGTTAGCATGCGGAACCGCCGGGCTCCTGAGGGGAAACCGCTGCGATGCAAGAGCTCATCCAGCTCAGGCTGCTCCTCGATCAACACGCGGTAGAGCACGCCCTGAAGATGGTGTTGGTAGTTCCACGGCACAACCGCAACGCTCTCAACCGGTATGAGACGGACCCGGAATCTCATCGCACGCCTCCTCGGGGACGGCGCTCGTCCCCTAATGCTAACTCCGGTCCGGGCCGAATTTCTTACACGAACACGGCCCCGAGTTCCACGGGATCGATGCCCGCCGATGAAGCGAGCCTCAGGTCCTTCCTGAAGGGGAGCTTTGCCGGTACCGGGTCCAGGTCCCGATCGGAAACAAACGCCTGCGGACATGCATGTGTCCCCCAGTACGGGAATGGGGACCGTCAGATCAAGGAGGCTACAACGTGTCCGAGGATGCCGGCGTTCCTGGCCACGCCATAGCGTGCCTCGAGGGGCCCGCGGCTGCCGCAGGTCTGTCGGGAAAAGACAAGACGATTTCGGTTAAGCGGCCCACGACACGTTGCTGGTCCACCACTGGCTCGACAGCATATCACTCCAGGGCGCCTTCCTTGTGGCGTTCTCGGGCATCCAACGCCCAAGTCCGGAGGGCACACCGGTGTGAGTGGACGGAGCTACGGGAGTTGCGCAAGCGAGAGCATCGGACTCCCTCCTGGTCCGAGCGAACGCGAATCCGTTGGCCGGCATGGGTACCGCGCGTAAGGGAGCAACGCGAAGGGCAGCACACCTTGTACGTGGCTGGCGGCCGCCACCAGGTCGCGGGGAGCATCGCCACGAGGTCGGGGGAGCGCTGAGCGGTTCATAGCGGCGGGGAAAACCCTCCGGCGCGGCAGCGCTGCAGTGCTGGATTCAAGAAGTCGGGCGGGAAACCAAGGTTACCAAACTACCGCCAGCGAACCCCGCGCGGTCGGTACGCAATAGCACTCGAATAGTCGGAACCGGAATTCCCTCCCGCCGGTCACACTCGCCCCAGGTCCTCGGCATCGCATCAACATTCCAGGGCGCACCGTACGCTAAGCGACTCTCCAAGGCGCCGGTTCCTGGTTACCAAAAGGGCCCAGCCGGGCTGTTGCAGGTAGGTACCGATCGGTTCTCATGGTAGATCGCCCGTGACGGCTTTTTCCATGTCTTCGGGCACCTCACCCGGCATCTCGCCGCTCGCCGGATTGGCATCTCCATACAGCTGCTGCATTTCTTCCATCACGTCCTGTTCTGTTTCCGGCTGCGGTGCCGGCTTGGGGCCCTGGCTGCATCCGATCACGCAACTGATTACCAGGATGCCAGTTAGCAGACTACGTACCACTCGCATTTCACCCTGCCCAATGGTGAGATCCACGGTCGTTGGCGAAAGGGGGGGGCGTCCAGCTGCGCCGGAGCTGCTGGACGCCCGCCACAAAGAAGTTGCTAGAAGCTGAGGGCCGTCTCGTCAATCGGCTCCTGACCGTCCCGTGTGCCGATGGCAAACCAAACCTGCTCGTCGACCTCATCAGAAATGAACCGCACGCGGCCGTCGGCAAACAGCACATTTACCCCGCCTGGGTGCATGCTACTGGCCGTCATCAGGTGCGTACCCACGTCCCACCACAGCGGCGAGTAAGGTGCACACGACTTGCGATTCGGTCGCTTCCCAAAGCCGATGCCAGTGCCGGCCCCGGTAGCGGAAGCCCACCACATGCTTCCCTTGGCGTGCCAGCGCGGGATCTGTGATGCCTCGCACAGACGCTCCCACTGGCGATCCCCCTCACGTCCCAGATGCGTACTACGGGGAAAGGCAATCCAGACCGGCTGGATTTGCCAGACCCAGGCAGCCTGGTCGCGCAGTGCCAGAGCCCTGCGGGCCTCCACACTCCGGTTCCACACCATGCTGCCGCGCACCCACTCGGAGAACGCCGCCGTAAACGCAGTCCCGTCGACAATGTCCCGGACCCCCAGCGGCTTCTGATAGTACCGGTACCAGCCCGGTCGATAGACAATGCCGTTCGTGCGCCAGTTGTTGAAGTAGCGTTCCGTTCCGTGGTTGGGAGCATAGCTCTGCGACGTACGGTAGGGATTTGCGTGGTCGAAGTGGTGATCCGACGGACAGAGGAAAGATTCGATCCGCGCGCGACGCAGGGTCAGGTTCGCGTCCCGACTCCAAGAACGATACCCCGCTGGCTCACCGTACGCGCGTAGATCCAGATTTGCCGCGTTGTAGATGTCGGCACGATCCATGTACGGCAAGAGGAATACTTTCAGCGACCAGTACTGGTTTCCCCCCGGGCCCCAGCGTTTGCTTCTGGGCTGGAAGTAGGCCTTGTTACCTTCGGGCGGGAAGTACCCGTGTGCCTGGTGGTAGTTGTGCAGGGCAAGGCCGATCTGTTTGAGATTGTTTGCACACTGCGCGCGTCGCGCGGCTTCTCGGGCCATCTGCACGGCGGGCAAGAGAAGGGCAATCAACACGGCAATAATGGCGATAACGACCAAGAGCTCGATCAACGTGAACCCTCGGCGCATCGGCGAACCTCCCGAAGACTCCCGGATCGGCATCAGGCAGTTCCGGCACCCTCGCGTTGACACCCGGTAGTTTAACGCGGTGCAGCCGGTCCGGCAAGTGGACCGCCCTGGAGTTTCGCCGGCTTGGCACTGCCGCCCGAGCGGGCGACTGGCCAAGACACTCCGGGGGCACCTGCCGAGCCATGCTTTCCTTCGAATCGGTACCGTGCGATCCATCTGCCTCAGTCCCCGTCCGTCAACTATCGCCCAGCCGACAGCCCATGACCTGTGCGAGCACCTGGGTCGATGCAGACGGCCCGCCGCACGGGGTTCCGGCCACTGACAAGAAAACATCGTAACCTACCCCGGCCCGATCCAGCGCGACGTCCATGCCGAGCTGGCCACACTGCTCTGCCACTTGTGTTGTCAGGTTTCGCTGCCAAAACAAGTACACACTGTCGGAGGCCGTCAGCAGGCGTAGGCAACCACCCGCCTGCGAGGTAGTCGGCGAAGTAGCTGGATGCAGAACCATCCGAAGAACAAAACGAAAGCGGGCCTGTTAAGGGAAGCAGCGTGTCACTGAGAGACGTTGCCAAGCCTCCGGTATCGGGCTGCCGCGAATCGGAGGAAGAACCGTGGCGTCGACAAAACGAAACGTGATGAGGAAACAGGCTGGACGGCAGGCAGCCAGAAGCACCGTGGCGTCGTCGTCACCATCAGAGCCGGTAGCATGCCGTTCTCAACGCGTGTGCGATCGGCAGAGCAGCCGGAGGGCCTGCCCCAGCGTCGACCCGGAAACCGCACGTCGGCTGCGGATCAACGGCGTCAAAGTCAACTACTGGGCCACGTGCCTCCGCCGTCTCTGGCTGTTCTCTCGACACATCACCCTGGAACACACCTCCGACCGCGTCGCCCTCGGTCGCTTCCTACACGAGACGGCCTATCGGCACCAGGACCGACGCGACGTGCTGGTGCATGAACTCATTCGCATCGACCTCCTCCACCAACGGAATCGGCTGATCGAGATCAAGTATTCACCCAAGCTCGTCCACGCCGCCCGCCTCCAGCTGGCCTACTATCTGTGGTACCTAAAGCAACTGGGGGCCGCCGACCTGAGCGGGGAACTGCGATTCCCACGCCAGCGGCGTGTCCAGCGAGTCGAGCTGACACCAGAGCTTGAACAGGAGGTGATCAAGGCCCTGAACGACATCCCGGCTATCGAGAGTCTGCCGAGGCCTCCGCAGGTTGAGTGGCAGCCCTACTGCAAGGCGTGCGCGTACTGCGAGCTGTGCTGGGGATGACTGGGGGGATCACGCTATGGCCAGATCCTATTACCTGTTTCGAAGCGGTCGACTACGCCGACGCCAGAACACGCTGTACTTGGAATCCGAGCAGGATGGCCAACGCCAACGGCGTCCGATACCCGTCGAGGACGTTCGAGATATCTACGTTTTCTCAGAACTCGAGCTGAATACCAAACTGCTCAACTTCCTAGCCCAGGCCGGCATTCCCGTGCACTTCTTCAACTACTATGGCTACTACACGGGGACGTTCTATCCACGTGAGAGCAACGTCAGCGGCCACCTGCTGGTCCAGCAGGTAGCGCACTACCGCAATGGCCGACGACGCCTGCGTATCGCCCGGCAGTTCGTCTACGGTGCGATCTACCACATTCGACGCAACTTGCGCTACTACCGCAATCGCGGCCGTGAGATCGGCGATATCATCGCGGTCGTCGAGGCGAACATGGCGCAGGTCAAGACTGCCCCGGACATCGCCACCCTGATGAGCCTCGAAGGCCAATCCCGCGACGCTTACTACGGCGCGTTCAACCAGATCATGGATCTGCCCGAACCGTTTACCAAGCGGGTTCGTCGCCCGCCGGACAACCTGCTCAACGCCATGATCTCCTTCGGCAATGCCCTGGCCTACTCGGCTGCCCTCTCGGAAATCTACGTGACCCAGCTCAATCCAACGATCAGCTATCTGCACGAACCGTCCGAGCGGCGTTTCTCCCTGGCACTGGATATAGCTGAGATCTTCAAGCCCCTGCTGGTCGATCGTCTGATCTTTCGCCTGATCAACCGCAAGATGCTGAACCCTGATCGGCATACTCAAGCGGTTGGTGGCGCGAAAGGGGTCTATCTAAACGAGGACGGTCGCAAGCTGTTCGTGCGTGAGTGGGAGGCGGTCCTGCAGCAGACGGTGCGTCATCGTAGCTTGAAACGGAACGTTTCGTACCGGCAGCTCATGCGCATCGAATGCTACAAGCTCGTCCGCCACCTGATCGGCGTTCAACCGTACCGGGTGCTCAAGGCATGGTGGTAGGCAACAGACCGTTTGTCATTGTGGTCTACGACGTGGAGCAAAGGCGGGTAGGCAAGGTGTGCCAGTATCTGCGGCGGTTCCTGAACTGGGTGCAGAACTCGGCGTTCGAGGGGGAGCTGACCGAAAGCCAGCTCAAGCGGCTCAAACACGGCCTCCGCGGTCTCATTGATCCTGAGCACGACAGCGTCTACATCTACCGCCTGCCCGCAGGCTCCGTCGTTTACCGTGAGGTCCTCGGTCTCGAACGCGGCAGCACGGAAGCGGTCATCGAATGAACGGCGCCGCGGCGGAAACGGCCAGCAGCAGCTGCACCACGACCGCGTCCGCTTCAGTGCCAGCCGACCAGCGGAATCCACACGCGGGCCCCCGGCACACCGTGGACCACTAGCGGAGCCAGAAGTACCAGGCGGCGTAGGCGCCGCCGCCAAGCAGGCCACCGACCAGAAGCAAGGCAATCAGCTTGCCGGCGATCCGCTTCACCAGCTGCATTCGTCGCCGACGCCGCTCGGCATGATCGATCTCCGCATAGATCCCTTCCAGCGAACTGGTACCGAGCTGGGGCACGGGACGGCGCGAGCCGCTGTTTCGCTGGCTGGCACGGCCGGCGCGCTGCGACGTCGCGGTGGTAGCGCGCCGGGTCGCAGCTGCAGTGGCAGAGGCAGGCCGCGGACGTTCCGCGGCGGTCGGAGCGGGCTGGCTGTGCCAGATGCCCCGGCCCCCAACGCGACTGCCGCGGCGAGTGAGCTGAACCATCTCGTGCACCACGTTGCACGGCCTCGGCTGGTTCAGGTTGATGACCAGCGCGTTGCCTTTCTTGCGCAGTTCCTCCTCTTTGTTCGGCCACGGCGGCACGACATGTAGCTGGCATCGCACCTTCTTGGGCAACTGCCGTTCGTGGGTCGAAAAGGTCAGCTCCCAGCGCTGAGGGGGCGCAAGATGGGCTAGCGCTTCGCGAAGCAAGTGAATCACGGGCACGTCCGTCTCGGCAAGCAGGTAGATCGGTTCAGGCTTTCCCTCATCGATGTGCCGTAGCAATACGCCCGCCCAGCCTGCATCGCCGGCGATGTCCTGCCAGCGATCGCAACGCAGCGGCGGATCCTCACCGTCCGGAATGTGTTTCCGGTACGGTAGCTTGCCGGACCGACCGTCCCAGGAGGTCAGGAACACGGACGGCTGCCCCAGTAGGTACGCTGGTCCCCCTTTGGGCCGGTCTTGGGTGGAGAACAGGAAGTGCTGGGCAAAGTAATCCAGCCCACCGCGCGTCGTTTCACACAGCGGAAAAATCTTCGTCACGATGCTGTACTCTAACCCGGACGACCGCACGATGACGTGGCTGTAGATTGGCTGAGGAAAGGCCGTCGCTGGATAGTCGCTCAACTGAACCATCAGCCGGGCCAACGTGTCGCTGACCCGCTCCGTGTGCGCCACGATCCTGGGCCCGGTCTTGCCATCCTGAAGCTTCCGATCCGAATACACGTACCACAGTTCTTCGGCCATCGGTTCTCCGCAACAAGCTGACCATCGCCTGCGGCGCCGGGCAACACTACTTCTACAGCTGACGGAGCCGCTCAGTTCATCGTGACAACAATGGGGCTGAGACGGCGGCCCGCATGATCGCGGCAGCCAGCAACGGATGCGGTCCCAGGTGTCGGGCCAACAGTAGCCGGTCGGCATTCCCCGGCACAGAGCAGACCATCCGCTCAATCCGCTTGACCAGCACACCGCCGAAAGCCAGGAGGGGCAGGATAACCGCACGCCGGGCAAGCAGGCATGGTAGGACTTGCTCCAACGTAGGCTCCGCGACACTGACGTACGCTCGGCCGTAGCCGGCGAAGCCAAAATCCGCAGCGAGGTGTTCCGCCAGCTGAGCCAACGCACGATCCACCTCGCGGCGGCGGCTCCCGCGGGCAACCACCCAGAGCTCACCCTCGTGCGGCCGCCACTGCGCGCCAGCAGCCAACGCATCGCGCACGCGGACCCGTGCAAGCTCCTGCAACTCGGCCTGCTGCACCAGAGGCTGAGCATAGCGAAACCGTAGCTGCGGAAAGTCGCACGCGACCTCCGCCAGGAGGCGCGGCACGTCCCGGCTCCAGTGGGCCCCGGGCAAGAGCACCAGGGAAACGACACTCAGCTCTGCAGCGCCCGAAGCAGCCGCTTGTGCGATGGCACTGCGAGCGTCAGGCTGCTGGAACTCAAGGTACCCGCAGTAGACAGGTGTCCGGGCCTCGCGTCGCAGAAGCTCGATCAGTGCGGCCGCTTCCCGCCTCGCCTGCTCATCCGGGCTGCCATGCCCGATCAGAACCAAAGGCACATTGGGCCGAACCGTCGTCTGGATCATTCGCTGAGGCCAGTTGTCAGGAACAATACTGGCGAAGTTTCATCGGCAGCCTTCACCGACAGCCCAGCGAACGCCTCCTGCAACCGTGCCGTTAGCCGCTCCACCCCGAAGCGCTCCATTTCGTAATGCCCCAACAGCACCAGAGCGATACCGCGCTGGCGTGCTTCCAACTGCTGATGGAACCGGGCCTCACCGGTCACGAGTACGTCGGCACCGGCAGCGGCTGCATCGCCCAGAAACGACGCTCCCGCTCCACAGGCAATGGCCACCGATCGGATCGTTGCCGACTCATCACCAACCACCTGCACCACACGCGCCCCCACCAGCCCACCGAAACGGCGGGCAAATTGGCCGAGGGGTTCAGGCTCGGTAAGCGTACCGAATCGCCCACCCCCCACAGACGCATCTTCAAGCTGAACCAACGGGTAGACGTCGTAGGCCGGCTCCTCGTAGGAATGGGCAGCCTTCATGGCTGTGACCACGGCTGCAACCCGCTCCGCCGGACACACTACTTCGACCCGCCACTCATCAACTTGCTCCCTTCTGCCCTTCTGCCCGACCGTCGGGCTAGTCGCGTCTGTACCAAAGAAGGTACCTTTGCCAGCGACCCGGAAGCTACACTCCAGATATTCACCGATAATCCCGGCCCCTTGGCCAAACATTGCGTCAAGCACGCGGTCCAGATCGCTCTCGGGCACAAAGACGACGATCTTGCAGGCAGCCGGCTGCTGAGCCGGTCGCAGCGCCCGCACGCCGGTCAGTCCAATCGCTTCCGCAAGCATCTGGTTGATCCCCTCCCGGGCGCTGTCGAAGGCCGTGTGGGGCGAGTACACGGCGATGTCGTGCCGGGCAAGCCGATAAGCGATGCAGCCCATGGGGTCATCTTCGGTCAACCGCTGCGTGGGCCGGAACAGGACCGGGTGATGACTGACAATCAGCTCGTACCCCCCTGCGACCGCCTCGTCCACGACCTCAGGGGTCACGGTCAAGCAGACCAGCACTCGCGTCACCGGCCGACTCCGACGGCCCACAAGCAAGCCGACGTTATCCCAATCCTCGGCCAACCGCAGCGGATACCACTGTTCCAACCGCTTCGCAATGTCGCCGACCGTCAACGGCCCGTCTACCATTGCCATCACCTCGTGCGATAGGTCCAGAACACGCCGCCCTTCCTACCAGGCCACCGGTGGGTTCGCAGCCACCGACCTTCGGCTCGGCTCAACTGCCCGACTTGATTCATGGCGGCCCAGGCACCAACTAGCGGCTGCGTTCCGCTTAGTCGGCGGCCGTCACGTACTCCAGCACCTGGTCCATGAGGCGGTTGGCTTCTCGGAAGTATTCTTCCGGCGGGCTGAGGATGTCGTCGGCAGCCTGCACGAAACGGCCCGGCTTCTGGAGATCTTCCGCAGCATGTGCCACGAGCTCACGCACGCTCTCCGGCGTTGCCTCTAGATGGAACTGCAGGGCGAGCACATGGCGGCCCAGCTGGAACGCCTGGTGCGGACAGCCGTCGCTGGAAGCCAACCAGAGCGCATCGTCTGGCAAGTCGAACGTCTCCCCGTGCCAGTGCAAGGCCGTGAACTGCTCAGGAAATCGGAAAGCCGGTCCGTTTGGCATCAGCCCGCGTACCGGGAACCAGCCGATCTCGCGTTCCGGCCCGGGATAAACGGCACAGCCGGCCGCAGCAGCAATCTGTTGGGCCCCCAGGCAGATTCCAAGCGTGGGCAGGTCGTCAGCGATCCGCAGAGCGAGCACCCCTCGCTCCGCCTCGAGCCACGGGTACTGCTCCACATCGTTGACGCTCATCGGACCGCCCATGATCACCAGCAGGTCCGGCTCGTCGGGGGCCGGCAACTGCCAGGTAGGCTCGTAGAAGCGGACCCAGTCCACCTGCGCGCCGCGACGCCTGGCCCACTGCTCGATGTACGCCGGCCCCTCGAACGGTACGTGCTGGAAAACGGTTACTTTCACTGCTGCCGCCTCCGCCGCGCCGCGCCATTCTCGGCCCGGTCCACGGGCAACAGTTGCACCGCGTCGATGATCACGTACCCGTCGCAGCCGCGATTGGACACGTAAACCGTCACCGTGCTCCCCCGGGACAGACGTAGCTGGGTGAGCTCGTGAAAAACGCCGTCGGAGGGCGTAAGACGCTGGTTTACTCGAAACGAAAGCCGCCGGCCGCCGGGCAGCTCAACGACGACGGGCACATTGGTAGCCCGGTTCGCGTTCGGCGTGTAGCTAATTCGCAATCGATACGTGCCATCGTTGGGCGCCGTCAACCGGTAACGCGCGCTGCTCGGCCGACTCTGCGGGCCACCGTCGTGCATGTAATAGCGGCCAACATACCGCTGCACCGCGCGGCTTGGCCGCCAGGAACCGCTCAGTTCGGCGTCCGTTTCGTCGACCACAATACCGGGCAGTCGCCACGGGAACAGCGGCTCGTAGGGCTGGGCCCCAGGGGGCAGGTCCAGCACCTGGCCGTCGGCCAGCAGCCGGCGGCGAAGCGTACTGTAGTCCAGCTCATGTAGGGCGACGCTCTGATCGAGGGCCAGAGCTGCGGCCGTCGCAGCCGACTGGCCAAGAATCATGAATACCGGTTCCATGCGGATCGAACCATAGGCAGCATGCGACGCTGAGAGGCAGACGGGTACCAGTAGGTTGCTGCACTGGTCGGCCTTGGGCAACAGCGACCGGTAGCTGATCACGTACGGCCCGCCGGGGGTTTCCTGCACATCGCCCTCATTCTGTACCGTGCCGTCCTCGGTGACGTACCGCTGGACGTTGTGCGAGTCCATGTTATAGGAGCCAAGGCCTACCGAGTCGGGCGCGATGCGGCGGCGGCAACAATCGTGTTCGGTCATGACGTAGGTGCCCACCATACGGCGAGCCTCACGGACGTAAATCTGGAATGGGAAATGATCGTTGTCCACGAACTCATCCTTGGCCCACCCCCAGCGAGAAACCTCGCGACGCACCGCCGCAGGCACGCGCGGGTGATGAGCCAGCGTCCACATCAGGCCGCGGATGTACAGCTCGTGTTGCCGTTCGATCTCCGCGCGCTGCTCGTAGCTCCCGTCCGGGTACGCGTAGTTGCGACCGATGTAATCGGTGCTCACCGCCCCCAGATTGTTGACGTCCGTCTTGCGATTCGGCATCGGTGCGATATGGATCGGCAAACGGTGATCACCCGCCTCGAAGTTCCGCAAGAGCAGCTCGTACTCAAGGGGATCGTAACCCTCCGGTTTGCGGAACGGCACCTGATTCTCACGGACATCCGTCAGGCAAAGCCGGTAGTTGTACGCCTGAACACGATGGTCCCCCTCACCTTCCCTGCCCGGCCCCTCCGGGTCAATGCCCGGTAACAAGCCACTTGAGGGATCTCCTGGCCGCCGGTAAGGATCCACCGGTACCAGGAAGCGATGGGCATGGACGTTCAATCGAGTGGCAACCCCGTTGATCGTCTCACCGTAGACACTGTTCGCCTCGCGGCCGACAACGTACTGAACACCGGCTTCGGCCATCAAGTCGCCTTCGTAGCTGCAGTCGATGAAAACGCGTCCCGCCAGCGTCCGCCCGGATTCCAACCGGATGGCCGTGATCTTCGTTCCCCGCTTCAAGACGCCACCGGGTCGGACCAGCCGATCCCTGCGCAGGACAGGGATCCGGTACCGGCGCACGTAGTCCTCAAAAATCGCTTCGGCCACGTGCGGTTCGAACGTCCACATCGCATCGTCGTCTGGACGGTAATAGCGGTAGTCCTCGGGCCGCTGGTAACGCCATGCCTCAGGCCGGTCGTAGTGCTCCTTGATGCGACGGTAGAACTCGCGTGCAAATCCGCCAATGGCGTCCTTGCGACCGGTGTCCGTCCAACCGAGACCGCTGCTGGTCATGCCACCCAGCTTGCCACGCGGGGCGACGATGACCACCGTCTTGTCCATTCGCCTTGCCTGCACCGCCGCCGCTACCCCAGCTGAAGTACCGCCGTAGACGACGATGTCGTATCGATCAGCCCCCGCCCGGCCGCGTATGCCGCGGCTCCAGGCCACCATCCCGATCGCCAGTGCGCAAACGATCAGCCCGAACCATCGCATGACGTTGCCCCACATGGTGCCCTTTGCCAGTGTTTGTACGGATTCTAGAGCGGCTGCCAGCGCACCGCATGCGGCAGCCCCGGCCTAGTCGGCCAGCACCGGCGCCACCCAGAACCAACCTGCGGTCAAGATTGCGGCATCGACGATCAGGTGGCTCAGCCAGATGCCCAACAGCGAACCCCCGCTCCGTTCGTAGAACCAGCACCAGACCGCTCCACCAACCATGACGCAAGCCGAAAAGAAGGCTGTCGGCCCAATCGACTGAAAGTAGACCCACAGCACGATCACGTGGTGCGCCGCAAACGCAGCACTTGCCAGACCAATTGCCGCGGGCACCACAAGCCGGCGACGCAACTCAGCGTAAACGAACCAGCGCCAGTAGTACTCCTCCAACAAACTGTGCACCAGGCTGTAGAAGACCACCAGGCTGAAGTAACCGGCAGGGGTCGCTAACTGAAGCGCGGCCAGCCGGGGAACCGCCTGCTGGCGAATCCGCTCGACGAGCGACTCCTGAGCCGACAGGTACGGGTACACGGCACCAACCGCCACGGCCACAAACACCCCGAACCCTACGGCCGGCACCAACAGCCGGGTGCTGAGAAGCTGGCGCCAGTCCGGCCGTCGGCCGACAAGCCACCAGTACACGACCGGCAGTGCAAACTGCGTCAGCTTGCCCACCCCGTAGACCGCTGCCATCCAGCGCATGCCAGCGAAGACGACGAAGTACAACCAGGTCATGATCGACGGCCAGACCAGGGCAAGCAGCAGCAAGACGTTGTGCAAGAACGTCACCGGGTCGCCTCCCCCAATGCCTCGGCCAAAAAGCGAAGCATCGCCTCACGAGCCTCGGCAGGCAAACGATGTCCCTTGTCGTGCACGAACAGCCGCAGGCGATCGGAAACGCCCAACTTCCGGTACACGTCCCTGGCGCGCTCGACGTACGGTCGGCTCTTCTGGCCGTCAGCTGCGCCACCACCGATCAACAGGAACCAGCGCGGTGCGATCAGCTTCAATAGCTCATCATGATCGCGCTCGAGCGACAGCGCTCGAATCTGATCGCCCAGGTACCAGGGCGCATCCCAGTTGGAGAACTTCAAACTGATCCCCCCCTCGCTGAATACCGCCGCGCGCACCCTGCGATCGAACGCAGCCAGGTAGAGCGTCTCCTTCGCACCGAGCGAGTGTCCGACGGCAGCAAGCCGTTGCCGGTCTACCCTGGGGTGCTTCTCAACCAGGTCCAGCGCCCGCCCGCCATCCCACAGCATCCTGCCCATACCGGTCCAGCGAGGCCAGCGGCTCAGCAGCCGGCGTGCATGCCCGGCGTACGTATCTCCCGGTTCAAAGATGAAGCAGCGTGGCGCTAGCACCACGTAGCCGTGACGGGCAAGCAGCAGTGCCAGGTGAAGCCAGGGCCGATCGGCACGACCGGCAGGTTGCTCGTGTGCGGCCGGGTTGGTCGAGTGGAAAACGACCACGCCCGGCCTCGGCCCTGCGTCACGTAGAGGCTCGATCAGAAAAGCCTCGGTCCAAACCCCAGTCAGGACCTGGTAGCGCAGCCGGATGCGGAGGACCGCGGGATGGCCTTCGGCTTCGATCACCTGGGGAGAAAGCTCAGGAGCGTGCCGCGGCCCCGTTCCCAGCAGGGACCGCCACGCCTGCTCCAGCTTCGCCCGCTCTTCTTCCCAGGTACGCAGCACGGAGCGGGCCGTTGCTGGCCGTCCTTTAGTCGCGCCGGGTTCCGGCTGCTGCCGCGACGGCCCTGCGCAGCATGCGTCCCCGAACGCGGCACAGCACGCCAGGCAGGGAATGAACCTCAGAAAAAGCCACCGTCCCAACGTCATCGTTCCGGGTTCATAATGCGTGTGCATGTCCAAGAACGGGCAGGCTGGCCTCAACCGTAGCAGAGCGGAACGCCGGAGTGCAAGCATCGCTGCCGGCCAGGGCGGAACTCCATTTCCGCGGACAACACGACCGGTTCACGCCGACCCGGCGTAGGCAACGTCGTCGGCCATCCGCAGCCGGGCAAGCGTGTCGACGGCTAGTTGGCGGCCGGCAGCATGCGTTCCGAGCCGCTAATCACTCCTGTCCGAGAGGCTGAAGCGACCCACGGCCACGACGTCTGGTTCGTTTGGCGGCCAACGCGAACCGGGGAGGTTCCGATCGTCGGGTGAACGGCTGCCAGTCGAGCGCCTGTCAAGGTTCGGGGCGACGGCGATACAGGATGAGCATCGGACGCGTGTGGGGAAAGATCGCGCGATACTCGTCTGAGAACACGTGCCACTCCGGGTGCGGTCGGTTTTCCCAGAGCGAATCGTAGACGCCGCGTAACACGATGCGGTCGTACTGGGACAGGTCCACGTTGGCCGTCAGCCAGCTACGGGTCTGGGCCACCTCACCCCATAACCGTAGAAACGGTCGCACCCAGATCCAGTCCGGTGGGCGGTCCGGGTAGGCGCCCGTTTCGCCGCCGTAGACGGCAAGCGGCGTGTGGAATTTGAGTGGCTTCTCGCTGTACTCGGCAACCAGCGTTTCACCTGGCCGGGCAGCCTGGTTGAGGAACCGCAGGCATGCGGCCACGGGTCCTTGCGGCGGCTTCTGCAACTCTCGGAGGTATGAAAGCAGGTGCACGTCGTTTCGCCTGGACCAGGTCACGCCCGTGTGTGCCTCCAGCCACTGCTCCCAGGGCCAGAACGACGCGACAGTGGAGGCTCGAAAACTCCATTGCCCGGATGCCATGACCAGACAGGCCCCGGCCGTCACGAGTTGCTGCCACGCCGTGCTCCGTTGAGCCAGGCTGCCGGCGAGGCGCACGAGGGCAACCGCGGCAGCGACCGCCGCGGGAAACGCCGGCACGATGTAGCGTGGGAATCCGTTTCGCGTATAGGTGCAGACGACCGAAAGCACCAAAGTCTGCATAAAGCCCAGGACGACCAGTTCCCACAGCGCAAGCTGTTGGTCCACGGTTTCCCGGCCTCCGCGCCACCGGCTGCGCAGCGTCGCGGCCACGCCCAGCGGCAGGCACAAGAACAGAAGCCATAGCAGCGGTACACCGTAGCCGTTGAGCACTCCCAGGTAGTACCAGGGAAACTGGGGGAAGTGGGGGTTGACGTTGGTGCCCGGGCCGGCCTGCCTGGACGGAGCCGACGATGCCAACCAGAGCCAGCCCGCTGCGGCCAGTGACGAGACGGCCACTGCCGTGCCGCACCCGATTGCAGGTCGGAGCGACCGAGAACGCAGCGTCGACCAGCCACAAGCAAAGGCGACCGTTGCCGCCGCGGCGGCCCATGCGAACTCGTACGTCAGCGTCAAGGCAACCAACGTCGCAGCCAGCGCCAGCGCCATGCGGCGGTTCGTTCCGACACCATCCCGCCGCTCAACCAGGCGTCGTGCCAGCCCAAACGCCACCAGTGATAGCACGGCCGCAGGCGCGTAGTAACGACATTGACGCATGTGGAGCAGAAACGGCACATGGGTTGCCAAGACTAGCTGGCTCCAGATGGCGGTCACTCGGTCGACGCGCCCACCGAGCGCCCAGGGCAGCAACAGCACGCACAGCCATCCGCAGAGCGCAAAAGGCAAGCGCGCGGCCCAGGCCGATTCACCGAACAGGCCGAACGAGAGTGCAGCAAGGTAGCTCTGCATCGGCGGGATGTGCAGGAAGACACCCCCCCAGCCCGCATCTTTGCCAGCCAGGGCCGAGGCACTCTCAGCACCAGTGCCGACGTACGGCAGCCCCCAGCGCAGCGTGTGCCGCCCGAGGAGGGCTGTGTGGGCCTCGTCCTGCCAGAGGGGTTGCGCACCCAGCCCATAGAAGAACAGCGGGGCAGCAGCCAGAGCAACGACCGTTGCCGTGATTCCGCGGTCCGAGATCCAGCGCATGGATCACCGTCGGATGCATCCAGGTGAATCGACCATTACCACCAGAAGCGTTGACGCCAGGGCGAGCGCGTGCACCCGGCGCTGAGCGGCCGACGCGCGGCAGCCCACGAGGCAAACCGTGGTGGTGTCGCAATTATTCATAGGTAAAGGAGGATCCGCCCCGGTCCCGTTGGCCAACACTGCGACGGATACCGGCTACCGGTGTTTTCCTCCCACGTTACCGCGTGTGTGATCAGAGAGGCTCAGTCCGGCATGTCTGAAGCGAGTTCGAGCCCGGCTGCGGTACCATAGAGGCAGGGTCATCGTGGCTGCAACAAGCTGAGCGCAGGAGGTGGATCGTGCAAGTACGATTGGGGCGTCGGGAATTTCTGGCTGCCGGCCTGGCGGCCGGCTGTGCCGGACTGGTCGGTGGGCTGCCGCCGGTGGCGAAGGCCGAGGCCCGACGGATCCGGTCCGCCGTCAAGGTTGCCCCTCAGCTGGCTCCACTGGTCCGCTTCCTGGAAGATACCCCCGCAGAACGGCTGCTCCCGGAACTGGCTCACAGGATCAGAGCGGGCGTGATCCGGTATCGCGAGCTGGTTGCCGCGCTGCTGCTTGCAGGTGTGCGAAACGTGCAACCCCGCCCGCACGTGGGGTATAAGTTCCATACCGTGTTGGTGGTGCACTCCTGCCACCTTGCCGCACTGGAAGCGCCGGATCGTCTGCGCTGGCTACCCGTTCTCTGGGCAGCGCAGTACTTCAAGCGGTGCCAGGCACAGGATGAACGGGAGGGGGACTGGGTGATGGCACCCGTCGATGAGCAACGACTGCCGCCTCCGCATCGGGCCAGAACGGCACTGGTTGACGCCTTGGAGCGGTGGGACGAAGCTGCGGCCGACGTGGCTGCGGCGGCCCTTGTGCGGTCGGCCGGCTTGAATGAGGTGTTCGAGGTCCTGTTCCGGTACGCGGCGCGAGACTACCGGGCGATAGGTCACAAGGCGATCTTCGTTGCCAACGCATACCGGACGCTGCAGGCCATCGGCCCGGAGCATGCCGAGCCTGTGGTCCGGTCGCTGGTCTACGCGCTCTTGAACCGCTATGGAGAGGACCCTGTGCGCGGCGACCACGTTGCGGACCGTCCATGGCGCTTGAACCGCCGGCTGGTGCGGAAGGTCCGATCGGACTGGGCAGTAGGCCGCGTCGATGACGAAGCAACCGCCGCCCTGGTACAGGAGCTCCACGATGCCGATGCAGCCGAGGCTGCTAAGCTGGTTCTGGATCTACTGAACCGAGGCGTCTCGCCCCGATCCCTCTGGGATGGTCTGTTTGCCGCGGCCGCAGAGTTGGTGTATCGGCAGCCGGGCATCGTCGCACTGCATGCAGTGACAACAACGAACGCCATCCACCAGCTCTATCAGGTGGCCGAGGATGCCGAAACGCGCCGCATCCTGCTGCTGCAGAATGCGTCATTCCTGCCACTATTCCGGCACACCATGGCGAGTCGCGGCCGCGTGGCAGACCGGCGGCTCCAGGACCTTGTGGCTGAGCAGCCGATGGAACCGACCGACGCAGCAAAGGTCATGGAACTGCTGGCCGTCGGCCGGGCAGAGGAAGCGATACGCTTGGCATGCGTGCTCAACGGGCACGTCTCCGAAGCACGTACCCTGGAACGGATGGTCCGGGAAACGACGCTCCTGCACGCAAGCGATCCTCACGACTACAAGTTGAGTTCGGCGGTCCTGGAAGACGTTCACCTTCTTCGTCAACCCTGGGCCGGAATGTTTCTGGCCGCCAGTCTACTGTGTCTGCCACATCCCGGGCTGCCTAAGACGGACGTTCTCGGTGTGGCTCTGGGGGACGCCTAGCGTGCGCCATCAAGTTGACAACAGCAGTGTGTTGCGGACTGGCACGCGCAACCCTTGTCGCGTATAATGGTAGCGACACGGTGGGACGGGGCGAGGCTTGGTCGGCCGCGAGCCGGCCACCCCAGGGATGGCAGCGGCGCATGGTAGCGAGTCCGGTACTGAACTGGTTACATTGCGGAGAGACAGCGAGGGGCATTTCCAAGTGGGATTCAACAGTAGGCAGTCGGCACGCCTTGAGGCCCTGAGAGAACGGCAACGCGAAGCCGGGCTCGTCAGTGAGCGTTATCCTCAGGTCGAAGAGATCACTCTCGAGACGGTGTTTCACGACACCGATGGCCGCCCCGTCCAGCGGCGCGTCCGCCACGTCACGGCCGACTCCTTTGCGCTATTCGAATTGCGCTGCCCGATTGAGGGAGCGCTGATCAGCTTGAACGACGTCGTCAGCGAGGTGATCCAGCGCCACGGCCGGCGTCGCTCTGGTGCCATCGAGTGCACGGGTGACAGTGACGAGAGCGGCATCGTGATGCCGGCCCATTCGATGGACTACGTGGTCCGCGTGAAGTACCATCGGGCCAAGTCGTCGGGCGGGCGCAAGGGGACGCGGACCAGAGCCGGTAGCACGGCCAGTCGCAAGCAGTCGAAAGCATCGCGAACGACGTCCGCGAAGAAGGCGGGGGCGAAGGCAAGCAAGACAGCGAGCCCGCGACGTGCGGCAACGAAGACGGCTGCCAAGAGCAGCGCGGCACGGACCGTGGCGAAGCGTGCGACTCAGGCCGGTTCCAAGCGCCAGGCCAAGAAAAAGACAGCCTCCGCTTCGGGAAGTCGCAAGACACAGAAAGCGGTCGTCAAGGTCAGCGCCCGGAGCAAGGCCAGAAAGAAATCCGTTCCGGCAACCCGCCGCACTACTCGACGCCGCGCCATCGCCTAGTGGCACCGGTGACCGCGGACGCTCGCGCAGCCCGCATCCAGTGGCTGCTTCGGATCCTGAGGACCACGGCGCACCGTCCACCGCGGGAATCAGTCGTGGGTTGTTAGCGGTTCGGTCCACGCCTGGTGAGCTCCAGTGGCGCTTGAGCCGTGGGGCGGGCTTTTCGCCATATGCACTAGCTCTCTTGTAGAGCACGTGGCCTGCCGTCCTCTGCCGCCTCGCTCAGCCATTCTCCGGAAGCGTCACCCGCGGAGACCTCCGGTCCTTACCCTCTCGTCGCAGAGTCGTTCATGCCAGTGTGCGCGCCCCTAGTGGTGTGCGACCATAGGACGGTGATGCGATCGTGCATGGACTTGCCATCTGTCCCTTGAACCGTTGATCCATAGACTGCAGCGGGCGTTAGGCCGATCGGGCAGGTCGCGCCCCGGCAGGACGCTTCAGCGGGAGAGCCAGCCGCCAGGGGAGCAGGCCGTAGGGTAGAATCTCAGTAGAGGTTCAATGCTTTCGGGTCTCGCCGTGCCTGGAGTGCACCATGGCTGTTGGCCAACTCTTTTCCCAGCGGTTCGGTTACGCCGCTCACGCACTTGCGTATATGGCCAAGAAGCGGTTCGGTGAGGTGACGACCCTACCGGAGCTTGCGGCCTGGATGCAGAGTATCTGGCCGTCGGCGTCGCGCACCTACCTGTCCGCTGTCTTGCAGCAGCTGGTGCGGGCGGGGCTGGTACGGAGCCACCGAGGTGTTGCCGGGGGCTACTCGCTTGCACGTCCGCCTGAGGAAACCAGCCTGCGTGAGGTATACACGGCGCTGGAAGGCGTCCAGCTTGATCGCTGCGGCCTGTCCCTCGAGCCGGAGTGTCCTCGTCAGAACATCTGCCGGCTGTCGCTAAGGATCCGTACGATCGAGCACGACTTCCTCAAGCTGCTCGCGCAGCATACGCTGGATAAGCTGGCGCGCGACCTGACCGTCACCACCAACGGCAAGCAGTCGCGCGGACGCAAGCGCACTCAGCGAAGTTCCGCTGGCTCGAGGACTGGTTAACGCCGGCGTTGGCAAAGCGTCATATGGCAGCGTCCGGATAGACAACACGTCTGGCCGGCAGGAGCGTTTTGGTTCACCTGCCTGGCGGTTTCGCCGTCGACTGCCCTTCACCGGCCCTCCCTTTACCACGCCGCTCTGGGCCGCCTCGGTCCGGCGGGCAGCTACCGGGGCAGTCTGGCTGGCTAACTGGAGCAGACAGGGCCGGCTGCTACTCAGTCGCGGTCGTGACGGCCGCGTGTTGGCGCAGCGTGATGGTGCGATCGGCAGGCACATTCTCCAGCGTTGTACGACTGCCATCAGGCCAGATCACGGTCAACCGGTCAGCAGCGTTGTGCTGGCCCAGCCCGACGTGAATTGTCTGGTAGTTCTGGGACAGGTATGGTGCCTGAGATGCGACCTGGCAGATCTGAGTCCGCTGGCCGGTGGTGACTTCGATGCGTGCCCCGTACGCTCCGCGGTTTGCTGTGGAGCCGACCAGACGCACCTGGATCCAGTGTTCTGGGTGCGGCGTGACGTTGCGGAGGAGTTTCGGCTGACCGCTGTGCACCAGAACGGCCAGGTCAACGCGACCGTCGCCATCGAAATCAGCGTGGGCACCGCCACGACCGACGAACGGCTCTGCCAGCTCCGGACAGGCCTGAGCGGCGACCTGGAAGAAACCATTCGGAGCACGCTGTTCGAAGAGGTGCATCTGCTGCGGCCGGAGCAGCCGCGGGTTGGACGGTACCTGGAGTGTGTCACCGTTGACGACCCAGAGATCCAGGAGTCCGTCATTGTCGAAGTCGACGAAGCTCGTCGCCCATCCCACTGGTTTGATCGAGATCTGGCCGAGGCCGTACCGGTCGGACTCATCGACGAAGAACAGCACCCGGTTGCCGTGTTTGTCCACCACCCCCTTGGAGAACATGTTCACAAAGAAGGCGTTCTCTTGGGCCAGCCAGTGGGTAACGAGCATATCCATGTCTCGGTCCAGATCGAAGTCGCCCACGGCAACTCCCATAGCCCCCCGGTAGTCGGCCGCCAAGGAGCTAGCACCGATGTCCTCGAACGTGCCGTCGCCCCGGTTGCGGTAGACACCGTTGGCCGAGATGTCGTTGGCCACGTAGATATCTAGCCAGCCATCGTTGTCGAAATCAAACCAGGCAACGGCGAGGGACTTGCCTTTCGGGTCGGCGACCCCGACCTCATCGGCAACGTCGCGAAAATGCCCACGACCGTCGTTCTGGAACAGTGCATTTGGCTGAGGGGGGTAGACCGTCGGGTTGATCGTAAATGGGATCTCCTCACCGTACTGTTTGGAAAGTTTGCCCAGATCCTCCTCGCTGTATTCGAATGCCACGTAGTTGCACACATACAGATCCAGATCGCCGTCACGGTCGTAGTCTGCCCAGGCAACGCTGGCGCTGAACCGCGGGTCGTTTACCCCGGCCTCATCCGTCACGTCGACGAACGTTCCGTCGCCGTTGTTGAGCAGCAGATGGTTGTTGCCATAGGCAGAGATGTACAGGTCGGGGAAGCCGTCGTTGTCGAAGTCCCCCCAGCTTGCTCCCATGCCGAACAGTTTCAGGTCCAGGCCCGCTGCAGCGGCAACTGGCTCGAACCGGCCGCCGTGGTTACGGAACAGCGCGCAGGCCCCTTCCGGCCCGGACTGCTCCGGCGAGTTCAGGATTGAGCCGGCGAAGTTCACCAGCAGCAGGTCCGGGTCGCCATCGCCATCGTAGTCTCCCCAGGCAACCCCTGACCCCATGTCTTCCGGGAGCAGCGAATTGCGGACCGCCGGGAAGTGGCGGAACCGAACGCCGACATCCTCGGCGACCTCCTCGAAACGGAGCCGGACCAACTCTTCGTCAAGCTTCCGTTCGAACCTGCTGGTCAGGCCCTCGATCTTGCCCTCCGTTTTCAGCGCCAGATAGGGGTCCTTGGGGCGGAGGGCGAAAAGGCCCAGCGCCCCAAGGGCTGCCATGCTCATGGTCAGCACCACAGACCATGTGATCAGCAGACGATAGCGTTTACTTAGCAACCGAAAGTCGCTCATAGCCTACCACCTTGATGCGCGCCTCCGCTTCCGTCATCGCCGTGCGCGGCGACCGTTCCTTGGTGTCGACCCCGTAGACCGCGGTCAGGAACTCCGGATTCGCTTTCCGGTACCAGAGCACCGCCTTGACGCGCAGTTCCGTCCCGACGATATCCTCGGGCAACTTCACCGCAAACTTGTCGACACGCTGTCCCGGCCTGCCGTCGGCCGGCAGAAGCCGCGGCCGTGCCATCGAGGGACACAGCAGCTTGATCGTCTCCACGTCGGTCATGCCTGGGTACAGGGCCCGTTTGTACTTCGCGCCGACCACGTCCCACAGGTTGTGGCGGTCGACGAGCTTGCCTTCACGGTCGAACAGGTCCGCCTTGAACCAGAACAGCGGATCCTTGAGGAAATCATTCGGTTGCACGGCACCGGCATGATACAGCACCTTGCCCTCACCATCCTCAATTCGCAGCTCCACCCAGCTCTCGATCATGTCGAGTGGCCCGGTTGGGAAGTCGTGACCGGTCTTGTTGTTGGTCAGCACCACCCTGACCAGTAGTTCCTCTCCGGGCCGAACCTCCTCGGGGACCATGAGCTGCATTTTCACCACAGGTCCTTCGGTCCACTTGTCCTTGATCTCGGGCACTTCATACTCACCGCGCAGCCACTTGATGATCAACTCTGTGTGCTCTTTGGCCCCGGCCAACTTCAGGTCCTCGGGCATGTACTGGTTCGCCGCCAGGAAGCGATGGCTACGATGGAGGCCATCGTCCGGAGAGCGGTAGGCATCGACCAGGTCGCCTGCTGCCGGCTCGACGCCGGGCAACAGCGGCATGTGACACTCACGGCATTCGAGCGTCTTGTCCGAGTGAGGTCCTTTGTTCCAACGGCTGTTCTTCCAGCTGTCGTACTGGTTCTGACCCTGGACGCGGCCGATATCCAGGTTGACCTCTGTGTCGATGTACTGCTTGTGGCACGCGGCACAGTACTCCGGCGTCTTGTACAGCGGCCGCGAGTACGAGGCGATGTGGTGATCCGGATAGGTTCGGATCAGGAAGTCGCTGATGATCTGGGCCAGCTTGCCGTCGTCGGCTTCGTAGACGTACTTGATCGGCGGCCGGATCGTGTAATCGGCGTTGCCCTGCGTATCGGTTTGAACGATCGAGTGGCAGACGACACAGGACGAGCCTTCGTCGGCACCTTCGACACTGAGCGTGATGTTGTTCGGATTCTTGGCTCCCGCCAGCAGCGAGATCGGGTCATGGCAACCGGCACAGTAGCGGGTGTGCTCCGGTGAGCGTTCCTTGGCCATGATTTCCTGGACCGCCTGGAACATGTGGTCCATCGAAGAGTACCGATGGGCCGACGGCAGCCATTCGCGGTAAATCTCCTCATGGCAACCGCTGGTGCCGCACCGCTTTGAGTTGGCCAGGATGGACTCCTTCAGCGCACCGCGTTGCCGTAAGACATGCGCCGCCTTCTTCATGATCCTCTCCGCCTCCTCGCGCACCTCGGCGCCAACCTCCAACTCCGCCAACGCCGAACGCACTCGGGCGAATGGACCGTTAATGTCGTAAGCCACATCTTTGAGCAGCTCCTGGAACCGCTCGGCCTGCTCCTCCGACAACAACGCGGCAATCTCGCCGGTAAACGACTCGATCCACTCCGAGTAGTCAGCACGCGCGTTGCTCGGTGCGAACGGTCGGTCCTCGCCGAAGCGCCAGTTATAGTCCTCCGGGAATGGCTTCCACGGATCAGGGGTCTCATAGGCAGCCATCCAGACGAACACGGGCACAAACGCCAGGAACGTTGCAACAATGGTCAGCTTGGCAAAATGCCCCTGTGCCTGCCGCAGCCGCTGGCGCGATTCCCCCTCGGCTACCGGGCGAACCGCCACGGCAATCAAGTGAACAACCGTGGCCGCCAGAACCGTCAGCCCGGTAAGCAGGTGGATCAGGTGCCAGACATAGCTGCGGCGAATCGAAAAAAGCCCTTCGTAGGTCAGCACCAGACCACTGACGATGCACACCAGCAGGAGTCCAACGGCTACGTAGCCCGTCACCTGATAGTGACTCAGCTTGCCACGATACCGCTGTAGAAAGTGACGGGTGCTGTACCAGAGCACCGGCACCAGTAGGACAACGCCGACGATCGTATGCACCAGCAGGCTGAACTGGGTAAACTCGCTGAACGGCAGCAGATAGAGTGCCAGGCCCGTTAGGCCCAGGAACAGGATCCAGGCCGTGGTCAGCCAGGTCAGTCGAGCGCGCCATTCGGCCGCGGCGTCGACAACGGGCAATAACCTGCGACGATCGTTTGGCCGCTCCATGGGTCACCTCACCTCGCCACTGTCAGGCCAACGAGACGCGGACGAGCAGACAAAACGCGATAAAGTCTGCAACCTCTCTCTAGTTTAGCTACGATGGCACCCGCCCGCGGATCGCGCCCCTGGGTGCCTGCTCCAGAAATGAACTGAACACGCGTTCACCCCAGAAACCGCCCACAGGGGCGGTAGCAAAGCCGGACATGCGGCTCAGTAGAATGACGACGTGACACCGATGCCAACCCGCCCCCGTCCGGCCCGCAAGCTAATCGCCAAGGAGCCTCACCATGCGTCCTCTACTTGCTGCCTTGCTGGTCACCACCACAGCAGCCTTCATGCTTGGTTCCCGCGCCCCATCACCAGCAGATCCGGTCCGCGTGCTGCTTCTGACCGGGGGCCACGGATTCAACGAGGAAGCATTTTTCGCCATGTTCGATCGCTTTGCCGGTATCCGCTACACACATCACGCGTACCCGAAGGCTGCCGAACAGCTCAACGACACGCTCGCGCAGCGCTTCGACGTCATCGTTACCTACTCCATGTGGAACGGCCCGCTGACGGACAAACAGAAAGCAGCCTACCGGGGGTTTGTCAAGAGAGGCGGCGGTCTCGTGGTCCTGCACCATGCCCTGGCCGCGCACCAGGGGTGGCCAGAATTCCACATGATGCTCGGCGGCCGCTACTTCCTGTCGCCACAGAAGTGGCAGGGCAAGATGTACCCGAGAGGGATCCCGACCCACGGCCAGAGCATCGCCGTGCACATCGCCGATCCGAATCACCCCGTGACGCAAGGGGTCACTGATTTCACCATCCATGACGAAACGTACAAAGGCTACTGGGTCAGCAGCGATGTCCACGTGCTACTGACCACGGACCATCCCAAGAGCGAGAGAATCATCGGCTGGTGCAAGCGGTACGGCGACGGGAAAGTGGTCTACATCCAGCTCGGCCACGGCCCTGAAGCATACGCCAATCCCTTCTACCGGCGGCTGGTCCGACAGGCGATCTTGTGGGTCGCGGACCGCTAGCGCGCCGGCGCCGTGGTGCGCTTCGGCCGTGCCGCCGCTCCAGCACAGCTGCGCCACCGCCACAGTCCAATTAGCGAACCCCAGGCCAGCAATGCAACCCCGCACCGCTGCGGGGGGACCAGCCATCGCTTTGCCCCCCCTGGGGGGCGGTCCCACTGGCAGCACTCATGCACTGCCCCTCACCGAAATCGATCGGGACACAGCCGGTTTCCGCGGCTCTGCTTACTCGAGTGTGGCCAGCACTGCGTCGACCTTGGTAACCGGAACGTCTTTGATGTTCTCGTTGGTGGGCACGGCCACGAACGCCCGCACGAGCTTCTTGGCAGCAACGTCCCAGATGCGCACCTCACCATCGTACGCTCCGCTGGCAATTAACTTGCCGTCGGGCGACGCCGCCACGGCATACACCCACTCCTTGTGGCCAGTGAATGCAGCAACCTGCTGGCCATTGGCTGGGTTGACAATCCGGACCCGTCGGTCAGCCGAGCAACTCGCTACCTGACCGTTGGGCAATCGGTGTAACATCCAGACCGTAGCACTGTGGCCGCCGATAGTGCGCTGCTGTTTCGGCTGCGCAGCGACCGTCCACACCCGCAGTACCTTGTCCTCACCGGCAGATACCACTGCCTTCCCATCCGACGTGAACAAGGCCGCGTAGACCGCTTCGGTATGTCCCGGGAAGGTACCGAGCAACTCGCCCTTTGTCAGGTCATAAACCTTGCACGTCTTGTCCCGACTGGCTGACACGAGGAACCTGCCGTCTGGCGAGAACGCAACCGACAGCACCCAGTCGGCGTGGTCAGAGAAGGTGTGTTTCAGGAAGCCCATGCGGGCAAGGTCCCACAGGCGTACCGTTTGGTCGCATCCTCCGGCTGCCAGATACCGACTGTCGGAGCTGAACGCCAGTCCGTAGACGGCATCCTCGGTGCGCACCAACTCTCGAATCGGCTCCCCCGTGCGTGCATCCCACAGCTGCACGCAGCCCGCCTGCCCGGGAGTGCCCCCCGCAGAAGCTAGCCACCACCCGTTGGGGCTGTAGCACAACCGGTACACCCTCTCCGGAGCGCCCTGGATCCGCCGCACCAGCTTGCCGGACGCGACGTCCCAGATGAGGATCTCGTGGTAACCGCCCGTGGCCAGCTGCTTGCCATCGGGGCTGAAGGCCAGGGCGGTGACCGGTGCCGGCGCGGGGTATACCTGCGGCGGCGTCCTGTATAGGGCCGCTGCAGCAAGCAGCACCTGGAACGAAGCAGTCGTTGATGGTCCGTCGAACTTCGCTCCCTGCTTTACCCATGCTTCAAAGAGGTGCCGCTGCTGCGCCGGCAGAGGCTCCTCCTTGTACGGCATGCGTGGCTCATAGTCCGGCTGCAGCACCTCGACCAGCAGACTAAGCTCCGGCTCACCGGGCTCAACGAGCGGCTCGCCGCCAGAGCCCTGCTGAATGGCCTGCCAGTTGTGCAGTAGCACGTCCCCTTCGGGCTTTTGCGGGTTGTGGCAGGCCACGCAGCGGCTAACCAGGATGGGCGCGATGTCGCGCATGAAGGAGACCGGCCGGGTGACCGCTTTCTGCTCCGGTGCTGGCTGCGGCTCCTGCTTAGTCGCCGTTCGGGCCTGATCGGCAGGCTTCTCTTCCTGCTTTGCAGCTTGCTTCGGCTTCTCCCGATCGCTCGGCTGCTGCGGCGCGGAGTGCTTCTTGCCTGCAGGTTTCGCTTGCTTGGCCTCCGGCTTGCGCTGCTTACCGGTCTCCTGTTTCTTGTCCGGCTTGCCTTTCGCTTGCGGCTTCTTGGCGGGCTGGTTCGCATCAGGCTTTGGCTTGGCTTTGTTGGCCCGTTTCTCCGCCGGCTTCTTGCTGGCGTCGGGTCTGTTTGCGTTGTTCGAGTCCTTCTTCTGGTCGGCCTTGGCCTTGTTCTTGGCCGGCTTCTGTGCGGCAGCGGCACCGTTGTTGGCGCCGTCCCCAAGCGCGTCGTTCTGGTGGGCGAGGTAGAGGAGGCACGAGACGAGCAGCAGTGCGAAGAGGCTGCGTCGCAGCGTCATCATCATGGCAGGCACCTCACGGGTTGGAAAGGCTCTTCGCTCGGCGGGTAGGCCATGGCGGACAGGTTTTCCTTAATTTTAACGCGGCCGTGCGCCGAGCCGCGAGACCAGCCTGCTGGCACACACACGTACGGCAATGCCGCCAACAAACACAGCAGCTTTACCCGTAGCAGCGGCGAAGGTTCCAGCCGGTGGCACACGTTGTCGGTCCCTGCGCGGTACGCAGCAGCAGCGTGCCATCCTGAGCGATGCCGCAGCATAGCCCTTTGACGGGCCCGGCTGGTGTCGTCAGCTCCACCGGCTCACCCACCAGATCGGCGCGAGCCTGCCAGAAGCGAGCCAGCTCGAGCTCCCCCTGGCCCAAAAGGTGCACGGCCTCGAACCACGCTCGTAGCAACCGTTCCAACAGGCCGGTCAGATCCAGCTCGTGGCCGACGACGTCGCACAACGCCACCGCCCGCTGCCGCAGCTCGGCAGGAGCTTTCTGAACCGAGTTGTTCACATTCAGGCCAATCCCCACCACCAGCCGCCGGTCGCCAGGTTGCCCGTTGCCCCGGGCCGTCGTGTTCTCGACCAGGATGCCAGCAACCTTGCGGTCCTTGAGGTACACATCGTTCGGCCAGCGAATCCGAGCCGGGCCAATCCATGGCGGCAACAACGGGTCGATCGTCTGGCAAATGGCCACGGCACTGGCCAGTGCAATACGGGTCCATTGGTCGGGGTCAAGCTGGTAGCGGTATGGGTCGATTAGCAACGAGAACGTCAACGCACCGGCCGAGGACCACCACCGGTTGCTGCCGCGACCGCGGCCACGCGACTGGTGTTCGGCGACGAAGAGCGCAGGCAGTGCAACGTCGCTGCTGCGCGCGACGGCCAGGGCCAGGTCGTTGGTGGAACCGACCCGTTCACTCCAGCAGACCGTGCGCAACGTTGCGAGCCTGACAATTCGGCCCAGGTCCAGACGGTCGTCGCCCGTTTCTTGCTGCGTTCGACTCACTGGTCCGCTTCCCGCTGCCTCGGCCACGGGTACGCATTGCTGCCGGCTTGGCGCTGGATCGGTCCGGGGGGCAACGTCTTCTGCCAAGCCAACAGCTCGGCCGACATCCTTCGAACAACGTCCTCATGCTCGGCCGCCTTGTTGTCCACTTCGCCCGGATCCTCCCTAAGATCGTACAGCTCGATCCGGCTGCCATCCGGATTCATCAGCAGCTTCCAGTTGCCGTCGCGCATGGCCAGCATCGGGCTGCGGTGAAAGTGATAGCCGTAGATCCGGAAGCGCCATTCCCAGAACAGCGGTCGCTTCCTGGGTCGATCCGATCCGAGCAACACGTCGAGCATGTTCTCGCCGTCTCCCCGATAAGCTTTCGGCAACGGAATCCCCACCAGCGCAGCCAGGGTCGGCAGGAAGTCGACGGCGGCAACCACCGAGCTGCTGTTTACCTTGCCCGCCGGGACGTGTCCGGGCCAGCGGACGATGAACGGTACCCGGATGCCCCCCTCGTACAAGCTCCGCTTCCGGCCGCGGAACGGCCCAGGGGAGCCGACTCCGCTGTGCCCGGCGTTGCGGATGTGGATGTCTTCGGGACCATTGTCTGAGCTGAAGAGAATCAGCGTGTTTTGTGTCAGCCCCTGTTGGTCCAGCCAGCGGAATAGCCGTCCGAGCTCCCGGTCCATCGCAGTGACCGTGCCGTAGTAGATCTGCCGAGCGGAGGCATAGGGCAAGTTCGGGCTGGGCTTGAGGAAGGCGTACAGACGCAGCTGTTCTGGCGTGGGATGGAGTGTGGCGTGTGGTACGAGTGTCCAGAGGTTCACGTAGAACGGTTTGCCGCGGTTCCGCTCAATGAACCGGATCACCTCATCAACGAATATCGCGGTAGAGCGGGCCCGAAAGTACGGGTCCTTCTGGTGCTGTTGGAAGCCCGGTCCGTTTGCCAGCGTGCAGCGATGGTAGTCGAACCCGTATGCGGACGGCTGCGGCGCTGTGCGGCCATGTCCGAGATGCCACTTGCCGACGTGAGCGGTGACATAGCCGGCCTGTTTGAGAAGCCGAGGCAAGAACAGCACGGTCGGGTCCACCCAGTCGGGCATGCCGCGGGCCTGGTTACGGCGGTGGTCGGCCAGGTGCCCGTGGATCCGCAAGCGGGCGGGAAACAGCCCGGACATGAACGCTGCCCGGCTGGGCGAACAGACGGAACCGTTCACGTAGAAATCGGTGAACAACGTACCCTGGCGCGCGAGGCGATCGAGGTTCGGCGTGCGCAGTACCGGATGGCCGTAATATCCCAGGTCTCCCCAGCCGAGGTCGTCGGCCAGGATGAATAGGATGTTTGGCTTCTCGGCGGCGGTGGTCGCCACCGGCACCACTGGGATCGCCAGGACCGCGGCAAGCAATACAGCAGGGTTACGCGTTGCGCTAGTGCCCATGACGCTTGCCTTTGACTGACCGCTTCGTTCGAATCCGATGGCGCAGCTATCGGTTCTGCGTTTCCACGGAAACCTGAGGAGCAGCCACGGGGACCTAGTTCGCTTCGTCCCGCTGTGGCATGCACGGCGTGGCTTCCGCGATGATACATCACGGCCGTGTGCCTATGGGGGAACAGTTTCGCCGGAGAATCCGGTCCGCCGGTGCACGTCACGTCGGTTCGGTCGGGGCGGCAGGCGGCGTTAGGATTCGAGCCGAACCAGCAGTTCGCCAGGCTCGACTTGCGTTCCGGGCGTCACAAGCACCTCGGCCACTCGGCCATCCTCGGGGGCGGTGACCGAGGTTTCCATCTTCATAGCCTCCAGGAACAGCAACGGCTGTCCGCGGCGCACACGGTCCCCGGGCCGCACGCCCACTCGCACCACCAGCCCGGCCATCGGCGCACCGATCTCCAGGGGATTTGCCGGGTCCGCTTTACGCCGCTTTCCGGTGTGTCGCTCGATCTGCTGGTCCACGACGACGACTTCGCGCGGCTGGCCATTCACTTCGAAGAACACGGTGCGCTTGCCGTCCGGATGGGGATCCCCGACGGCCAGGAATTTAAAGAACAGTGTCTTGCCGTGCTCGATCTCGGCGGCCGCTTCTTCACCTGGCTCCATACCGTGGAAGAACGGGACCGTGGGCAGCACGCTTGTGTCGGAGAATTGCTTCTGGTGCGCGGCAAACTCGCGAAAGACCTTCGGATACATCAAGTAGGAGACGATCTCGCGTCGGCTCGGCTCCCGATCCAGTAACGCGCGCAGCTCGTCGGCGGCAGCCTCAAAATCGGCCGGCGGTAGCACGGCGCCAGGTCTACCCTCGATTGGCTTACGGTCACCAAGAACGCGGCGCTGGATCTCTGGCGGGAAGCCACCGGGCGGCCAGCCCATCTTGCCCATCATCAGATCGACGACCGACTCGGGGAACGCGATCGCCTTGTCGGGGTTGAGGACGTCTTCGGGCGAGAGGTTGTTGGCCACGAGGAACAGAGCCATATCGCCGACAGCCTTAGACGTCGGCGTGACCTTGATGATGTCACCGAAGAGCTTGTTCACTTCGGCATACATGCGGCAGACCTCGTGCCAGCGGTCCGCCAGCCCCAGAGCCCGGGCTTGCTCACGGAGGTTCGAGTACTGGCCGCCGGGAATCTCGTGCCGGTACACCTCGGCACTGGGCGCCTTCATATCGGTCTCAAAGGCGCTGTAGAAGTCCCGTACAGCCTCCCAGTACTCGTTGATCTGCTCGAGCACCTCGAAGTCCAGCTCGACAGCCCGCGGCGTGGCACGGATCGCTTCGACCAGGGTATGCAGGTTTGGCTGGGAGGTAAGCCCGGACAGCGGCCCCATGGCGGCATCGACCACGTCGACGCCTGCCTCAGCCGCCTTGATTAGGGTGGCAAGCTGACCGCCAGCGGTGTCATGGGTGTGGAAGTGGATCGGTAGGCCGACTTCCTCGCGCAGGGCCCGAACCAACCGTTCGGCCGCATACGGCTTACACAGACCGGCCATATCCTTGATGGCTATGAAATGCGCTCCGGCCTTCTCCAGCTCACGCGCCAGTTCGACATAGTAGCTCAGGTTGTACTTGGTCCGCCTGGCGGACAGGATATCACCCGTGTAGCAGATGGCTGCCTCGCACAATGCCCCGGTCTCGCGTACCGTCTCGATGGCAAACCTGAGATTAGGCAGATAGTTGGAGGCATCGAAAATGCGGAATAGATCGATTCCTGCAGCAGCCGCTTCCTGCACGAACGCCTTGACCACGTTGTCCGGGTAAGCAGCGTAGCCGACGGCGTTCGAAGCGCGCAGCAGCATTTGGAACAGGATGTTCGGAATCCGGCGCCGGAGTTCGACGATCCGTTGCCAGGGACATTCCTTCAGGAAACGCATCGCGGCGTCGAACGTAGCCCCCCCCCACATCTCGATGGAAAACAGCCGGTGCAACAGGCGAGCGTAAGCCGGTGCGATCCGGAGCATGTCGTAAGTGCGCATCCGCGTGGCCAGTAGCGACTGGTGTGCGTCTCGGAACGTCGTATCCGTGATGAACAGCGTTTGCTGCTCACGTACCCAGCGGGCAAACTGTTCTGGCCCCAGTTCCCGCAGCTTGTCGCGC
Organism: Planctomycetota bacterium; assembly: GCA_026991575.1. Taxonomy (GTDB): domain Bacteria; phylum Planctomycetota; class Planctomycetia; order JALXBF01; family JALXBF01; genus JALXBF01. The sequence continues at coordinate 920 of JALXBF010000164.1, read as the reverse complement.
ATGCCCGGCGGAGGATCCTGGCGGTGATCGAACCGCGGTAGAGGCGCTTCGCTCTTGCGCCGCGCTCGAGGCCGATCCTTCACGATCGGATTGCCGTTAACGATCACATGCCCCAGGTACGCAGCCAATCGGCTGGCGCGGTCCTGGCGTGGCTTGAACGCAAACAGTTCCGGCCGCTCGTCGATGAACCGCGTCGAGAGTCTGCCTTCCAGGAAATCACGGTGAGTGACGAGATTGATCAGGAACGGCAGATTGGTCTTCACCCCTCGGATGCGGAATTCCTGCAGCGCCCGCTCCATCCGCCGGGCGGCGTCTGGAAAACGGATCCCCCAGGCGGTGACCTTGACCAGAAGCGAATCGTAGTACGGCGTGATCACCGCACCGGTGAACGCCTGCCCGGCATCGAGCCGGATGCCCAGGCCACCGGGCGAGCGGTAATGCGTGATGCGGCCGTAGTCAGGCAGGAAGTTGTTCTCGGGATCCTCCGTCGTCACGCGGCACTGGAACGCGAAGCCGTGTACCTTTACCGCCTCCTGACTTGCCAGCCCGATCGCCGGATCATCAAGCGGCACGCCTTCGGCGACGAGGATCTGGCACTGCACAAGGTCGATGCCGGTCACCTGCTCAGTAACCGTGTGCTCGACCTGGATGCGCGGATTCACCTCGATGAAGTAGAACTCCTCCGTCTCCAGATCCACCAAGAACTCGACCGTGCCGGCGTTGTCGTAGCGCATGTGACGGCCGATCTGCACCGCAGCAGCACAGATGCGCTCGCGCAGCCGTTCGGGCAGGTTGATTGCCGGCGCGATCTCGACCACCTTCTGATGGCGCCGCTGGATGCTGCAGTCACGCTCCCAGAGGTGCACCAGGTTGCCGTGCTGATCACCGAGGAGTTGGACTTCGACGTGCCGAGCTCGGCG
>JALXBF010000163.1 GCA_026991575.1 Planctomycetota bacterium | reverse complement strand
GATCTGAAAGCCCAGGCGAGTCGCGCGTGCGCTAACGCTGAAGGAGGGCTCCCCCTGAGTATCGTCCGAGTGCACGAACAGGACGAACGGTCCGGACACGGTGCGGGACGTGTCATAGGAGGCGTGCAACCAGCCGATTCCATAGGGCACGATCCGGAAGTGACCTTTTTGCCAGGCGATCAACGGTTGACGCTGGCTGCTGTGCTCGCCGCCGCCTGCGTCAAACACCGCTTCCACTGGCTCTGCAGCTTGTGCCGCCCCTTTTCTGGAATCGTCGTCCGAGGACTGACTTGCCGCACTCCGGCCTGCGCCGCTGTTTGTGGGCCGCCGAGGTGGTAGGCCGGTACCGTCGGGCACGCTGATGCCAGTTAATCGGACCGGGCCGGACGCCGCCGTGCCAACGCTGTTGGGGGGAACTGCCATGACACCGATGGCAACGGCCACCAGGATCCTTCGTCGCCAACCACGCCCAGACATGTGTCCTGCCTCGTGAACGCTACGTCCGTGTTCAGCGTGGATCTGCTGCTGTGCAGCATGCGCACTTCTCTGGGAAAGGGCAATGGTGATCAAACCGGAAGGCCAACACAGCGCGTCGGTGCCAGGTGCAGATAGGATCGTGGCCGGGAAGTCAAGGCGCCACCCGGCTGAAGGAGCCCGCAGTTGCGTACCAGAGCGAGCTTCCGGCCGACCTGGCTCGGCCCGCTGCCCGCAGGTCCGCCCTGCGGGGATGATGCAGTTCCACCTCCGTGTGTAGGGTGTGCAGGAACACGCCACGCCAGTCGGCCCACGACGCGTGCGTCTGCTCAGCCGCCAGGAATCGGCGAGCCCATCAAGAGGTGCAAGTCAGCGACGGCGGCGCCTAGTCGACCGGCCCCCTCTAACCACCGGCCCGAGGCACCGAGCTCACACACTGCCTGCGCTCCTGGCCGGCTGCCGATCCGGGCGCAATCAACGGTGGCTTACCGGCCCGTCTGCGTATCGCGTTCACCGGTCGAAGCACATAGCGGTTACCGACCAGACGGCCCTCCAGCCGCCGCTTGCCCGGAAACACCATCAGCGATAACCCGATCAGAATGCACAGCACCCCCTGCCCCGGAGTAAACAGCTGGATGATTCCGATCGCCACAAAGAACAAGCCGACCACGTTGCGGAACGCGAGCCAGGCCAGGTACAGCAACGGATGGCGCTGGGCCCAACGGGGACGTGGTGGATCCGGCCGCACAAAGTAGTCCTCGGGCATCTTCACGATAAGCACCGGGACGATTGCGGCTGCTGCAACGACCATGACCACCGAAGCGACGGCCAGCAATCCCATAATCCCGTAGAGCTGGCCGCGGGTCAGGCCGAACCACTCCAACAAGCGCTGCTCGGCGTCTTGCAGAACCGCAACAATCTCCATCGCTGCACAGCACCGTAGCAGTGGGGACCGCCTTCCTTCGACACCCCCTTGGTCTCGGCGGCTACATTGTTAGGCAAACGTGGCTCTAGGACCAGGCCTGTTGCCGCCAGCGGCTTGGACAACAACCGTGGTTCGGGAAGCTGTTGTTGTTGGCTCCGTGTAGCTGCGATCCGAAGCCGTCTGTTGCAACCCACGCCGTCGACGGTTACTTCGGTAGGCTGGCGAGCTTCTCGATTAGCTGGGCCGGCGGCACGGACTCCTGCGCGATCGTTACAGCCATCTGTGACGGTGCCCGCTTCAGCCGTTCGTGAAGACAGATCGGTGTGAATGCACCTCTTGCCCCGTACAGGATGACACGCGGTACTTCGATCAGTGCCGCTGCTGCGCGCAGCCCACCCAGTCGCACAATTCCGGGCACCAGCAGCTCACGTGGTGGCAGCGGATCAAGCCGGTAGTCAAAGCCGGCCAGGTCCACTGCGAGCTGAGCCAGTTTCTCGGACTGCGTAGCAGCAAGCAGGGCAATCGGTCCCATCGACCCAGCTCCGACCAGAGCCACCTCAGTGTGCCCTTCTGCAAGCATTTCGATCGCCGTCAGCGTATCTTGCACCCGTTCCCCGGCAACCGACCGGTTGTAGCACAGGAAGTGCCGCAGCAGCTGCTCCGCTGGCTTTCGGAACGGGTCGCGGTTCTCGCCGACCTCGTACGGCTCGATAACCAGCACGCGCCATCCGTCAGCGACGCAGGCCAGCAATGCCGTCCGCAACTTGTCGTCGGACTTGATGAGCCGATCCACTGGTGCGTCGCTGACCAGCAGCAGCGCGCGACCTGCCGCCTGCTGCGGCGTCAGCTCCAGCGCGCGGATCCGCGGCGTGATCCCAATGCCGAACCGGATCAGCCGCTGTTTGCCCCATGGCTCGGTCTGCTCGCTGAGCACGCGGGGGGTGACGTGCTCGGGTCGCACCGGTTCTAGTCCCAGACGGATGCGGAGCGCACGGCGCAACTGGTGGGCAAATGACGGCCACTGGTCACCCAGTGTTTCCGGGCAGATTCGCGCCGCTTGATCCAGGACGAACTCCCGGAGCGTCTCCTTGAGCTCATCGGCAGTGACGAAGTCTTCCGGCCGGGGATGGTCGTCCGTCCAGGCAGTAATGTTCTGCTGTGGTTCTGCCTCGCTGCTCAGCTCAGCAGTCAGCTTCTCGTCGATGCCAAAGAGTCTGCGGGCAAAGAAACGGTAGACCCGCTCGCGGCTGGTGCGGTTGTAGTTGTGCGGGAAATCATAGCGGGCAACTTCGACGTTGTCCGCTGCGCCATACAGTGCGTAAACGGCCCGAACCTGCGGGAAGCCCTTCTCGGGAAACTGCCACGTCCAATCGCGTGCACACACGAAGAGCTGTGGTCGCGGTGCCACGAGGGCAGCGATCTCGGCATTGTCGGTGCCGATGCGCAAGCAGTCCGCATTCTCGCAATAGGACCCCCCTTGCATATCCTGCGAAACCATGACCACCGGAGCGGCCACCTTTACCCGTTCGTCCAGGGCGCTCAGGAAGAAGGTCTGCGTGCCCCCCCCAGAGGCCCCGGTACAGGCGATTCGATCAGGATCGACGTCCGGCAGGGACAGCAGGAAGTCCAGGGCACGAAGCGAATTCCACGTCTGGAGGCTAAAGAGACTAAAGCCCATCAGCCGTAGCTCGTCGTCCAGGAAACGGTGCCCGAATGGCTTGAAATCGCCGTAACCGACCATGTCGTAGCTGAAGACCACGGCCCCCATGCGTGCAAGCTGCTTGCACCGCCGCTGCACCTCCGGTTCGAACCGACCGTACCGCCAGTGGCCGTGCGGACAGAGAATGCCCGGGCGTTTCTCAGCGGAACGGATCTTTTCCCATGCCTGACGCTGCTTCTTGCGCGTGGCATCTTCGGCTTGCGTCGGCACCCACGGTGCCGGTCGGTACAGGTTTCCGGTCAGGTAAAAGCCAGGAATCGTTTCGATCACGACCCGTTCGATGCTGTAGCCGTCGCGTAGCTCTTTACCGTAGATCTGAGCGTTCAGTTGCCCGCGAGGCACCTCAGGCCATAGTCCCGCAGACACCAGGATCTGCGCCTTCAGATACTCACGCCGCCGCTGCCAGGTACTGAGCTCCGTAGGTGGCGTCAGGAACCTGCCGCCGTCGTTAAGGCTGCGCAAGTAAGGTAACCGGGACCGCTGAGGTTCAA
>JALXBF010000162.1 GCA_026991575.1 Planctomycetota bacterium | reverse complement strand
GACGAGGTCGGCGGCGTCGGGGGATTCTTCAAATGGGAGGGAGAAAAAAACAAAACTGGTATTGCCCGCGCTACCCATCAACACAGCGGGAGGGGGACGTAAAGCCCCCCTCCCGCGAGTTCACGGTAGCTGGCGAGTTGAACGGTCCTCCGACGCAGGCGAAACCAGCTCCCAACGCCGCCGAAACCAACCCGTCAACGCGGGCGAGACCATCGCCCAAACGGAGGCGAAGCGAAACCCGCGCGGAGGCGTTCGCGTCAGAGCAGCGGTTGAACAACGCAAGCCGGTCCGATCGAACGGCACAAACCAACAAACGACTTCGATCACACTCGTTCCGCTCAATCGAGTCCTTCCTGGCCTGCATAGACAGCGCGGGGCGCTCGAATGGCCCGCCGAATGCAGCTACCCGAACGGAGGCCAATGAACGACTCACTATGATTTAGGACGAACGGTGAGCAACTCAGGCCAGGCTCTACCTGAACGCTTCCCCGAAAGGAGGTGATTCTGTCGATGTCTTGCCGACTTGGGCCAGCCGTGCTCATGGTGGCTACCGCCTTCGCGAGCATGCCCTGGGCCCTGAGTGCGATGCAAGAGGGCCAGACAATCAAGGTGATGTACCTTGGTGATCCGCAGACACGCCCTGCCGTCGTGGCTAGCCTGAACGGCGAGCATGGCGACGAGGTGGTTGTCACCAGCGAGCAACCTGACGTTCTCCTCCTGAACGTGACCGGCCTGTCACAGGACTCGGATCTGTCCATACTGGCCCGTGCCCGCCAGGGACTCGCCAACGGCCGGGGCCTGGTCATCCTCGGCATCCCATCCGAGGTTCCTGCGGCCCTCGGTGAACTGCTCGGCGTTGTGCCGACCGTTCACGATGCCTGCCGCTTGCACTTGCTCGTGCTCGACAACCGGCATCCGATCACCGCAGAGTCGACGGCAATGGAGCTGGAGCTACCGGCCATCAATAGTGGTGAGCTGCCCAGCGACTGCCGTCCTCTGCTCGGTGCTGACCAAGACGGGGCGATCCAGCCCTACGTGTGGGTCCGGCCCCAGGGCCGCGGTCGGCTCGTCGTGCTGCTGCTGCCACCGGCCGCGTGGAAGCACGAACCCGTCCGATCGGTCCTGCGCCGCGCGGTGCAGTGGGCAGCGCGCAGGCTGGACGATCCGAAGCCGTTCCGCTACCGCCAGGTGGACCGTGTGCCGGTGTACGGTCCCGGGCGGAAGGTGACGCGTCAGACCCGAATGCAGGAGCCGCTTGCCCCGGTCGCCTCGGCCAGGCGGTACACGACGATGGATCGGTTTCGGGTCGAGCTCTTTGCATCGGAGCCCCAGATCAAGAAGCCACTGGCGATGACCTTCGGGCCACGCGGCCGGCTGTGGATCATCGAAAGCACCGACTACCCAAACCGCGTTCTCGATCACCCCGAACGCAACGGCAGCGACCGCATCGTCATTTGCGAGGACGCCGACGGGGACGGCAAAGCGGATCGGTTCACCGTCTTTGCCGATAAGCTCAACATTCCTACCGGACTTGTGCACACCGGTGATGCGCTCATCGTTGCGTGCGCCCCGCACATTCTGGTTCTTCGCGATACCGATGGCGACGACCGCGCGGACGAACGGACGATCCTCTTCACCGGCTTCGGGCGTGCGGACACGCACGCGGTTCACGCTAACCTTCATCTGGGACTGGACAACTGGATCTGGGCGACGGTCGGGTACTCGGGTGGAACGGTGCGCGTCGGCGGTCGGGAAATACGCTTCCGTCAGGGGGTGTTTCGCTTTCGTCCGGACGGAAGCGAGTTCGAGTTTGTCGCACCTACGACGAACAACACCTGGGGCCTGGGCATCAGTCCCGAAGGAGACGTGTTCGTCTCAACGGCCAACAACCAGCATGCTTTCTACCTGGCCATTCCGAATCGTTACTTCGAGCAGGTCCGTGGCTGGTACGAGTTGGGGATCGCTCCGATCGATGAGCACAAGAAGTACCATCCGATCGGGCCGTACCGGCAAGTGGACTACTTCGGGGCGTTCACGGCAGCCAGCGGCTACAACTTCTACGGTGACGAGTTGTTCCCCGAGCCGGTGCGCCGCGGTGCGTTCGTCTGTGAACCGACCGGTCACCTGATCCACCTCTGCCTGCCACAGCGGCACGGCAGCCACTTTCTTGCGCGGAACGGTTACAACCTGCTGGCCAGCGACGACGAGTGGGCAGCGCCGATTGCCGCAGCCGCGGGTCCGGACGGTGCGATCTGGTTCCTGGACTGGTACAACTTCATCGTGCAACACAATCCGACGCCACCCGGTTTCGAAACCGGCAAGGGCAACGCATATGTGACACCTTTGAGAGACAAGACTCACGGCCGCATCTACCGGATCGTCTCCCCCCTGGGCACGCGGTGGCCGCTTCCCGCGTTCGACCGGATGCAACCAGCCAGGCTGGTGGAACAACTGCACCATCCCAGTCAGTGGTGGCGGATGCGTGCGCAGTGGGAGCTGGTGACTCGGCGTGCGCTAGACCAGATCCCCGTGTTGGTCAGGATCGTCCAGGATCATGCCGACTCACTGGCGGCACTGCACGCGATCTGGACCCTGGAAGGGCTAGGCGTCGTAGAACGGCCGGAAGTGGTCGAGGCTCTCCGCCACGCGATGCGCGCGCGGAACGCCGCGGTCCGGCGCGCTGCCGTGCAAGTCTTCCCACGCACGGCCGAGTTGCCTCGCGTCGTGCTGGAAAGTGAGCTGCTGGCTGATCCCGACGGCCGCGTGCGGTTGGCTGCCCTGCTGGCGTTGAGCGAAGCACCGCCATCACGACCGGTCGCTGCGCTGCTCGTGGATCAGTTTGCTGACCCGCAACTGGGACAGGATCGCTGGCTGCCCCTGGCGGCAACGATCGCAGCCGCCAACCACGGCGCACTGTTCCTAACCGAAGCGCTTGCGAGTTCCAAGGACTCGCGACCGCTCCTGGAGGCCTGTCAGGTAGTGGCCGAACACGTTGCTCGCGCAGGAATCGACACCGCGTTGGCCGTTGCGCTGATCCAGCGGATCGGGGCGGCTCCGGCCGACGTGGCCACGGCGGTCACGAAAGGGCTGCTCGCCGGTTGGCCGGAGGGCCAGAAGATATCACCCAACGAGGTCCAACGCCGCCAGCTGGCTCACGTGTTGCGCAAGCTGCGTGGCCCGGCACAGGCCAACCTCATCCTGCTGTACCGCCGGGCCGGTCTGCAGGAACTCGCGGAATCGCTCGTAGCGGAGCTGCGCAAGAGGCTGCTCGCTCAGCTTGCGTCGCCAGAGCTTTCACCGGACCAGCGACTGGCCACGATCGATCGCCTTCTGCTGCTGGATCCGGACGAGGAGACCGTTCGGGCCGTCGTGGCGCAGATTCGCGTCAGCGAACCGCCCGCCTTCAACGAGCGCGTGCTGCAGCGGTTGAGCGAACTGTCGGCTGATGCCGTGGCGACCGAGCTGCTCAGCCGCTGGGCCACCTTGACGCCCACCCTGCGCCGCGCGGTCGTTGCGCTCTGCCTGCGCCGACCGTCCTGGTCGCGTGCCCTGTTGGATGCGCTGGCCGAAGGGCAGATCAGCGTGCGCGATTTGACGTTGGACCAGCGGCAGGCACTCATGCAACATCCCGATCAGGCTATTGCTGAGCGAGCGGCAAAGCTGCTGAAGTCTTCGGCAGCCAGCAGTAGCCGCTCCGACGTCTTGAACCGCCTCTTGCCGCTGGCAGAGCGTGACGGCGATCCGGCGCGTGGCCAGCAGGTGTTCGAGAAGAACTGTGCCAAGTGCCACCGGTTCGGAGAAATCGGCAACGCGGTCGGACCTGATCTCAGCGGACTGGCAGCACGGAGCAAACACGAGATTCTGGCCGACATCCTGGATCCGAACCGCTCGGTCGAGGGCAACTTCACCCAGTATCTGGTCCTGACCACCGACGGTCGCGTGCTGACCGGCCTGTTAGCGGCCGAATCGCGGGCTGCAGTGGAGTTGATCGACAACGAAGGCCAGCGGCATGTCGTGCTGCGCGAGGAGATCGAGGCGATCCGTAACTCGGGCAAGTCGTTGATGCCTGAAGGCTTCGAAGAACAGTTGTCCGAGCAGGAGTTGGTCGATCTGCTCAGCTTCTTGACCGCACGGCGACGTTTCGTCCCGCTTTCACTCCGCGCCGTGGCGACAATCACCAGCGTACGTGGGATGTTCTACAGCAGGGATGCTCAGAGGGAGCGGCTGGTTTTCCGCGACTGGGGTCCGAAGCGGTACCGGGGCATCCCGTTCCACCTGGTGGATCCACGTAGTGGAACGGTGCCGAACGTGGTGTTACTCCATAGCCCCATTGGGGCTGTCTCACGGACGATGCCCCGGTCGGTGGCGTTGCCGTGCAACCTGCCCGCCCGGGCGATCCATTTGCTCAGCGGTGTCGCGGGCTGGGGCTATCCGGCGTCCCCTGCCGGATCGGTCTCCATGGTCGTGCGCCTGCATTATGCCGACGGGCAGGTGGAAGAGCACAAGTTGATCAACGGCGTACACATGGCCGACTACATCCGAGTCGTGGACGTGCCGGGCTCCGAGCTGGCGTTCAAGTTCGAAGGAGGCCAACAGATCCGGTACCTCAAGCTCGAACCGAAGCGGACAGCGATCATTCGAGCGATCGAATTCGCGAAGGGAAACGACAACACGGCCCCCATTGTGATGGCCGTGACGATAGAACTGTCGCAATAGCCGCCGGCCGGGTCCTCACGGGCAGACGGCCATGGCAACCGCTTGCATCGGTTGGACGACTGCGGACCGCCGTAGCGCACAGCCGAATTCCATTGGCGCGACGCCCGGGGCCAGGCACGTCGGTCAGACCGGTTGTCTCGATCCACGGGGTACAGCTCACTTGTTTCACGGGCGACAATCGGAACGATCGGATGCAAGTTGGTCTGGACGGTCGTTTACACCGGCCGTTGCACCGATTGCCCAGCGGCCCGGCTCGGAGCAATTGAAACCGGCAGGACGCTCGGACGGTCTCGATGCAGGAGCTCAGTCCCACGTGCTCGCTGGTTTGGGCTATCACGGCCGGAGTCGGGTGGCTAAGATTTCGTCAGCGAGGTACGCGGTGCCGCGCACGTTCGAGCGCCGATGACGACAACGCCGAAAAAAGTTGGCCCGTTCATCCTGGAGAAGCGGCTTGGTGCCGGCGCCATGGGGGTCGTATTCCGCGCGCGCCACGTGCCGACGGGCAAGATCGTCGCGGTGAAGCTGTTTCCCCCATCGATGTTAGAGAACGAGGCGCTGGTTGCCCGCTTTCGCCGCGAGATGAAGGTGCTGCGGCAGCTTCGTCACCCGAACATCGTCCGCTGCTATGGTGGCAGTCCGAAACCGCCGCAGCCCTACTTCGCGATGGAGTATGTCACGGGTGGTACGCTGGCCGGCTTGATCCGGCGCAAGGGCAGGTTGCCGTGGGAGGAGGTGATCCATTTCGGGGTGCAGATCTGCCGGGCCCTTGACTGTGCTCACCGCCACGGTGTGGTGCATCGCGACCTGAAGCCGAGCAACCTGCTGCTGACCGACAAGGGGCAGCTGAAGCTGAGCGACTTCGGCCTGGCCAAGGGCCAGGACGCGACCATGTTGACTCAGCCGGGCAAGACGGTCGGCACGTACGCGTACATGGCCCCGGAGCAGATCACTGGCAAGCACAGCCTTTCGGCCAAGACCGACTTGTATGCCCTGGGCTGTGTCCTGTACGAGATGCTTGTGGGCGAGCCACCGTTTGTGTCTGACTCGGCGGCCGAGGTGCTGTACAAGCACATCCAAGAGCGTCCGGTGCCGCCGATCCAGCGAGCCGTCGACTGCCCGATCTGGCTGGACGCTATCGTAATGCACTTGCTGCAGAAGGATCCGGCCGCTCGCCCGCTGGATGCGGTCATGGTCGAGCAGGCCTTGCTTCAGGCGCGCGAAAAGGCCCTGGAGCGCACTGCCGCCACCGCCGTTACAGAGGGCCGGCCGCTGTCGGCAGCAGTTCCGGCTGCCGCAGGAGCCACAGCCGTGCCGGCCTCACGGGCCCAGGCGACCGCTGGCCCGCTGCCGGCGCGAACAAAGAAAAAGAAGAAGCGAAAGAGAACGGAAGATCGGTCGCTGTGGGAGCGGCCGGCCGTCCTGGTCGGCGCCCTGGCGCTGCTGGTAACCTTTGTGGTCTGGATGATGCAGCCGCCGTCGGAGCATGAGCTCTACGAGCGGGCTCGGGTTGCCATGGCCTCCAAGGACGAGTATCAGATGTACGAGGCCCTGGAAGACTATATGCTGCCCTATGTCGAGCGCTTCCCCGACGGCGAGCACATTGACGAGATCCGGGCCTGGATCGACCAGGTCGAGATGATCAAGGCCGAGAACCGCTTCCTGCGCAACGTCCGGCTGGGCCGTGAGCCCCGCTCAGAAGCCGAGCGGCTGTACCGCGAAGCCTGGAACTACGAGCAGTTTGGTGACCCGGTCACGGCTCTTGAACGGTATCGGGCCATGGTGGAGCTGCTGAAGGACGAACAGGACGCGCGTCCCTTCGTTAACCTGGCCCGACGTCGCATCAGGCAGCTGGAGGAGACCGCTGGCAAGACGGACCGCGTGGCGCTCGTGCTGCGCAAGCTTGCGCAGGCCGACGAACTGTACCGGAACGGGCGGATCATTGAGGCCCAGAAGATATGGCACTCGATCGTCAACCTCTACGGTCGCCTGCGCGACATGAAGCCCTATGTGCAGGTGGCTCTGGATCGACTCAGCGGAGAGCACCCTCCGGAGGGCGAGCCCCACGGGGACGGCTCAGCTCAACCGCAGCACGCCCCGCAGCCGTCGCAGCAATCTGACGACGCGCCCTCCGGAACGGGCAGTTCGCAGCCGGAACGGCCCTCGGAGCAGATCGGAACGGACCAGCCGTAGCCATTGCGCACCGGAATGGCAGCCATGAGCGACGACGCCAAACCGCTGGCACGGTACGTAGGGAAGGTGGTCGTCGTGGACGTCGACGCCCCGTACGTCTACATCGGAACGCTGACCCGGTACGCTGGTGACTTCGTCGAGCTGCGCGACGCCGACGTCCACGACCTACGCGATTCCGACGCGACGCGCGAGCTCTACGTGTTGGAAAGCTCCCAGTACGGCGTTCGCCGCAACCGCCATCTGGTTCACATCCGCGCCGAGAAGATCGTGAGCATCTCGTTGCTGGAGGACGTCACCGACCACTGATCCGCATAGCTTACTCCTCGCTACCGCCCGCGGCCAGGCCGACCAGGTCCTCCAGTCGCACGTGCGCTGGGTCGAACTGAGCGGCAGCCTTCAGCATGGCATCGATCGTCTCGTCGTAGTCGGCCGTGGTGCGACGTCTGGCCGGCAGCGGGCTTAGCCGAGCCACGACGTAAGTCTTCAGGTAAGGGCTTTCGATGCCCTGGTCCCGCAACGCTTGGACGATCTCGCTGACCTTCTCGTCCAGCTTCAGCAGCTTCTCGGCACGCCGCTCACGCAGCTCCAGCGCCTCAGGCAGCGGCAACTCCAGGAACTGGTCGATCCGCTTCAGCAGGCTGTGGTACGCACCGCCTGAGAACCGAGCGTGCTGCTCGTAGCAGATGCCCAGCGTCAAGAACGGGGCCTCTTCGAATTGCAGCGAGAATTCGATCTCCGGCCGTGGGTCCAGGTGGGCCAGATCGCGTGCCATGCGAATGACTTCCAGCGACTTCTCCTTCAGATTGTGCGCCTTCTCCGTGTTCAACGCCAGGATCTGGTACGCGATGTCCCGCTCCGGCAGCACGATGGCAACGATCGAGCTGGCCCCCAGCTGCTTCATCGCAGCCGTGCGGTGGTAACCGTTCGGTGTCCAATAGCGCCCGTCGTCCGTGCGCACCGCGATGATCGGATCGAGGAATCGGTCAAGCTTTTCGATGACCAGCGCAAGGCGGCTAACGTGGGCGGACGACAAGTCACGCTGGAACGGCGTCGGATCCACTCGATCCAACGGCAGCGCAGCGAGCAGCTGCATGTGTCCCCCCCACGGATCGCGATAGGCACACAGTACGCGGCCACCATCCTGCTCGATCTGCGCCGCCAGTCCTACCAGCTCAGGAGGCAGTTGGACAGGAACCTCCGCCGGCTTCAGCCCCCTGGTGCCGACTTCAGCAACCGCCTTTTTCCGAGCCATGGCTGTCCCTCCGTTCAACCGCGATGACGCCGCACCCGGAGCCGTCGACCGACGGACATGCATTGCAACCAACGTGCCGGGCAACACGTGCTGGAAACGCCCCTGCATCGGCCTCGTTACCTGTGCCGCTTCTGCCGGCGGCGACAGCTTGTCGCAGTGCTGCGACGAAACAACCGCGCCCGCACGGGCTAGCCCTTAGGGTTCCGCCAATAGCGACCGTCCTGGGCAATCAACCGATCTGCGGCGGCCGGTCCCCATGTTCCGGCTGGGTACAGCTCCGGAGGCGGCAGCCGGTCGAACCACTGCCGGATCGGGTCGACGATTGACCAGGCCGCCTCGACTTCGTCGCGTCGGGTAAAGAGCGTCGCGTCGCCGAGCAGTGCGTCGAGGAGCAAGCGTTCGTACGCCTCTGGCGAGTACGACCCGAAGCTCTCGTCAAAGTTAAAGTCCATCTCGACCGTGCGGATCCGGGTCAATGTACCGGGCACCTTCGCGTTGAACTCCAGCGAGATGCCCTCGTCCGGCTGCACTTCGATCACGAGCGTGTTGCTCTGAATGCTCTGCGGGAATAACTTGCGGAACAGCACCGATGGCGGCTGCTGGAACTCGATGACGATCTGTGTTACTCGCTTTGCAAGCCGTTTGCCGGTGCGCAGGTAGAAGGGCACGCCGGCCCACCGCCAGTTCTCGATGGCCAGTTTCAAGGCGACGTACGTTTCGACTGTGGAATCAGGGGCAACTTCCGGCTCCTGGCGGTAGCCCGGCACCGGCTCGCCATCAACTTGGCCTGGCCCATACTGGCCGCGCACGACTGCTGGGGCGACTGCCCCGGTGGGGATGGGTTGGACCGCGCGCAGCACCTTGACCTTCTCGTCCCGGATCGCATCGGCGTCGAGCGTTGCCGGCGGCTCCATTGCCGTCAAGCAGAGAAGCTGCAGCAGGTGGTTTTGCACCATATCGCGCAGCGCGCCAGTCTGTTCGTAGTACTCGCCGCGGTCCTCGACGCCGATCTGCTCGGCCACCGTGATCTGCACGTGGTCGATGTGGCTGCGGTTCCAGACCGGTTCCCACAGCGTGTTTGCAAAGCGGAAGACCAGCAGGTTCTGGACGGTGAACTTGCCGAGGTAGTGGTCGATGCGGAACACGTGCCGTTCGCGAAACGTTCGGCTCAGTTCGTCGTTAAGACGGCAGGCCGAAGCGAGATCTGAACCGAACGGTTTCTCAACCACGATACGGCGCCAGTCGGGTGCCACGTGGGCGCGCAGGTCCCCCTGGCCGGACTCTCGCAGGGCCCGAATCGTCGGCTCGAACAGCTCCGGCGGCACGGCCAGGTAGAACAGCCGGCGGCCCCCGGTGCCATGTCTGGCGTCGAGTGCTTCCAGCCGCTCGCGGAGCTGCCGCTGGCCCTCGGCCGTGGTGAATGCGCAGCGCACGTAGTAGAGTCGCCGGCTCAGGTCTTGCCAGAGCGTCTCATCGGGGAGGCCGCGGCGCGAGTGTCGCGCGACGGCCTCGCGCATCGCACCACGGAACGCTTCATCGGCCTGCTCCCTGCGTCCCACTCCCACGACCACGGTCCCCTCCGGCAGCAGACCGTCCAGCGCGAGGTTGTAGAGCGCGGGCATGAGCTTGCGACGCATCAGGTCGCCCGTTGCGCCGAACACCACCAGGATCGCCGGGTTCACCGTCGCTTCAGACCTGGTCGGCTCACCCATAGCCGCGCCGCACGGCCGATCCCGATCGCCGATTTCACCCGGGCTCACTGCCATTTCCTACTCCTCTAGGCGCGCAGTGAAATACCACGCCTTCTGCAGAAGGTCGCGCTCGCTGACTGACCGGTCCTTGGCCGCAACGGCGGTGGGAACCGTGCCCGCAGACACCCGCTGCGCACCGTGGGCCGGCGTGGCGGCGAGCGGTTTCCGTCGCCCGCTTCCCTAGCCGGTTTGCTCCCGATAGACACGCACCTCGTAAATCCGCGCAGACGGTGCGCCGTTGGTGGCCTCGACGACGATCCGCAGCGCGCGGGTTCTCACCGGATCAAATCGGTGAACGCGGCGGCGTACGTAGTTGTCCGCCTCGCGTACGATCTCCTGCCATCCCCCACCGGTCTCTACCATCAGCCGGTATGCCCGCACACACTCCGGATACCGGAACAACGGCAGGGTCACCCGTTTGAGGGCGTCGGTGTCGAAGGTCAGTTGCACGGTGTCGAATTCCACCGGCTCATCCCAGCGCAGCTCGAGCCAGGCCGGCAAACCTCTGGTCGGATCGGAGATCCAGATGTTGGTCCAGCGATCGGGCCGATTTGTACCGCGGTTGACATTCTCCGGGCCGTATGGCCGGCACTCCGGCTCAACCCTCATCAGGAATGCCCGCCCGCCGACGGCCGGCCGCCAGCGCTTCTTGCCCGGTAAGTCCGCTGGGGTCACGCCCGGCGGTACCAGGCTCGGTTCACCGGGCTTGTCCCGATGGGCTGCCCACCGAATGCCCGGTTGCGCCGCCAGGTGCACGTAGTAGAGTCGGCGGGGCTGAAGCTCGACGCCTAGGTCGAAGCTCACCCACGCCGCCCGCTTAGGGGGTACAACGGCCGTGGCTTGTGCGAGGTCGACGTCTGCACGGAAGTCCCAGACGTACGGTGCCGGACGGAGGCCCAGTTTGACTGGTGTCGGTTCGGAGCGTGTCGAGATGAGCTTCAGCCACACCCGTTCCAGACGCGGTTCGCTGACGGGGAAAATCTGCGCCAACGGCCGGGCCAGGCTCCACGCCCCCAGTTCCTTCTCGGGGAACGTCAGTGGCCAGTCACTGCTGGCCGTGACTTTGGCCATGCGTGCCAGGTCGTTAGGGTCTTCGTTCGCAACGCCGGGGATGTAGCAGTCGTCGCGCAGCAAGATCTGTTGCACTTCGCGGATGTGCCGCCGGGCTACTTCCCGCGGCGCAACCCCGCGAC
Source organism: Planctomycetota bacterium (assembly GCA_026991575.1). Classification (GTDB taxonomy): domain Bacteria; phylum Planctomycetota; class Planctomycetia; order JALXBF01; family JALXBF01; genus JALXBF01. The sequence continues at coordinate 28,462 of JALXBF010000162.1, read as the reverse complement.
GGACTGCAACAGCGGCCGCCGTACCGACGGCCTGGCCAACGATCGCGCCGGTGGAGAGCACTCGGCTGGAAGCAAAGGCAATGTACGTACAGCTGATCGGACGGCCGGCCATCATAAGGTTGACGATGTTTCGTGAGTAGAGGGCCCGCAGCGGGATCGGGTAGACTAGCGTGCCGTAGGTCTCCCAGTTCTCGTTCAGGCGGGGGGGCGGATACGGTCGCTTGCGCCGTGCAAGGATCCCGCCCTGGACATGGATGTCGATCCCCCAGCACCCGTAGGCGACTGCGTCCGGGAGCTCAGGCGGATCCTGTACGTGATGTTGCGTCAGGATGTAGTCACCGCGGATCCGGCGGCATTCCCGCTTGTATGGCCAGAACCCAACGAACTCCAGGCCATAGTTCTCCGCGCCGTGGTCGCCTTTGTTCTTGATGTGATCCCATACCCCGAGCAGCTGGCGCAATAGCTCGTGGGTGATCTTGTCGTTGTCCTGGATCGGGTGGTATGGAGCACCAACCTCGATCCACCAGTAACCCCCCTCAACGAACCCGTGGTACCGGTGGGTCAGATCCTCCTCGGTGGGGAATTCAGCGGCCCAGTCGGGTCGTTTGAACGGCACCGGGTAGGGCATCTTCAACGCGCGGAAGAAGAGCGTGTTGCCCATGACTTTTTCATCGGCTCTTGGTGGTGCCAGCGGCTCCTGGAATTCGTCGCGACCCTCCCTTCCCCAGCGGTACACGGCTCCGGCCAGGTGTCCCAGGTAGCCATCGCCGGTGCAGTCCACGAAGATTGAACCGGTGAACTCGTAGAACTTCTCGGTACCCAGTTGCAGACCGCGCACGGCACGAATTCGATCCGGCTGACTCTTCAGCGCCTCATAGACATGCGTATTGAGGAACAGTGTCAGGTTCGGCTCACGGATGGCCCATTCGTACAGGACCAGATCCCAGTGGCAGTTCATCAATCCTTCAATGTAGGGCTGATGGTTACGGACGCGCTCTTCGGTGTGAAACTCCTCATGGATCCCGCCCTCCTTGATCCACGGCTGGTGCGCGCTGTTGTTTTCCGGGTACAGCTTCACTTCGCTGGAGGAGTTGCCGCCGAGCATGGGACGGTTATGAACCAGTGCAACGCGGGCTCCGTGCCGAGCCGCCGCGATGGCACAGCACGTGCCAGCGATCCCTCCTCCAACCACCACGACGTCAAACTCCAGCGATTGCCAGCGCGGCCGTGCTGGCTCCGGGACGAAGTCCGCCTCGGCTCCGGGAATCGCTTCGGTCGCCTCCGCCGGGTCCGACTTGGCAGCACGTCCGGGGAACAGTGCGGCTCCCAGAGCCGTGAACATACGCCGGAAGAAACCACGTCGGCTCGTGCTCATCGTTGCTCCTCAACTGGTGGGCTCTCTGCCTCAGGGACACCGACACCGCGTGGGCTAGAGCGTACCGGAACGAACAGCGGGTCTTCAAGCCCGGGGGCACCACCCCGGGAAAGCGGCAGCTGGCGGCGGTGACGCAGCCCGGGCCGCAGCGGCCTCAATGAGGCACCGAAACCGGTTGCAAGGCCCTTTTGCTCTGGTAGGATGGAACTTAGTCAGGGGCCTCGTTGTCTGCCTATAGCGGAGGTCTGGTCATGTCCACCGAGACGACGCTGAAGCGGACCTGTCCCAAGTGCGGCAAGATGCTGAAGATTCCCAGCAAGTACTTGGGACTGAAAGTCGAGTGCATACACTGCAAGGCTCACTTCGTTGTCAAACCCCCACAGGCCGGCGGCGGCGTGCAGCTGGCCGACGAAGAAGAGGAGAAGATCCCGATCGACGACGAACTGGCCGACCTCAAACGCGGTGCGCCGGCGGAACAAAGCCAGCCCGAACCCGCTCCGTCCACGACCGTCGGCACTGGCAGTAGCAGCATGATTTCGACGGTAACCGGTCCGGAGCAAGCGGCGGAGCAACAGGACAAGGCGACCAATGGCTACATGGTCGCCAAGGTCCACATGGGCGGCCGCATGGCCCATGCGAACCTTGAGGATACGCTCAACAAGTACGCCGCCGAAGGCTGGCAGTTCGTATACGCCGTGCACCACGGCACCGACCTGTATGTGATCTTCCGTCGCGCGTGAGCGGCTTACGGCGCCACCGGCGGCGGCACGCTCGCCCCCACGCGGTGCCCCCAGCTGCCCCGGAGCGCCGGTGGCAGCCGACGGCAAGCACGCCTGGCGGGCGGCTTCGTCGCAGCTGCCTCGTGCCGGCCTGCCTGTCGCGTTCTCCCCGGATATCCTTCCATGAACGCGGTTCGGGATAGCAACCCGCCCGATCGCCTGCTTGATGGGAGGATGCAGTGCATACGACCGTCGTGAACGTTCTCCTGCTTCTCCTCTGGCTGGCCAACTGTTCAGCCGCCGTTGCCGCTCCCTGGTCGTCCAGTCGGCTGATTGCCACGACCGACGACGGCACGAAATTGCTCGTGGCCAACACCGACAGCGGGACGCTGAGCGTCGTAGACCTGGACCGGTTGCGAACCGTGGCCGAGATCGCCGTCGGTCGTGAGCCTCAAGCGGTCGCCGTCGTACCAGGAACATCGCTGGCTCTGGTCACGGCGTACCGCGACGACCTTGTGGTCATCGTGGACTGGGCGCGGGGGCGCCTGGTCAAGAAGATCGCCGTTGCTGACGAACCATACGGGGTCGTGGTGGACCGCTCGGGAAAGCGGGCGTATGTGAGCCACGATTTTCCCGGTGCGATCTCGGTGATCGAGCTGCCTGCGGGACAAGTCGCGGCAACTCATCGGGTGGGTCGGTTCGTGCGCGGCCTAGCACTCAGTCCTGACGGCAGCACGCTGTTCGCTACCGAGTTCTACACCGCCCGCTTGCTGGAAATCGACACCTCGACCGGTGAAGTGCGTCGTCGCTGGGATGCAAACAGCGAGTATAACCTCTGCCGTGCGGTGGCCGTGCTGCCGGACGGTAGCCGCGCGTTCCTGCCCCACACGCGGTCGAGAACGTCGGTTGCCAGGCAAGAGGGCTCCATCTTCCCGATCCTGTCGGTGGTCAAACGCGGCCGCGGTGATCATGGCCAGCGGAAACCGATCGCCTTGGACACCTACAACGGGTTCCGCGCCGTAGCGATGCCCTGGGATGCAGCTCTGACCGCCGACGGTCGCCTTCTACTGACCGTCTACGCCGGTAGCGATGACATGCACGTGAGCCGGGTGCTGGACGACGACTACTACGAGATCGAGCTTCTGCGTCCGGCGTTCCGGGTCGGTCGCAACCCGCGGGCCGTGGTAGCCCACCCGGACCGGCCGGAAGCGTACGTGTACTGCACGTTGGACTTCGAGATCGCCATCGTCGACCTGAACGGTCTGCGCATCGCTCGACGCGTACGTGTGACCGACCCGCCCTACTCTCAGCAGATCTGGCGGGGCAAGGTGCTGTTCAACTCGGCGCTTCAGCCGATGGCCGGGCGTCGTTGGGTAAGCTGTGCGGTCTGCCATCCGGACGGCCAACCCGACGGTCGCACCTGGCAGATGCCCGAAGGGCTGCGGAACACACCAAGCCTGGCCGGCATCCGCTACACCACGCCGCTGCACTGGTCGGCAGATCGGGACGAGGTGCAGGATTTTGAGCACACGATACGCGGCCCCTTGATGCGCGGCAGAGGCTTGCTGCGGGGCAAGCCGTATCCGTCGCTTGGCCCCCCGAACGCAGGCCGCTCCGCCGATCTCGACGCCCTGGCCGCGTACTGCAACTCGTTCGACTTCAGCCCGAGCCCGTTTGCTCCGGACGGGAAGCTGACAGAGCTTGCCGAACGGGGACGGCGCATCTTTTTCCGAGAAGACGTCGGCTGCGCACGTTGCCACACCGGGCCGTACTTCACCGACCGTAAGCTCCACGACGTCGGTACCGGCCAGGACGACCCCACCGAGCGGCTCGGCCCCGCCTACGACACGCCGACACTGTTAGGCGTCTATCGCACTGCCCCCTACCTGCACCACGGCAAAGCAGCTACCTTGCTTGATGTGCTGACCACCTTCAATCCCGAGGACCGTCACGGCCGGACCAGTCACCTAAGCCGCGACGAACTGGCTGCTCTGGTCGCTTTCCTGAAATCACTGCCATATGACCGCCCGGCAGCCGCAGCGCCATGACGTTCCGGCTTCCGGCCCGGTCCGATTGCGCATATGGTCGGGAGGGACGCGGATGAAACATGGGCTTCACCGGGCTTGCTGCATGATCGTGCTGGTTCTTCTGTGCGCCACGCCTGCCCGGTCGGCCGACGATCGCGGTCAGATCGAGCGGCGCGAGGTCGAACGCCTTGTGGAACAGCTCGATGCGGACCGGGCGGCTGAGCGTGACGAGGCAGAGCGGAGGCTGGTCGAGTTGGGACCGGCCGTGCTGCCTCTACTGCCTGCGCTGGACGACTCCGACCTCAGTCAGGAGCAGCGGCTCCGACTGCAGCGGATCATTAGAAAGCTTCGGTTGGGCCAGGCCAAGCAACAGCTTGCCGGTAGCCGCGTGACGGTCAAAGGGCGTTATCGGCTTAGCCAGCTGCTGGCGTTGCTGCACGAGCAGACGGGTAACCGGATTGTGGATCGGCGCGCCGAGCTGGGCCAGCCGGTTGACGATCCAGAGCTGACGGTCGCGTGGCACGAGCAGCTCTTCTGGGATGCGCTGTTGGAGCTGTGTCGGAAGGTGAACTTGAGGCCCGAGTTCTATGACGCGCGCGAGGCCGTCGGTCTGATCGCAGGTCCGCCGCTAAAGGGACCGCACACGGTTCAGGGGGGGCTCCTGCTGGCTGCCGAGCGGCTGACGCTCACGATGGACTACCACATTGGCCGTCCCGTCGGCTCACTGGACTTGCTGCTGGCCTGGGAGCCGAAGATCCGAGTGGTACGTGTCGTCCTGAACCTGGATGAACTAACCCTTGTAGACGACACCGGCCGACCGCTGATCGTGAACGGAGCGGCAGGGGGAACGGTTCTGGTGCGACCCGAGACCGGTCAGTTCGCGGTCTCGGTAACGCTGCCGATCGCCCCCCCTAGACTGGGCGCGTCCGAGATCGAGCACGTTGAGGCGATCATCCGACTGCTTGTCTCCGCCTCGACACGCGTCGTCCGCATCGGGCCGCTCCGCTCCGGGCTGACCGCCAAACAGCAGACCGCAGAGTTGCGTCTGGACGTGCTCCGCGTGACTGACGAAGCAGGCGTATGGCGGATTCAGACGAGAGTCGAGTACATTGGAGAGCAGGAGCTGACGGCTGAGGCGCTCACGGAAAGCTACGAAGACTGGTTCTTGCAAACGACGGCGTACTTGCAGAACCGCCGGACCGGAGAGCGGTTCGAACTTAACGGTGGCTACAACTTGTTGGCCACCGGCGAGCGCTCGTTTGCCATCGAGTACCTCTTCGTCGACGCGCCGGGCAAACTGGCCGACTACGACCTGGTGCTGGAGGTGCCATCAGAGCCGGTGTGGGTTCCGGTGACGGTACGGTTCAAGAGCCTGCCGTTGCCACTTGTCGCCAATTAGCGCGCACACGAACGGGGCCGGTGAGCGTGGTCGCGGAGTCGTGGTATCGCAGAGACGAGCTTACAGCTCGGGCACAGGCTCAGAGCGACCGGAAGCGGTGCTTGGACGCGAGACCACGGGCACCAGCCGTGTGCTGAAGCCTTGTTCCAGTTCGATCTCGGCAAGCTTTGCCCAGGGGGTGCCCTGATGGCGGCGTTGCACGCTAGCGTACAGCTCCTTGGCCATCTGCTGCACGGGCTCCAACTCTTCGCGCGACACCCAGCTCTTTTCACTGGCCCGACAGATACGCACCCGCCAGTGAAGCGACTCACCAGGCCGTAGCGTCACCGTTCTGTCAGGGCGTGGCGGATCGCTAGCAAGCTCCGCCAGCATCCGCTCGTACTGGTAGAGTCGGATCTGATAGCTGAACAGCTGGGCCACGGCCAGGTCAAAGGCCGCACGCCACCGAAGTGACGTCTCGGCTGCGTAGTCGTCCGCCACGGCCCGCAGTGCCTCGTAAGCCTGCCGCAGCCGCGCACGTTGCCGGCGTGCCGCCGCCGCGGCGGCAACCGCCTGCTGACGGAAGCGTTCCGGATGACCGGCAAAGGAAAGCGGGACGGCTACGTCGGCCGTGCTGCGAAACACCTCAACCAACCGCCGCCGCAACGGACTCTTGGCGACTGCCTCCGCATACTGTAGCCGCGGACCGTAGTGCGGCAGGTAGTTCTTCATGACAAACGGATCGTACTGGTAATCACGCTGCCGGCCGGACTCTTCGGCGGGGATCAGGAAGTAGATGCCACCGGTCTCGCGCGTGATTCGCACCAGCTCCCATGGGCCGAAACCGGATGCGATCGCTGGCCTGCTGTGGCTCAAGCCATTGGTCTGCAGGCACTCAATGCCGGGCGTCTCCGGCCCGCGTGTGATTCGCACCCACCGCGTGCTGCCGGTCTCAGGATCACGATACAAGACAGGCACGAACGGAAAGCCAAAGGCCGCCTGACGACCGATGACATAGACAGCCATCCGCGCCTCTTGCAGCGCGTGAATCGCTTCTTCAACCAGTGCCCCGTCCAGTGGCGTGAGGCCGTCGGGGGAACGTTGGCCAGACTCGTCGGTTAGCAACACGATCATCACGTCGCGACCACCCCGACGGCTGAAGCCGGCGTAGCGTTGAGCAACTGCGATGAGGTGTTTGCACGGCCACTCCTGGCCGCTCGGGTCCACCGGCACGCGGTCGATCTGTTCCCTTAGCAACTCAGTGTCGTCGGTGGGACGGGGCGAGAGGAAGTGGACATCCTTGCCAAAGCCGACCACCGCACTCAGTAAGGCTCGGTTGCCCGTTTCCGGATGTGCCGCCAGCTCCTCGTACACCTTCACGAACCGGCGTTTGATGTCCTGCCGCTCGTCGAACATGCTGCGTGACTCGTCGAACATCCAGATCACCAGTACCGGCCGCTTCCGCAACCGCACGAGGATCTCCCTGGTGATCTGGTCCATCGCTTCGCCCTGACCGGCCACGATCGCCAGTTCCTCGCCTCGAACGGTCACTGCCACATCCAGCCGTTGCGGCGGTGGCAGGCGCACGCTCAGATCGGCATCGCCCAGGCGGACCAGGCCGACTGCCGGAGGCAGTTCCGATTGCTTCGGTTCGGGAGCCGCACTCAGCGCAGCATCCGTCCCGGCGTTGGGTGCATGGGCTTGCGGCCGGCCGGCTGCGTCGAAGAAGGCGGTGTCCGGATCGTAGTCCGACTCCAACAGCCGGGCAAAGTCCGGAGGGGGAGTCTCCTCGGTCAACCGCGTCTCGACGACGATCGCGCGTAGCGAAGTGGGGATGCGGTAAGGAATCAGCATCAGCACGCCGAAGACGGCGAGATGGACCGCAGAGCTGGTCAGCCACGCAGGCGCTGTCTGCAACCAGCGTCGTAACCGGCGGCGCAGGCCCCGCCTTCTCCCGTCGCCGTGCCCGGTTGCGTTCACGGTTTCAGCAGCATCGTAGCCTGGGCGTCTTGCACCGCCCATGACTGAGTCCGCCTGCTAAGGACCAGAGCGCCCGTTAGATCTTCTTTTCTTAGATCTTCTTGGGGACCGGCTTCGGACGCGGCCGGTTCTCCGGTCGGTTCTGGTTCGGACGGTTGCGGTTCGGGCGGTTCGGACGCGCGCGGCGTGCCGCGGGCGGCGGCGTGAAGGTCTCCTCCCAGCGGAAACCGAGCGGCTGCTGCAGCTCCCGCTCGGCAAGCACAGCCCACGGCGTGCCGCGATACTGCTCTACGCACCGCTCCAAGTACTCGCGCGCCTTCTTGGCCGCTTCCACCAGCGCGTAGCCGGCCGGCGTGTCCTCAGGGATCGACTCGTCGGGCACCAGCCGCCAGGTGTTGTTCTGCGGGTTGGCGAATTTCCTCGGTTTCACCCTCATTTGAGCAAGCAGCGCGTTGTAGGTGTACGCCCGCACCTTCGTGGCAAGCGCGCGGCCGAACAGCAGGTCGTAATGGGCCCGCCACCGCAGTGACGTCTCCTTGGCCCGCTCGCTTTCCACCGAAGCCAGCAGCGACACGATCGGATCAACCTGAGCCTTTAAGATCGCTGCCGTTCCCTGAGCCTGCTTCATGGCGTTGCTCATCACGTCGCGGTTATAGGCGGGGAACACAAGTCGTGGCGCACGCGTGCGGACTTTCAGCATCTTGGCCACCTGGAGCACCGTCGACCGGAAGCGACTCCGCGACACGCGCGCCATGTACTCGCGACGCGACACGTACTCGGGCATGAACGGCTGCAGCTGGAACGGATCAAACCGAGGCCCACTGACGTCGCCGTAATCGACCAGAAAGTAGATCCCCCCGGTCTCGCGACACAATCGGGTCAGCCCCCAGGTGCCAAACCCGGAGCGGAGCAGCGGAGGGCTGCCGCCGAACCAGTACGGGAGCGAGCCGATCTCGATCGCGGCCGATTCAGGACCGCGTGTCACCTCCGGATATCCCAGCACCTTGCCTGTCTCATCACGGTATGGGACCGTGATCGTCCGCCGCCCGAAGACAGCCTCCGCCCCCAGCACGTAGACCCGGGCTTTAAGCTTCAGCAATAGCGGCAGGACATCATCAACACGGCCTTCATCATCGCCAGCTTCGTCCGTGACCACGATCATCATGATGTCTCGCTTGCCGCGGGTCCGGTAGCTGGCGTATTTCTGCGCGGCCTCGGCCACAGCTGTAAACACATGCTCTTCACCAGTCTCGTCAGCCGGAATCTGCCGAACGGCCTCCCGCAGCCTGGCTACGTCAGCGATGGGCTTGTCGGTCATGAACCGAGTAGTCTTGCCAAAGGCAACGATCGCTGTCAGCAGCACCTCGGCATCGGTCTGTCCAAGCAACCCAAGCTCACGGTATACCCGCTCAAACCGCCGCGCGATCGCCTCGCGCTCATCACGCAAGCTCTCCGTGGAATCGAAGATCCAGATCACCAGGGTCTTGTTCCGCTCCAGGCTGCGCAGGATCTCGATCGTGATCCGATCAACGGCTCCTTCGACACCCCCTACGTACTCGCCCGTAACCCCCTCGACATTCACCACGGCGGTCAGCTCTTCGGAACGCAGCAACTCGACCCGAGCCACGGTAGGCAGCTCCGGATCGGGCAACAACTCCTCCGGCAACTCTTCGGCCGGATCCTCCTCAGCCAGCTCACCGGCCGGACTCGCCGTAGCCGATGGATTGTTTGCCGTAAGCGGACTGTTGCCGGTCTGCTCATAGTCCAGGTCGATGACGTACGCAAACTGCAAGTCCTCATCCAGCTCGGTCAGCTCCGTACGCACGACGACCGCATCTGTCCGACGCGGCACCAGACCGGGCACTAGCAGCAACAGCGCCATCAGCACCAGGTGCACGGCCAGACTGACAACGGCTGCTGACAGGTACGAGCGACGCTTCTCTGCGTCGGGCCGCCGCCTCTGTGTCCTCCTGGAGACGTGACCCGTACGATCCGGGTCGGTCGCCGGAATGGCTAGCACCTCGTCGATTACGCTGGCCATAGACAGGACTCCTGCGCAGGTAGCCAAGCAGCACGCCCTTACGTCCGCGCGACACCCGGCGACGCCGTTGCATCCACTAATTGTAATCCGAGGATGCGTCGGCCGAGCCTTGAACTTTTCCGATGGGCACACCCCAAGCTGTAAGGTCGTTTCAGACCGCGTCCCCGTGACGGGCTGCCCCCGGAACGCCCGCGGACACAACCGCCGTCTCGGCACCAGCCGCCGCACACGCGCCTTGCCGCTGGGTCCCCGGCCAAGAATGACAATAGCGTGTTGCGCTGCAGGCCCCCAGCGATCCAGCTCCGGGAGCGATGCCACGCAATGCTGGAGGAACACTGGATTGAAGAAGAGCTCAAACCGCCGGAGCTTGCGCCGGCCCAGTGGACCTGGCACCGTGCGCAGGTCGGTCTGCTAGAGCTGTGGCTGGTGGCCCCGTCAGACCCGGATCGGCTCCTGGGCGACCCCGGCACACTGCGCGCCAGTGACGAGGCGGACTACATGCCCTACTGGGCTTATAGCTGGTCGTCGTCTGAGGCGCTGGCGCGGTGGCTGGTGGCCCGGCCCGAGCTCGTCCGCGGGCACCGGGTCCTGGAGCTAGGCTGTGGACTGGGCCTGGTTGGGCTTGTGGCAGCCGCACTGGGAGCCCGCGTCACCGTGAACGATCACAGTCGTGCCGCCCTGGCAGCCGTCTCGGCCAGTGCACGTCGCAATGGGCTGCGCGTCCGAGCGCTATGCTTCGACTGGCGACGCCCGCCCCAGGAGCCGCAGTTTCCCGTGGTGCTCGCTGCCGACGTGCTCTATGAGCCCCACTACCCACAGCTTGTGGCTTCCTGCCTGGATCGCCTACTGACCGAGTCGGGCGTTGCCTATCTGGTCGACCCGTGCCGGTTCACCGCAGACCGGTTCCCTGACGAGCTGCGCCAGCACGGACTGGCGGCCGAAGTCCACGATCTGGAACCGATCGGCAACTACCGGCATCGTCTGTTCCAGGTCTGGCGTCGGAACAGCCGGCACGGCAGATGAGGAACGGACAGCGAAGAAGGCCGAGTGGCTCGCGAACCGATGGCAGCGGCGCCGTCGGCCGGACCAGCGCGGCGCGCGATGCTCCGCACACGCCAGCGCCGCGTCCAGACGACGGCCGCGACAGGGTAAGGAGTCGGGGCGCCGGGATTCGAACCCGGGACCTCTAGAACCCCATTCTAGCGCGCTAACCAGACTGCGCTACGCCCCGAGCGAAGAAGCCACCTGATTCTATGGACTGCCAGTGTTAACGGCAACCAGCCAGGGCTCTGGGACGCGACTAAGCGCTACTGCCGATCGCTCCCCCCGGCGGCTCGACACGGGATCGCCACCATCAGCGCGGCTGGGACTATCTCGCGATCGCCTGCCGCGGGATCGTGCGGTCGACCGTGCCAAGCGGCCGGTCGCCTGATCGAGGCGATCACGCGTGTGTCGCGTCCGTGTGCGAGGGGGTAATCATGCCACGCGGCGCTCGCCGTTCGGCAGCGCGGGTAAGCGGATGATGAACCGCGTGCCCACGCCGAGCTTGCTCTCCACCCGGATCCGCCCCCCTGCCGCCAGCACCAGTTCGCGGCAAACGGCCAGCCCCAGCCCGGTGCCAGATCGGCCGCTCGTCGAGCCGGTCTTGGTCGAGAAGAACGGATCGAACACGCGGCGCAGCTTCTCCTTCGGGATCCCGACCCCAGTGTCCTCCACCACCAGCTCGACGGTACGCCGGCCGCGCAGCGGTCGCACCGCAACGCGCACCGTCCCGCCGTCGGGCATCGCCTGGCACGCGTTCAGGACGAGGTTGAGCAGGATCTGCTGGAGAGCGGCCGCGCTGGCTGACACCGGCGGGCACGGCGCGACGTCCACTTCGGCGCGAACGCCGTGTTTCTGCAGCTCCTTGCGAACCAGCAGCATCACGTCATCGAGCACCGCAGCCGCATCGCAGCTGTGTTCCGCATCATGGCCGTCGCCGCGGGCGTAGCCGAGAATCGCCTTGGACAACTCCGCCGCTCGCCTCGCTGATCGGAGGATTCGCTCCAGTGAGCGGCGTCGACGCTCGTCCGGCTCGTCGGCCGCCAACAACTGAGCTGTGTTGATGATCGTGGTAAAGAAATTGTTGAACTCGTGTGCCAGTGAGCTGCTGAGTAGGCCAAGTGAGGCCAACCGCTGGAGCTGCAAGAGAGCTGCGTTACCGCCTTCCTCCACGACCGTCTGCGTTGCTGCGTCCATGCTTCCTCCAGGCTGGTAAGATAGGGACGACCGTGACGTGCCAACGGAATACGGCCCTCACGCCAGGAAGAGAATCCGTTACTGATATCGGCCGCGCGAACCAGCTCGCTTGATGCTTAGGACCAGGCCATGGCTCGACGATCCCGGATGGCCCTGCCGTTTGTCGTCCTTGCACTGCTTGCGCCCGCGCTAGTTGCGTCGGACCGGAGCTCTGCTCCGCCGGAGCCGCCACCGGGATTGCCAGACGCTTTCTACCGTGAAGCCGCACCCTACACCATCGTACACTCGGCTATCGATTCGGTGCGCTTCACGGTGGAGCGTTGCCTGGTGCCGTGCTCATGCGGCGGTCTGCGCGCCAACTCCAGCTTCGTCGACCCCACGGGCCGCCCAATGGACTGGCATGATTTCGGTACGCTCGAGGGGCCTGGCTGGGCGGCCAACGCCGTAGGCGGCGCGTGGGAGATCTACCGGTTGGGCCGCTGGGTTGGGCGGCAGGACTGGGAACAAAAAGCACTCCGTTTGCTTGACCACGTTCTCAACCACGGTTTCATCAAGCCCAACGGCCTGATCCTCCCCTACCATGACCTGCGCACGGGTCAGTTCTGCCTGAACTACAAGCACAACTCCGACTGGTTCTGTCCCGGATCCATGGCCCGGGTTGCCGTGCAAATGCTGCAATTTGCCGATGACCTGCCGCAGGCCAGCCCGAGGCGCCAGCGGTTGATTGAGGCCGCCGTGCGCTGTGGTCGCTGGCTTAACGAAAAGCTGCAGAGCACGCCGAACGGCTGGTATCCGCGGCGTTGTACGCCGGACGGCGCAGTCTACAGGCAGTCGCCCACTGGCGGCCCGGACCCGTTCTGGCAAACGTCAGCCGACGGGCTGTTCATCGTGCTACTGAACGTTGAGCTTACCCGTCGTGGTCTGGCCGACTACCGCGGCTTGATCGAAACCAAGCTTAAGACCTTCGTTGCCAACGGCGGCTTCTTCGGCAGCATCAACCATGACACGTACGACGCGCACGAGAACGTCGCTTACGCGGTGGCATTCCGTACGATCCTGCGTGCTGCTGAGCTTCTGGGGGGTGGAGAGCTGCGGCGTTACGCCTACGAGTACTGCCTGCGTCCGCTGGACGGGTTCAAGATGTGCGAGAACCGCAACGGCGTCCAGACGCGCGGGCTGCTGTTTATGGAGCGGAGCTGGGACACAGCCTACCTATGGGAGAACGCCGAGGCGGCTCTGGCGTACTTCGAAGCAGCCCATGATCTCAGCCGGCGAGGGCGTCCACGAGAGGCGTTCACCTACGAGCTCGACGGCCTGACCATCCTCCGTGCTTGTGCCTTACACCACTACGGCCCCTACGGCTTCCTGACCGAAGGCGTCGACTGGAACAACCACGTCGGTCAGCAGCACCACATCAACCGGGCACGCTACGGTGCGATTCGATACACCGAGCCGCTGTTGAACAACCAGCACATTGTCGAGCCTACGCTGTTTTACCTGGAACACCTCGCCCGGCGAGCAGTCTGCGGCAAGGCCACCGTTTTGCTCGACGGCGAAGGCAATCAGCTCTGGCCACTGCCGCCTCGGCCCACACGGGACGCTCAGCAGAAATGAGCCCCTTTGGTCTCAACGTACACGGCATACAGCGACTGGCTCGCCGTCATGAACAGACGGTTGCGCTTGCGACCGCCAAAACAGACGTTCGAGCAGATTTCCGGTAACAGGATCATGCCGATCCGGTCGCCGTTTGGCGCGAACACGTGCACGCCGTCGTAGCCCGGACCGACCCAACCGGCCGAGGCCCAGAGATTCCCGTCGATGTCACAGCGGATGCCATCCGCCAGGCCCGCCTTGCCTTCGTACTCCATCGACGTGAAGACGCGACCGTTGCGCAACCTGCCGTCCACTACGTCCCAGACCTTAATGATCTTCTCGGCCTCCGGATAGTGCGACGCGCCGGTGTCCGCAACGTAGAGCTTCTTGTAGTCGGGCGAAAAGCACAGGCCGTTCGGCTTGTAGATCTCATCGGTTACCAGCTCCATCTTGCCCTGGCGCGGATCGATTCGGTAGACGGCCTCCTTCAGTTCTAGCGGCCGGCGTTTCCCTTCGTAGTCGCCCAAACTGCCGTAGCCCGGGTCCGTGAACCAGATCGACCCATCCGGGTGGACAACGACGTCGTTGGGGGCATTCAGCGGCTTGCCCTGCCAGGAGTCGGCCAGCACGGTAACCGTCCCGTCGTACTCGTAGCGAACGACACGGCGGTTGAGGTGTTCACAGGAGATCTGTCGCCCCTGCAGGTCAAACGTGTTCCCGTTGGAATTGCCCGCCGGCTGCCGGAACACGCTAACGTGGCCGTCCTCTTCAAGCCATCGCAACTGTCGGTCGTTAGGGATGTCGCTCCACACCAGGTACCGACCCACCCCGTTCCACGCCGGCCCTTCCGCCCAGAGCATGCCCGTATGGAGCCGTCGGATCGGCGTGTTGCCGATCTTGTACCGAGCGAACCGCTTGTCCAGCACGACGATATCCGGATCCGGGTACCGGACTGGTTCGGCGCCGGGACCGTACCGCCTGCCGACCTGTTGGGCAAGCGCCGTTGCGCCGCCGGCCGCTGCCACCGCTGTCAGGAAGCCTCTACGGGTCAGCTGCCTCATTGCGTTGCCTCCGTCACGCTGCATTACCCCCAACTTCCCTAGTTTAACACGGGCGACGGCATGGTGGTCCGGCACACAGCTGGGTGACGTGCGCGCGGGCTGGATGGCGGGGGGCCTTCTGGCGCACGATGGACCGAGTCTTCGCGCAGCCCGGATGTGTGACCGCCAGAGGACGACTACGGAGAGGGGGGCGGCGTGTGGCCCAGGCGCATACTGAGGTCGGCGAGGATCTGGGCTTCGAGCTTCCAATCGCGACCGAGGTTGACCCAGTTGGACGAAACGGGCTCTCCCGTCACCACGGCATACTCGCGGTGCAGCGTCGGCTCACTGCGAAAGAGTGCATGGCCCGTTGGACTTCGGACCGGCACGGGCAGGTCCTCGAGCTCCTTGTACACTTCGATCGTCACAGCGTACTGTCCCGGTGCCACTTCACGCACGGTGGCGATCGCCCGGCGCCGCTCGCTCTGGAGCGTCGCCTCCAGCCGATCGTGCCAGTCCAGGCTGTCACGCCGCCATGGCTCCAGCAGGGTCGCCGCCACTTGAGGCTTGGTCTCGATGCGGCCGGTCACGCGGTCTTCCTTGGCAATGTCGAAGTACTCGTCCAGCACCTGGACCGTCGTGTTCCAGACCTGCTCGAAGGACCGAGCGCGTACGGTGATCGGGTTCGGCACCGCAACCGGTGGGGCCGACACGCAACCGGCTGCAAGGCAGCAGGCCAGGGTAAGCAGCAGGGATCGTTTACCCGGGTGCATTGAGCGTGCTTCTCCGCGATCAATCGTCGCCGGGACGTGACTGCTGTTGCGCGTCATGTTGCCAGCCTGCCCTGCGGCCTGCAAGGCCGAATTACGGATGAGGGTTGTTCCACCGCCTGCGCGCGTCCCGGTGGCGCGGTTCTCGGCAATGGCGCCGTAGGGTCCCGCGGACGCGGCACGCGTGTGCCGGCGCCGCAGCGCCTGTGAGAAGACGCCCCGGTGGGGCTGACCGGGGCGTCATCAGGGCGTCGGGCTGTAGGGCAGAGCTAGAAGTCAATCTGAGCACGCATCGCGAAGATATCCGCGTCGCTGTCGTCAAAGACCGGATCGTCCAGGAACGCGTGGATGTAGTTGAACATGATCCGGGTGTAAGCGTTCAGGTACCAGTTCACGCCGAAGGTCACATCGTGAAGCCGGCCACCTAGGATCGCCTCATCGTTCAGATCGAGGTAGCTCCATCGCAGAGCCACTTCCCATGCGCCGAGCCCTTCCCAAGCCGTGCAGCCATCACGGGTCACCACCAGGAAGTCCTGATTCGGGCGCACGCGGCCGAAGTAACCATGCTTGCGATCGTACGTGCGACTCTCGCCCGTGAGGAAGTAACTCGCGTACACGTACATGCCGGTGAATACCGGATCGGCGCCGGTGCCGATCTGATTGGTCGGCACATACATCAACTCGCTCTGAACCGAAAACGGCCCATAGACGATGGCCGCCTCAAGCCCGATCAGGTGTGCCTCGATCGATGGGATCACGCCGGTGTCTACGAATCGTGGCACGGCACCTTCGCCCGCCGCAGCCATCCGAACTTCGGGCCGCTGACGCCAGCGGAACGCGCCCTCGTCCGCATTGCGGTAGCTGTATGCAGCACCGACGTGGACCACGTACCGGCCATCGTCGCCGTAAACCGGGTTGTAAGTGACGCGAGCGGTCACCGACTGCTCACCATCGTCACCAACATCGTCCCCCCACGCATCACTGGCGGTGCGGAACCAGCCGATCGCGTACGTCCAGCACAGGTCAGGCGTGTAGTCGTACGCCATGATGCCGATGTTACGCGCCGGGGCAAACGCGTTCGGCAGCGACCGCTCCATGAACGTGATGAACCGGCTGCTGGTCAACTCCTCCAAGCTGAACGGTTCCTTGAAATGACCAACCTTGACATGCCCGAGCAACGGGACGTCGCGCCAGCCGATCCAGACGTCGGTGAACGAGGGCCGACCGCTGCCGGCAAAATCCATCTCGACGCGGTAGCTGGTCGTCTCGAGCAGGTCCCCCTCAACCTTCATACGCACGCGGCGGAAATCAGCACCGTCCTCGATGTCTCCGACCGTGAGTCGGTTCACGGAGTCCTGATGAAAGAGCGCCGCGTCGATCATGATGCGGCCACCTACCTTCACGCTCGGCCGCGA
Organism: Planctomycetota bacterium; assembly: GCA_026991575.1. Classification (GTDB taxonomy): domain Bacteria; phylum Planctomycetota; class Planctomycetia; order JALXBF01; family JALXBF01; genus JALXBF01. The sequence continues at coordinate 11,886 of JALXBF010000162.1, read as the reverse complement.
CGATGACGACGAAGAGCCTGCCGCCGTATGGCTCGCCTCAAACGCCCGCCACTTCTCCTCCAGAATCCGCAACCGCTCTTGTACCCCGGCCATCGTCGGCATGCTTGCCTGCTGCACGGCAGACGGGCCGTACAAGGTGGCTGGACCGGCCTCCGAGCCAGCCGTCTCCTTTTCTTTCAGCTGCTGCTTGAGTCGAGCAATCTCGGCCTCAGCCTTCTCCAGTCGCTCGATCAGGGCTTGCACGTCGGGGCTTGCACTTACGGCCTCGTCGACCTTTGCCGGCTGCCCTGACTGCTGTGCCGGCAGTGGCGACGCTGAGAAGCAGGCGACAGCCAACGCTCCCACGGCTATGCGTACCACTCGCATCAATAGACCTCCTGTCGCACGGGTCTCCTTAAGACATGCTCCGGCACTGTCTCCGGGTGTGCCCCACAATCCCTACAGCCGAACGATCCTCTCTTATCCGCACTATCGGCAAAATCGGAACACCGCGTTCACTCGAAGCCAGAACGCATCCAGCGAGCACGCCACAAACTGCCCTTCCCCCGAACCACAAGAACCGCTAGGACGAAGAGAGGACCCTGAACAGCCTTGGCGAGCGCGGAGAATCAGCTCGATCGGCCCAGTGAGCGTCCACGTATGAGTACACCGGCCAACCCTGTGAGCATTGGCGAAGGAGTCGCGATTGGGCACGGCCGTCCGCTGGCCTTGATTGCCGGTCCGTGCGTGATCGAATCAGAGGAACTCCTGGCCCGGGTGGCCGACGTGCTGCTGGCCATCCGGGACTCGCTCGGCGTACCCGCGGTGCTCAAAGCTTCCTTCGACAAGGCAAACCGCTCGTCGATCCGGTCCTACCGCGGCCCGGGCCTGGAGCGAGGCCTTGAGCTGCTGGCCCGTGCACGCGAACGCACCGGACTACCGGTCACAACCGACATTCACCTCCCCGAGCAAGCCGCCCCAGCCGCCGCGGCCGTTGACTTACTGCAGATTCCCGCCTTCCTGGTGCGGCAGACCGACCTGATTGTTGCTGCAGCCGAGACGGGCAAGCCGCTGAACCTGAAAAAGGGCCAGTTCATGGCACCCTGGGAAATGGCCAACGCCGTGAACAAGGCCCTGGAAACTGGCAACAACCGGATCCTGGTTACCGAACGGGGCACGTTCTTCGGCTATGGACGGTTGGTCAACGACTTCCGTGCGCTGATCTGGATGGCCGAACTGGGCACCCCTGTCGTCTTCGACGCGACGCACAGCGTGCAGTTGCCGGGTGCCAGCGGTGATCGGTCCGGCGGTGAACGCCGCTTCGTACGCCCACTGGCCCGAGCTGCTGTCGCGGTCGGCTGCGACGCCATCTTCCTGGAAACTCACCCGGACCCGGACCGCGCCCTTAGCGACGGCCCGAACATGGTACCGCTGGCGGAATTGCCCGGACTCGTGCGCGAGCTCTTACGCGTTCGCGCCGCGGTAGACGAGCGTGGCCGAGCGGCAGGTGAGGTTGCACCGATGACACGTTGCTGAACGCGCGCCTGGAGCGGAGTTCGAGACGAGCCATCCGAGTCGGGTCGCCGGTTCCCCCTCAGACGGCCAGCCCCGCGACTCAATCGCTTGAGGGTCTGTTCGCCTTCGTCTCGTCATCTGACGGCTGTCGCGCCGACTCCTGGCGGGCCTTCAATATCGCCGCGCGCGCGGCGAGCTCTGGCACGAGCTTGCGCACCTGCGGCTGCTCGTACCACTGAACGGCTTCGTCCAGTCGGTCCAGGTGCTCCAGACACAGGCCGGCTGCCAGGTACGCAGCCCCAGACCAGATGCCGCCATCGCCGTACTTTTTCAGGTACGATCGCGTGAACCAACTGTGCGCGACCTTCCAGTCACCTTCGTCCGCTTTAAGCTGTCCCATAAAGAATGTCGCATACTCGCGCACTGTCTGCCTCAAAGCCTCGGCCTCCGGCGGCAGCTCCGGCAACCGAACCTTCGGCTCGCGAAGCTCCAGGTAGAGGTCGCGGGCCCGAGCCAGCTCACCGTACAAGTGCAGAAGCCTGGCCTCCTGCACGGCCGGCAGTGCCAGCGGGCCGAGCAGCCGTGCGATCAGTCGTTGACCTTCGCGAGTGCGTGCTGCGACCACAGCGTCGTTCGGCAGCGGCCAAAGCTCAATCTGGCCGATCGCCTCTCCTCCTGCCGCACGGATCTTGCTGACGAGTTTGGGCAGATCCATTGTGAGGACCACCTGGTACTGGCCCGCTAGCCGCGATTCCAGGTGTCTCATGCGTGGTGCCCAGCATTCAGGTCGCCCTCCGACCCAGGCCAGCACTCGCTGGATGTTGCCAGTGGTTGCCGGATAGTTTCCGCCCATCGCCTCCGACAGCCGCTCCAGCACCGCAGGGTCTTTGCGGACCGCTTCCAGCGTCAGCGGTCTGCCATCGCGGTCGGCCAGCACAGTCAGCCGCCATGGATCGAACAGGTACAGCGACTCGTCGACAACCACCCCGACGCACCACGGCACCCACCGGCTCTGCCCTTCCTGCCCCTTGACCTCCACGGCCAACACGCACGCATCGATGTACTGCTGGTGCAGGAGTTCGATGAACGCCCACGCTCGTTCGCCCCCGCGCGCGTGACCACCGACCAGCGCATGCAACAGAGGAATCGGAACCTCTCGGCGGGCATCCAGCAGGGATTGGGGCAAGCTGCGGATGACCCAGTCGAACAAGCGAGTGGCGATGGTTAGTGCATCGTGCTCGTCAGCCGCCACACGATCCGCAACGGCCTTCAGCATCACCAGACCGGCCACGTAGATCGCATCCTCGGCATCGAATTCCGCCCTCCGGACCCGATCCATGAGCTCCGGCACCAGCCGTGCGTTCAGGTCCCGTTCGACAACCTCCGGCAACGCGAACTGGGCCCGCTCGGCCGCCGGTCGCGTGCGAAAGTAGTGGTTCAACCGGTCCGCGGCTAGATGGTAGGTGTCCGGGCCGGGCCGCGTGGAGCGCAGCACCTCCATGGCGCTCTCCAGCAGCGATTCAGGGTTGACCCCGCTGCGCGAACCGGACTCCGCCGGCGCCCTGTCGGCCGTGCCCTGCGTGGGAACGGCATCGTCAACGCTGACCGAACAGCCTGCCAGAACAGCAAGCAGCAAGCCAAGGCCGCATAAGCCACGCACCTTCATCAGCATGCTTCTCCGAGGAAGGACCGAGCCATCGTACACATCTAAGGACGAAACGGATCGGGAGCCAGTTCGCGGCGGCTGGACGGGAGAAAGTAGCTGGTGCAGCGTGAACCATTGCGCCGATTGCACGACTAGTAGGAGCGGTGCCCGGAGAATGCAACGAGAGTCCGCAGCAGGATGGTACAGACCACCGCAGCTACCGCTGGCGTTGCCCGATCACAACGTGCGCTGCCCCCGCGCAGCCTGGCGCTGTTGCCGTGGGGCAACAGTTCACTGTGGCTGGCGGATGCTGGAGCCGGCGGTTGCCCGCCGGTTGCTGTTCTCAAGTCTCACGGCTTACGCTGGTTAGTGGCCAGTTGCGCCATCTCGTCGCTGTCGTTTGGATCCCATGGCACGCTGTTTGTTCGAGTCGGAGGTGTCACCTAGAGGAAAGCCACCGACACCAGACTCCAAAACCGAAGTGCTCAGCGAACCTCACCCGAGACTCTGCTAGCGCTGACAGCAAGCAGTCCTGTAGCGAACCCACGGAGGGGACAGGTGGTCGTCCCGACCGTTTGGGTTTCCCCCCGGCCCGACGGTCGGGATTTTTTTTGCGTCGGCCGAGTCGCTGCCCGTCTGCAGCGGTACCCCCACGCCGACAGCAGGTCGATTACCACGAGTCGCGACGCTGGCGCGCGGCCCGCGCATCGATGCCCCACACCACCAGGCCAAATCGCTTTCTGAGGCCCCTTCCGAGCAACCACGCCGAATGCGCCGGACGGCACGACCGGGCGGAGCGGGACCGTTCCCGACCACGCAACCGGCCGATCAAGATGCTCCGGCGTACGACCGCCGTCAACCACTCGACCGCCCGCAGCGACCGGGCGTGCGAATCGAATTGCATCCATCGCGGTCAGATCCTAACATAAGGCTGGCTTGATGCTTCGCGACGCTGCAGGCGTTCGTGATCGACCTCGTCGAGTCCTCGCTTACGCGACGCCGGAACGGAACGCTCAGCCCTTGGACGTGATCATGCGCTGTGGTGCGACTGCCTGGCGAGTCCCGGTTGCCGTCGTCTGCGTCTGGCTGGTTGGTTCCCGGAGCGCTTCCGGAACCCCGCCGACCACTGAGGCCAACTTGCCCTGGGCTTTCCGACCGGTTGTCGTCGCACCGCCGCCGCGGGTCGGAGCTGAGCTGCCTGCGTCGGACCCGGTCGATGCCTTTGTCCTCTACCGGCTGGCCCTGGCCGGGCTGAAGCCATGGGGCGAAGCCGACGCTGTGGTGCTCGTGCGGCGCGTCCACTTTGACCTCATCGGTCTACCCCCCGACCCGGCGGTCGTGCGGGCGTTCCTGCGCGACCGTCGGCCAGATCGGTACGAACGGCTTGTGGATCGTCTGCTGGCTTCGCCGCGCTTCGGCGAGAAATGGGCGCGGCACTGGCTCGACGTTGTGCGCTACGCCGATAGCGATGGTTTCAAACGGGACGCGCTGCGTCCTTTGGCATACCGCTACCGCGACTGGGTCATCCGGGCATTCAACGCGAACCTGCCCTACGACCAGTTCGTGCTGTTGCAGCTCGCCGGCGATGAAGTGGCCCCGTACGACCGTGACGCCGTCGCGGCCACGGCGTATCTGAGGCACTGGCCGTTTGAGGACAACCAGCGTGATCTGGTGCGTCGGCGGCAGGACATTCTGAACGAGCTTACCGATACGACAGCAACTGCGTTCCTGGGGTTGACGCTGAAGTGCGCCCGGTGCCATGAGCACAAGTACGACCCGTTGACGCAAGAGGACTACTATGCGTTCCAAGCCTTTTTTGCCGCCGTGCAGCCGGAGGACCGGTTGGTCGGGTCTGTCGAGGAGCTGCGGCGATATCGTGCACGGCAGGCGGCATGGGAAGCGGCCACGGCTGCCATTCGCCGCCAGATGGCTGCCATCGAGGCGCCCTACCGGCAGCGGCACTTCGAGGACGCTCGGGCCAAGTTTCCCCCGGACGTTCAGAAGGCCATCGACACCCCACCCGAGAAGCGCACCCCTGTGCAGCGGCAACTGTACGCGTTGGCTCGAAACCAACTGGAGATCAGCACCGCCGACTTGGTAGGCCGGATGAACAAGCAGGATCGCAAGCGGTGGGAGAAGTTGAAGGCAAGACTGGACGCATTCGCCCACCTGAAGCCGCCCGAACTGCCAGAGATGATGACGGTGCGCGAAGTCAGCACGCCGCCTGTCTGCTTTGTGCTGGCCCGCGGCAATGCGCGAGCACCGTTGCGGGCAGTCGAGCCGGCTTTTCCGCGCGCACTGGCGGGCGGCACGCATCAGCCGGAGATCCACCCGGTGGTCTTTGAAGACTACCGCTCCAGCGGTCGCAGAACGGCGCTGGCGCGGTGGATTGCCTCCGCTGACAATCCCCTGACAGCCCGGGTGTTCGTAAACCGGCTCTGGCAGCATCTGTTCGGGCGGGGCCTGGTGGAAACCTCCGAAGACTTCGGTAGCCGAGCTAGCCCCCCTTCCCACCCGGAGCTTCTCGACTGGCTCGCGCACTACTTCATCGACTCCGGCTGGAACATCAAACGAACCCTGCGGCTGATCGTCACCTCCGCCACCTATCGCCGCAGCTCCATACCACGGCTCAAGGCGGCATCGGAGACCAACCGGCAGACCGACCCTGATAACCGGCTCCTGTGGCGGATGAACCGCAAGCGGCTCACTGGCGAAGCGATCCGGGATGCGATGCTTGCGGTCGCCGGCACGTTGAACCTGCAAATGTTCGGCCCTGCGGTGCGGCCGGAACTGCCGGAGGGAATCAGCCAGACGTACGCCTGGAAGCCGACCGCTGAAAGGGCCCAGCGGCAGCGTCGTTCGGTCTACCTGCTGGTACGGCGTAACCTCCGCCACCCGCTGTTGGAAGCGTTCGACTTCCCGGACGCCAACGAACCGTGCACGCGGCGCTCGGTGACCATCACGCCCCCCCAGGCCCACTATCTGCTCAACAGCCGGTTTGCACGGCGGTGCGCCGCGGATTTTGCGCGGCGGATCCTCCAGCACCGCGCGGCAGGCTCTTGCGATGGCGCAGCCGTCGAGCGAGCCTACTGGCTGGCGTTCGGCCGGCCGCCGGATCGTGCAGAGCTGAGCCGTGCGCTGGCGTTCATTGCGCGGCAAAGGGAATTGATCGCGGCCGAGTCGGCGGATGGAAACGGCAAACTCGTCCCGTACGTTGGCCCAGACGGGGGCATCGACGGAATTGAGCCGGCGACGGCCGCGGCGTGGGTAGATTTCTGCCTGGCGTTACTGAACGCCAATGAGTTCGTGTTCATTGACTGACGCCCACCATCGGTCGCAACAGTACCGACGGAAGCAACTAGCATGAGCGACGGTCCTTTGTTCACCGACCGGTCTTCGAGCCATCCGCCACACCGCGTACCGGTTTTCAGCCGACGTGAGTTTCTGCTGCGCGCCGGGTCGGGCTTTGGCGCCATGGCCCTGGCCGATCTGCTAGCCCGCGACGTTGGAGCCGACGTGCGGCTACCGCACGTGCGTCCCCGGGCCCGCGCGGTGATCTGGCTGTTCATGGATGGCGGCCCAAGTCACCTGGACACCTTCGATCCGAAACCGACGTTGGCCAAACTGGACGGTCAGAAACTGCCGGCCAGCTTCAAGGTGCCGATCACGCCGATGGGGGTGTCGAACAACAAGCTGATGGCCAGTCGGCGCACGTTCCGCAAGTGTGGTGAAAGCGGCATCGAGATCTCGGACTGGTTCCCGTGCCTTTCGCAGCACGCGGACAAGCTCTGCGTCATCCGTTCCTGCTGGGCTAATGGCTTGAACCACGTCGGCAGCGTGTCGCAGATGAACACGGGCGCCGTCCTGCCGGGCCGCCCCAGTCTGGGTGCCTGGGTCAGCTATGGGCTGGGTACCGAGAACGAGAACCTGCCCGCGTTCGTCGTGCTGCTGGACGGTGCCGATCCGCCCGGTGGAACCAAGAACTGGGGTGCCGGCTTCCTTCCTGCGAGCTACCAGGGCACGAGGCTACGCCCGAGCGGGTCACCGATCCTGTACTTGAATCCCCCGGCGGGCGTTAGCCGTCGGCGGGTCCGATCGCAGCTCGATTTCCTGCGAGCGGTGAACGAGGAGCATCTCGCGCGCCGCGGCGACGACACGCTGCTGGAGGCGAGGATCCGTAGCTACGAGCTAGCATACCGGATGCAGGCGGCTGCTCCGGAGGCCGTTGACCTCAGCCGCGAGACGCGCGAGACGCTCGAACTGTACGGCGTCGACAATCCGGCCACCGCTGCGTTTGGACGCAACTGCCTGCTGGCTCGACGGCTGGTCGAGCGGGGCGTTCGCTTCGTGCAACTGTACTGCGGCTCGGGCAGCAGGTGGGATGCACACTCTAACCTGGAAGCCAACCACTCCGCCCGCTGCCGCTCGTGCGACCGACCGATCGCCGCACTGCTAACGGACCTGGAACGACGCGGCCTGCTAGAGGAGACGCTGATCATCTGGGGGGGTGAATTCGGTCGGACACCCATGAGTGAAAAGGGCAACGGCCGCGACCATAACCCGTACGGCTTCACCGTGTGGCTCGCCGGCGGTGGAGTACGCGGGGGTCACGTCGTGGGGGCCACCGACGAGATCGGTCTGTACGCTGTCGAGAACCCGGTACACGTCCACGACCTGCACGCAACGATCATGTACCTGCTCGGCCTGGACCATCGCAAGGTAACTTTCCTGCTAAACGGGCGTGACGAACGCGCCACGGTCGACGGCGGCCGGGTTGTGCGTGAGGTACTGGCTTAGGTTAGCAGACCACAGTTCTCCTGGCGGCGCCCGCAGCATCGCCCCGGTCACGCTTGCTAAGGACTCCAGCGGCTACTCCCCTGTTGCAGCGGACGGCGAAAGCCTGCGCTCAGGCCCGCGGTCGCAGCAGCGGTGGGCATACACAAAAGGAACCGACTCGGCTCTGCGCGGCTTGGTGGTTCGCCACCGGCACAGGCTAGACTGGTAGGCGTCCTGGAGAGCAACGGCACCGGCGGCACGGGGATGCCTGTAGACGACGGCCGCGGCCGTGGCTCCGAAAACTCGCACAGACGGAACCCAACTCCAAGCGTAGTGCGCAACCGTCGGTGTGCAGCGGAAGGGAAAGTGATCCATGACGACCCCTGTGCAAGCCCTCCATAGCGTCCGCGGCCCCGTTAGGCTCGTGGTGCTTGCCAGCGAGCAGCTTTGGCCGAACATTGCCTCGATGTGCTTCTTCGGAACCGAGCTGCCGTATGCCTGGCTCGAACGGGTCTACATCTACCACACCGACGACGAACGTCGCTCGGCGCAGCCGGCGCGGGCACTGGCACGCATCGCACGTGAGCACTTTGGTGTCACCGCAGAGCTTCGTCAAGGGGGCATGCAACCTGTCGACGTCACGCGTTGCGTCGGTCGATGGCTCAAGAGCCAGGCCAACGCAACCTGGCTGCTCAATGCAACCGGTGGCACCAAGCTGATGACGGCCGGTATCTTGCGCTTCGTAGGCGAGCCGAACACCTTTACCGTCTACGGTGAGCTGAGTGGCACGTGGTATGTCCTTGAGCGAGCCGAAGACGGCCGGGCAATCCGCGCGGTGCCGTGGAGTCCGCCCCGCTCCATCACCGACTCCGTTCCCGTGCGGACGTTGATCGAAGCTCTTTGGGCCGGCGACGGCGCTGTGATCGAGTATGGCGAGGATGTGCCGGACCTGCCCGTTGACGAGATCGCCCGGCACTTGCCGGCAAGAGCAGACCTGCAAAGCCCGGAGGAAGACATCTGGACGGTCGCTTTTCGACAAGCTGGCCAGCGTCCATCCAAGCAGCCCGGGTTCCTTTTTGAGATGTTCCTGGCCGCCTGCATCCGCCAGCTTGGTCTGAAGAATCCCAGCAGCCAGATCGCGACCAATGTCAAGCGGTCCAGGCAAGGCCGCGTGGATCAGGAGGTGGACATCGTCGTCAACTGCAATGGCAGAGTCCACATCATTGACTGTAAGCTCGTCAGCAAGGAGCGGCCCATTTCGGAAGAGTACCGCCAGGCGGATGCAACGCGGCGGGAACTGGGCGGTCTGGCAGCGAAGTACCTGTTCGTGCGCCCAAACCGAGTGATTCCGGACGTGGAAAAGAGCCTGCTACGCTCGCGTAGCCTCGATGTGCTGGACGCCCGCGATTTTTGCTGCCTTTGCGAGAACCTCGCCCGTTTCCTGGGGCTCACCAATCTGACCGACGTTGCCAGGCGGGTCGATGCGGCGTTGCGTCACTGGCAATCGATGCACGCTCTTCCAGGCTTTTGCCAGCCGAGGACAACCGCAGGCCGTCAGCTGAGCCCCTACACGTCGAGCGACCGCAAGGTGAGGATCCTTGAGTGGTTCCAGGAGCTGCATCGTGCGAACGGCTGGGAAACGTGTATCGTAGATTTGGGCACGCATTACGTGATCGTGGCCGCTGTCCCCGACGGTGTGCCGAGAGACGTGGCCAGGCAACGCGTCGAGGTAATGCTCAGGCGGCACGCCGCCGGCCTCAGGGACGTCTCTTATGCGACTTACATCTCCGGCAGCGGCAGGACCGTAACGGTGACCGTCAGCGGATCGAAAGCAACTCAGCTCGTGGAAAGCCTGCCGGAGAAGTTCTTCTAGGCCGCAGGCGGCGGTCACGGCCACACGAGTCGACCGCGGACACTTGCTGTTGGGCCGGCTTGAAGACCGGTCGGACACACCACGCGCTGACCGAAATGCCGTTCTGATCCGCTTGCAGACACCTGCTCACCGCGGGACCGGCACGCAGCGACTGCTCTTCGGCAGACCGATGCCAGGTAGCCCGTCTTCCGATCGTCCCACGTGGCGGTCTTGCCGGGAGGGTTGGGCTCGGTCATCTACCGAGGCGCTCGCCTCCGGCCCCGCGTCCGCTCGCCACCTGCGTAACGTTTGCTTCGTCTGAGCACGAGGTCAGCGGTCGGCGAGTAAGCGGCTCAGCCCGTACGGGGGCCAGCACGTCAGGCGATGCTTGTCAGGATTCCGCTCGCGTGGCCGTATCACTGGAAGACGGGGGTTGCCGGCAGGCGAGGTCAAGAGGTGAGCAACCGTATGCCCAAGGCCCAGAAGAGCACGCGTCGCAACAACTACTCCACAAGGGAGACGCGAGCAGAGATCCAGGAGATGTGCTCCGTCAAGATGCGTGTCGCTTCGAAGATATGCGTGCTGCTGGGAATTCTGGCCATCGTGGGCTGGGTTCTGTTCTGGCTGGCCCGCCCCAACGTGGTGCCCCTTCAGCCCGCCACGCCACAGGCTGCAGTGACTGGCACCGAAGTCGCTGAGCCACCCGGGCCAACACTCGTTATCCGGCGTGACGCGGTCGAGCGCCACCTGGCCGAGTGCGAACGGACTGTTCAGGCAGCCATCACCGACGCGCGCCGCGACATCCACCGGTTCTTCCGCGAAGCCAGAGCGAGCGTGCCGGCATTTGCTGAGGAGGCGGTCTCGCTGTGGACGGCGCTGCGGTACTTGTGGTATGGACGCGAAGACTTGCAACGCAAGTTCGAGCAGCAGGTGCTGTCCGGCGAAGAGCTCAATTTGCTGATCCACAGCTCGATCGAACGCGTCGTTCAGGCGCAGATTGACGCAGAAGCGGAGCTGCTTGTCCAGCTGGCGCTCGACATCCAGGTGGAAAGCCCGACGCTCTCGGCCGACCAGAAGCAGCAGCTTCTGGAAACCGTGAAGGGCGAGCTGCGGGAGTGCTGGAACGCGATGCTTGCCAGGCTCGGCCAGGTTCCGCTCGAGACGCTGACGCGCGAACTGGCAGTGCTGCTGGCCACAGAAGTCGTGGAGCGCGCATTGTTCTACGTCGTGTCCCGAGTCGCTGCGCGGTCCAGGAAGTTGGCCGCCGTGGTCAAGCGAGGCAGTTGGAGGTTTTGGATTGCCCTGCTCCTGGCGATAGCAATCGACTATGCCGTGCACTGGGCGTTGGATCCTGCCGGGAGATTGGCCGCGGAACTACAGGGGATGTTACTCGATCTGGAGCGAGCGGTCCTGTTTGGTCATGAAGGTCGACCAGGACTGATCAGACAACTCAGAGCATTGGCGGCGGAGCGTGCCGAGCTACGGCGCTATGCGGTCTATGAAGCGCTTCGTCAGATGCAAGTGGAGGTACGGTAACGCTGCGACGCGGCGAGCAACGCTGCCATCACGCCGGTCGCTCCTACCTCTTGTGCACGTGGTTCTGACCTCGACTCTTGCCGTTTCTGAACGCCACCCAGCCATGGTTACTAAACGGTTTTCCATATAGCTTACGAGGGCACAGGCGAAGCAGTAGGTTTCCAGTCCCACGGATGATCGCGGTGACGTAGTGTGTTGGATCGGGAGCGATTGGCAAGGTAACGGCTGGCGTCGGCGATCAGAGTGTCGATGTCGACACGGCTGTGCAAGACCGTCACTGCCGCATCAAAGGCCTGCCATTCGAGTTCGACCGGATTCGCATCAGGACAGAACGGCGGAAGGAACCAGAGCTTGAATCGGTCGCCTTTTTGCTGGAGATACTCACGCACAGCCTTCGACTTGTGAATCGCAGCGTTGTCCAGCACAACGTGGATCCTACGCCTCTTCGCGTAGACCCGATCCAGTCGCGCCAGCAACGACCGAAACAGAGCGGCATCTTTCCGCCGCCCCCACACCGCGACCAACCGCCGAGTACCGTGCTCTAGCGCCAACGCCCCATAGACACGCACATCGGTGCCTGGCG
>JALXBF010000161.1 GCA_026991575.1 Planctomycetota bacterium | reverse complement strand
ACGTACCGGCCCTCCACCTCCGCAACCCACACCAGGTCCGCCAGACGCGATCGGTCCGCACGCCGACTCACATGGCCTTCCGCTGCGCGATACAGGTTCCGAATCTGTACCGGCCGGTCCCACAGGAGGCGGAAGAGGACCGACAGCAGTTCCATGACCACTTCGGGGTTGGCGAACAACTGTCTGTACGCTTTGTCATGCACTCCCATTGTCCGCCGCCGTCAGTTGTCTTGTAACAGAGAGTTGCAGCCGTATTGCAGACTCCCGCCGGTGATCTGGTGCGTGCAGCACTGGCTACGGTTGGCCGGCCGCAGGCGGCCCTGTTCCCGCGCCCGGTGCACAGGCGGGCGTGGGGCGGGGTTGGTGTTTGTGATGGTGAGTGCTTATGGCACATGCCGTGCCAAAGCGGCCGGCGGGTGTGAGGCGTGGAGGCATGTCGTTGTGCGATAATGCCTTATGGTGAACGCTGTGACGACGTTAGTCGGGAAATATGGGGCTGCGCGCGCCGCGCGCGCGGCGCTTGTCGGACAGGATTGGCTGCGTTTGCTGCGTAGGCATGGTACGGCGGGAAGGCAATTGGGCTGTTGGGCGGATCGTTTTGCTCCGCCCCAATTTTGTTCAGCCGGTCGTTTGGACCGGCCGCTGCCCACTGCGTGAGACCCGTTGGGAACGATCTAAGCCCGCGGGGGATACGGACGCACGCGACGAGGACCGTGGTCGCAGCGAAAGCCGCGGCACACGCATCAGGTACCAGAAGGGCACTGTAGGCGAGCACCGTGGGGGAAAAACAATACATCGCGGCCGCAGCCAGCCCCACACGCGCCTCCTAGTAGCGTGCCCCGAGCATGTAGAGCGAAACCGGTCCCAGGAGCAAGATGGGCATCAGAGCGCAGCGGGCGACGTGATACAGCCCGAACAAGTCGTCTCCGGCAAGCTTGATCAAGTCGTATGCAGCGTCCCACTCCGGACGGTCGCCACTGTGTGGGGCCAGGCCTCTGGCCACCGGCGTGTGCAGCACCGGCAGGACTGCGATCAGGCGGACCAGGGGTGGATTCACCGCGTACGGCCGGAAATCGCCGTAGCGCCAATGCAGAATCCCAGCCGGCAGATGGCCAAGCTCATCCCACGCGGGACCGTGCTGGAAGTTCTCGATGAGCACGAGGCAGGCATAGGTGCAGAGGATCTAGCTGAGCAGAAGGTGCGGCCAGGAGCCGGACTCGCGTTGCCGTTGCCGCGACGCTACGGCGTGGTCGGCTTTGGGCATGCGGCTCAACAGCGGCACGTCTCATGCCCCCATGACGCGCCTGACTTGCCCGGGAGCAGATGATCCGGGCGAGGCTCTGATGTGTGCCTGGCCGCGTGAACCTGTCGCGTCCTCATGCGCGTGCGCGGTGGCGGGCGTAGAAGAGGATCAAGGCAAGCGTGGCACAGAGGACGGCCAGCCCCAGCCACAGCCGCCACGGGTGCGGGCCAACCAGAGGCCGGGAGGTCGTGCGGACCTCCCAACTGTTGACGATGTCCCCGTTCTGGTCCAGTTCATACACAATCGTGCCCGGGGGAAACTTCACTGCAAGCTGTTCCGACGACAGCGGCTCCAAGAGACGTTCAACCCGAACCAGACGGCGGCACTTCCAGACCCAGTAATCGCCCCACCTTTCGCGCCCGGCGGGGCCTGGAGGCGGCGACCAGCCGACGGACCAGGTGATCGCTGGGAACCACAGTCCGGGCTCAAACTCCAGCCAGTCCCGCACCTCGCTGCGGTATGACGATATGGGCCACGATCCGTCGTCTTCCTGGTACCACCAATGAGTGCTGTGTTGCCAGCAGATGTAGTTGCGGTCGATCGCAAAGATCATCTCGTAGTGTTGCCCTTCTCCACGGTACGGCTCGCTGCCGCGCAGTGCCTCGAGCACGATACTTCGGATCCCACCGATGTTCCTGGGACCGCTGATTCGGATCCTGGAAGTGAGCTCCTTTAGCTCCTCGAGGTAGCTGATCCTCAAGTCAGGCAGGAGGAGGTTGAAGTAGTTGTCGCTGAGCGTTCCGGCCGGTGCAACGTTCGCAAGCGCTTGGAGTTCCGGGTCGTCGTCGAGCGGTGCGCGCAACCACCGGTCCCGTATGCCGTCTGAGGCATATTGTTCAAGCAAGCGGCGAGTCCCTTTGTAGGAGCGGTAGAGGATCGCCGCGCGCGTCAAGATACGCGGCTTGTCCAGCCAAAGGGTAACTTCTTCTGTGCTTTCGCTCCAGAGCACCTTATCCGGGCTGCTCGGGTTCCCGCCCGTCATGGTGGGCCGCCCCATCGGATAACCCGTCCCGTACACCACATAGCTGATCCTGAATCCTGTCAGGTACAGCTCCCGAACTGCCCGGAGCGTCTCGAGCAGCTCGTCCACGTCTCGCGGAATGGCACGCACATCCTGCGCTGTGGCCGAAGCGGCGGCCACCAGCAGAGAAACGGTTGCAGCGAATTGTGGCCATCGATTGGGCGCGACCATGGACAGCTCCCGCTACACGACAAGAAACAAACATGCACCTAGTTAATGGTTCGCTTACCGGAACATGGTTTGTCGCACCGCTCTTGACCACGGTAACATTCGCTGCAGGGGACCGCGGTGGACCGACTCGGAGTCGTCGTTACCCAGCCCGCTACCGGACCGGGAACCGGATCGGTTGCCCGGCACGGGCACTCTTGACCAGCTTTCCGTTCCTGACTGTGACGACACCGTTGACGATCACGTAGGGAATGCCACTTGATGGCAGACCGTTCTTGCCCGCGGCGTAGTCGGCGTTATCGGTTACGGTTTCTGGGTCAAAGATGGTAATATCCGCGATCATACCTTCTTGGAGGCGGCCGCGTTTCTGCATCGCCTCCAGGCCGGTGTCGCCCAGTCGCTTTGCCGACCAATAGCTGAGGTTGGCCAGCACGCGCATCAGAGGGATGCCGTGTTCGCGTGCGATGCGCAAGGCTCGGGCCCGAGCGCCGGCCGTGCGCGGGTGGGCTACGATCTTCTCGTAGGGGGCGTCTTCGGGCAGGACATTGCCGTCAGCGTCGAGGACTGGCATGGCATCCGAGCCGATCGTGGCACCTTCCAACGCGATCCACCTGGGCACGTCCTCTTTCGACCGGGAGAACACGATTACGAGATGGTTCGGTCTTTCTTCTCGGATCTTGCGAAACTGCTCCTCAGTCAGGAATTTGCCTGTTGACGGATCCAGGATCGCCTTCTCTATGATCACGTTGTTCTTCTTGAGATTCTCGATGTCCAGGAAGTCTGCGCCAGCTTGCGTGGAGAACGAGATGTACGGATACACTTCACCCCAGATGTTGTAGCCCTGCCTTTGGGCCCGCACGATCATCTCGTAAGCCAGCCGCCAATCGCCGCTGTGGAAGTGCTGGAAGATGAGCGGTGCCCTCAGGACCATCGCGTTCGCGATGATCTCATGCCCGCCCAGCACAAACTCGTCAGGCGGTAGCCCCGAACCGAAGCGGGTGTGTACCGCGCAGATGCGGCCATAGGACCCCGCCAGCTTCTGCGCTTCGTACACCTCGCGAGCCGTACAACCGGCCGCCATGTAGCCGACAGGGATACCGATCCCAAGAGCCCCTCGGTCCAGTCCTCTCTTGAGGATGGCAAAGATCTTTTTCTCTTCCTCAGGCGTGGCGATCTTGAGCGACCACTTGCTGCCCGTCTTGACCGCTTCCATCGTGGCACGCAACCAGGCAGTGTCGTCCTGCGCAGCGATGCCGTCAAGCACCAGCATACGGGCCATGCCGAGACCGACCGTCGCACCATAGTTCTGACGCCACTTGCCGGCACGTTCGTCGTAGAACTTGTCCACGTCCAGCACGCCGAACTCGGTGCTCAGCCCCGTGGTGACGCCGTCCAGCAACAAGAGCTTGGCACCCAGCATGGTAATCGAATGAACATGCGTGTCGATGAATCCCGGTGCCACCACCAGTCCCTTCGCATCGATCACCTCACGCCCCGTGATCCGGCGCCGTGTGATGGTCCGGATGATGCCGTCCTTGATTCCGACATTGCGCACCCCGTCGAAGCCGGTTTCTGGATCCATGACGCGGCCATTGAGGATGACAAGGTCATAGCGATCCGACGACTCCGCCCTGGCCTCCTTTCCACCAGAGCCCGGACTCAACCAGGAGAAGAACGCAAAGGCACAGAGCAAAACGGTGCTGGCAAGAAGCGGAAGGAAGAATCGTCTCATCATGGGCGCGCCCTGTTCGTGAAGAATCTACCGATACGGACCGAAACGGGAGAGCACAGCCACCGCTCTCCGACTCACGCATTCGCCTGCGACATCCCGTGGACTTGACGCAAGACAGGCCGCTGGAGAACAGCTCGGTGGCTCAGCAGGGAACCTCCGATCGCGCGGTCCCAAAGCGCAGTGGCACGAGGGGTGGGATAACGTGCTGTCCTCGCGACCTCCCGTCGCGTGCGACACGCACTGCTGATGCCGACGAACCTGATACGGTTCTTGAGCCGCAAGGGTTCGTCGCGCTGACGAAGAGATTGTGACGTCGCTTCTGCATGAGGGCATCGGCACGACGCACGCAGGTCGTTTGCCGAGTCGTCGCGGCGGCTCAACCAGGACAAAGCTCAAACCGATGTCCGTGGCTAGCCATATTCCGCCACCTCGCGCGAGCTGAAACGGAAGCACTCACAGGCACAACCTATCTGCCCGCCCTGGATCCGCGCTGAAAGGGACAAACCAGCCAAAGGTCAATTCCCGACGCTCCGCGGCCGAAACCAAGAAGTAGGCGCGACCTTGGACACTATCAGTCCGCCCATCACCATTTCCGTGCTCGCCCGTCGGTCGGACGAGAGCAAACGAAGTAATCGGATTTCCAAGGTGTACTTGGGCCTTCGGGCGGTGAACGATGGGACGGACGGCCGCTAGAGGGAGGACTGGTGGTTGACGGGCCGCTTGACCGAGCGGGAGTCGGAACCGCGGGTGGCTAGCAGTCGGCCGATGGAGCGGGGGGAGTACGTCGATGACGAAGCGTGACTTGCCGTGCGGGCTCGGCGCGCAGTTTACGGCCGTGATCGGCGTACTCCTCGTTTTGGTTTCCCCATCGCCGGCGCAGCAGGCTGAGACCACGGATGCGGAGGCGACGCCGCCTGCCGATAGCAGCCAGTTCATTGGACCGGACGCGGTACCGCGGTTGTTGGAGCGGGTGCCGCGAGCGGAGGAAGCAGCTCTGAGGCCGTGGGATGCGTGGCGGGCTGAGCTGAAGCGGGACTATGGCCTGGACTTTGGCATCGACTATCATCTGGTCGGGTTTGCAGCCACGGGGAGTAACGGGGACGACGACAGCCTCGGCGGTGTGTTCCGATTCTTCGGATACTGGGAGTGGGTGAATCGAGGGGCTACTGACGCCGGGGGCCTGGTCTTCAAACTTGAACAGCGGCACTCGGTCACACGCGTGCCCCCAGTCGAGTTCGGCACGGAGATTGGCTATGCAGGGCTGGTGCAGTCCACGTTCTCGGATCAGGGCTATCGGGTGACGAACCTCTATTGGAAACAAAAGTGTCTCGACGGACGGGTGTTAGTGTTTGCCGGATTTCTGGACGTCACCGACTACATGGACGTCTACCTCCTGGCCAGTCCCTGGTACGGATTCGGGAACCTGGTGTTCGCCACCGGGTCGGCCACCATTGGTAGCCTTCCCGACGGGGCGTTAGGCATGATGGTGGCCGGCTGGCTGGATGAGAATTTCTACCTGGCGGCGGGACTGGCCGACTTGAATGCGGACCCGACCTCGATTTCGAACGGTTTTTGGACGCTGTTTCACGAGCGTGAGACCGTCAAGTCACTGGAAATCGGCTGGGTCCCCGCTCACGAACGGTTGTTCCTGGATAACGTGCACGTGACGATCTGGCAAGCTGACGAGCGTGACAGAGCCGGCGTGCCGGATGGATGGGGGATCGCCTTCTCCGCAGTCCACACTGTTCTTGACAACACGATGTTGTTCGTGCGGGCAGGCTGGTCGGATGGGGCCAACAGTCCGCTGGAGTCATCGATTAGTTTCGGCTTCGGGCATCTACGTCGCAACGAGGACCTGGTCGGAGTAGGTCTGAACTGGGGGCAACCGAACAGGGATCTGTACGGCGATGACGCACGCGACCAGGTTACGGCCGAACTGTTCTACCGGTTCACCACCCCCCATCTGGAGATCACTCCGAGCTTGCAGTTGCTCGTGCACCCCACGCTCAATCCCACCGAAGACGTAATCGCCGTTTTCGGACTTCGCATCGGTACGAAGCTGTAGGAACCAGGCCCGCTACCGGCACACGCCAACACGGCACTTCGTTTGCTTCTTGCGCCAACTGGCTGCTCCAAGCGCTCCGTCGTCTGCGATCCCGTCCGGGTGCTGCTCGGGTCCGACGGTTGCTACTCGCCCTGCACTGAGCAAACTGGCACCGATCGAAAACTACCTTACTCCTGCTGTCTTGACGGACGGGTCAGGGGACCAAGCGAAGAATAGGTCGAGGCCAGCGGATAGCGCCGCTGATTTCCGGAGTTCGCCGTGGCTGTGTCGCCTGTCCACGAGTCGGCCCGCGAGTTGGCCTGGGCGCCTGCAGCCGTGCGTAGCCTGTCCGTGATCGCCGGGTTTGCTGCGTCGTGGGTAACAGCACGGCCTTCCCGACGTCTGAGGAGTTGAGCGATAGCCATCGTGGCGGGGGCGTTGGCAATGCTGCATTCGATCGGTGCGTGCTGGGTGGTGCTCGTGACCGGGCTGATGGCGCAGGGGCCCGCCGGATTCGAAAACTACCGGGAGGCGTGGAGCCGTCTGCTGAGGACATACGGGAACGCCCGGTGGACGATCTCAGTGAAGCACCGTGGCGGAATCGAGGAGACGACGGTACTTTTCCTACGATGGCCACTGGTTCGGGTGGATGTCGAAGTTTCGGATCGTCGATCCGGGGACGGCAGCTCACGTGGTGTGGCTCGCAGGTTTGTCTACGTCTATACACCCGAGGTACGATTCGCCGCGGAGCAGGTAGCGGGCCGTCATGTCTTGACCACTTGGTCATCGCGTCGTTCTGCAAAGACTGACATCGAACTGTGGCATACCTATACAGGGGAGGCCCCGAGGCTCGCGCCGGTGATCAGAGGGTATCTTCCCCTTGTCCCGCTGGTGTTCTACGGTGAGCCGTTGCCCCGGCTGTTCTCGGGAGAGACTGGCTGGCAGATCGTTCACTGCGAGCGTCGCCCCCGGCAAGCGGGCGAAGAACTCGTCGCAAGACTCTTGCAGCATAACCCGCGCCTTGGAAGCGCGCGGCTGACGCTCCGGTTGGACCACGACCATCAGTGGTTGCTGAAGGGATGGGAATGGCATCCAGGGGCGCACACGGATCAGATGCGCCGCTGCGAGCTGCGCTATGACTATGATCAGATGATCGACGGTTTGCCGGTACCCACCTGGGGCAGGCCGTATGTCCCAGCCCAAGACGTTGTCCTCTGGGAGGCCAGGTTGCTTTCCCTTGACGCTACAGCGCCGCCCGAGACCGCCTTTCGCCCTGAGACCTTCGGTATTTCGGCTTCGCAGCTCAGACCAGGGCACGGCCGGCTGTGGGTGTGGGCGCTGCTAGGAGTGCTTGGGCTGTTGACCTGCCTGGCGCTGGCCAGAGCAGCCGCGCGGAGGTCGAGCCGGAAGCGGGCGACCGGTCAAGCCTGAACGCACCTCGTCGTGGATCCGGTGACGAACTGGAGTGCGTGGAAGTCTGACGATGCCGTTGCCACGCGGACCGGACCGAAGACGAGCTGACCCCGCACCGCGGTCGGTGCGGTCGATCCGAGGGCTGAAACGTGCGCGTTCAGTGCTCCGAACCCACCGACGACACGGTAGCCCGCGACGTGCCAGATTCCCTGGAATCCTGGTTCTGCGCGTCACCCACACGTCCTCCGCGGAAATAGCACGGGACGCCGCGATCGCGGGGTTCACTCGGAAGGTAAAACCAGCCGGAAGGTTCGACGAAATCTGCCAGTTCATAGTGAGCGGCAATCTCGCGTGCTACCGGCCCAGGGAGCCAGCTGACCTCCCAGACGGACGCATACGGCGACTCCTGCGAAAGCACGACCACGGCGACCGATTGCTCATGGAGTTGCCGGGCCAGGGGCTTGATGTTCAGCACACCTCTGTCCGCCAGATACGAAGCGTTGAACGAATCGAGCAACAGGATCGGCGTGCCGAACCGTATGGCAAGACCGGAATCCTGGAACAGCGCGGGCCGACCGTAGGCTTCGGCCTTCGTCAGCACCTCTTGTGTCGACACTACCGGCGGCGGATAAAGCCATCGGTCCAACATGCGAAACAGGACGAAGAAGCCCGTCGCGAGCACGAAGCCCCACTTCAGGCCGGCGAAGGGCAACGACCACCGCTCAGCCGCGGCGAGACCGCGGGGAGCAAACACGGCCAGCGCAAAGGTCGCCTCCAGGAAGTAGTTCAGAGCAGCACCCGCCTTTACGGACATCGCGACTCCAGCGGCCACAGCGAGTATGGCATGCAGCTGCAGCAGCCGCACGCGCGGCTGGCTGGTCCCGAACGCACAGACCCACCCAACGACACCCAGCCCAAGAAGCGGCCAGGCGTGATACCCGTACCACGCAGTCAGGATGGCGGAACGGGCAAGCATTGTCGGTGCGACGTTTGCCCCGAAGACGTTTGCCCAAAAGTGAGGCCAGATTACCTGGAACAACCCAAAAGCGAGGGCCGTGAGTGAACCGAACGTTACCGCAAATGCCACCGCCAACGCCATCCTGGATGACCACAAGAGATAAAGCGTGATTGCCGCCGGAGCAGCCAGCGACGATTGCTTGGCAACCGTGGCCATCGCCGACACGAATGCCGAAACGCTCACCGAACGCCAGCTCGCGGAACCGTTCCTGGCAACAATGCAAACCGCCGCGAGGCTGAGCGCGACCGCCAGTGCATCGGGCCGTGTCGTGCATACCCACGGATAGAGCTGCCCGAACCAGGCGACGGCCAGCGGGGCCAGCCAGCGGAGCCGCCCCGGTCCGACGACGCGGCTCAACCACCATACGCACCACAGTGCCCCGCCCGCCGCGAACAACACAACGGTGCGGCCACAACGGTACAACGTCTCAACATCTGGCTGGTTGCCGCCGAAGAGCCAGGCAACCGATGCGGTCAACAGGTAAAGAAGAGGGGTGTACGCCGTCGTTGCGTAAGGGGGGCGGTTGAAGTCGCGGTACAGCGAACCTTCACCGAGAAGCTGCTGAACAGAGTAGATGATCGACCCCTCTGGGATCGTCGTGTCTGCCCGCATCGGCCAACCTGTCACGATCCGGGCCAACAGGTCGGCCAGCGCGACCGCACCAAACAGTAACAACGCATCCGTAGCCAGCCCGGCAAACGACCCACTGCGCTCTGGCCCCTTCTGATTGGAACTGCACGTCGAATTCATCACCGCCGTCACCTCGGGTGACTGTTGCCTTCACCGCTTGCCGTTCTGCAGGGCTGCCGCCCTCGGCCCGGTTTGCCAGGCCAGGTTTGGCGCGCTCCGGACTGACGCCGTCACCGACGGGCGACGCGTCTTTGTTCGAAGCGTCAGCAACCGGCCTCATCGCTCGTGCGCAACCCCCGCCACTCTTCCGGCAGATCGTGGCACCGTCCCGGCCACGGCAACTTGTGCCGACTCACGACACGCCAGCAGGAGCATCTTGTCACCTCCTCACCGCAAGGAACCGATCTCACTCCGGGGTGCGCGTCAGCATATGCGCGGAAGTCATACGCCGGATCGCCTCGACCGGCCTTGATCCCATTTGGCCGGCCGTCTCGACCCGCCGCGCCTGTAGCGCTGGAGCCAGCTGGGGACGATCGAAGCCCGCGGCGCGTTCGGACGCACGGGATGCGTAAGCTGCAACGCGCTCCTCAGGCCGAACCAATCACTGCCGCTGACTGCATCGGCTGTTCTCTTCACGCGGCTGCCATTCGATCAGAAGGGTCCCGGGGCCCGCGAACAGCACGGTGGGGCTGCCATCGGCTTCCAGTGCTTCTAGCAATGCTTCTGTCTCCTCGTACACAGCCTCGATAGGGCCGTGCCGCCAATCTACCACACCGTAATAGACGACCCACGTGGCTTGCTTGTCCTTCAGCGCACGCAGCAGTGACTGTCGATATGAGACACGATCCCCGTTCCACTCCGGCATCTCGACACGCTGTCGCCGCGGTAGCGAGAAGAGCCGTCCGTAGTAGTCGTACATAAAGCCAGCTGCCCACGTCGTGACCGCCAGTTGCTGTGGCTGGCTGCGTGAGACGCGGGAGAGCAGGGCGAACATCTCCCGAGCAGGTGCACGTTCGCGGGACCGCCACAGAAACCCGTACGCAACGACGGCAGGCGGGACCGTGAGCAGAATCGCTCCGGCGACCAGCAGCAGGCCACGCCAACGCTGCCGGCCGAGGTGCGTCAGTCCGGCGCACGTCGCGTAGCACACCACCGGACTGAGAAACAGAACGGTCCGCCCATGAAACGGGTACAGGCGAGCGGCTGCGGCTGCGAAGGTGACGCCAAGGGCCAGGGCCAACAAGCCTCCGTGACGCATCCGGAACATTCCGTAGCCGGCCAGCGCGGCCACCAGCAAATAGCTCCAAGCGTCGAACGCGTGTTCGATCAAACTCCGCGTCGTCCAAACGTACCACCTGAGGTCTTCCAGGCTGACGGGTGGGATTCGAGGAAAAGCAAAGGCCCAATAGTCATACAGGAACTGGTTCGTCGTAGCGTGGCGGCCGCCGCAGAGGTAAGCGACTAGCGCAGCCGGTGCGCATGCGAGTGCGATCACGCCGAGGTACCGGAGCTCCTGCTTTCGGTCAGTGGCTCGGATGAGTCGATAGATTCCGGATGCCGCGATCACGAGCGCTGCAGGAAACGAAAACAGGAGAACGGTTCCCAGCAGCAGTGCGTGAGCCAGGTGCCTGGTGCGGCTGCAGGGTGGCCGGGACAGTCCCCAGTACAGCGCTACGAGCGATGCCAGTACGTCCACACTGTACGGCTTGAACTCCGTCGCATAGTAGATACCACGATCCGACAGGCTGAACAGTAGCGTCGCGAGCGCCGCACCCCACCGCGGCAGGACCTTGGTGGCGACGCACGCACAGAGGACCACGGACGCCAGACCCGCGAGGCACGGCAGCAGGCGGAGGGCCCATTCCGCTGGTCCCAGCACGGTTGCGATCGCCTTGGTGACCACGACGAACCCGATCGCGGCGATCTGGTTGTGCGGCAGCGGTTGCAGCAGATCCTGCCACGGTTGGTCAAGGATCCCCAGGGCCAGGAAGACTTCGTCCAACCACAAGGATCGAACGGCCAGGTACTCGCGCACCCGTAGCGCGATGCCGACCAGCACGGCCACCCACAGTGCCCGCTGTGCCCAGTTTGCCGCCGGCTCAGTCGTGGTGTTCGGATCGGTGCTCTCCATGGACTCCCTTTGACGCTATGCCTTTCTCATTCGGCGCGGATCCAGTCCAAATCAAACCGTAGCGGGCGGTTGTCCACAGCTCAACCCACCCGCTTCGCTGGGTACGTCTCAACTCTTGCGGCACAGGCGCAGAGCCGGTAGTTCAGCGTGGCGTCGTGGGATCGGCTGGCTTGATGCCCGGCGCGGCGTTGGTAGCGGCCGAAGCGGCAGGCGCACCGGTTGGGCAGCTTACGTCAAACGGGCAGGGGGGCTTTGCAGCCGCTCGGCGTGCGCATCGGAGCGCGCCCGTTCGGCGAGGTGGAAGGCCCTGCCAGGGTTCGGTCTGGCCCCAGTAGGGGGAGGTAACTGCGTGCTTGCGAGGGGGGCAGAGAGCGACAACCCCGCCGAGGGGATGGGCGAATCACCCAGGCAGCTTGCGTGAATGGGCGGGAGG
>JALXBF010000160.1 GCA_026991575.1 Planctomycetota bacterium | reverse complement strand
TCCACCACCAGGCCGGCAGGCACGTAGAACGAGGTACCCCACCGGTCCAGCAGCAGCAGGAACAAGCCGGCTGCGATCACGGGCAACACGGCCAGGTTGAGGACGGCCGTGTAGAACAGGCCCCAGATCGTTAGCGGTAGCCGTCCCCAGGTCATGCCCGGAGCGCGCATCTGGATCACCGTTGCGACGTAGTTGATGGCGCCCATCATGGAGGAGACGCCCATCAGGGCTAGGGCAAGAATCCAGAGGTCCTGACCGAGCTGGGGCGTGGCGATCACACTCAACGGCGGATAGGCGGTCCAACCTGCGCCGGCGCCCAGGAACACGGCCCCCAAGACGACCACGCCGCTAAGGATGAAGACCCAGACAGACAGCATGTTCAGCGTGGGAAAGGCCATGTCGCGCGCGCCGATCTGAAGCGGGATCAGATAGTTGCCCAGAAAGCCGATCACGATCGGGGTGATCGCAAAGAAGATCATGATCGTGCCGTGCATTGTGATCAGCGTCAAGTAGAAGTGCGGCGGCATGTGCCCGGCTTCCCAGCCGAGCCAACGGGCCAGGAGCGGCAACGGGTGCGTCTCATCGGACGGCCACGCCAGCTGCCAGCGGATGGCCATTGCCATGAGGCCGCCGAAGGCCAGGAAGAAGAGCCCGGTAAACAGGAACTGGATCCCGATGATCTTATGATCACGGGAGAATATGTACTTCGTAAGAAAACTCTTCGGCTCGTGATCGTGATGGGCTAGTGCCTGCTCCATACCTACCTGTCCTCCACCACCACGTTACTCGTCGGACTGCGCGCCTTTGTCGCTGCTTGCCAGTAGAAACGCTTCTTGCTCTTTGAGCCAGCGTTCGAAATCCTCGCGCGGCTCAATGACCAGGCGTCCTTTCATCATGTAGTGGCCCCAACCGCAGAGTTCGGCGCATGCTAGTTCCAGTTCGACCGGTTCCTTTGCTTCGAACCAGACCCGCGTCTCCATACCGGGCACGGCGTCCATCTTCACCCGGAGCTGGGGCACGTTGAACGCGTGAATGACGTCGCGGGATGTGAGCCGGACGAGCACCTTGGTGTTGACAGGCACGTGCAT
Source organism: Planctomycetota bacterium (assembly GCA_026991575.1). Classification (GTDB taxonomy): domain Bacteria; phylum Planctomycetota; class Planctomycetia; order JALXBF01; family JALXBF01; genus JALXBF01. Next base: position 2,601 of record JALXBF010000160.1, on the reverse strand, counting down.
TTCGTTGCGCAGGGTCACGTCATCGATCGTGCCGAACTTACCATCGGGGCCGGGGTAGGTCACGACCCAGTTGAATTGCTCTCCGGTGACCCAGACCACCAGGCCGTCGTCCGGGTCGGGCATCCCGCTACGAATCTCGTCGATGCTGACGTTGGACCGGTGAACAATGTTCATGTCAATCGCGACGAAGACAATCATTGCCAGCGCCAGCGTGATCATGATGTGCTTAGGCTGGTCGCCGCGATCGTATTCGGCACGACGGCCTTCGCGATGTCGGTAGCGGATGGCGAAATAAACCAGCGCGATGACCACGGCGGCAAACGCAACCGCCGTCTCATAGAGAACGATGTTGAACAGGCGGTCATAGTGGTGCCCGGTGGTCGAATAGTCGGGGGGCAACCACCAGACCGGTCCAGTTTCCGCACCCGCAAAAGCGGCTGCGGTGCCAAGGGTTGCACTCAGATAGACAAGCACCGATCCCAGGTGTTTCATTTCGAGTCTGCTCCTCCGTCGTTACACGCCGTCGGCTTAACCTACGCGCGACGCGGGAATCTCACGTAAGCCACTGCGGTACGCGTCCGCCGGCAGGTAACGGTCGAAGACAGCTGCGACCACGCGGGTCAGCAACCGGCCAAGGGGGTGGGTGAGCTTGAAGTGGTAGCGATCCAACTGAGCTACCAGTCCGTCTGCGACCAGTTCTTCCAGCCGGTCCAGTTCCGATGCGAAGTAGCTCTCGGTGACCAGGCCGTGCCGGCGGGCGACGCGATCCAGGTCGATTTCGCCGTAGCAGTAGATCGACTCGATAACCTCACGGCGAATCAGGTCGTCCCAGCTCAGCTCGATCCCGCGGAAGGTGGCCACACTGTCCTGTTCGACTGCGGCCAGCCACTCGTCCACCGTTTTCCGGTTCTGGTGGTAGCTGCCATGCAGGATGCTGATGGCCGACGGCCCGAAGGCCAGGATGCTCAGGCCGCTGCCGGTGGTGATGCCCTGGAACGTGCGGCGGAGCCGGCGGCTACGCAGCGCCTGACTGAGCGAGTCGTCGGGCAGGGCGAAGTGGTCCAGGCCGATGTACAGGTACCCCGCCGTAGTCAGCCGATCCACGGCCATCAGGAACATCTCCAGGAGCTGCTCGCCGTCAGGTAGGTCCTCCGGCTTGAAGACTCGTTGCCAGCGGAACATTTCCGGCAGGACGGCCAGCCGATACAGCGCAATGCGGTCCGGCCGCAGGGTGACGGTCAGCTCCAGAGTGCGGCGGAAGCTGTCGACCGTTTGGCCGGGCAGGCCATAGATCAAGTCGTAGTTAATGGAGCGGAACCCGAGCCTGCGAATCTGACCGGTCAGCTCAGCCACTTGCTCCCACGGCTGGACGCGGTTGACGAGTTGCTGCACATGGCGGTCAAAGTCTTGGATCCCCAGCGAGACGCGGTTAAAGCCCAGGGTCCGTAAGGCGTGGAGCTGCTCGGTCGTGCAGGTGCGCGGGTCCAGCTCCGCAGAACGCTCCGCGTCCGGGGCGATCCGGAACTGGTCCTCCAGCACCGTGATCAGCTCCACCAGGCTCTCGGTTGGCAAGTAATTCGGAGTGCCGCCGCCGAGGTGGACTTGCCTGACGGGTAACTCGCGCATAACCAGGCCCGCCACGTGAGTGACTTCGCGGCGGTACGCGCGCAGGAAGGTGCGGACGCGCTGCTGCCAGTCTCTACCGTTGCTCTGGGGCAGAATCTCACGCGTGCACGAGCAGAAGTAGCACAGCTGGTGGCAGAACGGGACGTGTACGTAGAGTGACCAGCCGCTGGGCGGCACCTCAGCCACCAGCGCACGGCGGTAGTCATCGGCTGAGTGCTTCTTCCAGAATGGCACCGCCGGGTACGACGTGTGCCGGGGGAGGTTGAGCCGAGCGTACCGCAGGTATGTGCGCCGCTCTTGGCTGGTCAAACCAGTTCGTCCACTGTGTTGAGGAGCGCCCATCGGTCCGCTGGCCTCGGTTTCGGGTCACGGCATCGTCCGGGCAGCACGTCTGCCGTCTGTGGCGGCAGCGCGCACCGGAATCGTCCTTCCGCGTGGTCGCAAACGCTATGCCACAGTGGCAAGCGGCCGGAATCGGCCGTTTCTGGCCCCAGATGGCCCGCACGTGCTCCTGAGCACGACTCAGTAGTGTGCGGATCCGCACTCCCGCGCGAGCTTCGCTTTCTCAGGGCTGATGCGCTCGAGCTGTCAGTGCGGGGGGCGGCACGGAAGTTGCACTCAAGGCGAACGGGTTCGCCGCGGCAACCGGAGACAAGCAACCGGCTGGCGGCAGGCCGGTCGGGGGAGGGCACAAGATGGTCCGTATTCACGACCGTTGGACCGGACGACAGTGGGCCACGCTGGGGCAGTTCCTCGAGTACGTTCGCAGCACCCAGCACGCCTATCTGCGGCTCATGGTGCCGCACCTTTCGCGCCTGCAGGCTCGACTGACCACCGAGTCGAAGCTGGACACGGCACAGCTCGATCTGCTGGGGCGGCAGCTACTGAGCCTGACGACTGCTCTCGCAGAGCACGTGCATGGCCAAGAGGACTGGCTCTTCGATGAGCTGCGTCGGGTCTACGACCACGGTGCGG
>JALXBF010000159.1 GCA_026991575.1 Planctomycetota bacterium | reverse complement strand
TCTCTTCGATGACCCGATCCACGGCATCGAACCGCCACTGGGTCGTGTTCCCGTCGGCATCGGTCAGCGAGATGAGATTGCCTTCCTCATCATAGCCAAAAGTGATCTCCGGGTTGTTGTTCGGATCGCTGTCGCCATCGGGCAGGATGATGGCCGTCCGCCAGTCGCGGGCGTTGTAGCGGTACCGCGTCGTGCGGCCCAGGGGATCAGTGACCGCGGCGACCATGCCGGTGAGGGTGTAAGCGATCGTGCTATGATTGCCCAGCGGATCGCGGGTGGCGATCACTCGGTTGCGTGCATCGTAATCCCATTCGTAGCGGTTGCCCAGCGGATCGATCGCGGCGATCCGGTTACCCACCAAGTCATACTCCCACTTCCAGCGATTGCCTTCCGCGTCGACCAGCTCGATGAGCCGGTCGAGGTTGTCGTACTGATAGTCGGTCTGGCTGGTTTCCAGGCCTGCCAGCGGGTCGGTGCGACGGACGAGCCGGTCGACGGCATCCCAGGAGAAGGTGGTCTTGGCGCCGGTTGGATCGGTGATGGCGATGACCCGGCCGCGTGCGTCGCGTTCGTAGCTGGTGGTGCGGCCCAGCGGGTGGCTGACCCGAGAGAGCAGGTTGGGCGGATTATAGGCAGACTGCCAGGTGGTCGATCGGGCAGTACCAGCACCATGATGTCACCGAGCTCCGTCGGGGTGCAGTCCCTCGTTGGACAGTGCGCGCAGTTGGCCGTAGTACCATGCGATTGCGTACTCACCTATCGCAGGACGTGCTCGGGCTAATTCGTCCAGGGTTGAGCGACTCGCACAGGGGAATGCCGCGGAAACATGCTGGCGAAAAGCGGCCAGAGTCTCAGGCGGTATGTCGGCGATGTCTCGTTCATCCGCAGCGTGGTGTAGTAGAGAGTAGCGCAAGAGGACGTCCGGATAGGGGTAAAGGTCGCGGAACCGGAAGCCTAAGGTGAAGAGCCTGTGAAGTGGGAGTCCAAGAAAGAGCCGCTGGGGCGCCCCCGAAGATATCCCAGTGAACCAACAACCAAGCGAGAAATAAAGTCCCTGCTCTAGATCCTCGGGCGGATACATTCCGATAGACAAATTTGCTGCCTGCTCGCTCATCAGTCGCTCGTAGTGAGCGAGTTTAGCTAGCCAGTCTTTGCACGAATTGCGTTTGCGCTCAACTTGCCTCCAAAAGCGTTCTACACAAGATCCGCATATGTAGACTACGTCGTTGTCGCTCAGTACGACAGCGGGCGCATGCTCGTAGTACTCCAAATATAGCGCTGTAGCGCGCATGCAGACGACTTCCCGCAGCGGCTGTCGACCGTAGTACTGGGCATCTCGATAGGGCTCTCCGCAGAACCAACACAGCACCGACGCGCGGTCACGGGACAGCGCTCTATGGGAAAAAAGGTCGGGGATCAATGGCCCGGTCATCAGACGTCGCCTCTCCGGGCTGGTAGCACGTGAAGTCACTGTCGACACGGACGTCCGTCTCAGACGTCGCAATGGGGGATAGCGGCCAATCCAGCGTGTGTGGCCACGTGTGCATGGGAGTCGTCAGGCACCGCAGCACTGGACGACCCAAGAGCTGGGTCCTGGATAGGATGGCTTGCCTTGCCGGGCCCGGGCACTTCCGCGGCGACGGCGACCGTGCGGTTTCGGGTCGCGTCTTGGCAGGGAGTACCAGCGTGTGTCATAGCGATCCGCCTCGCCATGCATTCTGTCCGTAAAACCAGATGACCGCGAAGTCACTCGCCTTTGCTCTAACGGACGCTAGTAGGAGGGCTTCTTCTCTGGTCCGTAAGCCGAGACGATCCCGGGCCATTGATAGGAATCGGTCAAAATGAGGGCCCAGGGACGGATCCTCTGTGATTCTGTTGAGGTAAGCCTCGTCGACGTGTGGACGCAGTCTATCCAGGACGCGGCCGAGTCTATAGCTTCCGCTGAGCGTCCACCCGCGGCGGAAGAGATCAAGGAGTGGAAGCCCGGCAAAAAGTTGGACCGGAGCACCAAGCGGCAGAAGCGAGAACCAGCATCCGGGCGGCTGGTCGGGGCGGACTCCGTTTTGAAGGTACGCCCGCGTGTACCACAGGGCAATGCCAGCGATCCAGTCCGGGCAGCATGGGGAAGTGTCGCGGAGATCCCTGTAAAGGGCACGAACGCATTCTGCGCAGATACGTATGCGGTCTGGATCGAAGGTGCAACGGATGTCGTTGGTCGGCGGACCGAATAGCGGGCGCAGGCTGTGCTCCTCCCGGTCTTGGCTCACCTTGCCACAGAACCAGCAAAGTGGTGAAGCTGTTCTCGAGTATCCCATATTCTTGGGGATCATTCCTGTCCCAAAATTCTCGGGGTCTCTTGACGATTCGCGTGTGGCAATACTCTTTTGGTCAAGCCGGGCTGAGCCAAATTGCCATCCTCTGCCTCGAATGCGCTACCCGTGGAACGGGCTACGGTGCCACAACCCCGGCGCCGACGATGACTGGTACGAGAGCCTCGTCGGGAAAGGGGGTCACCACGACGATAACGCCTACGATGACAACCGCGGCGCCGACGACTACACCGTGCTCTTCAATGAACCGCTCGGCAGCGTGGGCGAAGTCACCGACAGCACCAAGGGCATCATCCAGGAAACCACGCTCGGCCTCGGTGACACGACGTTCTGCCTGGCGCCGTTCCAACTCCCTTTCGAGTAGCTCCAGCCGCTTGCGCTGGGTTTCGATGTCCTTTTCCAAATTGCGAGCCTTATCCTTCGTCTCTCGGTACTGGTCCGGATCCTCTTCGGGAGAGTGCCTGTCTAGTGCTTTCTTGCAGTTCTCCCACCAATGACGTATCCACTCGATATACTTCTTCGCTAGACGCTTGTACCAATGAAACCATTCGTCAGGAACATCGGGCGCTGGTGTTCCGTCCACAGGGAAGTCGTGGAACTGTTTCGGCACTACGGGGCCTGGTTTGGGACGAGGGCTCGGCCTCCCCGGTGGCGGAACCTTGTGGCAGTAAAGCCCGAGCAAGTCCTGAGCGATAGTTGGACTATTTGCCGCGTAACGGTAGGCGTTGCTCTCCTCCGCGGCGCCGTTGGGGTCGGGAGACGCGAAACGACCAGCCAAGGGGTCGTAGGCGCGCGCCCTCATGTACGACCCGTCTTCGGCCGACTCTCGGCCAGCGTACCCAAAGCGCGAGCCGCTATCGTATGTATCCTCCGGCAGCCCAAAGCTCTCGTAGGCCAGGGTCTCGAGGATCGTGCCGGACGAATCCACCCGTCCCCGGATGCTGCCGAGGTAGTCGGTGAGGGCGAAGGTGATGTCGCCGAGGGTGTCTTCGCGGGCAAGGAGGGAGTCGATTGCCGCCGCGTAGAGGCGGCGCTCGGTGAGCTGCGGCGTGATGCCATCCGATGTGTCCGCATCCACAAAGTCGGCAATCGGGTTCGCCGCGAAGATCGCGCTCGCGTAGATGCCATCGACGTACGGGGCTAGGCTGCCCTGGGCGACCTGCTCCGCCGTCGGCGGCTGAGCCAGGTCATGCAGCACAAACGTGAACCGCTCCGGCTGTGGGCCCGTCGGGCCGTCGGGGTCCTCGTAGAACGCAATCCGGCGGTTGAACGCGTCGTAGACGTACGTCTCACTCCACAGCACATTGCCCTGGCCATCCTTGTGTACCACCGCCGTCAGCCGGTTGCGGTAGTCCCACGTGTACTCCGTCACCTCACGGGTCACCGTGTTCGTCT
>JALXBF010000158.1 GCA_026991575.1 Planctomycetota bacterium | reverse complement strand
TCGCTCTTCGAGACGCGTGTCCTGCCGATCAGTCCGGTCGTGCCGTCATCGCCTGTGCCAGTGTAGATTCGTGCCTTCGCCACGCCTTGTCCTCCGGCCAGGGACTCCCGTAGCACAAGTAGAATACACAAGCAGCTAACCGCGCTGACGGTGCCTTCCACTCCAACGCAATCGCCTGCGGGAACCGTCCGATGTCACGCTTGCTCCCCCTGCTTGCCACACTGGTCGGCCTGACGGCCTTGAGCTGGCTTGCTGCAGCGAACCCAGAACCGAGCTGGCAGGAACAAGAAGCACGCTGGCTGAGCAACATCCGCCAGCTAACGTTCGACGTGGAGGATCCTCGGGCCGGAGCCCGCTACTTTGTGGCCGCGGGCGAGGCCTACTTCTCGCCCGACCAGCAGGAAATCATCTTCCAGGCAATCCGTGGGCCGAATCCGTTCTACCAGATCTACACCATGAGGTTGGACGACGGCATCCCCAGGCTGGTTTCTACCGGTCGGGGCCGGTGCACGTGTGCGTTCTACCACCCCAGTGGCCGCAAGATCATCTTCGCTTCCAGTCACCTGGATCCGGATGTGCTCGAGACGGAGGCCGCCGAGCGACGTCGCCTGGAGGAAGCGCGGCGAAACCCGGCGAAGCGGCGTCGGCGTTACGAGTGGACGTTTGATCCGCACATGGAAATCTTCGAAGCAAACCGCGACGGTTCCAACCTGCGAAACCTGACCAATTCCCCCGGTTACGACGCTGAGTGCGCCTACTCGCCCGACGGCAGCAAGATCGTCTTCTGCTCGACGCGCGACGGGGATCCCGACCTGTACATCATGGACGCTGATGGTTCGAACGTTCGCCAGCTTACCAACGCCCCCGGCTATGACGGTGGCCCGTTCTTCTCCCCCGAGGGCAAACGCATCATCTTCCGGTCTGACCGGGACAGGGAGGGCTATCTGCAGATCTATGTGATCAACGTCGACGGCAGCGGTGAGCGAAAGCTGACGAATCTGCCCGGGGTAGCATGGGCACCGTACTGGCATCCCAACGGCAAACACGTTGTCTTCGCTTACGCTGACTACAGCAACCCACGTCGGCGGCCGAACTTCGACCTGTACGTGCTGAACGTCGAAACCGGCGCGATGGCTCGCGTCACGTACGCGCCGGCAGCCGATGTGTTGCCGGTCTTCAGCCCCGACGGCAAGAAGCTGATGTGGACGTCGAAGGGCCGCAACGGAACCGTGGAAAGTCAACTGTTTCTGGCCGACTTCAACGACTCTCTGCTTCCCTAGGAGGCGACGTCCCTGTTCGGCAGCCTCACCGCCGGCGGTTCGATACGCATAGTAGCTGCAACAACCGGTGTGCGGCGAGCTTGTTGGGCATTGGGTTGCGGCCGGCCAGGTCTGGATCCACGTAGATGCCCAGCCTGCGGCTAACCCCCACACAGCTCGGGCAGCCGCTTGCACACGGGCAATCGCGGACGATTTCCAGCGCGATCCTAAGCACTTCATCCAGCCGGCTGTAGGCGCGTTCACAGTAGCCGAGCCCTCCGGGGTAACGATCCCAGAGGAACACGGTGAGCTGGCCGAGGTTGGCTGCGTCGATCGTACCGCCAATGTCGGCCTGCTCGGCCAGCGACACGAACGGCACGGCGCGCAGCAAGAGATTCAACAGGCCGAGCAGCGCTTCGGCCGCTACCGTTCCCGATTCGGCACCGGCCCGCGCAAGCAGCGACGGCGATGGCGTGAGCCACAGCCCCTGCGTGTCGAACTCGCGCCGAGGCAGGTGCACCGGTCCCATACCCAGGTTCTCGTACGTCTTGAACCGGATCTTCTTAAAGAAGATCGTGGTCCATGACACATTCAGATCTCCGGTCGCGGCACGCAGCGTAGCGGCACCGTTGATGCTGTGCTGCGGGGGAGGCTTGGGCAGTCCAAAGGCCGCCCGCACCATAGCGCGGTATCGATCCGGTTCGCGGACTTGGCCGGCCGCAGGACCGTCCATCGCTTCCAGAACCAGCTCGATCAGATGGTGCTTCTCCTCGCGCAGGATCCTCACCTGCGTGTCCACGATCGCCTGCGTGTAGTAGCCCGTGTCCTGGCGTTCAACGTAGGCAATCCGCTTCTGGACGTCATACTCGGTCACCACGTAGGTCTTGCCGTCGTGCATGTAGACGGCCTGAGGGTAGACGATCTGATCGGCGCTGAACTCATCGACCGTCGCGATCACCTCGCCGTCGCGTTCCCCGGAAGACGACCGTTCCACGATGCTGACCGTGTGATCACATAGCTGGCGCAGGCTGATGCGGGCAGCCGGGCTGTCCTGCTGGCGGAAGTGGTACCGTTGGCCGACCCGCGAGCAGACGCCTTCCGCCTCCAGCGCGGCCAGCAGTTGGTGAGTCCGTTGCCCGAAGATCTTCGGGTCGCTTTCCGCATCGAGCGGCAGCTCGTACGCGGCGCACGCCAGGTGGCGGACGAGAATGTAGACATTCTCCGGGTCGATGACGGCGTGCTCGGGGGAGTTGCCGAAAAAATACCGGGGATGCCGTACGAGAAACTGATCGATCGGGTCATCGCGGGCGATGAGCACGGCGAGACTGTCTTCGCGAGTCCGGCCCGCGCGCCCCGCCTGCTGCCACGTGCTGGCGATGGTGCCGGGGTAGCCCACTAGCACCGCCACATCCAGGCTGCCGACGTCGATGCCAAGTTCCAGCGCGTTCGTGCTCACAACGGCTTTCAACCGGCCGTTGAACAGCGCACGCTCGATCTCTCGCCGCTCATTCGGCAGATAACCGCCCCGGTATGCCTTGACCCGATCCGCCAGTGACGCGCCCACACGCCCCAGAGCCTCCTTCAATTCCCGGTAAAGCAGCTCCACGCCCATGCGCGACTGGCCGAAGGCAATGGCTTGGGCCCCGTGGCTGATCAGCGCCGCTAACAGCTTGACCGCATCGCGGTTGGCGTGCCGACGCACGGCCCTAGCATAGTCGACGACGGGGGGGTTCCAGAAGCAGAAGAAGCGGCGGCCGCGGGGTGAACCGTCGCGGTCGATCAGTTCGAACGGCAACCCGACGAGTCGCTCAGCCAGCTCCGCGGGATTGCCAATGGTCGCGCTGGTGGCAATGAACCGTGGGGAAGAGCCGTAGTGCTGGCAGATGCGCCGCAGGCGGCGCAGCAGGCAGCCGACATTGGCCCCGAAAATGCCGCGATACGTGTGCAGCTCATCAAGAATGACGTACCGCAGCCGTTCGAACAGTCGTGCCCACCGCGCATGATGAGGCAAGAATGCCCGATGCAGCATGTCGGGGTTGGTGAACACCAGATTGGCCTCGGCGCGAATCTTCTTGCGTTCCGGTACCGGGGTGTCCCCGTCGTAGATGCCGGCCCGTGCGGCGGAGACGAGTCTGGGCTCGGGCTGGATCAGGTCCTGGAGGCCGGCGAACTGGTCCTGGCAGAGCGCCTTGGTGGGATACAGATAGAGCGCGCAGGCCTGGTGGTCCTGCAGTACGGCCTCTAGTACGGGCAGGTTGTAGCAGAGCGTCTTGCCGCTAGCCGTGCCCGTGACGACAACCACGTTCCGGCCATCACGGACTCGGTCAACCGCCACCGCCTGATGCTCATAGAGACGCTCAATCCCGAGCCGTGCCAGTGCCCGGCGCAGTGGCGGCGGTAACGGCACGGCAGGCTCGCGGTAGACGGCCTCACGCGCCGGCAGCACCTCGACATGCACCAGGCAGCGGTCCGCGCCGTCGACCTGCTGCAGCACCCGCAGCCAGCGCTGCCCCGGTTCTGGCATGTTCCGATGCATCAGTACTCCGTAGGTCCCTGGATCGAGGCCGTTCTGCCCGCTAGCGTTGCATCTGCTGCCACCCGTCTCGGCAGCGGACAGCCGCCGTCCGCTCTCCGGCCGACGCACTTTCAGCATTTTGACGGGTCCGCTCTTCTCGGACAACCGCCCGACATCTCCGAAGGCAGTCGCCGGCACCTGGTGCGGGCAGCTCCGGACCGCCGAACTGAACACGTTGCCGCCAGGCTGATGCGGTTACATCGGCGGCCGCCAGCAGCCGCGTACCGGAAATAATGCCGTGCGGCAAGTTAGCGCCTGCCGTCAGGGAACGCCACGGGCATTGCTGCGGTCCGTGGCCGGCCCGTGGGCTCTGTGGGATGTGACCGCTTCATCGCCCCAGGCGAATGCTGGTGCCGGTCCCAGTGGGAGCTATGCCATGGCCAGAATTCAACCGCTCACTGCCGAGGATTTCGAGCTACTGCGCCGGTTTGATACGCCGACGATCTGCAACGTCATCGAGCTCTTCGACGTGCGACCTCGGAACGTCGGCTACATGGACGCCCGCATCAAAGCATGCTTCCCCGAGCTACCCCCCATGGTCGGATACGCCGTCACCGCGACGTTCCGCGCCGCTGCGCCGCCACCTGCCGGAGCGTCCTACGCAGGTCTCGAGCAACAACTGGCGCTCATCCAACAACTGCCCGGCCCCGCGGTTGTCGTGATCCAGGATCTGGACGACCCGCCTGTAGCTGCCGTGTTCGGCGAGGTCATGTGTACTAGCTACAAAGCGTTCGGAGCCGTGGGGCTGGTCACTTCAGGTGCGGGCCGGGACCTACCCCAGGTTCGAGCCCTGGAGTTTCCCGTCTTCACGACCGGCACCATTTGCTCGCACGGATACTGCCACTTCCCGGAGATCAACGTCCCAGTTCGCGTCGGCGGTGTCACCGTCCACCCCGGGGACCTGATCCACGGCGACGCCAATGGCGTGACCACGATTCCGGCTGAGATCGCTGCTGCCGTCGCCCGGGCCTGCCAGGCATTCATGGAAGCGGAGGCCGTGGTCATCGACTACGCTCGCTCAGGCAGCGTCACGCTTGAGGGTTATCGGCGGGCGCGCGCCGAGATGCAACGGCGCATTCGAGAATTAGCCGACCGGCTCAAGCGAACCGAACCAAGGAGTTCAACATGAAGCCTCGTGCCTCCGAGGAGCAACTCCGCGAACTGTTCGAATCCCGCCAGTGGCACCGTCTGGCGGAGGAACTGGACCGGGCCGAGCACCACGACCTACTTCGCTTCGTGCTGCGGCTCGATCCAGAGAGCCGAGTGGAGCTCGTCCGGCACCTGCCAATTCAGCCCGCTGCGCGCCTCCTGGAACAGCTCCCCGATCACGTCAGTGCCCAAGTCCTCACGGACCTGCCGCTGGAACAGGCCGCCGAGCTGCTGGACGAGTTGCCGCACGACCGCCAGGCGGACCTGCTGGCTCGCCTCACCGACCAGCGCGAAGCGCAGCTGCTGGCGGCCATGAGTCCTGAGGACGCGGAGGAAGCCGAGAAGCTGGTCGCCTTCGCACCGGACACGGCCGGTGGCCTGATGATCACCGAGTTTCTCTCGTACCCGGACACGGCCAGGGTCGATGAAGTGCTCGAGGACCTGCGGCGACACGCCGAGAAGTACGCGCGCTATGACGTTCAGTACGCTTACGTCGTCGATCGAAACGGGCGACTGGTCGGTGTGCTCCGGATGCGTGACCTGCTGTTGGCGCCAGGTGCGGCGCCGATCCGAGACATCATGGTCGAGGACCCGGAGTTCGTGTACACGTGGACGCCGCTCCGCGAGCTGTTCGAGCTGGCCCGGAGCCGCAGCTTCTTTGGCTTTCCGGTCGTCGACGACCACGGCCGGCTGGTCGGCGTGGTAAGGCGGGCAGACATTGAGGAGGCGGCTGAGGCCGAGGCCGGTCGCACGCTGCTGCGGTTCTTCGGAATCGCAGGCGGCGAAGAGCTGCGTACCGACCCGCTGCCCCGCCGGCTCGGTGGTCGATCCATGTGGCTGGCGGCAAACCTGCTGCTCGACGTTGCCGCCGCCTCGGTGATCGCCCTCTACCAGGATGTGCTCACCTCGTTCATCACCCTGGCCGTCTTCCTGCCCATCATCTCCGACATGGGTGGGAACTCCGGCTCCCAGTCGCTGGCGGTTACGATTCGCGAGATGGCCCTGGGCCTCGTGGGAGAACGCGACGTTCCGTTTGTCTGGTCCCGTGAACTGCCGCTTGGCCTGCTCACCGGTCTGTTCCTGGCGGCCTTCGGCTTTACCGTCGCGTGGCTCTGGCAAGGGGACGCCGCCGTGGGCCTGGTCTTCGCCATCGCTCTGTTCGCCAACACGGTGTGGGCCGTCTTGGTTGGCTCTGCCCTACCGCTGGTCATGCTCCGTTTCGGTGTCGATCCGGCCCTGGCTGCCAACCCGGTGCTTACCACGCTGACGGACATATTCGGCTTTTTCATTTGTCTAGAATGCGCCCGGTGGCTGCTGCTTGCATGATCGGGCTGGGCGGGGCAGGTATCATCACGGAGCCGCACAATGAGTGGGGAACTGGTAAGAGACTGCCTGAAGGACGTTACGATCGATGTCATCAAGGCCACGGCCCTAGCGTTGCCGGCAACCGGGACGTTCCATCTGGCCGGCGGCACGTTCTCAGTGCAGGGCGAGCCCACGATCCGTGTGCTGGTGGAAGTCCGAGGCAGCAACGGCGTGCGGGGCTTTGGCGAGGTGACGCCTTGCCCGACTTGGACCTATGAGACGACCGAGACCATCCTGACAACCATCCGCCACTACCTCGGCCCGGCCCTGCTCGGACATCCCGTCTGGGACGTGGACGGTCTGCATCGCAAGATGGGTAGCGCGATCAATCCCGGCACAAGCACCGGCCAGCCGTTGGCCAAGAGCGGCATTGACGTCGCCATCCACGACCTGATCGCCCGCAGCCTCAACGTGCCGCTCTACGTCCTGCTCGGTGCACGCCGGGCAGAGCGCATCCAGCTCAGCTACTTGATCTCCGCTACCACTCCCGACGAAGCCGCCGAAGAAGCGCGCAAGGGGCTGGCGCTGGGCTATGAAGCATTCAAGGTCAAGATTGGCTTTGCCGGCGAGGAAACCGACCTGGCGATTGTGCACGCGGTCCGAGACGAAATCGGTAACCGGTTTCTCTGGGTCGACGCCAATCAGGGCTACACGCTGGACGTAGCCATGAGACAGGCGCGAAGATTGGCCGACTTCGGTGTGGCTGCCTTTGAGCAGCCCCTGCGGGGCAACGCCCCGAGCCAGTTCCGCCGGCTCGTGTCGCTGGGGGCCGTGCCGATCGCGGTGGATGAGTCCATCGTTTCGGTCACGGACCTGCTGGAATACATCCGCAACGACGCGCTGGACATTGCCATCGCAAAGGTGCAGCGGTGCGGCGGACTCTGGCCCGCTCGCCAACAATGCCAGCTTGCCGAAGCTGCCGGCATCCAGCTATTGGGTTCCGGGCTCTGCGAGACGGACCTGGGCATGTGCACGGGAGCCCACCTGTTCGCAGCCTTCGGGATCACGGCACCGTGTGACCTGAACGGTCGGCAGTTTGTCGGCAGCGGCTATTTGAGGAAACGGCCCCACGTCGAAAAGGGCTGGCTTATCCTGCCCGATGCGCCAGGCACCGGCGTGGAAGTGGACGATGAGCTGGTGGCCAAGCATGACGCGGGGCTGTAGGTCGTGTTGTCTGCAGTTCAGGGAACTTCCGCACGAACTCGGTGCGTCTCAGCCCTTGGCTCTCACGGCGGTCCGCGTGACCGGGGACGGATCTATCGGCGTGGTTAACGAGGCGTGCGTTATCTGATCGATGGCTTCAACCTGTTCTTTGTCATGATGCCGCGCCGGACAGGCCGGGACCAGCCTCCCGACGACCAGGAGCTGGACCGGTTCCTGCAGACACTCTCCGGGGCACTCCGCCGATGCCAGACGGGCCGCGTCACAGTCGTCTTTGACGCCCGCCAGCGACCGCTGTGGGCTCCGCGGCGCGAGCAACGCTACGGCCTGCACATCATCAACGCAATCGATGCTCCGGAAGCAGACGACGTCATCATCCAGTTGATTCAGCAGGATAGCGCCCCCCGCCACCTGGTGGTCGTCAGCTCAGACCGACGGATCCGCGATGTGGCGCGGCGAAGAAAGGCCAAGGTGTGCACCAGCCAGGAGTTCGTGCGCCAGCTGCGGAGCGGCGCGCAGACCGGCGGCGTGGATCAGGAACTGAGCGAAGCGGAAAAGCCCGAAGGCCCGTTCACTAAGGCGGAAATCGACCGCTACATGAACCTCTACCGCCAGCCTGACACAGGCGGCATGCCACCGGACGAGACAGCCGGGGACCGGCCGAGCGCAACGGCAGACGTCTCGCAGCGCGACAGCGAGGAACCGGACTCGGCCGAGGAATCGCCTTCAGAGAAGCAACCCAGCAGGCCGACCCCGTACCGGACGGCGGGCGACCCTGTGGAAGGAGTCGCTCCCCAGGTCAAGACCAACCCGCAGCCCGGCTCGAAGAAGCAACACGAAGCAAAACCTGCGTCAGGCCCGAAAGGGAAGAAGGCCAAGAAACAGAAGAAGAAGGCCAAGGCGAAGAGGACGAGCAAGACGAAGAGGAAAAGCAAGAAGAAGAAAAAAAAAGAAGAGCAAGAAGAAAAAGAAGAGCCAGAAAAAGGCGCGGAAGAAGCGCCGGTCCTAGGCTACGAGGATCACGCGCACGTCCGTGACGTTGGTTCCTGTTGGGCCCGTGACGAATAGGCCCCGGCTCTGCGCCAGCCAATGGTAGCTGTCGTGACGAGCCAGTGCCTCCTGGGCACTGAGCCCCAGCCGGGCGGCTCGCCGCAGCACCCCGGCAGAGACCAGTCCCCCCGCGGCGTCCGTTGGCCCGTCTTCGCCGTCCGTGCCTGCTGCAAGACATACGACCCCCCTCCGCATCAGCTGCTCGCCCAGGAAGTGAGCCACGGCCAGCGCGAATTCCTGGTTGCGGCCGCCAAGACCGTGGTGCGGCGTTAGGGTAACGGTTGTCTCGCCACCACTGAGCAGACAGACGGGCGATGTGGCAGGCTTGCGATCGCGCAGCAGCGAGCGAACGATGCCGGCAAACGCGCGCGCCACCTCGCGCGTCTCACCCTCAATGAATGCGCCGAGATCGACCACGCGGTAGCCCAGCCGGCGCGCTTCCCGGGCGGCTGCGTCCAACGCCGTACGGTTGTTGCCGATGACCAGGTTGTGCACGCGACGCGGCAGCTTCTTCGGGGTCTCAGGCACCCTTCCGGCAATGCCATCCTTAAGGAATTGAACCACCGCGGGGGGAACTTCGTCCAACAAGTCATACCGCTTCAGCACGTCCAGGGCGTCGGCAAACGTGGTCGGATCCGGAGCCGTCGGCCCGGAGGCGATCACGTCCAGCGGGTCACCCACGACGTCGGAGATGATCAGGCTCAACAGGAGACGGCCACGGAACCGCTGAGCCAGTCGGCCCCCCTTCAGCCGCGACAGGTGCTTGCGTACAGCGTTCATCTCTTCGATCGTCGCACCGGCTCGATGTAACAGTGCCGTCACCCGCTGTTTTTCTTCAAGTGAAATCGCTGCGACCGGCGCCGGCAATAGTGCCGACCCGCCACCTGATATCAGACAGAGCGCCACGTCCGCTCGTCCGGCTTCCATTAGCAGTCGCTCAATCCGTTCTGAGCCGAAGACCCCGGCTGCCGTCGGCTCGTTCTTGCCTGCCGGGCGAGCCGGGTGCAGCCGGATCGCACGCAGTTGCTCCACTTGGTTGTCCGGTACGTTCACCCACCCGGTGAGTCGGCCACTGCGCACGAGATCGACTAGCGCGTCCTCGACGGCCCGGGCCATCGCAGCACCGGCCTTGCCGGCGCCGACGACGATCACGCTGGCATTCTCCCCCAGCCGTATCCTGTGCCCGTCGCCGACGCGTAGCACGCCGCGGCTGTGGGAAAGGCTTTCGCGGACCAGCGTGTATGCGTCCACGGCCCCGAGGGCTGCCCGCCAGATCTGTTCGGCGTCGCGACGTAGCGACCGCTCCGTTCTCGTACTACCCTTCGGCATCACGGTTAGCTCCTGCACTGGCCCGACCCGCACGCAGTCCGGATCCCCATCTTAGGGGATCCGCGTCACGTTCCGGGTCGGCCACCAGCGGTGTTCGGAGCCGGCATCTCAACTGCGCACGCCGTGTTGCCAGGACGGCGACCAGGCGCGTGCTATTGCCGTTGGAGGACGTGCTGGTTGGGAAGGGGGTACCTCTGGTGCCGGCCGACGGTCATGATCGCGCATGACGCGGACTACGCAACCGGGACAGGGATCGGCTTATTGGAAGAGACCTTCGACGAAGGCGTCCGCGCTGAAGCGCTCCAGGTCCGGGGCCTTCTCACCCACGCCGACGTACTTCACAGGCAGGCCAAGCTCGCGGCGGATGGCGATCACGGCTCCGCCCTTTGCCGTGCCGTCCAGCTTCGCCAGGATGATCCCAGTGCACTGCACGACCTCGGCAAACTTGCGCGCTTGCTGCAGCGCGTTCTGCCCGGTGGTCGCATCGAGCACAAGCAGCACTTCATGTGGCGCCCCCTCGATCTTCTTGCCGACCACCCTGCGGATCTTCTCCAGCTCGCGCATCAGGTTTTGCTGCGTGTGCAGCCGGCCTGCCGTGTCGATGATGACCAGGTCGTAGCCGCGAGCGACCGCTTTCTCGCAGCCGTCATGGGCAACCGAGGCAGGATCGGCGGGCGATCCGGCCGCGCTTTGTGGTGCCCGCACGATGTCGCAGCCAATGCGCTCGGCCCAGATACCAAGCTGGTTCACAGCACCGGCGCGGAACGTATCGGCAGCGACCAGGAGCACCTTCTTGCCCTGGTTCTTGAAGCGGTAGGCCAGTTTGGCAATCGAGGTGGTCTTGCCCGATCCGTTCACTCCGGTGACCATGACCACGGTCGGGCCGCTGGGCGCGAAGTTGATCGGTTCCGCGTCACTTTCCTCAACGGCGGCAATCGAGTCGTTCTCCAGAGCCATCAACTGCTTGAGTTCCTTCTTCAGGAACTCCAGCAGGTTCTCGTCCACCTCCCGGTTCCGGTAGGCTTCCCGCACGCGGTCGACCAGGGCCATGGCGGTGTGGACGCCGACGTCTGCCTGGATCAGCTTCGCTTCCAGCTCCTGGAGGAACTCCTCATCGACACGGCGCCCAAACCGGAACATGCCGGCAAAGACCTTGCGGGTCTTCGCCAGACCGTCGCGGATTCGGCTAAAGAGTTTCTTCAGCAACAGCTCCACCTCCTGAGCTATGCTCCGGCGTTTCGGCCACTCTGGCCGGCTCGAGGAACCGCCGGCGGGCAGCGTCCAGTACGCCGTTGACGAAGCGGTGTGACTCCTGGTCGCCGTAGCGCTTGGCCAACCGGATCGCTTCGGCGATCGCGACTGCGGGCGGCACGTCCGGCTGGAACAGCATCTCAAACAGCCCGATGCGCAGCAGCACCCGCTCTACGACCCCGATACGCTCCAGCGACCAGTGCGCCAGGAGCCGGCGAATCATCTCATCCAGTTGCGACCGCTTGCTACGCACGCCATCCAGGAGCGTCTGGGCGTAGAGACGCCCCTCCGGGTCGCGGATATGTTCCCGGATGTACTCGGTGCGGCGTTGCTCGGGCACCCTGGGATTGAGCTCCAGCTCGTAGAGCAACTGAAACGCGACTTCTCGAGCCCTTCTGCGCGTTGTCATCCTAATGTCGACGCTTCAGGCCGCGGCTGCGGTTCCCGGCGGTGATACTCTCCGGTCGGCTCGTCCGCCTGGACGTGCCGGATCAGCTGGCACATGGCCAGCGCCGCCTTCGCTGCATCGCGTCCCAGGTTGTGCTCCGAACCGCTCCGCCTCAGGGCCTGCTCGACGGTGTCGCAGCCTAGCAGCCCGAAGCCGAAACCGACCCGATGCTGACGGGCCAGTTCGGCCAGGCCGGCGGCAGCCCGCATGCTGACCAGGTAATAGTGGTCGGTTTCGCCCCGGATCAAACAGCCCAGCGCGACGATCGCCCCGTAGCGGTTCGTCTCCAGAGCTGCCGCCACGGCTGCCGGCAGCTCGAAGCTACCCGGCACCCAGATCACGTCCACCTGATCGTCCGAGACGCCGCAACCGGCCAGCTCATCGAGCGCCCCGTTGAGGAGCCGCTCGGTGATGAGCCGGTTGGTCTCGGAGACGACCAGGGCGACTCGACCAGCAGCGGGGGGCGCCGGTGCCGGCTTGAATTCGCGGGCCATTGCCGTCCCTCCGGGCCGCCAGCTGGTCAGCTGACGTTCAGTGTCGCCAGGAACTCGGCATTGCTCTTCGTGCGCCGCATCTTATTGACCAGCAGGTCCATGGCCTCGACCGGGTTCATGTCGTTCAGCACGCGGCGCAACAGCCACACCTTCTGCAGCTCATCCGGCTTCAACAACAGCTCCTCGCGCCGCGTCCCGGAGCGGTTGACGTCGATCGCTGGCCAGACCCGCTTCTCCACCATCCGCCGGTCCAGATGGATCTCCATGTTCCCGGTGCCCTTGAACTCTTCGAAGATGACCTCGTCCATCCGGCTGCCGGTGTCGATCAACGCGGTAGCGATGATTGTCAGCGAGCCACCTTCGTCGATCTTGCGCGCCGCACCAAAGAACCGCTTCGGCTTCTGCAAGGCATTGGCGTCGATACCACCCGTGAGAATCTTGCCCGAATGCGGACACTCTGCGTTCCAAGCACGGGCCAACCTGGTGATCGAATCGAGGAAGATCACGACGTCCCGACCGTATTCGACCATCCGCTTCGCCTTCTCCAGCACCATCTCCGACACTTGCGTGTGCCGGCTGGTCGGCTCGTCGAACGTCGAGCTGATCACCTCAGCCTGCTCACCTTTGACCTGCCGCTCCATCTCGGTCACCTCTTCCGGGCGTTCGTCGATGAGCAGCACGATGACGTAGCACTCTGGGTGGTTCTGCAGCACAGCCCGGGCCATCTTCTGAAGAAGGATGGTCTTGCCGGCACGCGGCGGTGAGACGATCAGCCCACGCTGTCCCTTGCCAATCGGCGTGATCAGGTCGACGA
The DNA here is from genome assembly GCA_026991575.1 of Planctomycetota bacterium. GTDB lineage: Bacteria > Planctomycetota > Planctomycetia > JALXBF01 > JALXBF01 > JALXBF01. The sequence continues at coordinate 28,201 of JALXBF010000158.1, read as the reverse complement.
TCCGCGTGTTGATCTCGTCGCTGTCCGTCTCCATCCGCAGCCGCTCGTACGGATGAACCGGCGTCAGCTCGTCGAACGGTACCAACTGAGCGGCCCGATCCGGATCTTCGTAGTTGATCGCCTCCACACGCAGCAGCGCAAAGTACCGCTCGTTCTCTTTCGGCGGCCGGATCTGACCGGAGACCACCAGGCCCGTGCGGAGACCAAAGCGACGGATCTGGCTGGGCGAGACATAGATGTCGTCCGGGCAGGGGAGGTAGTTGTAGTCGGCGCTGCGCAAGAAGCCGAATCCTTCCGGCAGAATCTCCAGCGTCCCCTCGCCATACATCAGCCCGTTCTGCCGCACGCGTTCCTTCAGCAGACGGAACACCAGATCTTGTTTGCTCAGCCCCTCGTAGTCCTCGATCCCGGCCTCGCGCGCCTTCTCAATGAGCTGCTGCATGCTCATCTTCTGCAGCTCGCTCAGATACAAATCACTCCGCTTGATCTGCTCGTAGCGGTTGTGCACCTCATCGTCGAACGGCTTAACGTCCGCATCGTCGATGTCCAGCGCGGGGCCGGTGTACGCACGGTAGTCGGTGTGGTCCTGGCCGCGGCGACCACGGTCACGATACCGACCGGAACGGGACTGGTAGCGGGAACCGCGCTGCTCAGCCATGTGCGTTTCCTCCAAGGGAGTAGCCCGGATATGGGGATCGGTTTAGGCAGGTTACGGTTGGATCCTAGCCTAGCTCTGGTCGTAGCGACGCGATCGGTAGCCGAGTCGACACGGGTCTAAGGCGAACGCGTTAGCCGGGAAGACGGTAGGTACGTTGCTGGCGACATCGCTTCCACTCCGGTAAGCAGTCTGTGCAGATGTTACGTGCTTGTGGGCGTGAACCGTGAGCGGTTCGAGTCAGTCCAAGAGCCGCACTGGGTGGCCGGGCATGACCGCCAGATACTGCCCATCAGGTGCGCCGCAATTATAGCACGTTCGTCACAAGTGGCAATCGCGGCGGCCACTGAACCGCCAAGCTAGCAGCACCCACCGGAAACGCCGCCCATGCCGCTCCAACAGCCCCCGCGTGCCGCGACCCCACTCACACCGCGCTACAGGTGAGGTCCCTGATGCCGATCGCGCACCCCCCTGAGCGGCACCCGACCATGCGACCGCTATTGGCCGCCATGGGTCGTCCCATGTCACCAGACGCTGCGATCAAAGCGATGGCCACGCGGCACGCCGCAGCGCTGGCCGGGGCTGTCCGGTTGCACACGTTGCCTCAGAAAGGCAACTTGATCTCGACGCCGTTGAGACGGGCGGCCAGCAAGTTGGCCCTCAGGTACATCTCGATGCTTTCGCCCGCGTCGGCCCACCAGCCCTCGATCCGCTCGCACCGCAGCTCGCCGCGCTCCAGGTACATGTTGTTCACGTCCGTGATCTCCAACTCACCCCGGGCCGACGGCTTCAGCTGCCGGATCATGTCGAAGACGCGGCTGTCGTACATGTACACGCCAATCGCCACCAGATTCGATGGCGGATCCTTCGGCTTCTCGATGATCCGCACCACGCGATCGCCATCCATTTCCACGACCCCGTACCACTCCGGGTGCTCCACTTCCGTGACGAAAATCACCGCCCCATGGGGATTCTCACGGAAGCGGCGGACGGCGTCCGTGATCGGCTTCTCCAGAAAGTTGTCGCCCAGCATCAACAGCACGGGATCGTTGCCCACGAAGTGCTCGGCCAGACTCAGTGCCTCAGCGATGCCACCCTCCCCTTCCTGGTAGGCGTAGTTCAGGTGCTTCAGTCCGAATTCCTTGCCGCTGCCCAGTAGCCTCAGGAAATCGCCCGCGTTGTTGCCGCCGGTGACGATCATGATGTCGGTCACGCCGCTGTCGACCAGCGTTTGGATCGGGTAGTAGATCATCGGCTTGTCGTAGACCGGCAGCAGGTGTTTGTTGGTCACCTTCGTCAGCGGGTAGAGGCGGGTACCCAGACCACCTGCCAGGATCACACCTTTCATGGCTCCTCCGTGTTCGATCGACTCGCCTCGAACGCGATGACATCGCGCAGGATGGCGGCAAGGTCCCTAGGGTTCTCTAGCTTAACGAGCGAGCGTAGTTTCGCAAGAGAGGGGATGCGGCAACGAACGTCTTCGAAACCCGGTCCGAAGGCCTGCTCGTAGCTGATGTGTTTGATCGGCACCGAATTGCCCACCGCCTCCCGAACCCGCTCGGCGAGCTGCCGGATCGTGATGGCCACGTCGCTGCCGATGTTGACAATCTGCCCGTAGGCGTCCGGATTGTTCATCAGGCCGATCATCACCTGCACCGCATCACGGACGTGCATGAAACAGCGGATCTGGTTGCCGTCGTCGTGCACAACGATCGGCCCACCACGCAGCGCCTGGGACACGAACCGCGGGATCACCATGCCATAGCGGCCGCTCTGGCGCGGTCCGACCACATTGAAGAACCGGCCGATCACGACCGCCAGGCCGCGCTGCCGGTGGTAGGCCAGTGCCAGGTACTCGTCGACGAGCTTCGTCAGCGCGTAGATGTAGCGCGTCTTGTCCGGGGCGCCCAGCACTGTGTCGTCCTCCTCACGCATCGGCGCCGCCGAGCCGCGGCCGTAGACCTCGCTGGAGCTGGCAACGAACACGCGACACCTGCTGGCAGCCGCCAGCTGCAGCACCCGCTCCGTCGGGAAAATGTTCCGCGTCACCGTCTCGATCGGGTACTTCACGACATAATCCACACCGACCGCGGCCGCTAAGTGGTAGACCTCGTCACAGCGTTCGACCAACTCCTCCAGGCCCGGCCAGTCCGCCACAGATCCCTCGTAGAACTCGAACCGTTCCTGGCCACGCAACGCCGCGATGTTCGCAACCGATCCCGTCGATAGATCGTCCAGGACAAGCACGCGGGCGCCGCGGCGCAAGAGCTCCTCGGCTAGATGACTGCCGATGAAACCAGCCCCCCCAGTGATCAGACACGTACGTCCCTCGTAGCACACTTGCGCCGGATCAATCGGGCGTCTGGACCCGACAGACACTGGCTCGGTCAACGGTCCAAATCCTCCAACGATAAACGGCCCGCTGCATGCAATGCCCGGAATCGCTCAAACGTCTCCCGGACGCCAACCTCAAGAGGTGTGTACGCAAAGTCGGGCAGAGCGGTGCAGAGTGCTCGGTCGTCCAGATCGTACGCTATCGCCAGTTGGACCGGCTCGTAGCTGATCAACTCCCGAGCACGCGGCTCTAGCCGGGTTAGCACCTCCAGGAACTGATCCATCGTTACCACGCTGCCGCGCAGGTTGTAGACCGCTGCTCCCTGCAGCTCCGCCAGCAGAAACCGCACGAATAGCTCCGCCACGTCACCCGCATACTGCAGCGCCTGCCAACCGCCATAGCCGACGCGATACGACCGGCCGACCGCCGCCGCCTTGATCGCCTTCGTCGGCCCGGACGTCAGACCCTGGTCGCGACCAACGCCGTACACGGCCCACGGCCGCAAGCCTACCGAGGCGATGCCATGGTCCTGCCAGTACACGCGTGCGTTCAGCTCGTTGCACACCTTGTAGCCACCGTACAACGTCGCCGGCAACAGTGGCACGTGCTCGGGCACAGGCCGGTCTGCGTAGCGTTCCTGAGGTCCGTACACGGCCACCGAGCTGGCGTACACGACCTGCTTGAGCTGAGGCATGAGCCGGCGCACCGCCTCGAAGACCGTGATCGTGCCAACGACATTGACTCGGGCCCCGGCCACCGGATCCGCCTGGCAAAACGGCACCTGAAGCGCGGCCAGATGCAGAATGCGCTCCACGCGATACTCCCGCAGCACGCCTACCAGGCGATCCAGGTCCGTGACGTCACCGTCGATGTGGCGCACGCGGGCCAGTTCCGTCTGATCAAGCAGCAGGGCCAGCCGTCTCGGCTGGTAAGCAAGGTCGTAGACCCAGATCTCATCCAGGCCCCGGTCAATCAGCTTGCGCACCACCCATGCGCCGATACAGCCATAGCCGCCGGTGATCAGTACTCGCACGCTCGCTGCTCCACGCCAGCTAACCGGGTCAGCAGTCATCCTTCCTCACCGGGCCGCGCGCCGCCGTCGCCGTAGCGGCGAAGCAGGGGACCGTACGCGTCGATGCGCCGGTCGCGGAAAAAGGGCCAGTGCCGCCGGACCGCTTCGACCTGGTCCAGATCGCATTCTGCGATCCAGAAGCCCTCCTCATCGGTCGGGGCCCGGACCAGGATCCTGCCAAACGGAGCACACACGAAGGAGTTGCCCCAGAACTGGACCGTTCCCTCGCGGCCGACCCGGTTCGCGGCCGCCACGAACACGCCATTAGCAACGGCGTGGGCACGTTGCACGGTAAGCCACGCGTCCAGCTGTTCCTGGCCAAACTCGGCCCGCTCATGGTCGTGCCACCCGATGGCAGTCGGGTAGACGAGGAGCTCAGCACCCTTCAACGCTGCGATCCGCGCTGCTTCCGGAAACCATTGGTCCCAGCAGATCAGCACACCTACGCGGACACGGCCGTCGAGCGATACCACGGAGAAACCCAGATCGCCCGGCGCGAAGTAGAACTTCTCGTAGTACAGCGGGTCGTCGGGAATATGCATCTTGCGGTAATGCCCGACCAGGGTGCCGCAGCGGTCAATGACGGCCGCCGCGTTGAAGTACACCCCCGGCCCGGCCCGCTCAAAGAGCGGACAGATGACTGAGACTTTGCAACGGCGGGCCACCGAGGCGATCCGCTCCGTGGTCGGGCCCGGGATCGGTTCGGCAAGATCGAAGTGCTCATGCACCTCTGCCTGACAGAAGTACCGCGTGGTGAACAGTTCCTGCAGGCAGACGATCTCGGCACCCGCCTCCACGGCTTGCTCGATCAGAGCGACCGCACGGTCCACGTTCCGGCTCGGTTGTTGTTCGGCAGCAAACTGGGTTACTGCCACGCGTACGATGCGGCTCATTGAATGGTCCGTTCCGACGGAGCGCTACTGGATCTCGCGGAGGTAGCGGATGATGTCGGCCAGTTCTTGCGGCGTCAGCTGCTCTTCGAGCCCCTCGGGCATCAGCGACTGGCCGGTGGCACGGATCGCTTCGATGTCTTCACGCGGAATTGTGCGTTGTTCGCCCTCGGCGGAGCGTAGCGTGATGGCGCCGGCGGTTTCTGCAATCACGATGCCCGAGAAGACCTGACCGTCCTTGGTGAGCACAACGTGGTTGACGTACGCCGGGTCGACGGCGGCATTGGGATCGAGAATGTCGCTCAGGAGCGCTTCCGGTGAGCGTTTGCGAACGCCTAGCAATTCCGGACCGACGCGGGAACCCACCCCCTCGACCGTGTGGCACTTCTGGCAGTGCTTTTCGAACGCTTTACGGCCACGTTCCCGGTCCGTAGGCAAGTCCAGCACGTAGCGATACTTCGCCACGACCGCCGCGCGGCTGGACCGGTCGAGCAGATCGGCCAGCTGCTTGCGTGCTTCGGGCCAGAGGGTCATGAGCTCTCGAGGCGCGACGCGGCCGGCCCGCGCCAGGTGCAGTAGCGTGCGGCGGCCGTGATCGCTGGCCAGTCCCAGCCTTAGCAGGGCCCGCCGCACGGCAGGGGTCTCCTCCGACCAGCGTGCCAACAGCGCTTCAAGCAGCTTCGGGTCATCGATACCGCCAGCCAGCTCCACCGCAGCCACGCGCAGCTGTGGAGGACTGTCCGAGGAGAACAGCCCCTGGATGAGCTCAGCCATGCCATTCCACGGCTGCCACAGACGCAGTGAGCGTACTGCGAGCGTGCGTTGCCGTGGCGGAGCGTCGGCCCGGCGGGCAAGCTTAACGAGCCGCCGGCGCAACTGCTCGTCATCCTGCAACGCCCCGGGCTGAGCCTCTGCCCAACCGGCCAGCAGCTCCAGAAGCCACACAAGCCGCGTCTCCGGCAGCGTCCTGACAAGCGCGCGCAACCGCTGCTCTTGGCCCCTGCGCGCAGCGGCCCGGGCAAGCTGACGGACTGCGTCCGCAGCCCAGCCCGCTGGACGCGCTGCCGAGGACGCTGTCACCAGTTCAGCCAACACTTCCGCCTCGCAGCCATGAGACGCCAGCAACACCGCCGTGCGTAACTCAACATACTTGCCCGATCGCCCCAGCAGCCCCGCCAGCAGCCGCGCCCGCTCCGGCACAGCGTCTCCGTGGATGCCGATCGTCGCGGCCGCTTCCCGCTGTACCAACAGATCGTCATCGTTCGTAGCAGCGGCCAGTCGCTCGATCAAGGTCTGGCCTAGCTGCTCGCTGGGCACGGCGCGCATGAGCCGCAGGGCCGCTGCGCGCACGCGAGGATCGCGACTGGCCAGCAACCTGGCCACCATCTCCGGCTGGAACGCCCCCAGGCGCGTGAGCACGAATGCCAGCCGCAGCCTGGCGAGATCGTCCTCTGCGCCGCCAAGCTTCCGGGCAGCGGCCTGAACCGCCTCGGCAGCCTCCGGCCACCGCGCCGGCCGCTCTACCAGCAGCCGGTACGCCGTATCCTGCTGCCAGGGCATCGGTCCGGCAATCAGCCTGACCAACTGCTGGAGATCATCGGTCACGACCTTCACAGGCTGCGGCCGGCAGCCCCGCGGGGCAATGCGGTAAATCCGACCGCGATCGGCACCGGCACGCAGGTCGAGCCCCGCTTCGAGCGAATCGGGAATCCATTCCGGATGCTCGATCACCGCCCGGTACATGTCGCAGACGTACAGCGCCCCGTCTGGGCCAACCGTCACGTACACGGGCCGCACCCACGGATCGGCCGCCGCAAAGAATTCCTGCTTCTGTTCCTCGGCCGCCCGCACTGCCACCGGCATGCCGTCCTGCCAGCGGATCACATCCCGATGGACCAGGTTGGCGACGCAGTCGCAGACAAACGTGCTGTCCCGGTACCGTTCGGGCAAAATGCCACCGCGATAGGCAAAGACGCCGCAGGCTCCGGAGAACCGGCCCGCATCCAGAGGCATATTGAACCGGGGCAACACCGGACTGATCGGATAGATCCGCCCCTTGCCGCCGTGCCGGGCGATGGACAGCGCAGCAAAGGGAATATCGACGTAGGGGTTCAACGCAAGTGTGGCCGAGTCGAAGACGACGTAGCGGATGTGATCGCTGTTGTTACAGATGTACCGGTGGCCAAACGCATCGAAGGTGTCACCGTACTGGCACTGCCCGGGCACGGCCTCGAAGCGAAACGTAAGCGGGTCGAACCGGAAGTCACGACCACGGATGTTGACGGTCACGCTGCTGCCAGGCCGGCGCACCTGGCCACCGCTGTCACCGTTTGCACCCCAGATCCAACCGTCGGGGCCCCAGATCAGACCGTTGACACGGTGCTGCTGATTCCCGGGCGTAAACCCGGTGAATACGACCACTCGTCGGTCCGCCCGGCCGTCCCCGTCGGTGTCTTTCAGGTACAGCAGGTCGGGCGCAGCGGTGACGAACACCCCCCCTCGCCAAGGGAAAACGCCTGTGGGGAAGGGAACTTCGGCAAACACGGTCGCCCGGTCGGGCAGTCCGTCGGCGTTGCTATCCTCCAGCAGCTTGATGCGGCCGGCCGGGGGGCCGGTCGGGTAGTCGGCCATTTCCACCACGTATACACGGCCGGACTCATCCCAGGCCAGGCAGACCGGATCCTGCACCAGGGGCTCTGCCGCGTAGAGTGTCACCTCGAGTTCCGGATCGGCCAGCTTCATTCCGGCCAGGGTACGGGCCGGTGAAGAGGGAGGTGGAAAGCCGGGAGGTAGACCGTCTGACGCAGACGAGGCGACGGTGAGTTGGAGGAATAGGCAGGCGGTGAGGCAGGCTATGCGGTGCACGCTCCAGCCGCAGGATGCGTCTCGGTACATCGGAGCTTCAGGTCCCAGGTCGAATGCTGCCAATCTTCCCGACGAGGACGTTCAGGCTACCGGAGCGGAACCCCTCCAGGTCCACGGTGACGAACTTGAAGCCGATCGCTTTCAGCTCCCGGACCACGATGTCGCGCACCGCTGGCTCGACCAGACGGGGCAGGTCCTCGAGCGGAACCTCGATCCGGGCCACGTCCGGCTGGGGCAAGCGAACCCGCAGCTGGCGGAAGCCCAGCTGGCGAAGCACTTGCTCAGCCCGGTCCACCTTCCGTACCCGCTCCGGCGTCACCTCCAGCCCGTAGGCAATCCGGCTTGCCAGGCAGGGCATCGCGGGCTTGTCCCAGACCGGCAGTCCCCAGTGGCGTGCCAACGCACGGACGTCTGCTTTGCTCAAGCCCGCCTCAATCAGCGGGCTCCGCACCCGATGCTCGCCGGCGGCGATCATGCCGGGCCGCCAGTCGCCGCGATCGTCGAGGTTGGCTCCGTTGGCGATGACCTCGACCCCCAGCTCCGGGAGCATCCGCTCCATCCGGCTATACAGCTCCGTCTTGCAGTAGTAGCACCGGTCCGGAGCATTCCGCCGGTAGTCGTCGCGATCGAACTCATCGGTACGGATCACTATGTGGCGGATTCCGATCAGTTCCGCAACGCGCTGCGCTTCCTGCAGCTCGCCGCTGGCCAGGCTGGGGCTCACTGCCGTGACGGCAACGGCGCGCGTGCCCAGCGCAACCTGCGCCGCCTTGGCCACGACGGCCGAATCGACCCCGCCCGAGTACGCGACGGCAACACTGCCGTAAGAGCGGAGCACATCGAGGAGTTTGCTTTTCTTGGCCGCCAGCTCAGCCGAGAGTTCGCCAGCCATGGGGCGGTCCCTCCAGAACGGACTCACGCCGTACTTCCATTGTCGCAACGACCCAGGACGGTTACAATCGCGCTGCTCCGAGACCGACGCCAACGAAGTGTACGGACCGCACCTGGCCGGTTGTCGCTTCTCTGCGCGCACGCGCTGCCAGCAGCGGAAGGCACTACGGCATGGAAGCGTACGCCTTCATCCAAGCCGCCCGGCACGTTTGCTACCGGTACCGGATCCTGCAGTTCCTCCCGCTGCTGGCCTCATACGGGATCTATTTTCGACCAATCGTCTTGGGCTCCGGCGTGTTTAGCCGGTGGCGGCGGCTCCGGGGCCTGCCGCGGCTGGAGGCGGCAATCCTGCAGCGCCGCCTGCTGGACCGACTCAGCCTGGCGACCGTTCGCAAGCTGTCACGGCGGCTGATCTTCGACATCGACGACGCGGTCGCGTATCGTGACGGGGGGGGTGGCAAGAGCAGCTTCTCCCGACAGCGGCTGCGCCGCTTCCGACGCACCGTCGAACTGGCCGACGTCGTCATAGCAGGCAACAGCTACCTGGCCGGGCTGGCGCTGGAAGCCGGAGCCCGGCAGGTGGCCGTGATCCCGACCTGTGTCGATGTCCGCCGATACATGGCCGTGACGCGCCGGCGTGTTGACGGCGGGCGGGTGCGGATTGCCTGGATCGGCAGCCGCAGCACGCTTCGCTACCTGATGCCACTGCGGCCGGTCTTTGAGTGGCTCGCCCGCGCAGTGCCGGACCGGTGGCTGCTGCGCGTCATCTGCGACGCGTTCCCGGACTGGCACGGCGTGCCGATGGAGCGGATCGACTGGAGCGAGTCCACGGAGGTGCGCGCGCTGGTTGAGGCCGACATCGGCATCGCGCCGCTGGCGGACGATCGCTGGACCCGAGGCAAATGTGGCCTGAAGGTGCTGCAGTACATGGCCGCCGGCCTGCCCGTGGTCGCAACGCCGGTGGGCGTGCAGCGAGAGATGGTGGTTGATGGGCAGAGCGGCTTTCACGCGCGCACGCTGCGCGAATGGGTCGACGCCCTCGCCCACCTGATCGCCCACCCGTCCCTGCGCCAGCAGCTTGGACGCGCCGGCCGACTCCGCTGCCTGCGTGACTACGACGTGCACACGTGGGCCGAACCGCTGGCCCGGGTTCTGCTCGAGACGGACCATGCCAACACCCGCAACCCACAGACACAAGCTGCCTGACCAGGACGCGCCGCCGGGCCCCAGGGAACTCACCGCCACACGGGGCAGGACGCACCTGCGGTTGCACCGACCCGACCAATCGGTCGAAACAGTGCAGGCCGACCACTACGGGATGCGCTGGTTGATCCGCAGCGGCTTCGAGCAACTGGTCCGCGAAGCAGTGGTGCCAGCCCTGATCGCGCCCGACCGAGCAGGCGTGATCCGAATCAAACACGGTCGCCACCGCTCCGTGTACCGGGTCAGCTGTGGGCCAACCGGCTACTACGTGAAGCACTACCGGGCAGCGGATATCCGTGCGTGGCTGAACGCGAATCTGCTCGGCCCGCGCGCCGTCCGTGAATGGCATCGGCTGTACTGGGCGCTGCAGGCAGGCGTGCGCACGCTGGTTCCCGTGGCCGTAGGCTGGCGACAACTCGGACCGGTCCGAGCCGACAGCTACCTGGTCACGCTCGAAGAGCCCGACACATGCCAGCTGGATGCCCTGTTGGCGGGCCCGTCCGCTCACCGGCCAAGGCTGCGCCGGCTGGTGCTGGGCAAGGTCGTCGAATTGCTCGCCCAAGCTCACCGTGCCGGTCTGGACCACCGCGACCTGCATGCCGGGAACCTCCTGGTTCGCCTCGGCCCCGCTGACTGCGACGTCTTCCTAATCGACCTGTTAAGCACACGGTGGCGACGTGGCCCACTGCCCTGGTCGGCAACGGTGCGGAACCTGCTGCAGCTGGGTGTTTCTGTCCTGAAGTACACGACGGCAGCGGAGCGGTACGCGTTCCTAGCCGGCTACCTGGCAGCCCGCCCGGAACTTGGCCGCCGGCCCGAGGAGACCGCCGCCTGGCTAGAGGAACGCCTCTGGCAGTACGCTCGATACTGCTGGTGGAAGCGCGACGAACAGTGCGTCGGTGAGAACCGCCGCTTCTACTTCATGTATTCCCGCAAGGTGCACGCGCACGCTGCGCGGGATCTGCCCCCGTCGGTGGTCCGTGAGCTGATGGCGCAACCGGATCGGCTCCTGACACAGGGACAGACACTGAAGAGCTCCCCCTCGTCAACGGTCGTCCGCACCGAGGTCATGCTGGCCGATGGCCAGCGGATGAGCGTGCTGTGGAAGCGGTTCCGATGCTCGAAGCCCTTGGACCGCCTGCGTGCACTGCTGTACCGGAGCCCCGGACTGAGGTCCTGGCGCGGGGCAAATGCCCTGCGCATCCGGGGCATTGCGACGCCGCGCCCGTTGCTGTTCCTGGAGACGAGGCGGTGGGGAATCCCCGACGAAGGGTACCTGATGACGGAGTTCATCGAGGGTGCGGAGACGCTGGTGGAGTACGTGCAAGGAACGCTGAGTAAACTCGATCCGAAGGCAACCGCGCAGCGGCGCTGGGAGCTCGCAGAGCGCCTTGGCCGAGTAGTTGCACGCCTGCACCGCTGCTGCCTGTCGCACCGGGACCTGAAGTTTCCGAACTGGATCGTGGTCGCAGGCGAGGGCGGTAAGATCGCTGAGCTCTACGTCATTGATCTGGCCGGGCTCCAGGTCTGGCGGCACCTGCCCCACCGCCGTCGTGTGCAGAACATCGCGCGCCTGCTGCTCAGCGCCCGGGCGGTGGCGAACGTGACATCAACCGAGGCGTTGAGGTTCTTGCGGGCGTACTTGCCCCAGGGGCTGGCCGACGACGAGTGGAAGCGATGGTGGCGCGCCATCGAGGCATTCGCGCGCCGAAAGCTGGCCCGCAACTTGCGCTGGGGCCGCGTGGTCACGTAAGCGGCTGCACCGCGGCCAACTGCACGCCCACCGTCCCCACCTAAGATTGGCATCACTTCACACGCCCCACGCCGTCCGGCGCTGGGCTTGGGAAGCTCTATGTTCCGCCATCAGGACGTTCCGACGCGGATCGACGGCCGCCGCGCTGACGGCGCGCAACCCGTCTCAGGTCCGGGGCTCCAATCGAGCAACTCGCTTGACGCGCGGTGGCCGAGCGAGGACAATCTAAAGTGATTGCGTTATCGTCTTCCGGTTATTCGGCTTCGGTTCTTGCCAGGCGTTATCCGGCAGGGTTGTCTGGTTGAACTTATCGACAAGGCAGGGCGTATACCATGGCGCACCCAGGCGAAGATCGGCAACGGTTCGCGTCGCTCAGCGACGAGGCGTTGTTCCTGGCGTATCGTGACGGTCAACGAGCCGCCTTCGACGAACTGGTCGCACGCTTCGGCTGCGAGCTATACAACTACCTGAGACGCTACATCGGCGATCCGGTCCTGGCGGAGGATGCCTTCCAGCAAACATTCCTGCAATTGCACGTGAAGAAGCACCTCTACCAGGAAGGACGCCCGCTGCGACCATGGCTGTACACGATCGCCACCAACCAGGCGATCGATCTGCTAAGGCGTCAGAAGCGGCACAACGCGGCCAGCCTGGATGCAGACATCAAGGATGGCGACGGAAACGCCACCTCGTTTGCTGCTTCGCTGGTCGCGGAACCGACCGACCCGCTGGGGAACCTCTACCAGGAAGAGCGACGCCTCTGGCTGCGCGCTGCCGTGCAGCGGCTGCCCGGCCATCTGCGTGCCGTGGTCATCATGGCGTATCACCAGGGGCTGAAGCAGCGCGAGATTGCCGAGGCACTGAATATCCCGGTGGGGACGGTCAAGTCCCGCCTGCACGCGGCCGTCCAGCGCCTGGGGCAGATGTGGCAAGCCGAACACGGCGCGTCCGAAGAGATCCAGGCTGCTGAGGAGCGGTCAGGCGATGACCAACTGGAAGAAGCCTGCGAATGACCCCGGCAACCAGCGGCCCGCGCCAGCAGCTCAGCCGGTAACCGAGGAGGACATTACCGCGTACGCCGCCGGTTGGCTTCCGGAAAAGGAGGCCAAGCGGGTGCGTGAAGCGGTCGCGAGCAACCCGGAGTTGCTGGCGTCGCTCGACCGCACTCTGCAGATCATGAGTCTCTTCGAGGCCGATCCGGAGGTGCCGCCTCCGGAGCGCCTGCTTCATCGCACGATCGCGACGGTGTACATGCGGGACGCGGCCGATCGGTGTGCTTTCCCCTACTCGCCCTCGTTCGCCACCCGATCCCGCCTGACACATACCCGGTTTCGCTTGCTCGATCTGGCCGTCGCCCTCGTCCTGGCATTCGTTGTTAGCGCGCTGCTGTTTCCGGCCATCACCCGCGTGCGGGAGTACTACCGGCAGGCGGCTTGCCGCGAGAACCTGCGCCAGGTCGGCCTTGCGCTGGCCGTGTACGCCGATCAGTTCAACGGCGCGCTGCCCCAGACGACCTGGTCCGGCGGCCTCGGAGCACCGGCGGCCATCCAGCCGGTGGCACTGATTGAACACGGCTATCTTGGCGACCGCCTGGCGCTGTACTGCCCGGGTGATCGCGACTCCGGCCCCCCTCTGGCCGTGACGACAGACCAACTGCGCACCGCCAGGGCCAGTGCCGACGGTGAGAAGCTCCGCAAACTGCTGCGGGCAGCGGCAGGCAGCTATGCGTTCTCCACCGGGTACTTGGTCGACGGCACCTACTACGGGCCAACGTTGAAGGCCGCATCGGCCCAGGTGTTGGTGGCAGACCGGCCGCCGATGGACCTGACCGGTGCCTGGCTGCCCACCGCCAATTCCCACAACCATGGCGGCCAGGGTCAGAATGCCCTTTACGCCGACTTGCACGTCGGCTTCCTGGTTACGCCTGAAGCACTCGCGTCGCGCGATAGCATCTACGCCAACCGAGCCAACCGCCTAGGCGCCTCACTGGCCTGGGACGACATCTCGCTGGCCCCTGGTGACGTCCTGCCGGAAGGCCCGCTGGCACTCAGCGCGAACGCAGCAGAGGAACAGGAACTGTTCTGATCTCGGATCGGGCCGCCGACGGCAGCGGGCAGCGGCGGCCAAGTCGCCTTGCCGTCACTGCCCCAGTGTGACGACGTCTGCGCCCGTGCCGCTGATGCGCTTGGTCTCTCCCCCCGGCAGGATCACCTCGTAACCTACCCCGGCTAGCGAGCGGACGACGATGCGCCCCTCGCCGGCGCGTTCCATCGGGAACGGCGCAACCACCGGACCGAACCGGGTGCGGATGACATAGGCACCGTCGGGCTCACCGGCCAGCCTACGGCGCAGCGCTACGATCGCCGACGGGTTGATCGACGGCCCAAAACGTTCCTGAGTGGCCACGATGAGACTGTCCGGTAAGCACCCCACGTACGGCCCATCGGTGTACTGCATCTGCTCGGCACATCGCAGGATGCCCTCGGCTAGTTTCAACCAGTTCACCGTGCGATCGTGTGCTGCCAGCATCCGCACCGCATCGGCATAGACCAGGCCGCACCACTGAACAGGACGACCTATCCACACGGGCTGCTTCCAGCGCGTGGCGCCGAAGACCGCAATGGTGGCGTAGGCCATGATCGGTCGATCGGTCCAGAGGTACACGAACGGTAGGCCGGTCAAGGCCCAGCGTACGGCGAGCTCCCGGTACTGCTCGTCGCCGCTGAGCTCATAGCCCAGCACGTAGGCCTTGACCAGCAGAGCCGACGCGAGGGTGTCCGGTGTATGCAGCGGAACCTCCCAAGTCTGTGCCCCTCGGGGCGTGCGAAAGCGTTTCATGTACTCCAGTGCCCGCAGTCCGGCGCGCAGCGTGCGGCGATCGCCCGTGTAGTAGGCGGCCTCGAGCAGATTCACCGCAAAGCGGGCGCAGTACCCGCTGGCCGTGTCCTCAAAATGGCCCCGGGCCATCGGGCCGCTGTAGCGGAACGATCCGTCCGCGCGCTGCCGCTTCAATGCTGCGGCCCCTCGTGCACGCACGTGCCTGAGCCATTCTCGCGCCCGACCGGTCACAAAGTAGATGGTCGGGTCTGCCAGATGACCGCCGCCGGGAACAAGCCTCGATAACACGGGCGGTTTCCCTTGGAGCCAGTAAACGCTGGATGCCAAATCGGCGTACGGCTGACGGGGCCAGCGCGGCTCGGCACAGTGTCCCCAGCCCTGGCCATCCCACAGCGGCCCATGAAACGCCTTCAGACAGAGCGCCCGGTGGTCCGCCAGGCTGCGCTTGGGGGGCAGGGCTGGGAGACCGTGCCGCCGTACGGCCCAGAGGATCAGCCGCTCCAGCCGGGCCGGTTCCCCGAACCGCACCGTCGCACGCAGCTGCGTCGTTTCCAGTCCGATCCGATGGCCCCGTGGACCATCGAGCACATTGGGCACCGAAAAGATCGGTTGGGTCGTCTGGGGCCGCTGCCACAAGACGGCCGTAGAGCCGACGTTCGTGCACACGACAGCCAGGGGCCAGGTAATATCGTGCACATCAGGCCGATAGCGCAGGTGCTCGGGCCCTTCAATATCCAGCCGGCTCGACGACCGTTCGCCTCGGCCCAGGTACTCGACCCCGGCCAGCAGGGCCTGCTCAACCGTACCAAGCGGCCGAACCACGGGCCCCTCGAACGGTTCCCCGCCGCGCAGCTGTACCTCCAGCTCGCCAGGCCGCAGCAACTGCAGCATGCCCGTTAGCTCGCCACTGAGGCGCCAACCGTGCTCAGCCGGATGGACCGACACACGAAGCGGTCGGCCTCGGCGGTGCGCCAGAGGCGCGATCAGTGCCACGGTCCGGTTTCCGTGCCGCAGTTCAATCACGCCATCTGTCGGCGCGAACCGGACCACGCTAGCCCCCCGGGCTACCTCCAGCCAAGACGTGTCGACACCCGGGTTCAGTACGAACACGTGCCGCTGTAAGACCACTTTCCCCTCGGCGCGGACGCGCAGATGGTACGGGGTCAGATACCCCTTTACCGGAACGGACACTGCCAACGAGCCGGTCTTCCCTCTGGGGATCGAAACGCTGTGCTCCCCCACGCAGGCCGTGATCGGTTTGTCCGTCACGTTCCGCAGGGTACAGCGGATGACCCCACGCTCGCTGCGCAACTGAACCAGCTCCAGCGGCGCAGGCCGCACAGGCTGAAGCTCCAACCAACTGATTGTTACCTGACCGGTACCAGACCCGGGATCGATGCGCAGCGCCACGATCCGCTCGGCCGTATCAAGCAGCAGCTCGTACGTGTGCCAGTGGCCATCGGCAACCAGCCGCGTTGCGGCGGACTGCTTCGGCCGCCATCTCGGCTCCCGAACCGATGCCCAGAACAGTTGCAGGTGTCGCTGCGTGCGTGTTCGCAGCCTCAGCCGCACGCGAACCGGTCCTGCCAGCGGTGGGTCGATCCGCGGCGACCGGAACCTCGGATCCACACCCGTCGTGCGCACAACGAGACCGTCCCTGGAGAGGGTCAACGAACAGTCAGCTATCGGCCGGAAGCCATGACCCCCCTTTGCAAAAGCCCATCGGACGGGCCGGCCAACCGGCATCATCGACGGACCTACAGGTCCGACCGGCGTGTCCACACCGAGAAGGACTGTGCTGACGATGAGCGAGCAGGTAGCAAGCATGAAGCGGGCGCTCCGCACAGACAGGATGGGGCAATGCTTCGATAACGCCTCAGGCAGGTGCGCTCCGGGCCCAGGCTGGGACCGCAGTGATCTGCTTCCCTAGTACCAGGCCAGGAACCGGACCTCGATGGATGGATCGCGCGCCACGATCCGCTTGAACTTCCCGATATCGCTCATGCCACCACGGCCACGGTAGTGGTAGGGGTAGACAATCTTCGGTTTGAATGCCAGCACCGCGTCCGCCGCAGCCTCGACGGTCATCGTGAAGGGCAGGTTCATGCACACGAACGCGATATCGATTTGCCGCAGGCTGCGCATTTCTTCGATGTCCTCTGTGTCACCAGAGACATAGATCCGCTTGCCTGCAAGCTCGATCACGTAGCCGTTGCCCCGCCCCTTGGGATGAAACTGCATGCGCGACGGAGTGATGTTGTACATGGGGACGGCTCGGATCTTCACCTTGCCAACGACCGTCTCTTCGTGATTCTGCAGGACCCGGACATTCGGGATGCCCTTCAGGCGTTCGGCGACGGCCAGCGGGCAGACGATGACGGTGGTTTCCTTGCGGACGGCACGGACAGTATCGGGGCTGGCGTGATCGCCGTGGATGTCGGTGATCAGGATGATGTCAGGCCGAGGCAGCCCTTGGAACCGGCCGGCGCCACCGACAGGGTCGACGTAAATCGTCGTTGAGCCGTGCTGGAGAACGAACGTTGCGTGCCGGATTGCCGTGATCGTTATCGGCCCCCCCTCGGCCGGAACGCGGTCTTGTTTGGGTGCCTGGGCCGGGACGAGCAGGGCAGTCAGCAAGCACGTCACAAGCACACCGGGCATGGTGGATCCTCCGCTGATGCTTGGTCGGCGGCGCAGAAGCGCGACGGCGGGCGGCTCCAGCAGATACCGCCCGCCGCCGCGTCCGGTCTGCATGAGATCATGCGCAGGGTTCGACGACGTAAGGCTTGCGATACTCGCGGGTCAGCAGCCGGTTGGCCTCCTCGTCGCCCGGGCAGGTCTCGGTCTCCGGGTCGAATTCGATGGCGCGACCGAGCCGGTAAGCCACGTTACCCAGGTGGCAGAGAGCCGAGCTGAGATGGCCCTCTTCGATCTCGGCGGTCAGGAGCTCCGGATTACGGGACCGGACTGCTTCGATGAAGTTGGCGAAGTGGTTGCCACCACCGCCACCCGATGGCCCCGGCTCGCGCTTGCGACCCAAGAAAGTCTTGTAGCCGGAGCCGGCAATCACCATGTACCCTTCGCTGCCGAAGAAAAGCACGGCGATCTCGTTGCTTGCCCCCTTGCCGGCGCCGGCCTCGTGGTTCGTGATCCAGTGCCGCACCTCAAACTGCAGCAGCTTGTTCTCGTCAGGATACCAGTAAAGAGCAACCTGGGTGTTGGGGGTTTCCTTGTCGTCATCAAAGAGGAACTTGCCGCCCATCGACTCGACCTTCTTCGGCAACCCAACGCCCAACCCCCAACGGGCGATGTCCATCTGATGCACGCCCTGGTTGCCGATGTCGCCGTTGCCATAGTCCCAGAACCAGTGCCAGTCGTAGTGGAACCGCTTGCGGTGCGGCAGCTTCTTTGGCGCAGGCCCGAGCCAGAGGTCGTAGTGCACACTGGCAGGGGGCTGCTGCGGCCCATCGACCTTGCCAATCGATGGCCGCCACTTGTAGCAGAGCCCCTTGGCCATGTACACCTCACCGATCACTCCCTCACGCAGCTTCTCGATCCCTTCCCGCACGCCCGCAGCCGAGCGAGACTGCGTGCCATGACCGCAGATGCGCCCCAGCTTGCGGGCCCAGCGAACCAGCTGGCGCCCCTCCCACACGTTGTGCGAACAGGGCTTCTCCACGTAGGTGTCCTTGCCTGCTTGCATTGCCCAGATGGCACCGAGCGCGTGCCAGTGATTGGGCGTGGCGAAGGTGACGACGTCGATTTCCTTGTCCTCGAACATCTTGCGCAGGTCGACGTAGCGCTTGACCTTTCGGCCGGTCGCCTTGTCGAAGGCGTCAGCCCGGCGGTTCAGCACCGCCTCGTCGCAATCGCACAACGCAACCACTTCGACGCCGTCGAGATTGTGAAACCCGTGGATGTGAGCGACGCCACGGCCGTTGATGCCGACAACACCGACACGGATTACGTCATTGGCGCCAAGCACACGACGTGCCGGCTTCAGGCTCAACAGTGCCGCACTACCGGCAGCGGCACGCAGGAAATCACGCCGTCCCATCGCACTCATGGCCGTTCCTCCACAAACGCACGGTTACACCAATGATATCCCTTGCCCCTTTTGTATCAAAAACCCGGCACATTTTCATCCCGATTTGCGCTAACCGGACGCCGTCCCCCCGAGGGCCACCGGTCCTCCGTACCGTTCCCCAAGGGGGGGCCAGAAGATCCGTCACGGCCGATCGGCGACACGCTGGGATCGGCCGCGACCGGGTCCCACGAGCCGTCCATGCGGCCGGCAATTGAGTCTGTTGTCGGCAGCGTGTGCAAGCGGCCGCAGCAGTCCGAGATGCGGCGAGCCGGGGGGAAGGGTGGACGGCGTCGCCTGGGGCCCTCAGGCGGGGAACGTGAGAGAAAGGAGCGGATGACGTTCTAGGCCAGGCAGCGGATCGAGCTGAGCCTGGGCCCGGCGGGCCAAGACGTGCTGGCACGGGCGTCCGACCGGACTGTTGGCTGCGCCGGCCGACCGCTCACACGGATCTACGCTTTGGCCAGAGAAGGGTCGAAAGTGGACTTCAGCAACCTGTAGGGCAGAAAAACAGCAGAGAGCGGCTGGGGGCGGGCCTGTAAGCCGGATTCTGTACCCGCTTGGACCCAGCGGGCGACGGTCATTACTCTGGGACGCCGGTTGCCCGGCGCCTCAAGCGGCCTACCCGGGAGTCAAGCGGGCCGGGCCAGCCCATCCTCCCCTATTTGGCCTTGCTCCTGGTGGGGTTTACCAGGCCAGACAGGTCACCCTGCCTGCCGGTGAGCTCTTACCTCACCCTTTCACCCTTGCCAGGGGACCATGGTCCGCCTACGAAGCGGCCACGCATTCCCCTTCGGCGGTCTGGTCTCTGTGGCACTTTCCCTGTGCTTCGGGGGCTGCAGCCCCCTCGCACGGTGGGCGTTACCCACCACCATGCCCTGTGGAGTCCGGACTTTCCTCCCGCGGCTCAAGACCACGGGCGACCGTCCGGCCCGCTCCCGAACCGCTCTCTCTTGTTTCGATACGCGACGCGGATGGGCGTTCCTGACAGCAAAGGCGACCGCCTAATCGGCAGGCTCCAAAATGCAGGTCATAGAGCCTTTGCAGCGCGGGATCCGCGGATCGGGTCCGTAGGCGTGGATCTGCTCTTGCTTCAGTTCGGCATGCTCTTTAGTGGTTGTCAGCAGGATGGCTCGCCCAGTGAGATCCACCTCGCAGGCCAGCAAGAAGGCCTTCTCCACCGGGTAGCCGAACAGCTCACCCAGCATCTCGATGACGTACTCGTAGGTGTGGTCGTTATCGTCGAGCAGCACAACGTGGTAACGCGGTATGTGCTTTTCTCGGGTATCGGTCTCCTTGCTCGGCTTCGGCTTCCTTGTGGTGACAATGACCTCGTCGGCGTTGGAGACCATGCCTCTTCACCCCGTTTCCCAAGCCCGTGAACCGGTTACGACCCGAACCAGCTCCACAGCCACACGCCCGAACTGCTTGTTTCCATTCTAACTTCGGCTGGCGGCTCAGGCCTAGCTGAATTGATGTCCCCGACACGAGGGCCCAAAGCAGCATCTGTAGCGCGGGGCCGTCGGGAGGATAGCGATTCCCAGCGACGGGCGGCATGTTCGTCCTGGCGGCCGGGCTCTTCGGGCTGGCGCCGCTGAGCAACTGCTGACGTCCTCCTGTCCGTACCGTAGGCGGGTCCCTGCTGCAGGCGCTGATGAATTGGCCCCCTGACGCCCAGGCGGTGGCCGAATGGATCGGTCCGGGCGGCTAGTTTGAGGCGCGGTCCTGTCGGCGGTGCTTCTGGCTCTTCTTACGGTCCAGGTCACGTGCCAGTCGTAACAGGGACCGTTCGATTCGGTGGTAGTCGAGCGTCGCGCCGCGGCGGGGAATGACCACGAAGTCCAGGCCTTTGGGGAGCTGATCCTTGTTGCGGCGGTACGCCTCGCGAATCCACCGCTTGATACGATTGCGCTGCACCGCTTTGCCTAGTTTGCGGCTGACCAGGATTCCCAAGCGAGCGTAGCTAAGCCCGTTCGGGGCGCCGCGCACCACCAGGACCTGATCGCTAACCGCCCAGCCTTCGCGGAAGACCCGGTCAAAGTCCCGGCGGCGTCTGAGTCGCTCGTGCGGTCGAAACGTCTGTCGGGACATACGTTCACGACGGCCGGCTCGGCCGTGGTGGCTCGTCGTCCGTGCCCTCTCGGTTGCCGGCTCCTCCGGTGCGCGGGTCCGAGAGGAACCAGAGGTCCTTCAGCGCACGTGGCTGGTCGCGGCGACGGCGCCGCCGCAGCAGCTGCCCATAGCGGACCATCCAGACGATCAGAAGAAAGCCGATGAACAGAAACAGAACGGCGGAAAGACCGGCCAGAGCCGTTGTCAGATGGCGGGCAACCCGCCTGCGGTGCCCGTGCTGTGAGTTGGTCACGGCCAATCCGCCCCAGGGTGTTCTTCTTCCAGTAGCCTCCGCAGCGTTTCCCGGTGCTCGCTGAACCAGCGGGCCAGCTCGTTCATCTGACGCTGCATCTCACGCATCCGCTCGCTCATCGCCAGAATGACCTCCACACCGGGCAGGTTGATGCCGAGGTCGCGGTGCAGCGTGACAACGCTCCAGGCGCGACGCACCTGGTCTGGCTGGTACAGCACCTGTCCTTCGACCCGAATGGCACGGATCAGGCCGACACGCTCGTAGCGGCGCAGCATCCGCACGCTCACCCCGAGCGCCTCGGCCAGTTCGCTCTCCGTCAACGGACGCGTCTGCTCCGGGAGTTCCGCCATCTGGCTGCCACACCTACAGGCATCGCGTGCGCGCCGTTCCGGTGCCCGCTTCGCGGACAGGATCTTGTCCCGACACCGTCATCTTACGGCCGCAGCACTGCCGCGTCCGACCAGATCCTCTCCGGTAACGGCGCGGCTGCCAGCCGATCTACCGTCTCAACGACACCGGTCACGATCGCCTCCAGCAGCTCGCGCCCCCGCTCGGCCGACGCATGAGCTGCATAGCCGACGGCCCCCTGGCTGCTGAGCTCAGCGAGCGTCTGCGCCAGGTACACGCCAGGCAGCGGCTCACGGGGGGCATGGTCCGCAGAGGCGGTGCGGTCGACAAGCTCCGGGTGAAGCGCCAGCATCAGCGATGTTTCGATCTCGCCGGCGTGCCCGATCCGCTTCAGTGGCCCAGAACAGAGCGCGGCAAGTCGCTCGCCAGCAAGCTCCCAGTAGGCAGCGCCGGCCAACAGGCACGCCGGGTGACGCCGCTTCAGCTCGCGCAGCGCCAGCCGCATCGGTTCGATGTTGCCGCCGTGCCCGTTCAGGAACAAGAAGCGACGAAAGCCGTCAACCAGCAGCGGCTCGTACATCTCGGCCAGCAGCTGAGCGTACGCGATCGGTCCGGGCGTAATCGTGGCGGCGAACGGCAGATGGTGTTCGCTGGCGCCCAGCCAGAAGGTCGGCAACAGCAGCAGCCGGTCGGGCCGCCGCTGCTCGGCCCGCTCCGCCACGGCTGTCACCAGATAGCTGTCGGTGAACACGGGCAGGTGCGGGCCGTGTTGCTCGCACGACCCAAGGGGGGCGACGACCACGCAACCGACGCGGTCGATGCCCGCGATCTGACGACGGTTCATCTGCCAGAACCTCATCGCTCCGCTGCCTCCGGTTGTCCGATTCGTGGCCTTGGCCGCTGTGATTGAACCGGTGCCCTGTCCCGGAAAGCTTACCCGATCCGCTCCGCCACGGCGCCGCCGACCGCCCGGCCGATGCGCAGTCACTTAGACATCGCAAGAGACATCGATAAGACTACACACAGGGACCCGCTGCGGCGTGTCGGTCACGCCGTGACCTACACAACTCATTACCAGGGTTGATGTTACAGAGCTACGCGGACAAGCTGATCGTTTTGGCACGTCGCTAGCAAAGGAAGCTGGGCGGTTGGCTGTCCGAGGTGGACGGCCAGAAACAACGGTCGAAACGGCACCACCTGGGTGCGGAGGTTACGGCGATGCGCTGGCAGGCGATCACGTCCCTGTTGTCGATCTCGATGCTGGCCGTTGCGGCCCAGTCGGCTCAGGCCCACGGGGGCCCATCCCTGTTCGTGTGGCCTAAGCCGCCGATCGGTTTTCACGGCGAGGCGGATCTGATCCGTGCCCTGCAGTGGCTCGGCACCGAGTTCACCAATCCGACACCCTACCACCTCGGCGCTCGACGGGCGGAGGTGCTTGTGAAGCGGGCCTACACGGTGCTCTGCAGCCCGATTGCCCGTAATGAGACTCTGGTTGCCATCGGCCACCTGCGGAACTACCGCCTCACCGACAACCGGGCCTACTTGCAAGCAGCTGCTCGTAGCATCCAGCGTGCGTTGCAGGTGGAACATCGTTGCCATTTCCGGCCGGTGCCGGTCCCTGCGCCGCCGGTGCCTCCCGTCCCGGTGATCACACCCGCGGTGCCTGCTCCGGCACCACCGGTTCTGATCACGCCGCAGCCGGTTCCGGTCGGTGGCATCTTCTTCGGCGGCAAGCACTGGTCGGTGGGGATCACGTTCTGAGCATGGGCGGCCAGAACAGGCGGCCGTATTAAGAAAGACGTCGGCCTGCGGGTGGGGCACCCGCAGGCCGTCGTCGTGCCGATGTGCCTGACTGCCCCTGCCGGTTCAGCTACTCGACCGGGACCCAGCCCGCTAGCGGAGGATCTTGCTACCGGAGCGGCCACCCCCGACGGCCGGAACCACGTTCTTACCGCTCTGCGCCCCTTCTGCCGAGGCGGGGACTTCCTCGGTGTGCGGCAGCTTGATATCGCCGGTCAACAGGTTTTCCACGCGGGCTTTGTCTCTGATGTCCTGGAAGATCCTGGTGACCATGTCACGCAGCTTGGCTTCGTAGACCTCGCGCTCCAGCTGCTTGCGGACGTCCTCCAACTTCACATCTTCGGCCGGAATGATCCCTTCGCGCATCAGGATCACGTACGCGTCATCGGCAAGCTGGATAATGCTGCTGATTTCGCCGTCGTGCTTTAACGCGAACGCGGCACGCTCGATCTTGTCAAACGGCGGGGCCATGTTGCGGCTAATTGGCTGGATCTGGCCGCCCAGCGAGCGGCTGGCCGCGTCGGTCGACCACTGCCGCACCATCCGCTCAAAGTCGGCCGGATCCACAACCACGGGACCGTCCTGCGGCGCCAGCTTACGCAACTCTTCCCAGACCCGCTGGGCAATCCGCAGGTTCTCGACCACGATCCAGCGGCACTTGACCTTCTCACCGTAATGCGCCTGGTACGCCCGCTGGATGTCCTCCTCGGTGACCTGAACATGGGGCGCCGCCATTTTCTTCAGCACGAGCCCGGGCCAGACGATGTCCCGTGCGTAACGATCGGGCGGGATCCCGCGCTCTTTCTGAATCATCTTCAGGAACTGCTCTCGGTCCAGGTTCATTCGGCGCGCTGTGCGCGTGATCTCACGGTCAATTTCCTCGGCGGTGACCGTGATGCCGCGTCGCCGAGCCTCTTGCTCGACCAGCTTGCGCGCGATCATCGTCTCCAGCACTTCCACGCCCTTGCGCGCCAGGCACTCCTCGGCCAGCTCCCGCCACGTGATCGGCTCCCCGTTGACCCGTGCCACGATCGGCTCCTGCAGCGGTGCCCGTGTGCTTGTCTGTTTCGCGCCGCGCTTCCGGCCAAAGATCTGTCCGGACGCTGCCTCCGCAAACAACATCACGGCGGCAAGCGCCGCTACAGCACCGACGCCGGTTCGGCCCGCCAACCGTAACCCTCTTGCTCCCAACATGCCTTCCTCCGTGATTCCTGACCCGACTGATACCTCACTGGTAACGGTCCTTCTAACTCAACCGGACGAAAGCTGCAAGGTCAGCTCAGAGCGTCGTACCATGGCCACACGCCCAGTTCCGTTCCGGCCGCACCGAGCCCACTCGATCAATCCGCCGCTGCCTGAGCGGCACGACCTCGATCGTCTCAACGGGCCACACAATCCGTACAGCCGATCGCGCTCGATCGCCCGCAAGGTGCGCCCGGGGTCGATCACGCATGTGCCTGGGACTCTGGCGCCGGGTTGGCGGGCTTGCAGTGGTGATCCAGCCAGCTCAGCACCACTTCGTGCCAGACGATCAAGTTCAAACGTTTCAGGATCCAGTGATGCTCGTCGGGGAAATGCACCAGCACGGACGGCACCCCCCGCCGTTGCAGGGCCGTGAACGTGGCCAGTCCATCCGTTTCAGGCACCCGATAGTCCCTGCCACCGTGCAGCACCAGGGTGGGCGTGGACCACGAGCTCACATAGCGACTTGGTGAGAACCGCTCGAACAACTCAGGCTGTTCCCACGGTACTCCGCCGTGTTCCCATTCTGGAAACCATAGTTCGTCCGTGCTGAAGTAACCGTAGAACTCATCGAACGGCCCGGCATGATTCACAAGGCAGCGGAATCGGTCCGTGTGGCCGTTGATCCAGTTGACCATCCAGCCTCCGTAGCTGGCACCCAGCGCCGCCACCCGCTCACCGTCCATCCAGTCATAGTGACGCAGCGCTGCGGCCAGCCCAGCGATGATGTCCTCATACGGCTTGCCCCCCCAATCGCGACTCACCGAATCAACGAACCGTTGGCCGAAGCCAGCGGATCCGTGGAAGTTGATCGCCAGCACCGCGTAGCCAGCGCCAGCATAAACGTGCAGGTGCCAGCGGTAGTGGAAGTGATCGGATACCACTCCTTGTGGCCCACCGTGAATGACCACCGCCACCGGCACGCGCTGGCCGGGCTTCCGTCCGGGTGGCTCCACCACCCATGCATGCACCCGGTCGCCACCAGCTCCCTCGAACCAGAAGTCCTCGTAGCGGCCGAAACGAACCGGTTCCAGCAGGCGGTCATTGAACCGGGTGAGCCGGCGCGGGCGGCTGTTGCCCCCCGGTTCGATGGCGATGAGTTCTGCGGGGCGCACCATCGTGTCGTGCAAGCAGACGACCGTATCGTTTGCCGCGGCTTGGGGCGCATCGCAGTAGCCGTCCGAAATGAGCGGCTCCGGTTCGACCCTCGCCGTCCCATCAATCGGCAGCCGGTACAGTCGGCGCCGTGCTTCGGAGTCAGCCACCAGGTAGAGCGTATCGCTCTGGCGCCCCCAGCAGAACGAGGTGGGCGAACGGTCCCACGATTCGGTCAGCGTGGTGATCCGACCGGAGCTTCGCTCGATGAGCCTCACGCGACGCCGGTCGGACTCGAAGCCGGGCCGCACGGTGGAGAGGATCGCCAGGAACCGACCGTCGGGCGAGTACCGCGGGTGGCAGTCAATGGCCGGGTTGTCCCGAGTCCAGCACCGCCGCTCGGATCCTTCCACCGACACCGTGTAGACGTTGACGTTTGTGGTCCACGCGCGATCGTCGCCCTCGTGCACGCAGTAAGCAAGCTCACTGCCGTCGGGTGCCCAGTCGTAGTCGGCCCGCGTGCCGAACGGTGCTCTGGGACAATCGGCAGCGATGTCGGGCATCAGGTCCACCGGCGGACCGACCGCGTGCCAACCGTCAGACGCTTCCGAGACAGGCAGCACGAAGAGATGCGCGTAACGGCCATCAAGCCAGCGGTCCCAGTGTCGGACCGGCAGCCGATCGTAGAAGCGGACCCTGGCCGGGCTGCGAGCCACCCGCTCGGCGCGCCGTGCCGACTCCTCCAGATCCAGGCCCGGATAGACCCGCGCCGAGAAAGCGATGTGCCGTCCGTCGGGCGACCACCGGATGGCACTGACCTCTACGGGCAGCTCCGTTAACCGGCGCAATCTGCCGTCGAGCGCAGCGGTGTCCGCCAGCCAGATCTGGCGTGAACCGCTCCGGTCCGACACAAACGCCACGAACCGGCTATCCGGCGACCACGTGGGCGATTCGTCCCGGATTCCGTGGCCAGCGGTCAGCGGAATGGCCTCGCCACCGGTAAGAGGCACCAGCCACAGGGTGCGTGACAGTTTGTCGTCGTCTTCGTTCCAGTGTTCCACCACGACGACCACTTTGGTGCCGTCGGGCGAGACAACCGGATCGCTCAGACGCAAGCAGCGAACCAGATCGTAGACCGTAAATGGATGCTCGGCATCAAGATCGATTGGCGGCCGATACGGTAGCTGAGGCAGCTCGATTTCCCGGAACACGGTTTGCTCCATCCTCGCGGTACCAACGGTGTCACCGGTCGAAGATCTTAACGCACCGGCGGCACCAGTGAGACCGGGAATAACGAAGGGAGACGGCACGATGGCGGTAATCGGAGCAAAAAGGCTGAAAGAGCTACTGCGTGCTACCGCAGGCCTCAACTGCGACAAGTCCGACGTCAAGCGACTGCTGGACCTAGTGAGCGACAAGCTCTACGACCTGTTGCTCATCGGCGCACGGAACGCAAGCTACAACGGCCGCGACTTGATTATGGAACCCGACTTGCCAATCACCAAGGGGCTCCAAGAGAGTATTCGCGAGTTCCGCGCTCTGGAAGAGGAAATCGAACTGCAGCCGATTCTGGACTACCTTGCGTCGCGCACCAGACTGGAGCGGCCGCTGAGCGTGGAGGTAGAGCAGAAGCTGCCCGAGATTGCCGGCGGCCTGATCCTCGTAGCCGGCCGCCTCGTCAAGATCCTGGATCCTTCCGTTGTCAACCCGGACACGGAGATGTGGGAACGCGTCGCACGGGCGATGGATCTGACGCTCTGAACGGATGCTTGTCCTCCCGTTGCGGCCGGCGATATAGCGGTGCGTGCGGAGGGGCTACCCGTCACGGCATCTGCTGGCCACACGCCCGGGTTAGCGGTTCCGGTGCGCTACGGTCGCACCGGCCGATTGGCGGTGTCGCGGCCCGCAGCGGCGTCTGTGCTGTGGTGCGTACCGGCGCGTGGGGGCGCGATCCGGTTCAGGTTGCCTGTGTCTCGGCAAGTCGGCTCAGCGTGGGGAACACGTCCTTGAGGCGGCGATACAGTTCGCGGTAGACGGGATAGGCCTGGTCGTAGATCTTCTTCTCGCGCCGGCTGCAGGCGGTCTGGCTCACGATGCTGATCGTTGCCGCGCACGCTTCGACCACGCTATCGTACGCGCCGGTGCCAGCCATCGCCAAAAGGGCCACTCCGTACGCGGGGCCTTCTTCAGCATTGACCGTCACGACGTTTTGACCATAGATGTCGGCTTGCATCCGCCGCCAGACGGCGCTGCGGGCACCGCCTCCGGAAAGCCGGATCTCGCGCACCGGGACGCCGAGCTCTTTGATGATTTCCAACGAGTCGCGCATTGCGAAGGTGGCGCCTTCCATAAGCGCCCGGATCAGGTGTGCCCGAGTGTGACGTACGCTCAAGCCGATCCAGCCGCCCTTGGCATGCGGATCGGCGTACGGTGTCCGTTCGCCGGTGAGATAAGGCAGGAAGAACAGGCCTTCTGAGCCTGGCGGCGCTTCGGACGCCTCGTTGGTAAGGATCTCGTACACGTCAATCTTGCGCCGCTTCGCCTCCTTGACGTCCGCCTGGGCAAGCTGGTTCCGGAACCACTGCAGGCTGCCACCGGCGCAGAGCACGACGCCCATCACGTGCCACTTGTTCCGGACCGCGTGACAGAAGGTGTGGACGCGACCGAGCGGGTCGACATTGGGACGATCAGCAAAGGCGAACACGACGCCGCTGGTGCCCATCGTTGCCGAGATGATGCCGGGCCGGACGATGCCCACCCCCACG
>JALXBF010000157.1 GCA_026991575.1 Planctomycetota bacterium | reverse complement strand
CAGGGTATAGGGTGGGCCCTGTAAGATGTCCCCCGGCGGTCCGCTTGGTGCTCGCCGGACTGGGGCGAATCGGAGCACCGAACCGACAGGAGGAGCGGCCCATCAGGAGTCAGAGGGTGGCAAGCAAGCGAGGAAGCGGGCTAATGCCCGTACAGCGAAGGGCCCCAGGAAAGTGGAGGCGAGCGGAAGGTGCAGCGGCAGACGGGCACCAGCGTGACTGCTCGGGATGGCTAAAGAAGGTGGCGGAGCTGGAGTAAGGCTCTGGCGATGGCCGTGAAGCTGGAGGTTGTCTCCCGGCGGCCCCGGGTGACGGCGTGTGAGATGGTGAGGTCCCAGCCCGGTGTGCGTTGTTGGGCCTGGAGGCGAGCCGCGCAGAAGGTGACTCGGTCGTCTTTGAAGTCGAACACGGCTGGCCGTCCCGCGTGGCTAACCGCCTCACGGAAGTCTCCTTTGTGGTAGGGCCGCCGACTGTAGAGCCGGGTGCGGGGGAACCGTGCGTCCAGTTCGGTGGGGGCGGGACCGGGCAACCGGTGCTTGCTAGTCCTATCCCGCTCAGGCACGCCGGATCCGTCAACCTTTCGGTTCACGAATTGCTCCGGGGATGTGGCGAAGGTGTCCTTCCGCGTATGGCTTGCACACACTGCGAACGAGCTGCTGATTGAGTGGCTGCAAGAGGCCGAACATTGCCGACGAGGGCACCGTGTATCCGACCGGCCAGCCGGGACCTGGAGCTGTGGGTCAGTGTTTCAGTCGTTCTCGAAGACGCGTTCGAGGGACTCGGCCGTTGCTGCGCGACGGATCCATTCACTCAGCTCCTCGCTGCCTGCCTGCTCGATCCGCTCGCGTGCCCACTGGGGTAGCGGCGCGAAGCGCGCCTCCAAAACCGCCAGCAATGCTGCTCGCTGACCCTCTGTCAGCCCCCGTGAACGCCCTTCCCTAAAGCCCTGCTGGTGTCCCTCCTCAAAACCCTGCTGGTGTCCCTCCTTAAGCCCTTGCTCACGCCCTTCCTCAAAGCCCTGCTGACGTCCTTCTTCAAATCCTCGCTGACGGCCCTCTTCAAACCCTTGCTGCCGACATCGTTCCTTGAGCTGTTCCAACCGAGTGTTGACCTCTTCGATCTTCGACATGGCTGATAACTCCTCCTCAGTTAACTCCCCACCCAACACCACAGCCCCCGCAAAGTACGCAAACGAAGGCTCCAGATGAGCCAAACCATGTGCCCGCAGGTGCGCCGCCAACTCCCGCAGCAACTCGACCACCCGCTCCGCATCCTGCTCCCGCTGCAGTCGAAACGCATAGCTGATCAGCGGACAGTCCACCCACCGCTCCAGCGGGTCGTGCCAGACATCGATCCGGACGTACCCAATGCTGGGGCCCCGCCATCTCTCCCCAATCCACTCCGCCGCCGTCCAACGCTCCTCTCCATTGTAAATCACCACCCCGACCACCAACGGCACCGCCGGCACCCCACGCAACAACAGCTCCCGCCTCACCGACCGCCACGCCAGCGCCATGTACTCCATCATGCGACCCAGCATGTCCTGCTCCACGGTGCGGGTGAATTCAAGCACCACCACCACGTACCGGCCCTCCACCTCCGCAACCCACACCAGGTCCGCCAGACGCGATCGGTCCGCACGCCGACTCACATGACCTTCCGCAGCGCGATAGAGGTTCTGAATCGGCACCGGCCGGTCCCACAGGAGGCGGAAGAGGACCGAGAGCAGTTCCATGACCACTTCGGGGTTGGCGAACAACTGTCTGTACGCTTTGTCATGCACTCCCATTGTCCGCCACCGTCAATTGTCTTGTAACAATTGTCTTGTAACAGTGAGTTGTAGCCGTACCGCAGGCTCCTGCTGGCGACCTGGTGCGTGCAGCCGTGGCTACGGTTGGCCGGCCGCAGGCGGCCCTGTTCCCGCGCCCGGTGTACAGTTGGGCGTGGGGCGGGGTTGGTGGTTGTCATGGTGGACGCTTATGGCACATGCCGTGCCAAAGCGGCCGGCTGGTGTGCGGTCTAGCCACATGTCTTGACAAGACAATATGTTATGTTGAGCATCGTGAGGGCGCTAGTCGGCAAATGAGGGTGAGCGCGCGCCGCGCGCGCGCCGCTGGTCGGACAGGCTCCGGCTCGGTTGCGCTGCGTAGGCATGGCACGGCGGGGAAGCGATTGGACTGTTGGGCAGATCGTTCTCGATCGGCCCCAGTCTTGTTGGGCCGGTCGTTTGGACCGGCTGCGCTGCCCACCGCGTGAGACCCGTTGGCGAGGATCTAGGCCCACGGGAATACGGACGGACGCGACGACGACCGTGGTCGCAGCGAAAGCCGCGGCACACGCATCAGGTGCCAGAAGGGCACTGTAGGCGAGCACCGTGGGGGAAAAGCAATACACCACGCCCGCAGCCAGCCCTACAGGCGCGTCCCAGTAGCGTGCCCCGAGCGTAACCGTTCACGGGGCGCAGACGGGTGGCGCGGGGCGAGGATCGAGGTGAGGTTGAGCGGCGTGGGTGATGCTTGCTGAGTATAGAGGTAGTTGGTGGCGTCACGTGGCAGGTTTGGGAAGAAGGCGGGGAGGCTGTCTTCCTTGTCGATAGGCAAGCAGTGCTTCCTTGAGGAAGGTTCGGGTACAGCGTCCAATTTGGGGGCACGTCTCGGCAATGCTCAGCAGCCGTTCTGTGCAGCGAGCACCAGATTGGGTGTCGTTACCGAAGCCGATCTTCCGCCAGATGACCGGTGACCGCAGTGCCTGCTCGGCCGCGTTGTTGGTCGGCTCAACGCCCTTGTGGTACAAAAACACCCACAACGACGGCTCGTGCCGCAGCAGGAAGCGGCACGTCGCCGCGGTCTTCGGACACTTCAGCCGTGCCCCCTGTGCTGAACCAGTTGTCTGATCCACCACCGCGCGTGCTTCAGGACCGAGTCTCGCATGGTGGCACGCGTGATCTCGCCACGACACATCCGGGCATGCTGGAAGAACACAAAGTCCAGATTGTTCAGCAGGGGCGCCCCGATCTGTGCACTCCTCCCTCCCCGTTCCAGCATCGCCTTCGCCTGCCGTTTGACGTGCGCCAGGCACAGCTGACGACGATGGCGATCCAGCCAGCCGTACGCCAAATACCCGTCCGTGTGCACGATCGCCCGTGTCTCCGGCCCCAACAGCTCCTTGGCCACTGCCTGCGATCGGCTCCGACGGATCAGGTAGTACGTCACTCTGTCCGTCGCCGCGACCCAAAGCCATGCCCCCTTCTTCTCCACTCGCCAACTCGTCTCGTCGGCATGCACCGCCGACGCCGACCGCACCTCCTGACCAATCTCGTCATACGGCCCCGCCAACGCTTCTGCCGCCTCCGTCACACACGCGGACACCTGCCCCAGCGACATCCTCACCCCAAGCCACTCCTCCAACGGACACTGGATCTCTGTCGCAGCGGTAGCCTGTAGGCCAACTTCAGGTGTGCCACGAATGCCGTCAGATAAGGACGGAGCGCTCGCCGAGCCTCCGTTGGCAGCTCCCCCACCGCACGGTGACCGCACCGAGGACACACCGCGGAGTACACCTGGTACTCGGCCGTCCGCGCCTCGGGCTCGGAGATGTCCGTTACCTGATGCCGCTCGGGATTCGGATTCGGCTCCACCCCGTGCAGTCCCTCTCCGCAGCACGGACACCTATCGGGACGGACCGCCCTGACTTCGGCTACCTTCGCTAACGGAACCGACTGCCGCTCGTGCCGTGGGCGCCCCGGCTGAGCACCGCGCTTACCACCCGTCGGCTCCTTCTGCCGACGCTTCTGACCAACCGGATCCGATGACGGTGGCTGAGATGAGTTGCGATAGTTGCGCCGTAACTGGGCGTCTTGCTCTTCAACGCGACGTTGTAACTGGCGGACCCGCTGCGCCAGTGCCTTCAGCACCGCCCGCACCTCGCGGGCATCCTTCGGCGACATCTCCTTGCATGTGTCCTTGGGTAAGAGTCCCTCTTTCATGCTGTGCGGAATAGCCCATTCGGACCCTTCCGTCAGCACCGGTCCGTGAACGGTTACGTCCGCCTCGCCGTCCCGACGCGAGCCTCCTTCCAGCACGTCGGACAACATACCTCCTGGCCCACCACCGCCGCCGCCTCCTCTGACAGCCGCTCCAGCTACCGTCGGGTCACCCGCTCCTCGAACTCGGCAGCACACCGCTCCAATTCCGAAAAGTGCGCCGTGTCATCGAGTCCCTCCCCCTTCGCCTCCGCGACCACCTGGTCAATCAGCGACTCCAGCAACGGCGCCATCCGCTCCCGCTCCCGATCCAGGTCACGCTCCCGGGTCCGTCTCGCTGCGGTCCGTCCCATCACGTGCCTCTATCTCTTCGTTCCTCCTGATCCAAACATGCTCCAGCCACTGCTGCGTCATCATGCCATAGGTCCGCCCCTAGCGCCAGGCCAATTTGACACGCCCGTAGCCTCGCGCGCCAAATCTGAAATGCATCCAGGCACCGGTGGGTCGCGTGACGGAGGGAGTGGTGCGCACGGACGGCTACAGTAGGTACAGCTGGTTGGAGCCGCTGAACCGGCGGCTTTGCCTGGCTCATTTGACGCGTCGTTTTCACGGCAACCGTTGGGCGGGGCAGCCGGGCAGCCGAGGTGGGGACGGTGTGGAAGGATCGGCTAGACATTGTGCGTCATCGTGAGCTTAGAGACGGGCGGATCAAGCTCAGCAAACATGGTGCCTTTGTTCCGAGGCACCTTCGGAGTAGTTTTGGGGGATATTCAGGAAGGAGCGGATCCCAACGATTCCAAGACGGTCGGCTCTTGTCGCCAGTTGTTGAAGCATGAGCCTTTGTTGTGGCGGCATCGGTGTGATCCATAACTGGAGGCGACCAACAATGTAGCCGAGCGGACATCATGGCCCCCCGGAGACCGAGAGGAAGATAAGCTACGGCAACGACAGCGAACGCGGCGCCCGGCTGACGGAGCGGATCTTCTGTGTGATCGCAACCTGCAAGTAACAGGCCATCTCATCCAAGGACCACATGGCCGCCTGGGTCGAGGCGCTGCGTCCGGGCAAACCCCTACCTACCTTGTTCGGCTCGCCATCCGGTTAAACTAATCTGTTGCGCCGGCCAACGGAGTTTGTCTCCACCGTTCCATTGACTCGATGCAAGCCTTCTTTGCTGTCCACACCAGGCCATGCCGTCGCCGCTGCGCGCTAGCCAGCGAGCACCTTATGGACCGTTACGGTCCGGCCTCGCTTGGCGTTTCTGCAGTGGACACGGTCCGATGCGCCCTGGTTGCCGGCCCAGACCGCCACTTCCGTCGTGCCGACGGTGTTCGCAGCCATTGCTAGATCTTCGTGCCGCGGTGGCTAGTCCACCGGTACTCCTCGGTCAATCACGAACGGGGCCCGTGTTTGTCGGAAGAGTGTTGCCTCAGGTGCATGCGTTGGTTTGCGCGTCCGGTTGTCTCATTGCGATTAGACAGGTGGTAGGAAGGACAGAAGGACGCGTTGGTCGAGTCTGGCCTGTGCGCACAGCCAGCGGTACTCGTGCGTCTGCAGGACGTTAAACGGCAAGGGCCCAGCGGGCGAAGCCCTGCGTCCCTATTGTGACGCCGTGAGCGTGTGGTGAAGCGTCTTGTTCGTGACGACCTGAGGCGGCCAAATCGTTTGGACGAAGAAGCGGAGGTATCGTGATGGCTATACGTGCTGTCTTATGCGCGCTGGTTGTGGTGTGCGCGAGTAGTGATGTGGGTGCTGCGGGGCGAGACGAGGCGTCCAGAACGCCGGCATCGTTGCCCTCTTGGATCTCGATACCGGTCCAGATAGACCTGACGAAGCTCGAGGCGCTGGCCAACCAGCAATTGCCGTCGCGCTTTGAGTTTCACCAAGCTGGTGACTGGGCTGGCGGGGCGATTGCGGACGAAACGATAACAGCGGCCATCCGGCGGGAGGCCCTTCGGTTTTCGGCGGACGGCCCACATCGGATCCGGGCGGAAACGAGGCTTCTGGCCGAGCGGCTCGCATACCAAGGAAGGGTGCTGTTCTTCAACGGGTCGTTGGTGTCGCGGGATTTATCTGCACGGGTCATAGCCACTGCAGAGTGGCGCATACGTCCAGAGGCATGGCGTCCTGAGGTCACGGCTACGTCGGTCGCTTTTCATGTCGATCGCGCCTTCATAAATGGAAACATTCTAGGGATCAGAGTCAACACACCTTTCAGGGGATTGGCCCAGGATGCTCTGAACGGACACGCGCCTCGGTTGGCGGATCAGCTTCGTCGCAGCCTGCAGACAGCGTTGGATCGAGCTGCCATCAAAGCGAAGGTGGAGGCCGTGAGTCAGCGGCTACAGCGTGGCGTGGAGGTTGCGTCGGAGCCGAAGACGTTCGTTCGCCTCGTGCCACTGGGGGCCTACTACAGTGGCTGGGAACAAAGAGGGCACATGTTGACGGCCCGCATCGCGTTGAAGTGTGACATCAACGTGCATATAGGGCAGGAGAGGCCCAAGGCATGGGACCGGGTACGACCATTGCCCAGGCTGGAAGTTCGGCCTGCAGCGGAACTGGGGAACGGCTTTGAGTTACGTGTTCCTGTGGAGATCGAGGCGGAGGAGATCCGCCGTCTGTTCAATCGCGCGTTGGCGCGCGATCGGACATTAGAGTTCGATCGCGGCAAAGTGTCCGTAGGGACGCTGTCTCGCTTCTCGGTTCGTGAAGATGGGCAGCTCGAGCTCGAAGCGCGGGATGTAGCCGTGGAGTACCAGGGCAGGCACTTCAGCATCCCGCGGGTCGTGGTTCCCGAGGTCCGACTCGCCCTCCGTGTGGATTGGGACGACACGTCGAAGCGTGTGGTGCTCGTCCCCTCCACGGCCGCCGAGGAGAAAACACTAGATGGCTTTCTGCTGAGGGCCTTGGTTGAGATGGCGAATTTCGAGCTACAGCGAGCCATCGGTGACGAGCTAGCGACGGCTCACGCGCAGCTGAACCGTTTGGCGAAGGACTTGGCTTCCAGATGGCGGGAATCCGGGCTAAGTGTACACATCGACAAGGTATTGTTGCAGGAGATCCGATTATCCAAAGATGGTATTATCGTTGTGGGGGGCACAATCCGAGGCTATGCAGTTATCAGTGTTACCGACAGGGTAGAAACAATAAGCGCGAATATTGCGGTCTTTGTCATCCGGCGTGGGGGTGGCGGGGCTCATGGAATCGGTTGTTGGTATCTGTTCACACGTCCGGATTGACCGGCGGGGACCGATGGGCTATCCGGTGGAGCATGGAAGCGGATTTCTTGTCTCAGGAAATGCGGGAGGAGTTATGACCGC
The DNA here is from genome assembly GCA_026991575.1 of Planctomycetota bacterium. Classification (GTDB taxonomy): domain Bacteria; phylum Planctomycetota; class Planctomycetia; order JALXBF01; family JALXBF01; genus JALXBF01. The sequence continues at coordinate 5,091 of JALXBF010000157.1, read as the reverse complement.
AGACGCCCCGGCGGTCCGTCGGGGGTATGCGCGTGGCGGGAGCGGCTGGGGAAGGTGCGGCGATTGTTCGAGGAGCAGACGAGGGTTATCAAGCGTCTAGAAGACGAGAACGAAGGGCTGGCCCGTCGTGTGCGCGATCTGGAAGCGCAGCTGAAGTCAACTCTTGCGGTTTCAAACGTCACGTGGCGATGCGTAGCACGGTGAGCGTAGGGCGTAGGAATGATGGGGGTAATGTGTGCAACAGGCGTGCGAGGGGGTTATTTGCAAAAATACGGCGCTCCCAGATGTGGGCCCGGACGACAGACAGCATGTGGGAGTAGCAGCTGGTCTTCTTCCCCTGCCAACGGATAACCGGTTCGGCGCCTCGGCTCGTAGAAGGAAGGCGGGCGTAAATGAGGACGACAATAGAGTAGAGGCCGAATGGCAGGGGGGGTGGCGCAGGAGACGGACCTGGCGAGGCGACAGCGGAGGGTTTCTGGTCGGAAGTAGGTCTTGACCTCCTGGAAGGTGGTTTCGATGTTCCAGCGGCCGGTGTAGATGGAGACGATCTCTTCGGGGGAGAGATTGGGGGGCGGTACAGAAGAGGTACTCATCGCGGTGGGTGCCGTCGAGGTCCCTGACGTGCACCCAACGCATCGGTACCAGAGCCTGACCACGGCGATACCAGAGGCCGGTGCTGCTCAGCAGCGCAACGCGCCGTGTGTGTCCACCGTACCACGACACGGTGGCCGTGCGCGCCTTGCTCCGATGAGCCTGGACAAAGTCGACAGGCCGGGGTAGTCGCTGGCCTAGCTTGCGTGGCCGACCGCGGCGTCGCTGGGAACGGACAGGCGGAGCCGCGTAGAGCAGGCAGCGTGGATGGCATTTGCCGACCAGGGTGACGCGGTCGGCGTGACGCACTGCGAAGCGGGCGAGCAAGTGTGTGCTGAACCCGCCGTCGACCGCCAGAGTGAAGCGAACTCCTGGCAGCCACCCAAAAACCCTGTACAACAGGACAATCGCCAGCTCGCTGGGACTGCGGTACTTCCGGCCCAGGGCTTCGCACACGTCTTTGGGCAGGTACAAAGCCACGGCAAGCGGTAAGGCAAGCTTGCGCGTGGTCCAGGGCACAGCTACCTGAAGGGCCAACACGATCCAGCGGTGCCCGTAGACGGTTACCGTGTGTGCCTGCGAAGAGCGAACCCCGTCGCGATGGCGTCCCTTGCCCCAGACATGTTTGCCGTGGTGTTCGACGGTCGTGTCATCCAGAACAAGCTCCAGCACACCTACCTTGGCCCGGAACGTCTTGACCAGCTGCCTGGCCAACACGCCGCCCACCACCCATAACTTCCACGGAGCCTCGGACAGGAACCGGCAAAAGTTGCAGAGGTGCAAGTCAGCGATCGGCTCGATGGTCCGGACGATGTTTGCCACCGTGCGTCGCCCGTTGCATACAATAGTACGGAGCAACAGGACGATGAAGCGACGGAACGACCGCTCGGTGAAGGCAACCGCGAAGGGCTCAACCACGCTAGCGAGCGAGTTGCTGAGGCGCATCTTCGCCCTCCCTGGCTGGTGGTTTCTTGGTTTTTGTCACCGAGCCCCAGGTGGCCTCACTCACAGTGAATCCTATCGCCAGGGAGGTTTTTTGTCCCTCCTTCTGCTGCCCCAAGAACCGAGTCCCTCAGCCCCTACCACGCCCACGCCGGGTGACAAGAACCGCAATAGTCGAGATAAACTCACCTCCATCCTCGCCCCGCGCCACCCGTCTGCGCACCGTGAACGGCTACCCTGTACCGCATCGCCGTGCAGGCGGGTCAGAATGCGAAGCACAGTTTCTGCTTGGACGCCTCGCCGACGCCTTTCCAGGGGAAGGTTCCCGCGCTCCCCGTCATCCGCACTACCATGCGTCAACGCCGATCGGTAGCCAGGAACACACCGCGGGACTCACCATAACCCATTCCCTGGACGCGTGATGTGAGCCGCCCTCTGCGAAAGCATGGTTGACAACGACCCGCAGGGAATGGAGGCGATGCTCCTCGTGACAGCGCCTCGGTTGTCGCACGACGGTCGCAAGCACCAGTAGATGCAGACCCCCGGTCTCCCTTTGGTCAACCGCAAGCAACCCCGGCTACCGTCCCACCTAGCCGACTGAACCACAAGAGCTGAAGCGCACCCCACAGATCTTGACAGCCCCCCCGGTCCAAGCCCGTAACGCTTGTCCCCCCGCGGTCGGTGAGTCGTGTCTGGGCGCAGCCCCAACTGCGACGCGAAGCCTCACGTGGCCACGTGTGCCTTCGCTCGCGCGTTAAGATATGTGGCAGCAATTGTCGCCAGCACGGAGCTGGCGAACAGATAGTAGCCCAGGTTCAGGCTGACAGCTGTCATGGGAATGCCAGACAAAGCAACGAGCAGTAGGGCGATGATGAAGACATCCGCCATCGACCAGTGCCCGAACCGCTCGATGGAGCGATATAGGGCTCGGTCCTGAATCGAGACACCAAGTAAAGACAACCAAAGAACCACGAGCTTAGTAGCTGGGAACAGCACCGAGAAGCACACGACCAGAAGCGCAACCACATAGTGGCCTTGTTCGGCGAGCTTGGCTATACCCCCCAGAACAGAGTATGATGTAGTGCGCACGTCGTGGCCCAGCCATCCCAGGATGAACAAGGTCAATCCGGAAATCGGCTCGCCACGCTGCGCGGCGCGCACCAAAGTAGGGGTAATCGTACACACCGGTAGGACCAAGGCAAAGGGGAGTGTAGCCGTCGCATAGAGAACAAGAACGAGCTGCAAAATGCGCGTTTGCCGTCGCGTCAACTGGGTGACTCCAGCCATGGCTGCGTGGCCCTCTCTCGTATTCCCTGCCATAGCCACATGTGCGTCCCATAGGGATCGTGACCCGCCTCACCGCATGCCACGATAATTCGTTTGACCAGCGCGCGGCCGTCCGGCGCTTTAGCGTCGGGAAGTCCACAACGCAGACAGAGCACGCCAACGCGGCTTCGAGAAGGCGGTCGTTAGGTACCTTAACAACCGTTCACGCTTAGCTCTCGAGCATAGGTAGAATAACTCCAGATTTTCCTCAGAGTCAGGCGAATCTTTCTCCTGAAGCGACTAGATGGTTGAGCGTCCCCGCGCCCCGCGGCGACAGAAAAACCCCCGGGCTCTAGTCAGCATGGCGCGCTCGCTGGAAGCTCGATTCACACTCCCGTTTTGCGGGTTCCGATGGACCCCACCGTCTGGATGGGTCGTGCCCATAGCTTAGCATCGCGGCCGCTCTTGTAGACGGAAACTCGCGCTCGGGACGTCAGCCGCTCGGCCGAGCCCATAGGATTCGCATGTCACGGTCGGAAGTCTCGTGGCATTCCCAACAAACGTCGCTTGGATCCCTAGTGGAGCGACCGCGGGGCAGCGCGTTGGGGGGACCCGCAGCGGTGCGCCAACCGTCGTTCCAGTATAGCTCGACCTGTCGGTCTACGCACGGTACGCTATCTCCCCAAATGAGTGCTTCAGTATACGGCGCGGCGTCCGCTGAGTTGGCTTCACACTCGTCGCGTATTCCACGCCCTTTGCTCCGATCCCGTCGGAACCTGTCTGTTGCAACCGCCCGTAACTATTGTCACGAGGGTATCCAGCGATTCACGGTCATCAATCAGGTACGGAGTCCTCGTGGTTGCGTTCCGGCCCGACCCAGCCCCAACGTGGGCAGACCCAGCCGGCTCCACTTGTCGATACGCCCACATGCCCCATAGCGGCCTCCCCGCCAGGCCCCGCTGGCTGTACCATTCCGGGCGTCCACCAACCGCTGCCTGTGCCCAACGGCCCTGGGCTCCGCGACGACGGAACTCCGCCGAGGCCCAAAAGCGCAAGCATCCCTTTTGCCAGAAACCCCCACGTACAACATGCACGGCCTTGCCTCATGGCGGTATGTAGAACGGCGGGCGGTCCCACCTCTCCGAAGACGGTCACTTGCCAAGCCCCCTGCGCGGCAGCTATGGTGCCGTTTCAAGTAGAGAAGTTTCCGCTTGTCTGGGGGGGCGCCCGGGATCGCGGTGAGTTTGGTTCGCGTCGTCGGGTGCGGGGTTGCCGCACGAATGGGCCGTTCGCCGTTATGCCATGCGAGGTCGCTCTCGATTGCCCCTTGCAGCTGTCTATGGGACCGATAGTACGATCCAGCAAGGGCGAACTTCTGCAACGCCGCAAAGTGGCACTCGATTCGGTTCAGCCACGAGGCATTGGTCGGGGGGAAGGAAAAGAGCATCTTGTTCGCCTCCGCCCACTCCAGAACCCTTGAACTCAGATGGGGACCGTCGTTGTCCAGCACCACATGCAGAGTCTCCTCCACTGGATAACGAGACCGGACCCGCTTCAGAAAGTCGAGGAATTCATCGGTTCTCTTTCGCTCGTAGAACCAGCCGTCGAGCCGGCCTGTCGCCAGATCGTAAAGGGCCAGCAAGTGCCGCACCCCGCCGTCGCGACGATACGTCGCCGGCAGCCGGCCCGGGCGTCGGCTGGCCCCACGCTCCCAGCATATGCCAGGCCGGGGCGCCAGATTCAGCGGCCCAAACTCGTCGACACATATCCTCCTTCCGCCTTCAGAACGCCTCTCGTACAACCGCCGATCTGCCGGTCCCGCCCCTCGAAGGAAACTCGCTTGGGCAAAACGGCACTAGGGCCCTCAGGAACGGAGACAAGAGGCAGACTCCCGGCAACCGTGTACTGACGAGCAAGCATGCAGGACGGCACCGGCTACAGGGGACCGTGACCGCGCTTACCCGCAACGGCATTGTCACCTTCCTGCCGCCCCACTTCTCGGTCGAACACCCATTGCCCGTGGCCAAATTCAGACGGCTCGCCACACGCGCTCGTTCGCAATCAACCACAAGAGCGTTCTGTCCTTCGCCTCTCAAGCCTGTGCTCATGACCTCGTGAGCATAGAAGTCCTTTCCTACTCCCTCACCCACGCCATGTCCGAACTGCAAGTCGGCACCCGTCACGCACCGCCAATGTCGAGCAGGCGGGCAGGCCGGAAGCAACTCGGGCCTGCCCGCCAAGCTGCAACGCATGACCACGCCTCTTGTTACCGCGCGGGAACCCTGACGACTG
>JALXBF010000156.1 GCA_026991575.1 Planctomycetota bacterium | reverse complement strand
CTTTCGCAGACCAACTTAGCAGCGAGCTGCGCGCGAACTGGATGAGCCCCAACGGCAAGGGTTTCAGCACGCCATCGCGATAGATGTACCGCCATCGAGCCTCCGGAGCAGCTCGGACAAGCTGATCCGCTAGCCCGAGTTCGCATGCCAGCGCAATCGCCGCAGGTTTGCTGCCCAGCACTCCGTTGGCACCATATTCAACCAAGTAGCCCCCCTCGCGCGCCGTGCGCACGCGGCCGCCGACCTGGGCTGCTTCCTCGAGCACTGTGAGCTGTACCGGAAGCTTCCGCTCGCGGGCTGCCCGGTGAACGTAGTAGGCGTAAGCGAGGCCGCTGACGCCTCCGCCCACGACCGTGATCCGCACGCTACTGCCTCCGACTAGGCTGCTGTTCGTCTCATCGTTCGGACGCCGCCTGGTTCGGCGGCGTTTCGGTGAGGGGGGCCATATCGCCACCGTGCGCAATTAAACGGAGCAGCTCGCCACTGGTCCACAAGTACCGCAACCGCATCCGGTGCCCGCTCGACGCAAGAAAAGGATCGAACCCGAAGTGATGATCAACGTGCCGCAAGGCCGCTTCGACGGCTGCCTCGTCGATGGCCGTGAGGCTACGGCCCGCAGCGTGCCAGCGTGCCAACCAGATAGCCAAGGCGAGCAGAAAAAGCAGGTTCACCAGCCCCTCATGGACACTTAGTCCGAAGAACGCCGCGCCGCAGAACTGGCCGGACCACAGCTTGATGCGGGCATAGCGGAACAACGGCTCGGCTGCGTGGTCCGTGATGGACGCATGGACGCTACGGATGTCGGCAAGCTGCGCGGATGGAAACTCTCCCAGTGCCGGTAGCTTTCGCGGCCACACTGCTAGGCGAACCACCTTCGCCGCCCGACGGACGGCACGCACCGGGCCACGGTCGGCCAGCCGGTCTCGGCGGGCCACGCGCGCAGCGGTCACACGCAGGATGACACGCCCCAGCCTTCCCGGTGCCGGCTGCACGAGTGCCTCGTGGCTGACGCCCGTTACCACCTCGATCGCCGCGCGGTCACATGCTTCCGCTGCCTCACGGGCCGGCAGCAGCAGCGCCGGCAGGGCACGGGCATGCCAGGCAGCCAGCCGAAGTGCCTGGAGTCGGAAGTCGCCGCGTGGTTCGGCGAACAGCCGCGCGGCCGTGTCCAGGTAAATGACCAGCGTTTCCCAGGATGCCGCTGCGACGCCGGGGGTTGCGCAGGGTGGACCAGAGGCCTGAGTGGGCGTCGGCGCGCTCGGAGCGAGTTCCCGCCACAGCTTTGCCAATGTCCGCGCCTGCGTTTCGAGCCCCTCGCCCCGGTTGCGTACCACGGACGGGCAGCTGAAGCGAAGCGACAGCCGGGTCTGGTTGCCAAGTGGAACGAAAACATATGGGAACAGCCGACAGGCCAGCGGCTTGGCCGCCTCGCCATAGCGGGCGTGAATCCGACACAACCCGCGCTCGTCCAGGAACACGCAGCTGCCGTCGTTACGTTGTGCCAGCACGTAACTCTGACCCGAACGGTCCGCGGGGACTAGCAGCCGCTGCCCGGCCAACTCAGGCGTCTGCTCCCAGCCCTGTGCTTCGATCTGAGAGGCCTCTGCCCGGGTAATGACGATCCGGTGTTCGCGACAGCATCCGCCGGACCGGTGGCAGGACCAGGACTGGGCGACCGGCAAGCGTATTGACCGCAGCTTTTGGGAACCTGTCATCGAGTGCTCAGGTACATGGCTCCTCTTTCGATTATTCGGGACTGAACACAGGTTGCCTTTGGCCGGCAAGATGGCGAAGCTACGCAGAGCGGCGCGGCGGTGACGCACACGCCTATCGTGTGGCCATGCTGGCATCGGACTGACGGTTGTCCTGCATCTGGGAATCTCCGACAATGTAGGCTCGCCTGCCTGTCTCCGATGCCACGCTTATCGGGAGTCAGCCTATGAGTCGACTGCGACTGCAGCTTGCTGCCTTTCTCGTAGGCATGTTCTGCGGCGCAGGGGCAGCAGCAGAGCCGGTCGCGCTTTGGCTACGTGTTGGCCTGCGCGATCGAACCCCTAGGCTGTGGCAGGGTCAGGTCACCGTTGAAAACGGCCGACTGGTTGCCATGCACGGCTGGAGGTTCGAACACGGGGACCAGGCCAATGGCAGCCGGTTCGTTTGCCGCACGCGCCGCCGCGGTCCCGGTGCGCGCGGACCCGTGCTGGCCAACGGCTTGTTCATCGTGGTCGACGGGACGCCGACGACCGTGGTGACCGTGAGGACGAACCGCGGCAGCGTGACGGCATCCTTGCGTGAGCTGGGGTACGCGGAAGCTCGTACCGCGGCCGACGGTAATGTCTCCTTGAGTCGGGTGCCACTGACCTGGCAGCTGCCAGCCCGAAGCGTCGCACCGGAGCCCGAGGATCCGCCTCTGCTGCCGGGATTACACGTCGTGCCACCGGTCATGGATCAACGGCATGATGGCAACTCCCAGGAAGATTACCCCTCGATAGCTCTAGCCGGTGACGGCACTCCGTGGGTGGCCTGGAATAGTTACTTCGACGGCCGGGTCGAGGTGCGGGTCAGCCACTTCGACGGTAAGGGCTGGTCCGCGCCGGTCGCGATCAGCAAGCCGGGGGACATCGTCGGCACGGCGCTGGTGGCAGTCGGTGAGAGGCTGTGGTGTGTATGGAGCGAGCAGCGGGAAGGGAATTTCGACTTGTATGGTAGCTTTTACGACGGTAGCAGCTGGTCTGCTCCCGTACGCATCAGTCGCTCCGACGGGCAGGACGTGTTCCCGCGTGCGGCCCGAGTCAGCGATGATGCGGCAGTTGTGGTTTGGATGGGAACCGTGGGGGGCAAGAGCCGCATCATGGCGGCGCGGCTGTTGGCGAACGGGTCGGCGTCTGATCCGATTGAAGTGGACGACACGCCGGTGAATCAGTGGTTCCCGTCAGTCTGTCCGGACGGCTCCGGGGGAGCGTGGATTGCGTATGACCTCTACGCCACCGGTTCGTATGACGTGCGCCTTGCTCACTGGAAGAGCGACGGTAGTTTGACTCGTCACGATGTGGCAGCGACGCCTCTGTTTGAGGCAAACGCTACCGTCGCGCTCGGACCGAATGGTGCCGTGGCGGTGGCGTGGGAGGAGTCGGGACCGAACTGGGGCAAGGACTTCGGCCAGCTTGGCCCGAAGCGGGGCACGACCGGACTTTATCCGTCTCGTGACCTTCGTGTGGCGATCTTGCAGGGTGGGAACTGGTATGAGCCGCCCGAGCCGCCCTCAACGGCGCTGCCGGAAAAGTGGCGGCAGTTTCTCGGACAGCCGCATATCGTGTTCGATCACCGAGGACGACTGTGGCTCGTGTTCCAGAAGCGTCACCTCAAGTACCATTACCCCTGGCAACGTGGCATCTGGGAGCTGTACTTCACGGTGCTGACCGACGATGGCTGGCGTTCGGCGTCGTTGCTGCCGGCCAGCGCGGCTGGTCCAGGCGTTCGGCCGGCCGTCAGCCTGGACGGTACCGGCCTGTGGCTGGCATGGTGCACGGACGGACGGCCGTGGCGGCGGCCGGTGATCATGCAGCGGCGCATCCGGACGGCACGCATCGACTGGCAACTTGCCGGCGGCGGGGCAGCTCGCTGGCAGCCGCGCAAGCCGCGTCAGATTCCGACGCCGGTGGTGATCCACCCAACCGAGAAGGCCGACGTGGCCCGCATGCGGCAGGCACGCTGGCGGCTGGGCAACGAGACGCTGGCGCTGTACCGCGGTGACCTCCATCGGCACACGGACTGGTCCTGGGATGGGGCCGGCGACGGATCGTTGATGGACATGTACCGCTACGCGCTGGATGCTGCCGACCTCGACTTCATTGCCAGCACGGAGCACGTGGGCTGGGGCAGCGCTGAGCGGGGCAACCAGCGTTACGCCTGGTGGCGAAACGAGCAGTTCTGCGATGTCTTCTACCGGCCGGGCTACTTCCTGCCCCTCTACGCCTACGAACGGTCGATGCATTACCCGTTCGGCCACCGCAACATCATTCAACCGCGCCGCGGCATTCCTCCGGTGATGGCCTTCCTGGACCCGCTGGGGAGGATCCTGCCGGACGACACAAAACGGCTGTACCAGGCGCTGAAGAAGACCGGATCGCTGGCCATGGCCCATACGACGGCCACCGGTATGGGCACAGACTGGTCGTTCTACGACCCGGACGTCGAGCCCCTCGTGGAGATCTATCAGGGCTGCCGCCTTTCGTACGAAATGGTGGGCGCGCCGCGAGCGGCGAGGCAGCCAGGCCAGTTTGCGCCGGGCTTCGTCGTTCGTGCGCTGGCCAAGGGATATCGCCTCGGGTTTCAGTCTTCTTCGGACCACCGCAGCACGCATATGTCCTACTCGTGCCTGTACGCTGCGGACTTTTCGCGCGAAGGACTGATGAATGCCATGCGCCGGCGCCTTGCTTACGGTGCCACGGACAATATCCTGGTCCAGTTCTACACGTTCGACGGCGACCGCATTCTGCCGCTTGGCTCCGAACTTCGCCACGACGGCCCGGTGCGGCTAGGCGTCCGTGTCGTCGGCACGGCTCCGATTGCTCGGATCGTCGTGGTTCGTAACGGTGAAGTGGTCTATGCCTGGAAAGGCAGCGGTCCGACGGCCGAGTTCACGTACGAGGACATGGCTCCCCCAGACGGCCGGTCGTACTACTACGTGCGTGTCGAGCAACGAGATGGTCAGCTTGCCTGGGCCAGCCCGATCTGGATCGTGCCACGGCAGGAGGATGAGTAGTCATGCGCCGGATTGCACTGCTTGCAGCCGTCATCATTGCGTGTTTGCCACCGGTCGACGCGCCGGCCGATAACTGGCCCGCGTGGCGTGGCCCCACGGGGCAGGGGATTACGTACGAAGCGAACCTACCGGTCGAGTGGTCGACAAGCAAGAACGTGCTCTGGCACGTGCCACTTCCCGGCCCGGGGAACTCAACCCCGATCGTCTGGGGGAAGAAGCTGTTTATCACCCAAGCGATCGAAGATGGTCAGAAGCGCGGGGTGCTCTGCTTTGACCGCGACACAGGCAAGCTGCTCTGGGAACGCTACGTGCTCTTCACTGGCGACGAGCCGACGCACCGCGACAACCCCTACTGCTCGCAATCGCCGGTAACCGATGGTGAGCGGGTGGTGGCCTGGCACGGATCCGCGGGCGTTGTATGCTACGACATGGCTGGGAACGAGCTGTGGCGACGGGACCTGGGGCCGTTTCGCCACATCTGGGGCAATGCCTCCTCACCGGTCATCGTGGACGAACTGGTGATCCTGAACTGCGGTCCGGGGCCGAGGACATTTCTCATCGCACTGAACAAGCACACGGGTGAGACGGTGTGGCGAGTGGATATTCCTGGCGGTCTGGAGGGGGGCAATTCGCGAACCTGGATCGGCTCCTGGAGCACGCCGCTGATTGCTAGGTTGGGTGGTGTGCGCCAGATCGTAATGACCTTCCCGCTTCGCATCCAGGGCTTTGATATTGCCACGGGCAAGGAACTCTGGCGGCACGACGGCCTGGGACGACTCTGCTACACCAGCCCACTGGCAGCAGAGGACGTGGTCGTGGGCATGTACGGCTACATGGGACCCGCTGCCGCCGTTGAGCTGAGCCGCGACGGCACTCGGCTTGCGGCGAGTCAGCTCTGGCGCGTGTCGCGGAACCCCCAGCGAATCGGTTCCGGCGTGATCAAAGACGGCTACGTGTACCTGGTGAACGAACCGGGGGTGGCGCAGTGCATCGAGCTGCGTACAGGCAAGACGCGCTGGCGCGGCCGGCTTGGCGCGCGCTGCTGGAGCTCGTGCGTGCTGACCGCCGACGGCCTGATCTACTCGGTCGATCAGGCCGGGGAAACGTTTGTCTTCCGGGCCGATCCGGAGAAGCTAGACATCGTCGCCCGCAACCCGCTCGGCGAAATCACCCGAGCCTCCATCGCCGTCTCCGACGGGCGATTGTTCCTTCGCACGTATAAGCAGCTCTGGTGCATCGGCCGCCGCTGAGGCTGGCGCCACACTGCCGGTCCGTGCCCGCTGAACGGCCGCCCAAAGGCAGCGTTCGAGGTCGGTTCCAGGCCCGGCTGCTGCCACTGCCTGGTGCAGGCGGTCGCAGCAAGGCGGTGGCGATGCAAGCGGGGCTCGAACGCTGACCGAGCCGCCGCATGGCGGGCGGTGTCCACCGGCAAAGTCTTTGCTTTGGCCCCGGTCCCTCCGGAAAAACTGATCCTTTGCTATCATAGCAGCGGCTGGCTGCCCGCACGCACGCCTGGCTGTTGGAGGTGTAGCCATGACCGCTTCCAGTCGTCGAGGCTTCTTGAAGCAGTCCCTGCAGGCGGCTGGCGCCGGCGCCGCGCTCGGTTGGGCGGCCCCTGCGCTTGCGCGCACGCGGCGATCAGCCAACGACCGCGTCCGCGTCGGGCTGTTGGGCATGGGCAATCGCATGAGGGCCCTGGCCCGGGCGCTGGTCGAGCTCCGTGAGAAGGCCAACGTTGAGATTGCGGCTGTTTGTGACTGCGACCAGAATCGGATCGACGCGATACCGAAGGGTTACAAGGAGCTGAAGGACCTGAAGTTTGTCGTCTACGACGACATGAGGAAGCTGTTCGACGATGCTTCCATTGATGGCGTCGTCATTGCCACCGGTGATCGCTGGCATGCGCTGGCGACGATCTGGGCGTGCCAGGCCGGCAAGGACGTGTACGTGGAGAAACCGGGCACGCACAACCTTTTCGAAGGGCGGCAGATGGTGGCCGCTGCCCGCAAGTACAACCGGATGGTGCAGCACGGCACCCAGAACCGATCCAGCCCGAACATTCGCGAGGGCATCCAGAAGCTGCATGAGGGCGTCATTGGTCGCGTGTACGCGGCACGCGGTATCGATTTCAAGATCCGACCGAACTTCGGCAAGATTGTCCCCGAGCCGGTGCCCAAGGGACTGAACTGGGATGCGTGGATCGGTCCGAAGAAGATGCGTCCGTACAGCAAGATGGTCCACTATCGGTGGCATTTCTTCCTGGATCTGGCTAGCGGATGCTTTGCCAATCAGGCCATCCATGAGCTGGACATCCTACGGTGGGGCTTGCGGCTCGATCGCCATCCCACTTACGTCAGCGCCATCGGCGGCAAGTTTGTCCACCATGATGATCGTACCTCTCCGACCCATGCGGCCTGGCATTATCGCTGGGACGATGACGAGCCGCTGGTCACCTACGAGCATCGCTCCTGGTACACGAACACAGAAGCCGGTTTCCGGGACCGGTACAAGTTCGTTCAGCCCAGGTTCCCGGTGGGAACGATCTTCCTGGGCACCGAAGGGTATCTGATCTTTCCGGACTACAGCAGCTACTACACGTTCCTCGGGCCAAAGTACGAACCCGGGCCATGCAAGGCCGAGGAAGGCCACCCGATGAAAGATGCCGATCACCTGGAGAACTGGTTGCACGCCATGCGTGCCCGAGACCACCGCGTGCTGACGGCCGACATTGAAGAGGGCCACAAGTCCATGGTGCTCTCGCTGCTGGCGCGTACCTCCTACGAGCTGCGTCGGCCCCTGCGGTTCGATCCGGACAGTGAACGAGTGATCGGCGACGAGGAAGCGGACCGGCTGTTGAATGAACCGGAGTACCGTGCCCCGTATGTCGTCCCAAGGGAGGTGTAAGCACGGTGACGGATCTGCGCCGCCCATGCGCCCTGACCCTGACGCTCCTGGTCGCGGCGGCCGGCGTTGCCGGCGAGACCTGGTGGGCATACCGGCCGCTGCGCCCTTTCCCCGTGCCTGTTCTTCAAACCGCGTCGGACGCTCAGCTCCGCAATCCGGTCGATGCCTTTGTGGCACGCAGGCTGCAAGATCGCGGGCTGGGCTTTTCGCCCGAGGCCGACCGCCGGACGCTTATCCGCCGACTCTACATCGACCTGCTCGGGCTGCCACCCAGCTACGACGATGTCCAGCGGTTTGTGCATGATCGGCACCCGGCCGCTTACGAGCGGCTTGTGGACCGGTTGCTGGCGTCGCCACACTACGGTGAGCGGTGGGCCCGGCACTGGCTCGACGTGGCGCATTACGCCGACACGCACGGGTTTGACAAGGACAAAGTCCGACTGAACGCGTGGCCGTATCGGGATTATGTGATCCGATCGTTCAATCAGGACAAGCCGTACGGCCGTTTTGTCATGGAGCAGATCGCCGGCGATGTGCTCTTCCCCGACAGCCCGGACGGCGTGGTGGCGACTGGTTTCCTGGTTGCTGGGCCGTTTGACTGGGTCGGTCAAATCGAGGTGCGCAACGGCACGGTCGAGAAGAAGCGGGTGCGCAACCTGGACCGGGACGACATGGTCACGACCGTGTTCAATGCTTTCCTGAGCACCACGATCCAGTGTGCCCGCTGCCACGAGCACAAGTTCGATCCGATCTCTCAGGAGGAGTACTACGGTCTGCAGGCGATCTTCGCTGCAATCGACCGTGCCGACCGGCCGTACGATCCAGACCCGAAAGTCGCCGCCAAACGCCGTGAACTGACGCGTCGCGCCGAGAGCCTTCAACAGGCCGTGGCACGGCTGGACCGGACTATCCACGAGCGTCTTCGGCCGGTGCTTGAGCCACTCCGGCGCGAGCTCGACCGACTGATGGCGGGGATCACCGCCGAAGGCAAGCGGCCCGAGTTCGGGTACCACAGTGCCATTGAGCGCGAGCCGTGGAAAGAGAAGTGGGTACAGGTGGACCTCGGACGTGCCGTGCCGATTCATTTGATCGCCCTGGTGCCTTGCCACGACGACTTCGCCGGCATCGGGGCCGGTTTCGGCTTCCCGCCCCGGTATCGAGTTGAAGTGGCCGATGATCCGCAGTTCCGGAACGCTACTGTCCTCTTGGACCTGACCGAGACGGACCAGCCCAATCCCGGGCTGGTGCCCCAGGCCGTCGTCCTGGAGCCGCCCGTCGTTGCACGGTACGTGCGGGTGACCGCCACAAAGCTTGCCGAGCGGCGCCGGCGCAACGATTTCATTTTCGCGCTAGCCGAGCTGATTGTGTTGGACGCGGAAGGCCGCAACGTGGCACGGGGGGCGAGCGTGCGTGCGCTGGATTGGGTTGAGGGGCCACCGCGGTGGCGGGTTAGCAATCTGGTCGACGGTATCTACGTGGGGGAGTGGTCGGTGGAGCGTCTGCGGCAGCTAGCGGCACTGCAGAAGGCCAGTCGGCGTGCGCTGGCCCGAGCAGAGGTGGTGCGGCTCCGGCAACAACGAGCGTCGCTTGCTGCGGAGCTGGCCGAGGTGCAACAGCAGCTGGCCGCCTTACCCGCCCAGCAGCTTGTCTTCGCCGCGGCCACGGACTTCAAGCCCATCGGCAATTTCGTGCCGACACGTGGCCGCCCAAGGCCAGTTTACGTGCTCCGCCGCGGTGATGTAAAACAGCCGGTAGAGCCGGCTGTGCCCGGGGCGATCGGGTGTCTTGCCGGCATGCCACGCGAGCTGGGGATCACGAACGAAACGCCCGAAGGCCAACGGCGAGCTGCCCTGGCTCGCTGGATCGCGCACCGCGACAATCCGCTGACGTGGCGAAGTATCGTCAATCGCATCTGGCAGTATCACTTCGGTGTCGGCATCGTGGCCACACCTGACGACTTTGGCCGCATGGGGGAACGCCCGTCGCATCCGGAACTGCTGGATTGGCTGGCTGTGTGGTTCCGTGACCAAGCAGGCCAGTCGCTCAAACGGCTGCACTATCTGCTGGTGACCAGTACGACGTACAGGCAGACCAGTTTTGTGGTCGGGCCGATGGCCAGACGGGCTCAGAGGCTTGATGCTCAGAACCGGCTACTCTGGCGCATGAATCGGCGGCGGCTGGAGGCGGAGGTCGTCCGCGATGCCGCGCTGGCGGTGGCAGATATCCTGGATCGGCGTATGGGGGGGCCGCCGTATCGCAATTTCAAGTTCATCGATGACCACTCGCCTCATTACCTGTACCACGACTATGACCCGGCCACCATGGAAACTCGGCGTCGGAGCATCTACCGTTTCGTCGTGCGTTCCGTGCCGGATCCGTTCATGGAGGTGTTCGACTTCCCGGACCCGGCCGTGGTCACTGGGCGGCGCAACGAGACGTTGACCCCGCTGCAGTCCCTTGTGCTGTTCAACGACCCGTTCATCCTTTATGTGGCCGAGAAATGGGCGGAGCGACTGGAGCGGCAGTGGAGTGATCCAGCAAGTCTGGTGGTCGCGGCCACTCGTGAGGCTCTGGGCCGAGATCCATCGCCTGAGGAGCTGGAGCTGTTGTCGGACCTGGTGCGCGACCACGGCACGGCCTACCTCTGCCGCGTGCTGCTTAACCTAAACGAGTTTCTCTTCGTCGACTAGCGAGAGCGGCGCGATGTTCAGCAGGCGTGAGTTTCTGTGGCGTTCCGGCGGTGGGCTTGGTGGCATTGCCCTGGCCGCGCTGCTGGCAAGGGACGGTTTACTTGCGGCGGACGACCGATCTGATCAGCCTTTACCACACCGGCCGCCCAAGGCACGGTACGTCATTCAGCTGTTCATGTCAGGGGGGGCTAGCCAGTGCGATCTGTTCGACTACAAGCCGCGGCTCATTCGTGAGCACGGCAAGCCGTGGAACCCGGGTGAGAAGGTGGAACTGTTTCAATCGACGCCCGGACACACCATGGCTGCTCCATGGGGCTGGCGTCGCTATGGGGAGTGCGGTAAGTGGCTGAGCGATGCCGTCGCGCCCATGGGTGACGTCGTGGATGAGATCGCGTTCATCCACAACATGGTTTCGAAATCCAACGTGCATGGGCCGGCCACCTTTTTGCAGACCACCGGTTTCACCTTGCCTGGTTTCCCGTCGATGGGTGCCTGGATCAGCTATGGACTTGGTCGCGAAAGTGATAACTTGCCGACCTTTGTCGTGTTGCCCGATCCACGCGGCTTTGCACCAAACGGGCCGCGAAACTGGTCCGCCGGCTTTCTGCCTGCTGTGCATCAAGGGACGGTAATCCGGCCGTCGTCACGTACGCCGGTGCACGATCTGTTTCCGCCACCTGGTTCGTTTGCGACTCCGGAAGGCGATCGCGCTGCGCTGGAGGTGTTGACCCGGCTGAACCGGGCGCACCTGGCAATGCGGCCGGAAGACGCCCGGCTCGAGGCTCGTATCCGCTCGTACGAGCTGGCTGCCAGGATGCAGCTCTCGGCGCCGGAGGTGCTCGACATTTCGGGCGAACCACGCTACATCCTTGACATGTACGGAATCACGGCGCCGGATGTCGACTGGGACGGGCCGATGAATGAGGGACGTGAGCTGAGGTACTTTGGGCTGAACTGCCTGATCGCGCGCAGGCTGGTGGAGCGGGGGGTACGGTTCGTGCAGGTTTGGTCCGGCGCCGACAACGGTTTTCCGCGCCGCAACTGGGACTCGCATGAGGACATCCGCCGCGACCACTGGCCGCTGGCGCGGGCAATGGCCCGGGCTGTGCGCGCGTTGATCACGGACCTGAAGTGGCGCGGCCTGCTGGATGAGACGATCGTGTATTGGACTACCGAGTTCGGGCGGATGCCGTGCAGTCAAGGCAGCAAAGGACGCGATCACAATCCGTTCGTCTTTACGAACTGGCTGGCCGGCGGCGGGATAAAGGGAGGGGTGACGTATGGCGAATCGGACGAGTGGTCCTTCAAGCCGGCCGATCCAAATCACGTCACGTGGGGCTATGACGTGCACGCCACGATCCTGCACTTGCTCGGGATCGACCACCGACGCTTGACCTTCCGACACAATGGCACCGATCGGCGCTTGACCGACGTGCACGGCCATGTCATCCACGAGATTCTGGCGTAAGGCCGAGCCATCGTTCGCGAGCTTCCCGGATGGCTGCCCGGTTGGCCTCGATCGATAGCGGCCCGGCATGGCGGGTGGCCGCAGGCGGGTAGAACCGCTCACGGTAGCAGCGGTACAGCTCGGTCCGCAGATGCGCGGGCATCAGGTGGCCCTCGCGCCGCCGGCGCTCCCGGCGAAGGGCGTCCAAGTCGATTGGCCCTACAACGATCCGCTCCCCGGGCCCCGATTCAGCCTGTGCCAGGATGCGGCCGTCGAAGTCGACGATCATGCTGCCACCCGGCCAGCTGAACGGCGGGTACTGCCGGTAGTCTGCCCCCTGGTTGCATGCAACCACGTACGCGACGTTTTCCAGGGCGCGGCACCGATTGACGATGGTCCACCAGTCCATCGGTTGCTGCGTGCCCCAGGGATCCATGTACGCCGACACACGCACGAGCACCTCGGCTCCCCGAGCCGCATATTGACGCAGAACCTCGGGGAACAGCCAGTCGTAGCAGATCGCTACGCCAAGCTTGCCGATTTCCGTATCAGCCACCGGAAACGGATCGAACGGGCAGTCAGGCAAGTCGTGTGGGCTGGCGTGCACCTCCCACGGGATCCAGGGGTGCGTCTTGCGGTAGACGGTGATGATGCCATCCGGGCCGATGAGGCAGGTGGTGTTGAACAGCGCGTCGGGAAAGTCGTCGTGACGCTCGATGAAGGTGCCGGTCTGGATGTAGATTCCCAGCTGGGCTGCCTTGCGCTGGTATCGGTCCGTGTATTCGTTGGGGATTGGCACGGCGAGTTTCGCACGCAGGGTGGCGACGTCGAAGTAGATCGGGGCCGCGTGCGCGAACTCGGGAAATACCACGAGCCGCACCGGGAAGAAAGGCTCGTAGCCCTGGACAGCGTGGTCGACCATCGTCAGCATCTGGTCGACGCGTGCGCCGATTTCGGCGCTACTGCGCGGGCAATCGAACGCCGTTTGGCAGCAGGCAGCATAGTAGCGCATGGCGATCCCGTTCCGGGTCGATGCTTAGCCTTAGCGTGCGGACGCTGCTTGAGCGGACGGGGGGCCAGCTCCGGCGAACCGCTCCTGCAGACAGCTCACCGAAATCTCCCCCCGGCGAAGCGCCTCGATGGCTAATACGGCGACACGTGCCGCAGCGATCGTCGTGATGCACGGAATGCCACGCGCCGTGGCGGCCGCCCTGATGCGCCCTTCGTCTGTCCGCGCCCCCTTACCGCTGGGAGTGTTGATCACGAGCGCGATTTCGTTGTTGGCCATTAGATCCAGCACGTTCGGTCGCCCCTCCTGCAGTTTCCGCACGCGTCGGCATGGGATGCCGTTCTGCTCCAACACGCGCGCCGTGCCGGCCGTTGCCACGAGTGCATAGCCCAGTTCCGACAGCCGCTTGGCGATCGGTACCACCGCTGCCTTATGCGGATTAGCCACGCTGACGAAGATCGTGCCCTCCAGCGGCAGGTCACTGCCCGCTGCGATCTGGCTCTTGGCAAATGCCATAGCAAAGTCATCGTCAATACCCATCACTTCGCCCGTCGAGCGCATCTCCGGGCCAAGCACGATATCGACCCCGGGGAACTTAATGAACGGGAACACGCTTTCCTTGACCGAGAAGTGTGTCGGCTTCGGATCCTCAGTAACGCCCTGCTCGGCCAGCGTCTTGCCCACCATGCACAGTGCGGCAATACGGGCAAGCGGCAAGCCGACAGCCTTGGACACGAACGGTACCGTGCGGCTGGCGCGCGGGTTGACCTCCAGCACATACACCTCACCATCCTTGATCGCAAACTGCACATTCATCAGGCCGCACACGTTCAGCGCCCGGGCGAGCTTGCGAGTCGCGTCTTTCAGCTCAGCGATCGTCGCTTCGGGCAGGTTATACGGCGGGATCGCACAGGCAGAATCGCCCGAATGCACACCGGCCTCTTCGATGTGCTGCATCACGCCCGCAACGACCGTATGATGTCCGTCGGAGACGGCATCGACGTCGACCTCGATGGCATCCTCCAGGAACTTATCGATCAGCACCGGGCGGTCCGGAGACGCATCGGCAGCTTCTTCCATGTACCGCACCAGCGTGCCTTCGTCGTACACGATCTCCATGGCCCGCCCCCCCAGCACGAAGCTAGGACGGACCAATACGGGATAACCGATCTGGCGTGCGATATGCTTGGCTTCATCCACCGAGCGGGCAATGCCTGCCGGCGGCCGTTTCAGCTTGAGCCGCTCCAGCAGCGCCTCGAACTGCCCGCGGTCCTCGGCCATCTCGATGGAATCGACCGAAGTGCCGATGATCCGGACCCCTTCGGCCACCAGCGCCCGAGCCAGGTTCAAGGGGGTTTGGCCGCCAAACTGGACAATGGCCCCCTCGGGCCGGGTCCGTCGCCAGATTTCGATGACATCCTCCACGGTTAATGGCTCGAAGAACAGATGGTCGGAGGTGTCGTAATCTGTGGAGACGGTTTCCGGGTTGGAGTTGACCATGATGACCTCATAGCCTGCCTCCCGCAACGCATATGCGGCCTGGCAGCAGCAGTAGTCAAACTCGATACCCTGACCGATCCGGTTGGGCCCGCCGCCCAGGACCATGATCCGCGGCTTCCTGGGCGGGCGTGTTTCGTCTTCCCGTTCATGCGTGCTGTAGTAGTAGGGTGTGTAGGCCTCGAATTCGGCCGCGCAGGTGTCAACGAGCTTGTACGTTGCCGTGATGCCGTGCGCCTGCCGCCACTGCCGGACTTCACGCTCGCTGACCCCCCAGAGTGTGGCCAGTTGCTTGTCCGAGAAGCCGAACTGCTTGGCCCGTCTGACCAACTCCACACTCGCTGTTCTCAGGTCCACCCGCGCCAGCTCATCCTCGAATGCGACGATCTGCTGGATCTGGTCCAAGAACCACGGGTCGATGGCTGTCAGTTCGTGGATCTTGCTGAGCGGGATCCCGGCCTTTAACGCGTAGCGGATGTACCAGATTCGGTCCGGGTTAGGGGTTGCCAGCTTCGCCCGGATCTCATCAACAGTAGGCTGCCGCTCCGTGCCCCACAGGTCCTTGGGGTCACAGCCGAGGCCATGGCGGCCGATCTCCAGGCTGCGCAGCGCCTTCTGAAGTGACTCCTTGAACGTGCGCCCGATGGCCATCACCTCCCCGACCGACTTCATCTGGGTCGTCAGCTCCGGGCTGGCATCCGGGAACTTCTCGAATGCCCACCGCGGCACCTTCGTGACAACGTAGTCGATGGTCGGCTCGAAGCATGCCACCGTCTCACGCGTGATGTCGTTGGGCAGTTCGTCCAGGCGGTACCCAACCGCCAACTTCGCGGCGATCTTGGCGATCGGGAAGCCGGTCGCCTTGGACGCCAGCGCTGAGGAGCGGCTGACCCGCGGGTTCATCTCGATAACGACCATGTCGCCGTTTTCCGGGTTGACGGCAAACTGGATGTTTGACCCGCCGGTCTCCACCCCGATCTCGCGCATGACGGCGATCGCCGCGTCGCGCATCCGCTGGTATTCCTTGTCGGTGAGTGTCTGAGCTGGTGCGACCGTGATCGAGTCCCCCGTATGGACGCCCATCGGGTCGAAGTTCTCGATCGTGCAGACGATCACCACGTTGTCTGCCCGGTCCCGCATCACCTCCAGCTCGTATTCCTTCCAGCCAAGGACCGACTGTTCGATGAGCACTTCATGCACAGGGGACAGGTGCAGGGCCCGGCGAACCAGTTCCTCGAACTCGTCCCGGTTGTACGCAATGGCACCGCCGGTTCCGCCCAGCGTCAGGCTGGGCCGCAGCACGCAAGGGAGCCCGACATGGTCGAGAGCGTCGCGCGCTTCGTTCAGGCTGGTGACCAGCACGCTGCGCGGCACCTTCAGGCCGATGCGTTCCATGGCTGCGCGGAACAGCTCGCGCCGCTCGGCTTTCTCGATCACCTCGGGCCGAGCGCCGATCATCTCGACGCCATAGCGCTGCAGGACCCCCTTCTGGTGCAGCTCGAGCGAGACGTTCAGACCGGTCTGGCCCCCTAGCGTCGGCAAGAGCGCGTCAGGCCGTTCCCGCTCAATGACACGCGCCACGATGTCCCACCGCAACGGCTCAATGTAGGTCCGATCCGCCATGTCCGGATCGGTCATGATCGTGGCGGGATTGGAATTGACCAGGACAACTTCGTAGCCCTCTTCGCGTAGGGCCTTACACGCCTGACTGCCCGAATAGTCAAATTCGCATGCCTGGCCGATGACGATCGGCCCCGACCCGATGATGAGGATGCGGCGGATGTCGGTTCGCTTCGGCACTGTTCCTCCAGCTGACCTCACACGGCCCCTGCGTGCGGCCGAAACCTTCGGTCCTATTCTACGACCGGCCCTCCCAGCGGACGGCTTCCGCGTATCCGTTCCGGCGCTCTCTCGTCGCTTGCGCCGATAATTAGCCGGTTGTGACGACAGCGGCGGCGATTCGTGCGGGCGTCCGAGACGACGAGGACCGGATCATGAGCAAGAAAGCGTGGAGCGGCCGCTTCCGTGAGGATCTGGACCGGCGGGTGGAAGCCTTCGGCTGCTCGCTCGACGTGGACGTGGCGATGTTCGAGCAGGACATCACCGCGTCGATCGCGCACGCCGAGATGCTGGCAGCGGTCGGCCTGATCAGCGGCGAGGAAGCTACCCTGCTCGTGACCGAACTGGAACGGATACGCGACGAGCTGCGCCAGGGCACATTCCCACTCGACCCAGCCCGTGAGGACATTCACATGAACATCGAGGCCGCCTTGATCGAGCGGCTCGGCGACGTGGGCCGAAAGCTCCATACCGCACGAAGCCGCAACGATCAGGTGGTAACCGACTTTCGGCTCTGGATCCGCGAGGCGATCGACCGACTGGACTCCCTGCTCGCCGAACTGCAGCGCGCGTGGCTGCAGCTGGCCCGCCGCTACCAGCAGGTGGTGATCCCTGGCTATACCCATCTGCAGCCAGCACAGCCGGTGCTGTTCCCGCACTACTGCCTGGCTTACGTGGAGAAGTTCCAACGCGACCGCGATCGGCTGCGCGACTGCAGACGCCGGGTGAACGAGCTGCCCCTGGGAGCAGCTGCCATGGCGGGCACCTCTCTGCCGATCGACCGTGAGCTCGTCCGCCAGAAGCTGGGCTTCGACACACTTATGGCAAATTCGCTCGATGCGGTCAGCGCCAGAGACTTCTGCATCGAGTACCTGGCCTGTCTGACGACCGTCGCGCTGCACTTGAGCGGATGGGCCGAGGAATGGGTGATCTGGAACTCAGCGACATGGGGGTTCCTGACACTACCTGACCGGTTCTGCACCGGTTCGTCGATTATGCCCCAGAAAAAAAACCCCGACGTCCTCGAACTGACCCGCGGGCGGACAGGCAAGGTGCTCGGCGCACTGGTCACCGTTGCTACCGTGCTCAAAGGGCTGCCACTGACGTACAACCGAGACCTACAGGAGGACAAACCGCCCGTGTTTGAGGCGACCCGGACGGTGATGGACACGCTCCAGTTGGCCGCGCCGATTGTCGCTGCCGCCGAACTCGACGAAGCTCGCATCCGTCAGGCCGTCCAGGAGGGGTTCCTCGAGGCGACGACCTTGATGGAGTACCTTATCGGTAAGGGGGTGCCGATGAGAACAGCTCACGAACTCGTGGGGCGGTTGGTGCGGTACTGCGAGGACCACAACAAGCGACTTCCGGAATTGACGCTGACCGAGTTGCGCAGCATCTGCCCGGCGTTCGACGAGGACGTGCTCGGGATTCTCGGCCCGGAGAAAGCCGTCCAAGCGTTCCGCAGCGTAGGCTCAACCAATCCTGAGCTCGTACGCGAACAACTGAAGCGCTGGAGCAGCCGTCTCGGTGTCTGACACCGGGACCGTCCTGGAGAGCCGCACAGACGTGTGCGAGGGCAGCTTGCTGCCGGCCACTGCGACAACGCGGAACGGCTTGCTACGACCCGGGGTCGCTTGCCCTGTCGCAGGGAGCATGGCGTTGCAGCCACGCAGGGCACGGCCGATTCCGCTAGGCAGCGGTCGTCTCGCGCGCGTCAGCACCAGCTGCTCAACGGCCGCGTGCGACAGCGACGCCGGATGCAGCCGGCCCGCGTGCCACAGGCCGTACGGCGAAGGTGCAAATCGACCGGCTTCCGTCTGGCCAGGTGGCAGGACCGACGTCGATCGGCCTAGATCGCCCGGCACCGGAAACTGCGTATACGCCTGAGCGGCCTAGAAGCGGATGGCCGATCGGACGATGCAGTCTGGCAGCGGCATCGGCAGGTCGTCCCGCGAATCCAGGTAGGGAAGCTGTTTCGAGGAACGAATTGGCCGCGAGATGGCGCCGCTGCCAGGCAGTTCGGAATCTTCCCGACCAACCAGACGGACGATGGCCACACTGCTCGGTTGTTCGCTGTCGTGCTCGGGCCAGCATTATGGCCAGCGATGCCGGTCTGCGCGGGCCCAGCACGGCCGAACCGACGCCACGGTTGTTCCGCTAGCGGGCTTCGAGCTGCTCAAGCCTCCGCGCTAGTCCGTCTTCACCGACCCTCCGAACGATTGGCCGTGGGCGTGGCTGCGGCGCGGGATAGCCGCCTTAGCTCGCTCGCCGTCACCGCCTAAGCGGGCACGAGCTTGCGTGCGTTGTCGCCGAGGATCTTCCGGAGCACGGCCTCAGGCAACTCGAGCGAAAACAGCAGGTCGAGGTGACGGCTGGAAAACTCGTCGCGACCGAAGAGAATCCGGTCCTGGAAGTCGATCAGGAACTTCTTGGTGAACTCCAGGTCGCGTGTCAACGCCGTGTAGCCCGATCCGGCGGAGATATCGCAGTAGAGATTGTCGTACTGCTCCAGCAGCCGGATGAGCCGGCCGCCCGGCTGGATCGGCTTGCCAGCCGGGTACGAGCTCCGTTCCTGGTCGGCATCGCCAGAGATCTCGCGCCAGAAGCCGGGGGCATGGCCGATGAAAACCGTGTTGGGACACATCCTCAACGCCGTTTCCACTGCCGTGATGTCGCCGCCATACCACCACTGCCAGCGCTGTTGAAGAGTGCCGGGTGGCAGCACGATGTCCAGGTGGAACAGGACCGGCAGCCCGAGTTCGCCGCAGTAGTGGAACAGGCGTAGGCAGTCCGGGTTGTCGTATCGGAGTCGCCGTTTGAATTCGCCGAAAACACGCACGCCGAAGATGTCAACTGCCGACTTCAACTTCTGGGGCGCGTAAGGCTCCTGGGGATCCATGGTCGTGCCCGGGATGAACCGGTCCGGATAGGCCTCAGAAACCGCGATCACATCCTCAAAGCGGATCCTGAGTGCCAGTGGGTTGAGTCGATCGTGGTAGCCGGGTGATATCTCGCGTGCCGGCGCTTCCCAGCTGAGCAACCAGGCCTTCTCGATGCCAAGAGCGTCCATGTTTTCGACCATCTTGCGCCCATTGTGCCCGAGCCACCGCGGGTGGCAGTGGACATCGATGATGCGATACTTGCGCCGCAGGTCGGCGGCGCCAGTTTCCTGCGCAGCCGCGTCAGCAACAGTGCGGCTCGCGGCCATGGCCGCCGTTGCTGCCACGGCCCCCCGCAAGAAGTCCCTGCGTGACCAGTCTCGGTTCATGGATGCGTCTCCGGCTGGTGCGGTCGTTTGGTGTTGCAGACCGGTTACGGTTTGCGAGTGGCAACCGAGGGCAGGCTGCGCGAACGGGCTCGTCTCGTTGCCGCTAAGCATGCACGCCGAAACAATATGGTACCGGAGTGACGACAACGGAGGGCGGTCGTGGCACGGTTTGAGGTCAACCCGGACGATACGGTCATCCTCGTGGTGGATCCGCAGCTGACGTTCATGCCAGGAGGGGAGCTTGCGGTGCCCGAGGGGGACAGGATCGTCGAACCGGGCCGGCGGTTCCTGGAACGGCTCGAGCCGGTTCAGGCCGTGGTTACGCAGGACTGGCATCCGCCGGGCCACGTCTCGTTCGCCAGCAGCCATCCGGGCAAGCGACCCTTCGAGACGATCGACCTGTACGGTCATCCGCAAACGCTCTGGCCTGACCATGCGGTGCAGGGCAGCGAGACGGCGCGCATCCATCCCGGGTTGCCTCTGGACCGCTTCGTGCTCATCTTGCGGAAAGGATTCCACCGGGACCGGGACAGCTACAGCGCTTTCCGCGAGAATTACGGACCGGATGGCAAACGCATCGCTACAGGCCTTGCGGGTTACCTGCGGGAGAAGGGCGTTGAGCGCGTTGTAGTCTGGGGGTTGGCGTTCGATTACTGTGTGGGCTGGTCAGCCCTGGATGCGCGCGCCGAAGGCTTTCGTGTGTGCATCGTCGCCGATTTGACCCGAGCGGTGGACCCTGGTCAATTCGACGCGTGTTGCCGGCGCTATCGCGACGCCGGCATCGAGCTGGTCTGTGCCGAGGAGGTG
Organism: Planctomycetota bacterium; assembly: GCA_026991575.1. Lineage (GTDB taxonomy): Bacteria > Planctomycetota > Planctomycetia > JALXBF01 > JALXBF01 > JALXBF01. Next base: position 20,928 of record JALXBF010000156.1, on the reverse strand, counting down.
GTCCTGGTCTAGGAGCCCTTGCCGAGGAAACCCGAGCGGCAGTGAAGTGCCCCAGTTGCCACGAAAACCGTGACCGGGTGATCGATACTCAGACAACCGACGACGGCACGGCAATCCGGCGGCGCCGCGAGTGCCTTGCCTGCGGCGCGCGCTATACGACCTACGAGCGGATCGAGCGTCGGCCGTTGAAGGTAATCAAGAAGGACGGCCGCCGCGTGGCGTTCGATCGCGAGAAGATCCGAATCGGGTTGGAAAAGGCGTGTGAGAAACGGCCGGTGAGTGCCGAGCAGATCGAACAGTTGGTGGCCGAGGTGGAGCAGGAGGTGTACCGCCGTTTTGATCGCGAAGTGCCGTCGCAGGTCATCGGTGAGCTGGTGATTGACCGTCTGCGTGCGCTGGACAGTGTCGCTTACGTGCGGTTTGCATCGGTGTACCGTGAGTTCCAAGACGTGACCGACTTCGTGGATGAGCTGAAACCGTTCCTGGACCGTCGCTCGCGTCGCCGTTCCGCTGGGGGCAAACGGGGGAGCTGAGGCCCAGGTGCCCGATGACGTCAGAACCGATGCACGACAGCGAAACGATCCGCTGGGTACGCAAACGCGACCAGACGCTCGCTCCCTGTGATCGCAACCGCCTCCGCGACGCCATTCTGGCTGCGTCCGAAGATGCAGGCCGGCCACTGGCGATCGAGGAAGCCGAGGAGCTGACCAGCCTGGTGCTGTTCATGGCAGCCAAGGCCAGCGACGGTGGCACGGTCGACTCCGAAGAGCTGGCCGACTGGGTGGTCAAGTCCCTGGAGAACACCGGCCAGCACGAACTGGCGGAGGCCTACGACGATTTCGCCCGGCGGCGTGCCGCGTTCCGAGCACGGGTGCGCTGGCATCGGGATGGTGAGCCGGCGGACGTGCCGGCCGAAGGCTGGGACAAAGGCTGGCTGCGGCGGCTGTTGGAGGAGCGGACGACGCTGTCCGCAGAGGACTGTGCGCTGGTGGCCCGCCGGGTAGAACGTGCCCTGGTGCGAATGGAAGCGACCGAGGTCAGCGACGAGCTTATCTGTGCACTTGCCAATGTTGAACTTCGGCGGCTTGACTTCTCGGCGCGAATCACACCACCTGGCACGGTATACCTGAAGGTTGCCCCGCGAGACCGAAGCCAGCGCGGTGGGCCAGAGGCGGCGGCGTGGGCGGTGGCGGAGACGTTCTGGCGCGAGCAATCGCTTGCCCACGAGCTTCCGGCAGATGTCATCGCGCTCCACCAACAAGCCACCGTGCAGCTCGAGGGGCCATGGGTGCCTGGCCAGTTAGCTGGTGTGACGTTCGATGCAGCGGCTCTAACGCGTCAGGCTGCGTCGCCGGCAGAATTCCTGCCGGCACTTGGCCGCGCGCTCGCAGAGTTGCGGCCATACGCCGGCCGGCTGCTCGCCATGGACCTGGTCGACGTGGCCATCGGGCTGTGCACGTCGTCGGAGGACGAGGCCTATGAGTTGGCCGAGGCCGTTTGGGCCGAGCTGCAGACGCTGGCGGTGCACTCACCCGTTGACCTCATCGTCAACCTCTACGCGCGCGTTCCGCCACGGGCGCACCCCCACGTTGCGCCGGGGCCGCTGTTCCGCGCCGCGCCCGATCAGCAGCTCCTGCGGCGTGTCCGCTCGGCAGCGACCGTCCTCCTGGACCGCTTCCGGGACGAGTGCCATAACCTGCCGCGGTTAACGTTCGACTTTCACTGGGTTCCGGAGGTGCCCGATCGGCTGGACCGTCCCGCTCACGCGGCTCTGGCCATCGCGCTGACCGGCGGTCGGTTGCGCTTCGTGCTGGACCGGTACGTGTCCACGGCCGGTGACGGGCTGCTGTCGGGCATCGCCGGCACGAGCCTGCTGGTCGTTCACCTCGACATGTGCCGGCTGCTCCTGGATTCCGAAGGTGATCCGGGGGAATTGCTCCGCGGTCGGTTCGAACCGATGTGCGAGTTGACGCTCCGGGCCGCGGTCCGCCGTCGTGAGCAGCTCCGTGAGCAGCTTCCCCTAGAACTGGCCGCCGGGCGGCGGCTCCAGCAAGCTGCTCTGCTGCTGTGCCCGGTGGGGTTAGACGCCGCGGTGCGTCGCCTGACTGGCTACGGGATTGCGGACCACCCCACCGGCATGGCTGCTGCCGTGGCCTACGTCGACGCGCTGCGTCGACTGGCGGAGCGACTGGGCAACGCCTACGCGGTGCCTGTACGCATTGATCGCGCTCGGCCGACCGCGGTGGCTACGGGCGAACGGCTTGAAGAGTGCCTGGCGGGGGTGACGTCCTGGGGGATCGGTCGGGGGCTGCGCGAGCAGATCTATAGGACTGGTCAGGTGCACCGTAGAGCCAAGGGGGGGACGCTCCTTGTGCCGCTGCCCAGGCCTGGAGCGTGGGCGCCGGAGACAGTCTCAGAGGCGCTGAACTGGGCGTATGAAACGAGCTCCGTGGTTCGCATCCAGTTCGTGCCACACGTCAGTTCCGAGGAGCCGCTCTGGCGCGACGCGGGCAGGTGACCGTGAGCCTCGAACGGGGACAACTGCCGGCGGACGTGTCCCGTCGGGTGAATGTGAGCCGGCTCTCGGCACCTGGGGGACGTGAGGAGAACTTGCCGTGTGGCCTATCGAGCATGAAGGCCAGCCCACGCCGCAACCCGGCGGAGTCCAGTTCGAAGCTCATCGGCACAGGCTATCCTCCGTCGTGCCAATTGGCCAGCACCTGCGGAAGGCTGACCGTGGATTCACGCGATCGAAACGACCACGCGCGCGGGGCGCGTGCTCGTGGATGGCAGGCCGATGTGGTACATCCGAAGGCAAGCGGAACTAGCGGCCTGCCTGGCGGCTCGGCTGTCCGGGAGTCCTCATTGACAGGCGGAGAAAGGTCGTTGAGAATACAAATGAGTACCGAGCCGGCGCGGACGACTTACTTGCGGGGGAACGCCACGTGCCGGAGCCAGCCCTCCAACGCATGACCCTCTGGCAGCTGCTCACTCACTGTGAGCGGATCTGCAGGGAGCTGGGCGAGCATTACCGGACCGACTATGTGCCGCGATTACGCGAGCTGCAGCGGCTGTTGACGCCACGCGCAGGCGGCGAGATTGACGTAGCTGACGTTACGGTGGCCAACAGCATCCGCCGCGTGTACGACTCGGAGAAGTACGCTCGCGAGCGGCTCCAACAACTCGAACAGGTCATGCAAGAGATGCTCAGACGGGCTGGCGCACGCCGCTAACGGTCACGTCGGAAGTCGCCTCGCGTGCCACCGGTCTTCTCCACCAGGTAAATCGGGCCGATTTCGATCGTGCGGTCCACTGCCTTGCACATGTCGTAGACAGTCAGCCCGGCTATGGCTACTGCCGTCAGGGCTTCCATCTCCACCCCCGTTCGGGCCGACGTCTTCACACACGCCTCGATCAAAACGGTGCGATCGTCGGCAAAGCCGAGTGCCAGCTGGACGCTGTCGAGGCTCAGGGGATGGCACAGCGGGATCAGTTCGCCTGTCCGCTTAGCCGCCATGATCCCGGCCAGTCGGGCAACCTCGAGGACATCCCCCTTGGTAATCTGCCGGTCGCGGATCAATCGGACCGTTTCGGGCTTCAGCCGCACGGTGCCGCGCGCACGGGCCGTGCGGACCGTCACCGGCTTGCCGCTCACATCAACCATCCGGCTCCCGCCCTGGTCATCGAAATGAGTCAGCCGCTGTTCCGGCTGTTCCTGGCTCATCGCGCTTGCTCCCATTGCGCACGATGCGGCTCAACCACACGCCTTCCACAACCACTTCTGCCACGACCGGTGCACTCTGGGCTCGTCTTAGCACATGGGCCGGAACGTACGCCGACCTGCGGAAGACGAGCGTGTAGTCGGCCGCTTCACCCTGGGGCACCACCCGCTGGGCCCGCTCCATCATGCGTGCTGTCAGGTACAGCTCTGCATGGCGATCGTACAGGGTGGGCACAAGCTCGAGCGTGGCGCCACGCTCAGCCTGCTCGCTCCAGCGTGTAAGCAGCCCAGGCGTGACCGCATCCCCCCAATAGGTCGGTTCCAGCCCCAGTCGCACGGCCCCCTTCAACCCTCCCACCAGCTCACCGTAGTAACTCAGCCAGCACGGCGCGGCTCGAACCATGCCGTACCAGCCCACCGCGCACGCCACCGCAATCAGACAGACGGCACCTGCAAACCGCCGGGCAGCAACGGTCGCGAGCCAGCGGACCATCAGCCAGACAACCGCCGGCAGAACAATCAAGAACAGACGGATGCCATCATACACCGGGACACCCGGAATGCTGAACAGGACCAGAGGCAGAATTGAACCAGCCAAAGGCACAAGTGCCTCTGCATCGGCGCGGAGCCGATACACGTGCCAGAGCGCAGCGGCAAGGGCTAGGACCAGATGCGGCAGAGGCATGCTTGCCGCCAGCATCACCCACGGGTAATGCCACGGGACTTCATGGTCGGCATACACCGTGCCCAGGTAGGTCACGTAGGTCGTTGCGCGGGCGACGCCACTGGAGAGGAACGACACGGTGTGTGCTACCGGCGCATACCACAGCCATGGCCAGCCGGCGAACCAGACGCAGCCGGCCACGAGCGCGTAGAGGGACGTGGACAGCGCGGCTCGTTTGGGCCCGTAACGTGCGAAGCAAACTGCGGCCGTGGGCAACAGGAGAAAGCCGTGAATCTTGGTGAGCATGGCTAGCCCGGCTGCGGCTCCTGCAAGGACGACCCATCGGTAAGCCAGGCGACTGCGCACGGCGGCCATCAGCGCCACCAGGGCGGCGGTGTAGCAGAGGGTCAAGGGCAGCTCCAGGGCGGCAAAGTGGGCATGTCCAAACAATCGCGGAAGACTCAGAAGCAACAGGCCGGCCGACCACAACGCGAGCCGTCCTGAGCTGCTGGCTGCCCAGGCCACCAGGGCGGTCAGCAGGCCGTAGCAGAGTGCCGGGGCCCAGCGGGCTTTGTCCAGGTCAAAGCTCGTCGTGTCGCGCCACTGTGGATCGAGCAGGAAGTTGGTCCACCCGATCAGCCATCGTCCCAGCGGTGGGTGTTCGGCGCGCGGACCAAAGACACGAGCCACGTCGCCGGCGTCGAACACGAACCACGGCTTCTGCACGAACTCGGCAACGAACGTCTTGCCGTACAGGACGTTGAATGGCTCGTCCGACGTATAGCCCGGTGCCGTGCGCGTCCAGCCGGCGAGCAGCGTGGCGGTCAAGGCCATCAGCAGGCAGGCCGGCCAGCGGCGGGGAAGGGGAGCGGATTGTCCGGCCGGGCCGTCGGAGCTCATCGGGACTTGCCTTGCCGGGGCGATTCGCCAAGAACTCGCTTGCGTCGCAGCAGGTGATGATAGTGCTGGGCGAACCGGTGCGCCTCATCGCGAACGTACTGCAAGAGCCGCAGTGCGAAGGAGTGGCGGCTCAGCCGGAGCGGTTCGCTGTGACCGGGTACAAAAACCAGCTCTTCTTCCTTAGCGAGTGCGATGACGCACTTCGGCTCGGCGCCCACGGAATGGATGCCTTCCAGCGCGGCGTTTAACTGGCCCTTGCCGCCGTCGATCAGAAAAATGTCCGGCACCGGCAATTCCTCCTGGCGCAGCCGCCGGAACCGCCGCGCGGCCACCTCGCGGATGGCAGCGTAATCGTCGATTCCCGTCACGGTACGGATCCGGTACCGGCGGTAGCCGGGCTTGAACGGCACGCCGTCGATGAACTGGACCAGGGAACCGACCACTTCGCGTCCGCCGAGGTGGGCAATGTCAATGCCTTCGATCGTGCGGGGCTGCTCCGGCAGGTGCAGGACCTTGCGTAGGCCGGCCAGGCCTTTCTTGGGATCCACGAAGAAGACTTCCGGTTGCACGTGCTTTTCCAGGTCGCCGCGCAGGTGCAAGGACTGGAGTGCAGCCAGTTCGTCGCGGATGCGCGCTGCTTCCTCGAAACGAAGCTCGGCCGCGGCTTGCTTCATTTCCTGTTCCATCTGTTTCAACAGCCGCTCGCGTTTGCCTTCCAGGAACAGGCGCAGCCGCTGGATGTCCTTGCGGTACTCCTCTTTGCTGATCTTCATGTTGCACGGCGCCGTGCACTGGCCGATGCTGTACAGCAGGCAAGGGCGGAACCAGCGCCATTTCGGGTCGCCTTCCCGGATGTCAAGCGAGCAGGTTCGAAACTTGAAGACCCGTTGCAGCACCTGGATCGCACCGCGCAGTGCCTTGGCGGATGCAAACGGGCCGTAGAGTTTCACGCCGCTGGAGCGCGGCTCGCGCGTGAACTCGACCCGAGGGAAGTCCTCGCGGATGTGGATCTGCAAATACGGGAAGGACTTGTCGTCTTTAAGCCGATCGTTGAATGGCGGCTGCAGGTCCTTGATCAGCCGTGCCTCGGTAAGCAGGGCGTCGACCTCCGAGTCGCACTCCAGGTAGTCGATGCTGCGCACCAGCGGAACAAGGTCTTTGGTGCGGGGGTCGCTAAGTGCTTGAGCGGTGAAGTAGGTGGGGACACGGTTCTTCAGGCTGCGCGCTTTGCCCACGTACAGTACCCGGCCGCGCTCGTCCTTGAGCAGATAGACGCCGGGATGATCGGGGAGCGCTCGCGCTTGTTCGCGCAGCTTTTGCACGAGATCGGGCACCTCGGGCATGGCACTGAATTGTAGGAGGCAGCCCACCCTGGCTTGCTTCGAGCGTGTTTCCGTGGACCGTGCCGCCCGCGGTCCGTTGATCAGAACAGCAGCTCCGGTTCGGCTTGATCGTGGATGTTGTACACCTCCAGCAACGTGCCCTTGGCTTCCTCAAGTCTGGCGAGGGTGATGTGGTACTGGGCCAGCAGACGGGCTGCTTCCGTGGTGGCGGTTGCCCATGACTGTAACGCCTGCAGGTAGACCTGAAGGGCGATCAAGTAGGCACTCTGCTGGCCTGGTGCCGGAGCGACCGGGTTCTCGAAGCGGGCGCGCGCACCGTCTACCCAGCGAGCTGCGGCCTCTTGCCGCTGGCGGGCGGCCAGGTACTCGCCGTAGACGGTCTCCGCTTCGCGCACCAGATTGGCGATCTCATGGGTTGCCTGGTGTACGGCTTCGTTCAACAGGGCCACCTCGCGGCGGAACTGCAGCTTGGCCTGACGCAGCCGGGCCGCGGCGTCGCGGTATCCGATCGGGAAGGAGAAGGTAAAGCCCAGCCGCCAGTCGGTGAACTGGTTGTCCGTGAGCACGTCGATGGCGTCGTCCAGTCGATCGGCCAGTCCGTTGATCCGCCAGAGTGCCTGCAGGTCGAGCTGGGGCTGCAGTGCGTTCTGCGCGATGGTGATCTGCAGCTCGCTCAGCCGCACGGCCAGTCGCTGCCGCGCGATATCCGGCCGGTGTTTCACGGCCGCCTCGATTGCGGCGACCCAGTCCAGTTGAACCGGGGCTTCGGGTGGCAGCTCGGCGGGGATCAAGCGACGGTCGTCGTTGGGGGGGAGCCCCAGAAGGTTGCGTAGCTTGGCTTCCTGGGCGAGTACGTTCGCCAACGCTCGAACCCGCTGCTGACGGAATGCGGCCAGGTTCGCCTCCGCCTGGGCCACGTCGGCCGGAATGGCCTGGCCGGTTTCCAGGCGGGCCTGCTCAACGCGCACCACCTCCGCAGCCAACGGCAGGACTTGCTCGATCGCACGCAGCGCGACGTGGGCGGCATACAGGTTCCAGTACGCTTCCTCCACGCTGCGTACCAGGGCAAGCACCGACTGACGCCACTGCCAGTACGATTGATCCGACTGGATACGGGCGATGACAATCGGGGCTCGATTGAACTCGACGCCGGCGCCGCGGAGCAACGGTTGCGAAACAGAGAATTCCAGCCGAGTGGTGTACTGCGGGTTCACGGAGCGGAAGAACGTGCCGCGAGGAAAGAACAGATAGTCGGTAAGGAACTGAACGGACGCGGTGCCGCCGGTAACCAGGCGTTTGGTCAGAGCGGTAGCAAAGTTGGCGGTGTCGCGTTCGTTGGGCACGGGGATACCGGGGCCGAACGTTACGCCGGTGGGTTCGTCGCTGCGGTTCCAGAACAACGTTACAAAGAACTGCGGGTCAAACACTGCCTCACGGACCTGGACCTGGGCCTCGGCAATTGCCTGGTCGTATCGGGTCGATCCGCTTGGACGGACGGTTGTGCCGACGGCGACCCGGACGACCTGGCTATTGCGCAGCGCGTGGTGGATCGCTGCCTGGAGCGTGAGTTCTTCGATTCGGGCAGCTTCTGGTTCCAGCGGCGTGCGGGGCGGCTGGAGCTCGGGCACGGTGAGCTCCACGAGCTTCGGTTCCAGTCCGTTGTTGGCGTCGGGACGGACGGTGCCGGTCAAGTCGGCTGCCGGCAGCAGTTGGCGTGTCCGAGCGGGGCTCCGGATGAACCGGCACCCGGACGCCAGGCCAATGGCGGCCAGCAGTACAGGCAGGAGCAGTAGCCTGGACAATCGGACCACGTGCGCTTCTCCACGTGCTGCGCAGACGTTGCTGTCTCTACTAGCATCGGTCGCGCGGATGTGCCCGATTTAGCGGCATTACCGGTGCTAGCGGCCGCGCCCGGCTGGATCCGCTGCTCGGCAGGATGCACCGGCGCGGGACAGTGCGAAGGTAGTGTTCATAATGCTTCTTAAAGCTCGCGCCAATGCCGGTTCGAAGAAAAACACAGAGCTGCTGGTTGGCGGGTCGGTGAGCACCCGCCCTTGGAGCGAATTCGGTCGCTGGTGACGGTTATGACGGTAAGCGCCGGCAGCGCGTAGCTTGCCCGCCAGAATCGGCTCACCCGTCTCAGCGGCTGCAACCGATCCATGACAACGGCTCTACCGCTACAACGGTGCAATCCAGCAAGGCCGTTCTTGTTGCCAGCACACACAGGCCGCTTGTTCCTGCCACGGCCACCTGTGGTAACGGTTTGATGCCTCGAGTCAAGACTAACCGTGGAACTTCCAGGGGTCGATCCAGCCATGCCTAAGAAAAAAACTGGAGCCCTATCGATGCGTAAAGTCTTCACGACGGGGCAGGTGGCGAAGATCTGCAAGGTCGCGCCCCGCACCGTCAGCAAGTGGTTTGACTCGGGTCGTCTCAAGGGATACCGCATTCCTGGCTCGCAGGACCGGCGGATCCCGCGAGAGAGCCTGATCCAGTTCCTCAAAGAGCACGGCATGCCGCTGGGCGAACTGGAAGACGACGTGCTGAACAAGATCCTCCTGGTCGGCGTCGACAGCACGCTGACCGCCACGCTTCGGCAGCGCTTGCCCGAGGACGATGGCTTCGAATTCCAGATCGCCGAGAGCGCGTTCGAGGCGGGCGTGCATGCCGAGGGCTTCCACCCGGACTGTATCATCATCGACACCAAGATCGGGCGGAACGAAGCGGTCCAGATCGCTCAGGACCTGCGGAAACGCCCGGAACACGAAGATACGATCCTGGTAGCGCTCATCGGGGCCGAAGAGATGTCCGAAGAGCTGCTCCAGAAGGCCGGGTTCAACGAAGTCTTCCGCAAGCCGTTCGACGTGACCCTGCTGGCCGAGCGGGTCCGGCGGCTTGTCGCCGAAAAGAAGAACGCGATCTGACCCAGACGCCAACCAGCCACCCCTTTTCGAGCGGCACTCGTCAGCTTCCTGGGTTGACGCTGCCGCTCATTTCATTGCGCCCCGCCTCCACCTCGTCACATACCACCAGCCGCTCGTCACGAAAACTGTAGTACTGACCACGCCCGATGATCACATGATCCACCAACTCAATCCCGAGCCGACTGCCTGCATGCTCCAGGTGTTGCGTCAGACACATGTCTTCGGGCGACGGCATCGCGTTGCCACTGGGATGATTGTGCACCAGCGCAACTGCGAACGCAGCAACCCGCACCGCCATCCGAAATACATCCCGCACGTCCGCGGCACACGACGTCACCGTGCCGATCGAAACGCACTGGTCGGTGATTAGCCGTAGCTTCGCGTCCAGTGCGATTGCATACACATGCTCCTGGACCTGGTGCGCTAGCAGCGGCCCGTACCAGCTGTAGATCTCACCGGCATCGCCGAGCGACGGTCTTGGCCGACGTCGTCGCAAGGTCCGATAGATCCACCGCCTGCCCAACGCCACCGCGGCCAATAGCCTGAGCTCATCGCCCGAGGCATCCGCACCACTTCCGACGAGACCACCGCCGTCGACGAGCCGGTCCAGATCGACCAGAGCCCGCGCTGCCCGGCGTATCGCACCCTCGCCGGCACGTACGCCACCAAGCACCACTGCGGCCAGCTCCTCGTCCGACAAACCATCCGGGCCAACGGCCAGCAGACGACGGGCAAGCAGCGAAAAGCTGTGCGAAACGGTGGGTTCAAGTGGAGCCAGCCCCCTGCACACGCGTCCCATGCCGTTGCACGCAGGCTTTTCATGCAGCGTCATCCCAGAGTGCCTCCACGGTTGTCTGCCTGAGGCACCCTGCATTCTGCACGTGCATTCTACGTGCCAGACCGCTGCCGCGTGAACGACGGCGGGCCCCCGCACGCCGGGTAAGAGGGGTTACGGTATGTACAGGAATTCGTCCGAGTTAATCAGCGCCCAGAGGACATCGGCAGCGGCGGTGGCCGGATCATTGCTGGAGCGCAGGTAATCGATGGTCACAGCGCGTTCGCGCTCGGTCGGCCGGCGGCTAAGCGCCGTGACGTACAGGGCAGTGCAGAGCGCTTCGAACGGCTTGTCCGCCCGTGCTGCCCGATACGCAAGCGTACGGGCACGCTCCTGCAACCATCGCTCCACAACCGGATCGTTGAGCAGCAGAAGGACTTGGTCCAGCGTTGGCGGCAGCAACCGACGGCTTTCGGACGGATCTATTCCGAAGGCTTGCTCGGCAGCCGATCGAAACGACTCCGGCATTGCGCGAACATCGACAGCCAGGGCCGTGGCCAGACTGTGCAGGAACTGGTACGCGTCCACGCGGCGGCGCGGAACACCGACGAGGAAGGCCAGCTCATCCTGCGGATCCAGGCAACGGCGGCCATACAGATCGGATCGCGCCAGGACGTACGGCAACCAACGGGCGTTGAACTCTGCCCGGTGCCACGCAGAGGCCAGGCTGTACAGCACGCGTGTGGCACGCAACGGTCTGCCCGGACCGATGTCATCGGGCGAGGGACCGAAGCAGTCGCCGAAAAACTCGAACCAGATGCGGTTCACATAGGCACGTGCGAACCAGAAGTTCTTCCAATGGGTCAGCCATTCGGCCAGTAGCCCGCGGCGGTAAGCATCCGGCAACCCTGCCGGCACCCGCCGGCCGTTCAGTAGCCGAGGCCGGCGAATGACGTGCGAACGGTTCGGATCGGAAGCATCTGGCATCTTGTACTCGGTGCCCAGCATGTCGAGCACAACGATTTCGAAAGGTGGAGGCGGGGGGGCGACGTCCGGTGGCAGATCCGGTGGCGGCGGCCGGTCCAGGCGACGCTCATCGATGCGCGCAAAGAACGCGGCAAAGCCATGGAAGTCCTCCCGCTTCCATCGGCCGGCCGGATCATCATGGCATTCGGCACAGGCAATGTTCACACCCAGAAACACACGCGCCGTTTCCGACGCCAGCGCCGTGGGCCGCGCCATGTGGGCAAGCACGAAGTTGGCGGGCCCATCCAGGTCCGAGCGACCACGCGCCGTGACCAGCTCCCGGACAATTTCGGTCCAGGCCGCTCCGGCGTTGATTCGCTCTGCAAGCCACTGCTCCAGAACCGGCGGCTCGACGTGGTCGTCCGGATCGGTCACACGAAACAGGAGGACCTGGCGCCAGAAGTACGCCCATCGGTAACCGAACTCGTCTGAACCGATCAGTTCCCGCACCAGGCGTGCCCGCTTGTCACGGCGCGAATCGCGCATGAACCGGTGCCACTCCTCCTCCGTAGGCGGCCGACCAATCAGATCCAGGAATACCCGGCGCACGAAGGTCTCGTCGTCCACCGCTGGCCCTGGTGTCAATCCGAAGCGTTGGCGCAGTTGCGCGACCACGGCATCAAAGCGCCGCACGCTGAACCCGCGCGCCGTCGGCACCGGCCGTCTGCTGCCCGGGCCGGTATCCAGGTACTCGGCTGCTGCTGCCGTGACAGACGCCACAACAGGCAGCAGCAACGCACCGACCAGCTTCAGTGGCGATCGCGCTAGAGCCATGGAACGCCCCGGTGTATGGCGAGTGAGACTTCTCAGGCGTGTCTGCGAACGAAGGCACGTGTCGCCGTCTGCTGCGGTGCGGCCGAGCACGCCGCTGCGTTTCGGGCCGCCTGCACGAAACGGACGATCTTGGCCGGGTCCTTTGCACGCGACTTTCCGCTTGCCTCCACCCCGCGCGCTACGTCGACCGCTGCAGGACGCACCACAGTGACAGCCGTGCCCACGTTCTCTGGGGTCAAGCCACCGGCAAGGATCAACGGCACAGCCAGCCGCGTGTGCCAGTCACTGAGCCGATGCCACGGCAGCGGTCCGCCGCCAAACGCTCCGTCGACCAGCAGCCGGATGCCGGCATCGGCGTAGGGTGCCAGCAGTTCATAGTCTACCTGCTCGGTGAATCGGATGGCCTTAATGATGCGATGGACTCCGAGTTCTGACGCTACCGTCTGGCAGTACTGCAGGTCCTCCTGCCCGTGCAGTTGCACGAGATCGAGTCCGACAGTGTCGACCGTCTCCAGCAGTTCGCGTGGGTCGGCATTGGCAAAGACGCCGACGCAGCAGACCCGTGCCACCGTCGCCCGGATCGCGCGTGCCTGCTGCGGCGTGACACAACGAGGACTGCGAGGCACAAAGATGAGACCAATCGCATCAGCGCCGGCCTCTTCGGCGACGCGTGCATCGTGGGGCCGGACAATCCCGCAGATCTTTACCTCGACCTGTCCACCCAACACACCCAACGGTTGGTCCTCTCGCTGTGCAGCACGGCGTGTTCACTCGGCCCGGCCGCGCTGCCGGAATGCTTCGACCGCGTCACGGAACGCTTCGGCCCGCTGACGGATCTCATCCCAGGCCCGCCGGGCGATGGCGCGCGGGGGGACAAGTGAACTGCCGGCAGCCAGGCACCACGCCCCGGCTTCAAAGAAAGCGGCAACGGTCTCTACGGTAACGCCTCCGGTCGGCATGAGCCGTACCTGGGGCAACGGTCCGCGGAGGGCCTTCAGGTAACGCGGTCCGCCCACTTCGGCTGGGAAGATCTTCACCGCATCGACGCCTAACTGCCAGGCCTGTGCCACCTCCGTAGGCGTGAACGCTCCCGGAATAACCAGTGCGTCGTAACGATGGCACAGTTCGACGGTGTCGCGATCCAGAATGGGCGAGACCACGAAGCCGGCCCCGCTCAACAGGGCGACACGAGCCGTGGCCGCATCCAGCACCGTCCCAGCGCCTACCAGCGCCCGGTCACCCACCTGGCCGACAACCTCCTCGATGACCCGGTGGGCGGCAGGCACGGTGAAGGTGATCTCGATGGCCGTTATACCACCGTCCACCAAGGCCCGGGCCGTTTCCGCCAGCAGGTGGGGATCCTCGCTACGCACTACGGCTACGACGCCGCATTGCTCCAGCGCCTGGAAACATGCCCGTCGGTTCGGTGCCGTCATCAATCAAGGATTTCGTAGATGGTCTGGGTCTTGACCACGCCGTAGTCTTCGGGGAAGGTGTGGTAGCTGTACACTAACAGCCGCTGGGGCCGGGAGTCGGGCATAACGTAGCTGAACGCCGACGGGTGCAGCCGGTCCGGAGCCGGGAAGCGCTGTACGACCCCAGGGCGCCCGCGGCTGTCCTGTTCCAACTCGTCGGCAATCCGGTGGAACAGGTCCGGCTTCAACTGCTCAACGCCGCAGCTAAGCTGGAACATGACATTTGCGCACTGGATCTTTTCCGACCGCTCCTCATGCACCCGAAAGCTCAGCACGCGACGTGCCCGGGGCAGCGGTCGGTAGGCTGCCGTGAGCACTTCCGTCAGCCACAGGTCACCATGGCGCCAGGTGACGACGTGGCCGCAGTCGGTGATCCACACCGAGAACTCGTGCTGCTCCTGCACCTCATGCTCAGACTGCAGGATGTCGAACAGTTCCGGGTGCAGCGGTCGGGCGTAGACCGCGAAGACGAGGTCTTTCAGTCTGGGGCGGATCGACCCGGTACTCATCGGACTTGCCACCCTTGCGTAGCTGCACTGAGGCGAAACACCGCCACGACCACGCCCAACCGTTCCAACTACCTCGTGGACCGCTTCAATTATAACCGTCGCGTGGTCCGTACCTTGTGCCCCCCCTGGAGCTTCCTACCGTTCCAGCTGCTCGCACAGCACGCGCAGCCCGGCCAGATGTTCCAGCACACGGTTGGGCCAGTTCTCTGCCATCAAGGCCAAGCGCTGCGGGAGACTCCGACCACCGTCCCGTTCAATGGCCGCGACCACCTCCCTGCGTGTCGTCTCCGATCCCTCCAGCAACAGATGGCACCACAGCCATGCCTCGGCGTAGTCCCGTCGGGTGAAATCGGCGACGTGATCAATCGCGGCCAGACGTTCTAGATCCGGCCGCCACAGGCGGTGGTCGTAGAGCCGGATGAGCTCGCGCACGTGATCCGGTTGCAAGTGGCGGTCTTCGGTGGGGGGCTCGAAGTACTCGGCAAGTCCCTCATCAAGCCACAGCGGGATCGTGCCGGCTCGCACGCTCAACAGGGCATGGGCCGCTTCGTGTTTCAAATCGCGTGCAATGCGGCTGCTGCGGTACGCATACACCTTGCGCCGCGCTCCCTCACGCACGAACAGGGCGCGGCGGTACGGGAGCTTGCCGCGGTGCGCTGCGAGGAACTGTTCGTAGCGGCCACGGTCCGAAAACAGGAACACTTCGATGGGGTCGTGCACCGGTCGGCTGCCGAGAATCGCATCCACCTCGTCAGCCACCTCACGCAACGCCCGCGCCTCGACGCCGTCCTCGTCCAGCGGCTCCAGGGTGCGCACGGCAAATGGGCCGACCCATAAGGTGTAGGCCGTCTGGGCAGGCGGCTGGCCGTAGCTCGGTGCGCGGTGGAGGCTGACGCAACCGGCCGCAAGCACCGCGCTGGCAGCCAGAACAGTGCGTAACCACAGAGTGTGACGAGGGTTGGTGTCGGTCGTGCTCATCGGGGGGGCTTCTTCCATTCGATGCGGCGATTGTACCGGTCGAACCCGACACCGTCCACGGCAACCGAGTGCGGCAGGACGCCGGAAAACTGGCCTTGCATTCGGCAGCGGCAATGCCTATAGGAACCGCTGGTGATGCTGGCCCCGGTAGTGTCGGCTCGCCCCGCCCCATTTGCGTCGTGGCTGCGATGGGCCAGCGGCACGGAGGTGCGGACTGCACACGCAAGGAGAGGAGTTCGATGCGCAAGGTCCTGTTGGCCGTGCTCGTAGCACTTCTGGCCGTTCCGGCGGCGTTCGCGCAGCAACCCGGTCGGCCCAATTACACCCGTCTGTCAGGCTTCCGGATCCCGTACCAGATGGCCGATGGCGACGAGGTGAGCGCCATCAAGGAGATCCAGCTATATGTGGCGAAGAACCGGGGCGCCTGGGAACTATACACCAGTGTCACGCCTGCCAAGGATCCAGACCAGCGGTACTTCCAGTTCCGCGCATCGGGCGACGGCGAGTACTGGTTCGCGGTTCGCACCGTGGACCGCGACGGCAACGCAGTGCCGGCCAAGATCTCCGAACTTCAGCCCGAACTAAGGGTGATCGTCGACACGAAGCCTCCTCAGATCACGCTCACCCCACTGCCGCGCCAGGGCAACCGAGTCGGCGTACGATGGCGGATTCAGGACCCGCACGTCAAGTTTGACAGTTTCCAGATCGAGTACCGGGTTGGCGAGCAGGGACGGTGGAAGCCGGTTCCGTCGGCCGTGTTCCGGATCGCCGGCGAGGCGACCTGGGAGGTGGAGCAGCCCGGTACCGTCTACGTTCGCGTCCAGGTCGAGGACCAGGCACATAACCTGGGGATCGCGCAGGTAGAAATCCCGGCCACGTCGCTAGACACGCACCCGGCCACGCACGGTACGGCCGGCCACCCCCACGACCCCGACACGGTGACCGAGCCGAACCGTGCTGTCTCGGAGCTGCCGAAGCTGCCAGAGCCGTCGACGGAGTCGTCCGATCCCGTGACCGCAGCTGCGTCGAACACCAGCCCCACCGCGCCGACACTTCCGTCCTTCGGAGACCTAATGTCAGGGCGAACCCGGCAGTCGCCAACACCGGCTCAGGCCAACACGCCTGGCACTTCTCCGAGCACCGCACCGACGATGCCGGCAGGCAGCGATGTGGCGGGTAGCCCGGCCGTCCGGCAAAGCGGCATGGAAACCCCCGTTGCCGGACCGGCGACCCCAACCACGGACATTGTCCCGGCCAACCGCACCATCGTGCGGCACACGGCCGTGAACATCGACTATGCCGTTGAGGACGTGGGCCCGTCGGGGATTGGGAGCGTCCAGCTGTGGTACACGCTGGATGGCGGCAAGAGCTGGACGCTGTACGGTGAGGACCCGGATCGTCGGCCGCCGTTCCGCGTTGACCTGGCGCGGATCCTGAGCGGACGGGATGGGCTGGTCGGGTTCCGGATGGTGGTCAAGAGCGGTGTCGGGCTCGGCGATGAACCGCCCACGTCGGGTGACAAGCCAGAGATCTGGGTCGAGCTCGATCGGACCCCGCCCATGGCCCAGCTTATCGAAGTCGCTCCGGGTCAAGGCCGCTCCGCCGGACGCATCATCATCCGCTGGCGGGCCGAAGACCGCAACCTGACCGAGCGGCCGGTGTCGCTGTACTTCGGCGTCAACGGCAACTGGAAACCGATCGCCACTCAGATCGCCAACAGCGGCCTGTACGAGTGGACGCTGCCCATCGGGCAGGTCCCCCCCAGCTTGCGCATTGGGCTGGACGTAATCGACGCGGCCGGAAACCGAACCTTCGTGCAGAGCGACGAGATCACGATCGATCTGTCACGTCCGCGGGCCAGGGTTACCGGCATCGCGCCGGCCGACGACTCCGTGCGCCGCTAGGCCCCACAACATCGCGTGCGAAGGGTGGTTGAATGTTCACCTGGATCGACATCGCTGTGCTCGCAATCGGATTTGCAGGCCAGGCCTGCTACTTCATGCGAATGCTCTGGCAATGGGTCGTTTCCGAGAGGCGGCAGGCATCCGTCCTGCCGCTCGCTTTCTGGTACTGGAGCCTTGCCGGCAGCATCTTGCTGCTGATCTATGCGACCATCCGACGTGACCCGGTCTTCATGGTGGGCCAATCGATCGGCTTTGTGGTCTATGCCCGGAACCTAATCCTCTGGCACCGCCGGCCCGAGGAAAGCGGGGTCGTCGTGTCGATGACCGACCACAGACAGGCTGCCTGAGAATCGGGCGGCGGCAAGGCACGGTCGATGGCGCAGCCAGGAGGGCAATGGATGGACGTGGAACTATCGCTCGTGTGCCCCGCGCACAACGAGGCCAGTAACATCGAGCCGCTGGTGTGCGAGTGGGAGCAGGTACTGCGACAGGTCGGCTGCTCGTTCGAAATCATCCTCGTCGACGATGGCTCAACCGACGGCACCTTCGACGAGGTCCGGCGCCTTGCAGCTAACCGTCCTTACCTGAGAGGGATCCGACTGGCAGCCAAGAGCGGTCAGTCGGCCGCGCTCATCGCCGGTTTCCACACTGCCCGGGGCCGCTGGATCGTCACCAGCGACGCGGATCTCCAAAATGACCCACGCGACCTTCCCAAGCTGCTGCGCGCCAGCGCCGAGGCGGAACTGGTCTGCGGTTGGCGGCGTGACCGGAAGGACCCGCTGTGGAAGAAGCTCGTCAGCCGCCTGGCCAACTGGTGGCGGAACCGCAAGCTGGCCGACGGTGTGCACGATACCGGCTGCGGCCTGAAACTGATCCGCCGCGACCTCGCGCTGCGTTTCCTGCCGTTCGACGGCATGCACCGATTCATGCCGGCTCTGGCGCGCATCGAAGGATTCCGCGTCACGGAAGTGGTCGTCAACCACCGGCCGCGACAACGCGAACGCAGCAAGTACACGTTCTTCAACCGACTGATCAAGCCAGTGCAAGACCTCAGAGCGATTGCATGGTACCGCAAGCGGCGGGTGCAGTTCGAGATCGCCGACCAGATCGGCGTGGAACCGGTGCTACCATTGCGGCGGGCAGCCTGACGAAGGCGTCTCTGCTGTCCCCCGGTTCGCCCGTCCGTATCGGCGCGACCGCCTGGAGCATCGCCGCCTGGGCCTGCCTGGCATGGCTGGCTGCGTTTGTCCTGGCCCGGGTTGCACAACCCTTCCCACTCGATGCGTTCGAGGACTATGAGCTCTACCGGGCATGGCGGTTCGCCCGCACCGGCCACGCTTACGCCCCCCCGGCAGCAGAACTTTTTCCCAGTCCCTACCCCCCGCTCTACTACTGGCTCACCGGTGCACTGCAGCGGCTTACCCCGGCCCAGGCAAACCGTTACACCGCAGGACGTGCGGTCTCGCTGGCCGCGTTCTTGGTTGCCATACTCATTCTGGTACGGGGGGCCCGGTGCCACGCCGGACGCGCCGGTGCAATCCTGACGGTCGTGATCGGCTACCCGGTGTGCGCGCGGTACTACGACGTGGCCCGACCAGACATGGTCATGGCCGCCTTCGTGCTGGGGGGGCTTGCCGCTCTGCAGGCCGCGGCGCGCAAACCGGCGCAGGCCAAGGCGAAAGGAGCCCTGGCCGGCGTGCTCTTTGGCCTGGCCTGCTGCACGAAGCAGACCGCACTTCCAGTCGCGGTCGCCGCGCTGGTAGCTGCAGCGGCAGAGCGACACAGCCGTTCGCTCCGGAGGGCAGCAGCGGCCGCTTGCCTGGCCCTAGCCGCTACGGTATCGGTCATCGCGTTGGTCGTACTCCACTACGACGGTGTCGCATTCGGCTACTGGACGCTGCGGTGGCCAGCCCACCACGGCTACAGTGCCGGCCGACTCTGGAGGGCCCTGTGCGCGTTGCCACCGGCGGCATGGCTGGTCCTGGCAGGCGGTCCGGCGATTGCGGCGCTGTACGGTCAGAGCCGGTGGCTGCTGGCCGCGACCCTTGCAGCGAGTTTCACAGGAGCGGCCGCACTGGGAAAGTGGGGGGCCATCGAGAACCATCTGCTGCTGCCAGTCTTTGTGACCGCCTGGTGTGCGGCTGCTGCCACTGCCGCCGACGGTGCACCGGGTCTTCCCGGACGCTCCCGGTTGCGAAGCCGCCTTGGCCAATTCGGGCTAGGAACGCTGGCAGTTGTTACCCTGGCCGCCGCCGTGACCAGCCTGCCGGACGGCCGTGACTATGGTTGGCTGAGGAAACGAGCGCGTGAGCTGGCAAGCTGGCGGCGTGCCGTCGCGACGGTGACCGGCAGCGTCGCCGTGGCACACTACTGGGCGTTGGCTTCCC
Organism: Planctomycetota bacterium; assembly: GCA_026991575.1. GTDB lineage: Bacteria > Planctomycetota > Planctomycetia > JALXBF01 > JALXBF01 > JALXBF01. Next base: position 1,548 of record JALXBF010000156.1, on the reverse strand, counting down.
CCCCGCAGGTCGGCTTCGCAAACTTCAGCGACCTGGCCTTCAAGCTGCCCGGCTGGCGTGTCTCACCCCAGTGGCGACCGCCGGCTGCTGCGGACTGGATCGTGCTATCCAGTGAGCCGCGTCAATGGCGTGACCAGACGGCAGCCAACCGTTTTCTGGCTTCCTATGCGCCGGCAGGACAGTTGACCTTCTACGACCGCAGTGGTCTGCTGCCTCGCCACCTGTATCGGCGGCGGCGCTCCGCGTCAATGGACATCACGTTGCATCCGCGTGGGCGTTGGATCGCGCCGGCCCACGGGGGAGGGGGACCAACCGCGGGCGCAGCAATCGTTGCCTGGGGCAAGCCGCAACGGAGCCAGTTACGGAAAAGTGATCAACCCAGCACTTGCGAGCTGACCGCGTCAGCCGGCGCTGCGAGCGTTAGGATAAGCCGTTCCAGGACTTGCCGCTGATCGACATCGCTGCTTTTCAACTGCAGATCAGCCTCCAGCAGCAGATCGTACATTCGTAGCAGTCGAACCCGGCCGATGTGGCGGAGCTGTGCGACGCCGGCCTGCACGGCAAACGCGGGCACCCCGGCCTCGCGCAGAGCCGTTGGCGTCGGGGTACCCTTAAGGATGAGCCGTGCAGCTCGAGCCAGCCGCCGGAACTGAAGCGCCATCGCAGCGTGGATGCCGACCGCTGACTCCCCGGCCAACAGCAGCTTGTCCAGGATGCGCAACGCCGTTGCCGCATCACCTGAGGCGGTCGCATTGACCAACTCCCACACCGTTCGCGTTCGACCGGCAACGACGAGCGCGTCGACATCCTCGGCCGTGATCTCTGCCTGGTCGCCGACGTAAACGGACAGCTTCTCGAGTTCCTGATCGAGGCGACCCGGTTCGGCGCCGACTAACTCCATCAGCATCTGTACGGCGTTCGGCTGCAGCTTCTTCTGGTAGCGTTCGCGCGCCCAAGCCGGCAACCACGCGGCGATCGAACGTGGCGGCGGCGGGTTGCAGTCGATCACGCATGCGGTTTTCTCCAGGTGCTGGACCAGCTTCGTCCGTCGGTCCCAGCCGTTGGTGCGCAGCACGAGCACGCCCCGATAACGGGGGCTGGCAAGCTGCCTCAGCAGGACCTGGGCGTAGGTCGACAGGAAGCTGTCGGCGTTGTCGACTAGTACAATCCGGCGACCGCCGCCGAACGGCAGCAGGTTTAGCTCATCGAAGACGTCTCGCGGTTCCACGCCATCGCCCGAAAACTCGCTCACCTGCAAGCCGGGATCGCCTTCACCAAGCAGACGGTTACGGATGATGAGCCAGCACTCGCGCTTCAGAAAAGGATCCGACCCGTGAAGCACGTAGAGCCGGCCGGTCGGGAGTCGCCCGGGTCGGGTCAACAGTTGGAGCGCGGCGATAGCGTTGGGCTGGTCGGAGCTTTTCTTGCGGGCGGCCGGCATGTTATTCGCTCCCCCGCCGACGACTGAGCGCCACGGCCGCGATGACCACAATGCCGACGATCATGCCTTCGTACATATCGGCCTGGGTGTCGATGATCTTGGAGACT
>JALXBF010000155.1 GCA_026991575.1 Planctomycetota bacterium | reverse complement strand
CCCCCAGCCACTACCTGATGGACCGTCTAGCGGCCGAGCCGACGCGCCGTCCGAAGCGGCAGGCGATCCGCCGACTCGACAGCCCGGCGATGGCGTCGGACCGTCCCGCGAAGCCGACGAGCTGACGGTTCTTTTCAGCTGGTGGCACCTTGCGCTGGTGGCGTTCGGGCTCCTGGCCGTTCCGTTCTTGGCGGTGCGGCATGTTGCCATTGGCATTGTTCCGGCCACGCTGCTGTTGATGCGTGCCGTGGAACGAGACGACGGCGGCTCTGGCGGCCTGGGGCACTGGACGAACGCGTTTTCGGCCTGGCTTGCCGTAATCCTGGGGCTGGCACTGGCCGACGCGGACCGCCGCTTTGCCAACTGGTACCGGGCCATCGCGCTGAATCAAGGACGCGTGGCGGTTGAGTTGGGCAAGCGGACGGGCAATTCGGCCTGGTTCTTTGGCCACTGGGGTTGGGTCTACTATGCTCAACGGGCCGGGATGAAGCTGTACGATCCCCGCTACTGTGCGCTCAAGAAGGGTGATCTGGTGATTTTCCCGGTCATTCTGACGTGGAAGCTGGAGTATCTGGAGCGGCCCGAGGTGCGTCGCGCGCTGAGGCTAGCGCAGCACTTGACGCCTCGTTCCCCCAACCCGCTGCGAACGATCTCACGCGAGGTCCATTACTACGCCGGTGGCAGCTGGAACCTGCCCTGGCAGGCCAGCGACCTGCCTATGGACGATTTCCTCATCTATCAGGTGACCGCGGATGTCCCGTCGTTGCGGGACAAGCAAACGGGGGCGTCGTCGAGTTTGGCTGTGCCCGGGGGCCCAGACCGAGCAGGTCCGGCGCGGGCGGGTTCGGACTAGGCCCAGTACCGATCCAGGTGCTCTCGGAGCGTGGCCGCGGCCTGTTGTGGGTCATCTGCCGACGCGATCGCTCCGCAGACGGCCACACGTCGCGCGCCCGCTTCGAGCACCTGACCAATGTTGGACGCGTCGATGCCGCCAATGGCGAAGGCGGGCAAGCCTGCTTGTGGACAGACGGCCTGCACCAGCTCCAGCCCCGCGGGCCGGTTGAAGTGCTTGGTGCTTGAGCGGAAGACGGGGCCAACGCCTATGTAGGCGACCCCTTCGGTCGCCTCCGCCTGTTGGGCCTGGGCCACGCTGTGCGTCGATATGCCCACCAGTACGTCGCTGCCCACCACCGAGTGGACCGCCTGCGGTGGCAAATCGTCCTGGCCTACGTGCACGCCGTCGGCTTCAGCCAACAGCGCAATGTCAGGCCGGTCGTTGATCAGCAGCAGCACGTCGTGCTCGCGCGCTAGCCGGGCCAGGCGTCGGGCCAGCGCGAGGAGTTCGCGGTCAGGCAGCGCCTTGGCCCGGAGCTGAAACACCTGAGCCCCCCCTTGTGCGGCCCGACTGAGCAGCTCCTCCGGTGACCACCGCCCGCCGGGCTGGATGAGCACGTAGAGGCGGGCGTTCGCAAGTGCGCGTCTGCGGCGTTCGCCGGCCGGTTCGTCCAGTGGGATCGGGGGGGCATCGGGATCGTAGTCGTCAGGGAGTTCTCCACGCCGCATCAGTTGGCGTACCGGCACCCCTTCGGCTTCCAGCAATTCGTGCCATTCCGGCACGTGCCTGAGGACGGCCTGAAGCAGGTGCTCGGTGCCCGGCTGCTGTGGGGGATAGGCGGCAGCTGCCTGCTGTGCGCGCCGCAGTACCGCGCGAGTTTCTCCCGACAGGGCTACCCGGTGGTCTAAGGCGTTTGCATTCTGGAGGCTGAGTGCGGCCATGAGGCGGGCAGTCAGGCGGGCCACATCGACGCCGGCTCGGCGCAACAACTCCGGCCCGCGCGACTCTTGCTCCAGCAGCACGCCAAGCAGCAGGTGAACCGGGGTTGCTTCTGACTCGCCTGCAGCGGCCGCCAGGCCCTGTGCCGTGCGGATCGCACGTTCGGCAGCCGGACTGAAGGGCAGTGGTCGGGACCAGGACATGGTCGGCGGCTTCTGCGTGGTTGGGATCAGGCCGTGGCTAATCGGGCGCGTTACCCGACTCAGTATGCCCTGTTGCCAGCGCTGGTTTGCCCGTTTCAGCGGTCGGTGGCTTTCAAACGATTGTACCGGTCAGCAGGCTCGCTGTTCGTCTAGGAGCCCAGGTTGGCACGCTGCCCCACGCTTCCGGCCATCGCAGGGCACGTCCCTTGCGGTCTCACGGCTCAGTTTTGCGTTTGCTCATGAGCCAGCTGGCCTCCATGGTGTTGCGTCGCCGGGTGTTGGGACGTATCTGAAGGCCGCCATTCGTCGAGCTGGTCGGTACCCGGTTCCATGCAGGTAGTCAGGAAGTGCACCTTGATCGGGACATGACCGCGGGCTTAGAATCGCAGCGCCTGAGTCGGGAGATAGCCGCCTGAGGTCGCTTGATTGGAGTATCGGCATGACGGCAGGGAAGCACCGTTGGTGGTGGCACATTTGGCCTGGTCTGGTGCAGATCTGGAATGGCCGCGAGCTGGATGGTCTGATCCGGGCCGTGGTCTTCGCCCTCTTGCTAAACACGGCCGTGTTTAGCTGGCTGGTCTGGTCTGCCTGGGTGCCTCCGGTCGCGGTCCGCGGTGCGTGGCTGGCGGTAGCCATGTTCTGGTTGGGCTCGGCGCTGGAGTCGCTGTGGTGGCTGAGCGGCCTGAGGCGAGCGTCGGACGATGAGCAGGCGGACCGGGAGTACCGCGACGCGCTGGTTGCGCTGCTTCGTGGTCGGTACGAGGAGGCGGAGACGCGGCTGCAGGCGCTCTTGCGGCGTAATCCGGCCGACGGGGATGCGGCGATTGCGATGGCCGTCTCCGCTTATCTGCTCGGCGACCTGCCCCGCGCGCACCTGTACCTGGAACGTTGTCGCGCGGTAGCCGGGCCGAAGTGGCAGTGGGAGGCGGACCATCTGGCAGAAGTTGTGTTCGCGTCACAACCTGAATCTGGGCAAAATGGCGAGGACGCGCCTCGGGCCTGATTGCTGCAGACCGTATGATTTAGTGGAGAGCGGATGGATGGGGTTTCCGGTTGGCACGGACGGGTGGATCGGAGCGTTCGGCTGAGTGGCACGGTTGTTGCGGGAACGAACTGCCGCAGGCCGCAGTCGAAACGGTAGGTTTTCTGAAACCGGGGCGACGCGAGGTTCGGGCGACGGTGCTCGGCTTCGAGGTCGGCATTTCCCAAGAGATCCGAAAAGATCGCGAAAGACAACGAGGCTAGGCCATGAGCTTCGAGGATCCCAATTACGAACGTTTCACGGAGCGTGCCCGCAAAGTGATGCAGCTGGCTAACCAGGAGGCCCAGCGGTTCAATCACGAGTACGTGGGCACCGAACACATCTTGCTGGGCCTGGTCAAGGAGGGCAGCGGTGTAGCGGCCAACGTGTTGAAGAACATGGACGTCGACCTGCGCAAGATCCGTTTCGAGGTCGAGAAGCTGGTCCAGAGTGGACCGGACATGGTCACGATGGGGAAGCTGCCGCTTACGCCGCGTGCGAAGAAGGTTATCGAATATGCCATTGAGGAGGCACGTACCTTAGGTCACGGGTACGTGGGTACCGAGCACCTGCTATTGGGGCTGCTCCGTGAGCCCGAGGGAGTCGCGGCGCAGGTCTTGCGCAACTTGAACCTCCGCCTGGAAGAAGTCCGCGAAACCGTGCTCGAACTGCTCGGCCATAGCTCTTTTGCCGAGGAGTCGGGCGAGCGAGGTGGAACCGTGCCTTCAGGTCGTAGCACTACCAAGTCGAAGACGCCCGCCCTGGACAGCTTCGGCCGGGACCTCACGGAGCTGGCTCGGCAGGGCAAGCTGGATCCCGTGATCGGTCGCGAACGTGAGATCGAGCGGGTCATCCAGGTACTGAGCCGGCGGACGAAGAACAACCCGGTGCTACTGGGCGAGGCTGGTGTGGGCAAGACGGCGATCGTCGAGGGCCTGGCCCAGATGATCGTCGAGGGCAACGTGCCTCAGCTTCTCCGTGACCGCCGCATCGTCGTGCTCGACCTGGCCATGATGGTCGCCGGCACCAAGTACCGTGGCCAGTTCGAGGAGCGGATCAAAGCGGTCATGAACGAGGTGCGGCGGGCGAAGAACGTGATTCTGTTCATCGACGAGTTGCACACGCTGGTTGGTGCGGGCGGCGCCGAAGGCGCGATCGACGCGTCCAACGTGCTGAAACCGGCCCTTGCCCGCGGCGAAATCCAGTGCATCGGCGCTACGACGCTGGATGAGTACCGCAAGTACATCGAGAAAGACGGTGCACTGGAGCGGCGGTTCCAGACCATCATCGTCGAACCGCCCTCGCGCGAACAGACCATCGCCATCCTCCGAGGCCTGCGCGATCGCTACGAGGCGCACCACCGCGTCCGAATCACCGATCGGGCGATCGAAATGGCCGTGGAGTTGTCGTCGCGGTACATCACCGGACGGTGCCAGCCGGACAAGGCGATTGACGTGATCGACGAGGCCGGTGCCCGCATTCGGCTGAAGTCGACCACCCGACCCCCCGAGGTACGCGAAATCGAAGAAGAGATCGAGCGGCTAACCAAGCTCAAGGAAGAAGCCGTCGCGAATCAGGATTTCGAGAAGGCGGCACGGTACCGCGACCAGGTCGAGAAGCTACGTCGCCGGCTGGACAAGGTTGTCCAGGAGTGGAATCAGAAGACGGCCGAATCGGAAGGCGTGGTCGACGAGGAGGTGGTTGCCGAGGTGGTCTCCACCATGACCGGTATCCCACTGACGCGGATCACGGCCGAGGACCGGGAGCGGCTGCTGCGTATGGAAGAGGAGCTGCACAAGAAGGTGGTCAGCCAGGACGAAGCGATCAAGTCGATCGCTCGCGCCGTCCGTCGCGCCCGCAGCGGCCTCAAAGACCCACGCCGTCCAGTCGGTTGCTTCATCTTCGCCGGACCTACCGGCGTAGGGAAGACCCACACGGCCAAGGCGCTCGCCGAGTTCCTCTTCGGTGACGCCGATGCGCTGATCCAGATCGATATGTCCGAGTACATGGAGAAGCACAACGTCAGCCGCTTGATCGGCGCTCCGCCGGGCTACGTCGGCTACGAGGAAGGCGGCCAGCTGACCGAGCAGATCCGGCGACGTCCCTACGCCGTGGTGCTGCTCGACGAGATCGAAAAGGCTCACCCGGATGTCTTCAACATGCTGTTGCAGATCATGGAAGAGGGCCGCTTGACCGACTCGTTCGGGCGACATGTCGACTTCCGCAATACCGTGCTGATCATGACTACGAACGCAGGCGCGGAAGCGATCAAGAACCAGTCCGGCTTCGGCTTCCAGCCTCAGGACGAGGAGGTGACGTACGAGAAGATCAAGGAGCGCGTGAAGAGCGAGATCGAGAAATACTTCCGACCTGAGTTCCTTAACCGAGTGGACGAGGTGATCGTGTTCCGTCCACTGACGCGCGACGACCTCAAGGAGATCATCGACATCGAGCTCAGCAAGCTGCGCGAGCGACTGGCCGACAAGGGCTACAAGCTCGAGCTCACCGACGCGGCCCGGAACTTCCTGATCGAGCGGGGCTACAACCCCGAATACGGTGCTCGGCCGCTTCGTCGTGCCATCGAGTACCACGTGCAGGACCCGCTGTCCGAAGAGCTGATTAAAGACTCGTTCGTCGGTAAGGACCGTATCGTGGTCGACGTCGAGGAGCGGAACGGCGAGAAGCGGCTCGTTTTCCGGGCCGAGAGCGAAGAAGGCCAGCAGCCGTCGCTGGTCGGCGCCGAAGACGGCAAGTAATTCGTCAGATATCAACCGTCCGAATGGCACCGGGGCCGACCCAGGGGTCGGCCCCTTCTTTTTCACACGTCATCGCACCGAGCGAGCTCAGCCGCAGCCCGTGCTAGGGCACTGCCACCTCAACAACGGTCCAACGCAGCCCTTACACGATGGGCCCGGGGGCTGGCAACTATCACAGGGGACGTCAGCGGCGGTGCATCGCGTTGCCGTCCCTGCGGTCGTGCCCGCAGCGGTCCGTTGGATCGCGACCGGTTGCTGAAGGGCCGTCATCGACACCCGCTCAACGGGGCGCCCTTCCTCTGCCATACACTGACTTGTTCGAGAACGCGTGCCGTGTGCGCACCCAGCGAGGCTGACCATGGTTTGCATCTTGGGAGCTAACCAGCACCAGTCCGTGGTCCGCATTAGTGTGCGGGCTCTGCTTGGCTGTGCTGCGATCCTGCTTTGCGGCTGCGCTGAGGTCCAGCAGCCGCAACAAGCCATCGTGCTTGCCACCACGACGTCCACTCGAGACAGTGGCCTGCTGGACGAACTCCTACCCATCTTCACCGAAGAAACCGGCATCCAGGTCAAGGTGGTTGCGGTCGGTAGTGGCCAGGCCCTTGCCATGGGCCGTCGCGGCGATGCGGATGTTCTGCTGACGCATGCTCCTGCTGCCGAAGAGAAGTTCATGGCGGCGGGGTGGGGGGAGCTACGCGAGGTGGTCATGTTCAACGACTTCGTCATCGTCGGGCCGGCCGGAGATCCCGCTGAGGTCAAAGCTGCTCAGTCCGCAGTCGACGCTTTCCGCCGCATTGCACGCGCCAGAGCAACGTTCGTGTCTCGTGGTGATGACTCCGGCACGCACAAGAAAGAGCGTGCCCTCTGGGACAAGGCCGGCGTTGTTCCCGGCGGGGCATGGTACCGAGTAGCCGGTGCCGGCATGGCTCAGGCCTTACGGATCGCAAGCGAGCTGAACGCCTACACCCTCTCCGACCGCTCGACCTACCTCTTTCAACAGCAGCACCTGGACTGTGTCATCCTGTTTGAAGGAGACCCGGATCTGCTCAATCAATACAGCGTCATCGTGGTTAACTGGAGAAGGCATCCTTCGGTGAAACGCGCCGCTGCCCACCGCTTCGTGCGTTTCCTGCTGGCGCCTGAAACACAGCAGCGGATTGCCCGCTACGGCGTCGATCGGTTCGGCCAGCCCCTATTTCGGCCACGGGATGCCCAGGTGGTTGTCCGGGTCGAGCAAGGGGGTGCGGAAAGTCACAACGAGTAGAAGCCAATGGGTAAGAAGATACTCCTTGGTGAGGACGAACTGCCCCGGTCCTGGTACAACATCGCGGCGGATCTGACCGAACCACTGCAACCGCCGCTTGACCCGCGCACACGCACGCCGCTGGATCCATCGCAGCTGGAACCGCTTTTCCCACCGCCCCTCATCGAGCAGGAGGTGACCACCGAGCGTGCTGTGCCGATCCCTGACGAAGTGTTGGCCGCCTATCGCCTCTGGCGCCCGACGCCTCTCGTGCGCGCGGACCGTTGGGAGCGTCTGCTACAGACGCCGGCGCGCATCTACTTCAAGTACGAGGGTGTCAGTCCAGTGGGTAGTCACAAGCCGAACACTGCCGTCGCGCAGGCCTTCTACAATCGCGCCGCAGGCACAAGGCGGTTGACCACTGAGACCGGAGCAGGGCAGTGGGGTTCGGCCCTTGCGTTCGCGTGTCGGCTATTCGAGCTGCACTGCGTGGTGTACATGGTGCGCGTCAGCTACCAGCAGAAAGCATACCGGCGGGTGCTGATGGAACTGTACGGGGCAGAGGTGATCCCGAGCCCGAGCGATCGGACCGCCGCGGGGCGGGCCGTGCTGGCTGACGATCCGGACAGCCCTGGAAGCCTGGGGATTGCGATCAGTGAGGCGGTCGAGGAAGCCTTGGGACGGGAGGATACCCACTATGCTCTGGGCAGCGTGCTCAACCACGTGATGCTGCACCAGACGATCATCGGCCTGGAGGCTAAGCGGCAGCTTGAGCTGGCCGGCGAACAGCCCACGCTTCTGGTTGGTGCCGTGGGCGGCGGGTCGAACTTCGCCGGATTGGTGTTTCCGTTCGTTGGTGAGATGCTTCGCACTGGGCAGCGCCGCTATCGGGTGATTGCCGCCGAATCTAGCGCCGCCCCCTCACTAACTCGCGGCCGCTTCACCTACGACTACGGCGACACGGCCGGGTTGACTCCGCTGCTTCCCATGCACACGCTCGGGCACGGCTTCATTCCGCCGCCGGTCCATGCTGGCGGCCTGCGCTACCACGGCATGGCGCCGCTGGTTTCTCACCTGTACGAGCACGGCTGGCTGGAGGCTGTCGCATTGGACCAGACGGAGGTGTTTCAGGCGGCCGTCGAATTCGCGCAGGCCGAAGGGATCGTCCCGGCCCCAGAGTCGGCTCATGCTGTGGCCGCAGTACGGCGGGCTGCGCTGGAAGCGCGCAGCAGTGGCACCGAGATCGTGGTGCTCTTTAACCTCTCCGGCCACGGCCACTTTGACCTGACCGCCTACCAGGAATACCTCACCGGCAACCTGTCGGCCAGCCGGTTGGACGACAGCGCGCTGAGACGTGCTCTAGAGCAGTTGCCCTAGACCGAACGGAGCCGCAGTCGATGCGCATCCTGGTGACTAACGATGACGGTGCCTACGCTCCCGGCATCCGGGCACTCTGGCGTGCCGCCGCACGCCTGGGCGAATGCTGGTTGGTTGCCCCGGCGGAGGAGCAAAGTGGCGTTGGCCATGCGATTACCATCAAGGCTCCGCTATTGGTGGAGGAACTCTACGAAGGAAGCCGGCTGATCGGCTGGGCTGTGGAGGGTAGTCCGGCCGATTGCGTCAAACTGGCCTGTCTGGAGCTGATCCGTCCTGCGCCGGAGGTCGTCATCAGCGGCGTTAACTCCGGCTACAACGCCGGCATCAACGTGCTTTACTCAGGCACGGTGGCGGCAGCCATCGAGGGGGCTTATCTGGGCAGAACCTCATTCGCCGTTTCGCTCGAGTACGCGTCGCGGGCCGATTACGAGCTAGCCGCCACGCTTGCCGTCAGTGTCATCGACCGCATTCTGAAGCACAAGCCGCCCAGCGGTTCGCTGTTCAATATCAACATCCCGGATCTCCGCAGAGGCTTGCCGGTCGGCGTCCGCGTCGTTCGCCAGTCGACGGCTCGGTTTGACGAACGATTCGAGCGCCGCATCGACCCGCGTGGTCGCACCTACTTTTGGCCCAGCCCGGAGCTGCCGCTGGCCGATGACGACCTGGAAACGGACCTTGGCGCCCTGAAGCAAGGCTACGTGACGGTCACTCCGTTGCGCTTCGACCTCACAGCCTACGACCACCTCGGTCACTGGAAACCGCTCGAAGAAGAACTCGGCGAGTCGATACCCCATGAGCCCTGAGCCGCAGCGTGAGGACGTGCTTGTCTTTCACATGGGGGAGTACCCGGCGGAGATCCCACGAGACCGCCGGTACTGCTGGAACCATATGTGGTGCCTGCCGGACGCTGCCGGCAAAGGCGTGCATCGCTTCGGCTTCACGGCGTACGCCGTCCGCTTGCTGCGCGACGTCTACTTCCTGGAGTGGTACTCGGAGCCGGGCGATGTCTGGGAATCGCGCCAGGAGATCGGGGCGATAGAAAGCTCGAAGGCCGAATCGGCCCTGTACGCACCGATGGCCGGTAAGGTCATTCGTTTCAACGAGCGGTTGCTGGACGATCCGGCGTGGATCAATGTGGCCAACTACGGCGAAGGCTGGCTGTTTGAGTTGGCCGGTGATGCGTCCGAAACAATGACCGCGGAGCAGTACATTCAGTACCTGGCTGAAGCCTGGCCCAAGGCGCAGCGCCTGATCAAGGGCCAGCTGTAAGAACGGTCCGGGCCGGGCTTCGCTTTCGGGCGCACAACCGTTCGTGGGGAGGAGGGACCAGCGCGTACGCCGTTTCCCGACCGATCGGAGCTAGCCGACTCTGGCACGCACGGGAACCAGGCCGGTTAGCCGAGGGAGGTACACGGAGCGACCGAGTGTGCTGCTTGCCCGTCTGCCCTACCGCCCTGAACCAAGACCGGTCAGCGCTGGCTACCCCCTGAAATGCGACAGCGCAGGATTGGACTCCCTGCTGCGCAGCTGCCCTTCCGGTGTCGTACGAGCGCTGTGGTGCTCCCGTGTTGATGCGCGCTGGCGCGATTCCCCGGGTCGTGCTGCCATAATCTTCCAGTGTGTCGTACGGCTGAATGGCAGCGTGACTTACGGAGGCAGGCGCAATGGCTGACGCACCGTTGGTGATCGGTTTCACGTTGGCGCACCGGACGTACGTGTCTGACGGTAGATACGCCGCCTGTGACATCGGTCATGAGTGGCACGTGTCCGAGGTACCGGCGACCTTTCGCGCTGATGTGCTCATGTTTCTAACCGACGTCCTGGGGCCCCAACACCTGGAGCTGCAGATCGTGGACAAAGGGGGAAACATCATCTGGGGTTGGAAGACACCAAAGGATCGGCCGATCGAGAGCAAGGAACCGTTTGCCTGTCACACGGTCCGGTTCACAAACCTCCTCATCAGGTTGCCCTATTTCGCCCAGTACCGGCTGCTCGTTCTGGCCAACGGAACTGAAATCTTCCGCACGCTTATTGAGCTCAAGCACGTGCAGGCGCCGACCGGACCGGGCCAGGCGGCCGGTTGAGCGGCGCCATGACCGCTGGACGCTATGGGCGGCCTTGCCCAGGGCCGGCACCTACAGAGTCCTCTGGCAAACGAACACGGACTTTGGGACAAGGCGACCGCGCTGGCTGCGGCGGCCAAGAAGCGGTACGGTGCCGCTGGCTGTGGAGCAAGCGGCCGCGGTTGGCCCGGCGAGGGGGAACTCAGAGGTCGGTCCTGCCACGCCTGCGCGTGACCCCGCGGAGGCGTAGGCAGGGGAGAGGCGTCGGTGGCCGGTGCTGGGTACCATTGGTTCTGCCAGATCGGCGGCTGCACGCGCTCGAGCCGAAGGCTGGGTTGCGCCAGGTGCCGCACCTTGGGCGCACGCGGCAGCTGGCCATGGCAACGCGACTATAATGGTCGTCACCATGAAAGTGCGACTGCTTGCTGTTCTAGCCGGACTCCTTTTGCTGACGTTCGCGTTGGCGGCCGGCGACCGGCCTGTGGTTCCGCCCGGGTCGAGCTTCACGCTGGTCTGTTTGCCGACCAGAGACGCCGGGGGCGGTAACGGCCTTGCCCTCGTGCTACGCACCCCGGGCGGACGAGTCTTCCTGTACGACACGGGGAACGGCTATCCGGAGGAAGGCGGCCGCTGGCGCAAAGGCTACAACGCCGGACGTGACACCATCTGGCCCTACCTGCAATCGCTCGGCGTCACCGTGATCGATGGCGTTTTCATCAGCCATGCCCACTACGATCACTTCGGCGGTCTGCTGTGGCTGGCAGAGAATGTTCCCATCCGGCGGCTGTACGATTCCGGGTACCGTTATGACGGACCGGCCGGCGAACAGTACCGACGGGAGCTCAGCGATTACGACAAGGTCCGGCAGCGGTTCCGGGCCCAAGGCAAGTACACGGCGCTGACGGCCGGAAGCCGCCTGGCGATCGATCCGGCCCTGGCCGTTGAGGTCCTGGCGCCTCCGCGGACCTACTTTGGCGACCCGGTGCCGGAAAAACGACCGGCGAACGATCCACCCGCGCACTACCTGGTGAATGCGAATTCGCTGGTGCTGCGGATCCGTCACGGCAACGTCACATTTCTGTTGCCGGGCGACGTGCAGCGGCTCGACCAGAGGCATTCGCTGATCCCTTTCGTCGGTGCCGAGAACCTGCGGTGCGATGTCCTGGTTGCTCCGGGTCACGGGTTGCACGTCACGCCAGAGTTCGCTCAAGCGGCCCGCCCGCGGCTGGTTCTGGTCAGCGTGCTGGCGCGGTACGCTCGCGCTGTCGAGGCCCGTCGCGTCTTTGACGTGCCGGTGCTGCTGAACTGCGTATCAGGGCGCATCACGGTCGTCAGCGACGGCAACGACTTTTCTGTGTCCGTTGAGGATCAGAGCGCCGACAAGCAGCAAACGCGGTGATACGTCGCCGGTCGGCAGGTTCGCGGAGTCCGGCCATGAATGTCGCCGAGGCGGTTGTCCGGCAGTTGGAAGCCAGGCAGGTCCCGTTTGTCGCGACGCTGAACGGTCACGGTCTTGATCCGCTCTATCTCGCGTTCCGCCGGAGCAGCATTCGCGTTGTGGATGTTCGCAACGAACAGGCGGCAAGTTACATGGCCGAGGTTGCCGGTCGGCTCAGCCGCCGCGTCGGCGTCTGTGCCGTCAGCGGCGCAGTGGCTCATGTCAACGCGCTCAGCGGGGTGCTCAACGCGTGGTTCGACGGGGCACCCATGCTGTTGATTACGGGGACCACCCCGTTGGCGTCCCTGGGATGGGGCGACTTCCAGGACTTTGACCCGGTTCCCGTCACGGCGCCCATTACGAAGTACGCGCGCTGGATCGACATCCCGCGCAGGGCTGCTCAGATCGTTCACGAAGCGTTCGCGGCCGCGACCACGGGGCGCCCGGGGCCGGTTCACCTGGCCCTGCCGCTCGACGTGGCAGGGGCTTCGGTTCCAGAGCAAGAGCTGGTCCTACGTGGGCCGCTTTCTGGTGCCGTTGAGCTTACCGGGGCTGCAGAGGAAGGCCTCGTTGAACGAGCGGCATCCTGGCTCCAGCAAGCACAGCGCCCGTTGCTCGTGGTCGGCTCCGGACTGTACTACGCGCGCGGTGAGGGGGTGCTGAAGGCGTTCCTGGACGAGACTCAGGTTCCGACGGTCATGCCCATCTGGGATCGCGGCTGCGTGCCAGAACCTCACGACGCATTCCTTGGCGTTATCGGTGCGCTGACCGGTGGTCCGCGGCTCCTGCCTGATGCCGACTTGATCATTCTGGCCGGTGTTGACTTCGACTACCGCATTGGTCAGCTCCAGCCGCCCAACGTCAGTCCGCAGGCCCGTATCGTGCGGATCCATGCGGATCCGCATAGCGTCCGGACCGGCGTGCCAGCGGACCTGGAGATTGTCGGCTCGCCGGCCACCGTCCTCGGCCAGTTGCTCGAAGCATGCCGCGAGCGCCGTTACCGCTGCAGCGGTGACTGGCTCGGTGAGGCGCGTCGGCGTCGAGAGGAACACCGCCGGCGCTGTCTGGCCACGGCCCACCGCTTGGGACGCCATGGCATAACCGGATGTGATGTCGTGCAGGCAATCCACGAGGTGGCCACGGACGAGACGGTTATTCTGGTTGACGGGGGCAACATTGGCCAGTGGTTTCATCATCTGATGCCGGACCGCTGCCCGGGCCACTGGATTAGCTGCGGCCGCAGCGGTGTCGTGGGCTGGGGATTGCCTGGAGCGCTTGCGGCTCGACTGGTGTTTCCCGATCGCCCGGTGCTGCTGCTGTCGGGCGACGGGTCGTTCACGTTTACGGTGGCGGAGCTGGAATGCGCCGCCCGGCAGGGGCTGCCGTTCGCGGCCGTGGTGGCCGACGACCGGCGGTGGGGGATCACGGCCAGCTCACAGGTGAGCCGCTATGGCGAGCCGCTGTACAGCACGCTTGGACCCACGCGGCTCGATCGGGTGGCGGAGGGCTTCGGTTGTGCCGGGCTGCGGGTGGAACGACGCGAAGAGCTTATTCCCCAATTGCGTGCCGCGCTGGCGGCCGATCGACCGACCGTGCTGCACGTTCCGATTGTGCCGGGTGGTCCGCAGGATTGAATCGCTCACGCCCCTGCCCGGTGTGTGGCCAGTGGCAATCAGCGGATACGGACAAGGCACCCTGTCGTCGCAGAAGGTCCACGACATGCGCTCGCACAGGTAGCCGGCCCACCGTCCGACGGCCGACGGGACGGACCGTCGCGCGATGTTCGAAAAGGTATCCAGTTGTGCGCGGGAGCCAATGCCTGAGTGACAGAGACGTTGGGGCGAAGGGGGTGCGGGAGCCCGTCACGGACGCAAAAGTGGGATGCCCAATCGCTTCGCGTACAAGGCACATAGATCCGTGACCGTCATCCCATAGGTCGTCTGTAGCGCGTCGACCCAGTCGGTGCCCCGCTTGATCGCTTCGAAGAACGCTCCGAACCGACGGTTGTCCAGTTCGATAAGCAGCTGGACGATGGCAGACGCAGCGCCGTACTGCCAGGCCTCGATTGCGTCGGCAAAGAACATGCCCTCCAGTGTGCCGGTGCGCCGCAGCCGCTGCGCTGCGGCTTTCTGGCGGCGCTGCGTTTCCTTGCAGCGCGGAACGATCTTCATGGCAACCCAGTCTGCGATCCCCTCGTTGAGCCAGGAGGGGACCCGAACGGAGGAGAGGTACCGGTGGATGACTCCGTGAGCCGTCTCGTGAACGAGCACATGGCCGAAGAAGTCCAGGTCGCTGCCGAGGTGGGCCGAAATGATCACGTCGCCGTTGCTGACCTGGTAACACTTGCCGGCAGTCCCGCGCGGATCGCCGTTGAGGAAACGGTGTTCAAAGCGGGCACGGGCTTCGAGGCTGCTGAAGCAGAACACGACGGCCTTGCCACGGAAGATGTTCACGCCTTTGGGCAGCTGGAACATGCCGGTCAGCATGACGTACATGGCGTCCAGGTCCCGGACATAGCCGCGGATCAGCCTGGGATCGATGTCGGAGACGAACAGGAAGTAGTTGGTCTCGACCACCTGGAAGCGACGATCCGGGAACAGGGCCAGGACGCGTTGGATGTAATCCTTGTGTTCGCGCACGGCTTGAGCCTGTTCGGCGGGCGAGAGCACACGCCAGAGCTGCCCGCCTTTGTGCTTCAGCTTCTGCGCCAGGGCCTGCCGCTGTGCTGCTACATCGATGAGCACGTAGCCGCGGCCACGGGGGCCCGGAGCCACGGCGTAGACAGCACCGTCGACTTCGATGGCGGCAACCGCACCGGCCCGGATCGTGCGCGGCCGCTTACGCTTTGGCTGGCGGATGACCACAGCTGCCAACGTGCCCGCTCTGCGGCCCTGTCTGAGTTTGACTAGTTCGACGCCGTCGTAGGACCGACCGCTCCGCAGCCGCACAGTGGCGGTCTTGCCCACCAAGGCCTCCAGCGCCTCGGCCGACAGCGCGTACGGCACCCCGGGGCTGGCCGGAGCATCTTCTCCGGCTGACGCGGGCACCACCACGCCCACAGCCAGCCAGCCGAAGCAGACCAAACCGCAGAGAAACCTGACCGTAGCCGTGACGGCTCTTCTCATGGCAGCCACATGCGCGGTAACCCCCATCAGCGTCCGCCTCATTCTAACCGGTACTCAACTCAGGCACGTGCGGCGTCGGCCGGCGCGGGGCGAACTCGTTGGCGCCGTATCACGACCGGGACCATGAGAGCAGGCAAAGGAAGGCCCAGAACGTGACAGAGCCGCCACATGGTCGGCGATGCACCATCGTCGCGTGTGCTCCAGCTGTTTGTGCTCGCATAGATGC
Source organism: Planctomycetota bacterium (assembly GCA_026991575.1). Taxonomy (GTDB): domain Bacteria; phylum Planctomycetota; class Planctomycetia; order JALXBF01; family JALXBF01; genus JALXBF01. The sequence goes on along the minus strand of JALXBF010000155.1, from coordinate 26,115 downwards.
GAAGAAGACCTTGATATCGCATGGGGGCTAGCGTGACGGGCGCTGCGGGGAGCTGCCGGTAGGGGCGGTGCCGATGGCGGTTGGGGGCAGAGGGGTTTGGAGGTCGGCCAGTTCGTCGAGCAGCTGCTGGACGCGCCGTTCCAGAAGGCGAGTCAGCTGTGCGGTCGTTTCCCGTCTCCGGCTGCGTTCTCCCTCAACCCGAATCGGCTCGCCAAAACGCACAACCACGGCTCGCCGCCCGCGCGGCGTTGCGGAGACTACCCCGAGCGCATCCTCCTCGAACTTGTCGATCGTTTCAGCCAGTCTTTCCAGGGTTGGCCGCTCCTGCAAGTAATCCCCCGGATAGCTGTACAACTGAACCACAAAATGCAGATCGTCCAGCTGCCGATGCAGCTTTGCGGCTGGTGTCCGAGCCGGTTCGACGTGGCCAAGCTGCCGAATGATGATCCGACGCAGCGCCTTGACCCGGGCAGGGATCGGAGCGCTGTTGGGCTCCACACCATGCTCACGCTCCAATCCCCGTAGCACGAACTCTGCCAACTGCTGCACCCGATCCGCCAACGACCCCTCCTGAGGTCGCCCCATGTACTCGATCTCCTTCAGTGCAAGCGCCGCACCGGCAAACCGATACAGCCGTTCCAGTAGCGGCCGTTCGGGTGTCGGCCGCCAACCGATCCGTTCCTCCAGACGACTCATCACCTCTTCCAGCTCCGGGAGGGGATCACCGACGTACACGTACCGAATGCCACACGGCACGCAGTAAACCGGCCGTCCCTTGCGCGCAGCGGACGTCGCAATCGCGGCCGGACCGTCATAGAAGGGGCATACGCGATCGTTGAGGTGGTACACTTCTCCTTCAGGAAAAATCACCAGCGGAAACGGGGAATGAGCCAGCAGTTCGCCGGCTTGACGAAATGCCTGGCGATCAATCCCTTCGCGATCCACACTGAAGCAACCATGCCACTGGTAGATCAGCTGTTCCAGCCGGCCGGCCATGGCGAAGACCTGCCATGCGGTCATGAAATACACCGGACGGCCGATCTCTTCTGCTGCGGCGCAGATGGCCGATGAGTCGGCGTGGCCGCAATGGTTGGGCGTGATCAGCACGCCACAGTCGTTGTCCAACAGCTCCCGAACCAGCTCAGCTCGCTGCACTTCAAAGTGATCGATCTGTTCGACGAGCCGAGCGTACAGTCGGCGGAGCGGTTTCAACAGCCACCAGCGCCAGGGCTTCAGCCTGGGCTCCCACCACTTTTCCGGCACACGCCAGGGTTGGCGGTTCATCGGACGGTTCCCGGAGCCGACTGCCGCGTACCCGCCCGCATTCTACTGTCCGGGCGCTGCCGCGCGCACTGCCGGGTGCGCGAGTGGCGGGCTGGCCGGTACCCTGCCGGCCGGGGCGCGTAGCCGCCAACTGTTCGGCCGATGCTGCTTCGCCGACGAGCGGCGGGCCGATGGGGCGGGCTCTCGCTAGAATGAGGGGACGGCATGCCTGGCGTGGGCTTGAGGGCTAACGGATGCTACGACTGCTGACCGCAATCCCCGTCCACAACGAGGAGAAGTACCTGGCGGGCGTGTTGCAAGAGACGTTGCACGTGGTGCCGGACGTGCTGGTCGTTGACGACGGTTCCACCGACCGGACCCCGGAGTTAGTTCGCTCGTTTCCTCAGGTTCGAGTGCTGCGGCACGAGCGGAACGAAGGCTACGGTGCGGCATTGCGCGATGCGTTCCGCTACGCCGTCGAGCACGGCTACGACGCGCTGGTGACGATGGACTGCGATCGCCAGCACCAGCCCTGCCTGATTCCACGACTCGTCAGGCAGCTTCCGGAGGCAGATATCGTCTCAGGTTCGCGCTACCTGGTGCCGCCGCCCCCCGATGCGCGTATCCCGGCGGAGCGCCGACGGATCAACCAGAGGATCACGCGTCTGCTAAACGAACTGCTCGGCCTGGGTATCACCGATGCGTTCTGTGGGTTCAAGGCGTACCGGCGCGAGGTTCTAGAGAGAATCGAAATAACCGATACAGGTTACGCAATGCCGTTGGAGGTATGGGTTCAAGCGGCACGGTACGGCTGGAGAATTACAGAGGTGTCCGTTCCGGTAATCTACTTGGACGAAGAGCGGGCATTTGGCGGGGCGCTGGATGACCCGAATACCCGCTTGAGGTACTACCTGGATGTTCTCACCGCCGCGCTGCGTCGCTGGTGTCCGGAGAAGCTCCAGGTGCCGAGCGTGAGTGAGGTGCTGGCCGAGTGACTCGCAAGCGGCTGTACGCACCACAGACCGATCGAACCGTCGTGGCGGATCCTCCGCCGGAGACATGGGCCCAGATGCTGGCGGCGAACCGCCTGCGCCTGGCAGATGCGAACTTTTCGGTCCAGGGCAGGTCGTTTCGGTCACTGCGCCGCCAAGCACAAGAGGATGCCCTGGCTCTGGCGCGCCGTTACACGGGATGGTTGCTGGAGGTATGCGATACGAACATAACGTTGCCAGAGTCTCTGTCCGGACCGGTCGTTCTGACCGGGCATCAGCCCGAACTCTTTCACCCGGGCGTCTGGATCAAGAACTTCGCTGCCGAACGCCTGGCTCGGGTTGTGGACGGCATCTCAGTGAACCTTGTGGTTGACAATGACCGGATCAAGAGCCTATCCGTGCGTGTTCCGGTTGGGCCACCGCGATCGCCTCGCCAGGCACTGGTGCAGCTGGACCGTTGGGAAGCGGACGTCCCGTATGAGGAACATGTCGTGCTGGACCTGGACACGTTCCGGGTCTTCGGGTCGCGCGTCGCCACGGCTGCGCGCACGCTGGGCCTGGATCCGCTGGTCGAGCACCTATGGGAGTACGCCACCAAGTTAAGCGAAAGGTCACGCCGCCTGAGCGACAGGGTTAGCGGGGCGCGGCGCGCGATCGAGGCGCTGTGCGGGCTTCGCAACCTGGAACTGCCCGTCAGCAAGATGTGTTCTACGGAGCCGTTCGCCTGGTTCGCCGCCCACCTGATCGCCAACATTGACCGCTTTCACCAAACCCACAACGACGCGCTGCGACGCTATCGCGAGCTGTACGGAATCAGGAATCGAAGCCGACCAGTTCCTGACCTTACGCGCGACGGCGACTGGTATGAGCTGCCATTCTGGGTCTGGCACGTGCCCGGTAGGCGGCGCATGCCGCTGTACGCTTGCGTTCGCCGCGACCGCACAACGCTGACCGACCGTCAGGGATGGGTGTTGGATTTGCCCCTGGGACCGGAACGCGACGCCTGCCGCGCTGTCGAACGACTGATGCCAGTGCTACGAGGAACAAAGACGAAGATCCGCACGCGTGCCCTCACCACGACCCTTTTCGCGCGGTTGTTCCTGGGCGATCTGTTCGTCCACGGACTCGGTGGCGCGATCTACGATCAGATCACCGACGAATTGATCTGCCGCTTCTATGAGCTGCCTGTTCCGGAGTTCGCCACGCTGACCGCAACCGTGTACCTGCCCGTCGAACGACCCGCGGTCAGGGCCGAGGACATCGCCGCCGTCAAACAGCGACTCCGTCTGCTGTTGTTCAATCCGCAGAAGGTACTGCCCAGCAACGTGCGCCGGTACCCGAGCGTCGCGGAACTGATTCGCCGCAAGGAAGAACTGATCCGCTGGCAACCACGCACCAAGAAGGAACGCCGCGAACGGTTCCTCGAGTTCCGTGCGATCAACAGCCGTCTGGCGGAGTTCCTGGCGGCCGAAATCGAAGCAGCGCGGCTGCAGTTGGCCGCCCTGGAACACGATGCCAAGGCGCGTCGCATTCTGGAGTACCGGGAGTACCCGTTCTGCGTCTACCCGCTCGAATACCTGGTCACGTTCTACGAGAGGTTCTGCGACCGAATCCGAACCACGGAGCGGTTGCCGTCGCGATAGTGCCTGCTGTTGCGCTGTGCCCCCGGACAGAGCTGGTCGGCCCCCGCTTTGGCCCCGCCCAGACCGCCGGTCCACGCATGTGCCACGGCGTGCTGTTGCCGAGGAGCAAGCCAGGCTGCCGTCAGCCGGGACGAGAAAAAACGCCGCAGGAACGGCTCACCGACCAAGCCACTCCTGCGGCGCAATGGCTGTTCGTCAAGAATATCGGTGGGAGTGGGCTTACATGAGCTCTTCCAGCAGCGGACGCGCCTCGGCGTTCGTGATGCCGAGGGGGCGCTTGACCAGCGGCGGCCCGCTGGCGATGACCTCGTCCAGGTCCTCCAGGGGTGGCCGCGGGTTGGGATTCCTGTAGAACAGCCCGATGGTCACTTCCTCATCGCCTACCTTCTTTGCTTCCTCCATGGCCGCTACGAAATCGGTCGGATCGTGTCCCTTGTCCTCGAGCTTCTTGATCCGTTGACGGAACCAGTCGTACGTGTTGTACCGGTTGAACGTAACGCACGGGCTGAACACGTCCACCAGCGCAAAGCCACGATGCTGGAGTGCTCCCTTATAGAGTTCCGTCAGGTGCTTGATGTCACCGCTGAAGCCCCGTGCCACATAGTCACACCCGGCGGCCAGGGCGAGCATCAGCGGGTTGATCGGCAGCTCGATGTTCCCCTTGGGAGTGCTCTTCGTCTTCATGTTCAGCAGACTGGTCGGCGACACCTGGCCGGTCGTTAGCCCGTAGATCTGGTTGTTCATCACGATGTAGGTGATGTTCACGTTGCGACGAATCGCATGGATCATGTGCGAGAGGCCGATACCGTAGCCGTCGCCGTCCCCTCCGGTCGCGATCACCGTCAGGTCCTTGTTCGCCAACTTGATCCCTGTGGCCACCGGGATCGGCCGTCCATGCAGGCCATGCACCCCATAGGCCCTGAAGAACCCGGGCAAGTTTGACGAACAGCCGATTCCGGAGACGACGACGATCTCATGAGGGGCAATCTTCAGTTCCGAGCAGGCCCGCTGCAGTGCGTTGAGCACGCCGAAATCGCCACAGCCCGGACACCAATCGGGCGGTATATTCGACTTGTAGTCCTTCGGCTTCAGCTCGACAGTCGCAGTTGCCATGATTGACTCCGGTAATCTGTTGCCTGGCAGAGCCTCGTCCTCGCACGCTGCGAAGCTGGTTCGCCGCTGCGCTGACTACACAAACGACGGATGATCGTAGCGCCAGCCAGGTTCATCGGACACGCAGGTGACCAGCTCTTCCTCGCCGGCCAGGATCCGCTTCACCCCGGCCACAATGTGCTTTGGCTCGAACGGCTCCCCATCGTACTTGCGAATGTGGCCGTCCGCCTTGATGCCCGTTTCCGACCGCAGGTGCCGGGCCAGTTGGCCACCGAAGTTCTGCTCTACCATGATGATTTTCTTGGCCTTCGACAGAATCTGGGCCACTTCTTCACCGTGGAACGGTACGATGTACTTGATCTGCAGGTGATTGACTTTGATGCCCTCGGCAGCAAGCGCCTCGACAGCCTCCCTGATCACGCCCCAGGTCGAGCCCCACCCGACCAGTGTCACCTCAGCATCGGCTGGGCCTTCCAGCCGCGGCGGCGGTAGCTCGTTCTTGAGATACACCATCTTCCTCATCCTCTTTTCCATCATGCGCTTGCGCCGAACCGGATCGGTGTAGATATCGCTGATCAGCACTCCGTCTTCATCGTGTTCGTCCGTTGGTGCCACATACAGGTGGCCCGGCACACCTGGGATAGCACGTGGCGAGACGCCGGTTTCGGTGATCTTGTATCTCAAGTACGCCTCGCCATCGCCGCCGTTGGCTTCCGTGATCAGCTCCCCACGATCGATCGGTGGGTTCTCGAAGTCGAAGCGGTCTGGCTCGACCGTCTCATGATGCTCCGACAGTAACAGGTCCGAGAGGATCACCGCAGGCAGTTGGTACTTCTCGGCCAGGTTGAAAACCTCTTTCACCGTTTCGAAGCAGTCGTAGACGTTGGTGGGCGCGACGATCAGTCGCGGATAGTCACCCTGGCCAGCTCCGAAAACCTGGAACAGGTCACCTTGTTCGGTCTTGGTAGGCAGGCCGGTGGACGGGCCGCCACGCTGCACTTCGATGCACACGACCGGCGTCTCGATCATGCCGGCCATGCCCATTGCCTCGGTCATCAGCGCGAAGCCGCCGCCAGAGGTGCCGCACATGCAGCGGATGCCGGCGTGATTGGCGCCGATCGCCATGTTCATTACCGCAATCTCATCCTCGGGCTGACGGACGCTGATCCCCACGGCCGGGCCGTGCGCGGCCATCCAATGCAGGATGCCGCTGGCGGGGGTCATCGGGTAGGCAACGTACATGCGCACGCCGGCAGCAACGGCGCCAAGTCCGAATGCTTCGTTGCCCGTCATCACCGCGTAGCGCTTCTGCGTCGGTTGCGGCTTCAGAGCCAGTTCCATCTTCTGGAAGTGCTCAGCGGCGTAGTCATACCCAGCCCTGGCTGCACCGACGTTCATGTCGATGACTTTCTGGCCCTTGCGAGCGAACGTGCTCTCCAGCACTGACTCCACACCATCGAACGGCAGCCCCATTATGGCGTACAGGGCGCCGATGAGCACGGTGTTCTGGATCACGGGCAGATCCTTGTAGACCGGGGCCAGATCGGGGACCGGGATCGGGCAGAGCTGCACGCCGTCTGGGCCTTTCTCTGGAGCCCTCCGCACACGGTGCGTGTTGAACAAAGCGGCACCTCCAGGCTGGATCTCCTGGAGGTGCAGGTCCAAAGCTTCTTGGTTCAGTGCGACCAGGGCGTTCAGCACGTTGCCCGGGCTTAGCGGCTGCCTGTTCGCAATCCGCATGCGCAGCCAGATGCGGCCGCCACGGACTACGGACTGATAGCTGTTGTACGCATAGATACGCAGACCTTGCCGAGCAAGCGCCAGGGCAAGCGTATCCCCGGCCGAGGCAATACCATCGCCTGCAGCACCGCCGATTCCGACGACCAGATCATCAAGGGCCACTGTCGCTACCTCGCACTGGCATCCAGGACTGGTTTTGTCGCGACCGTCAGCAAGGGCCAGGGGCTGGTGTCCCTGCCCCCGGTTCCTGAGTGTTCCCAATTATACGTGCCCGCATCGTGCCGCATTCCGACGGATCAAGCAGCGCAGAGCGGTAGCTCGGGCCACTGTGGCGCACGTCCTTGGCCCGGACGGCGCAGCGTGCGGTTTGGCGAGACGGGCAAGAGCCTGGGCCGGGCTGGCGGTGGCCGCTTCCGCCCCTAGCGGGCGGGCGAGACCATCATCGGCCGGGGCTCAGGAATCGGCAGTTCGGCCGAACGGAAGAACTCGGCCAGCGTCCGAAAGTAGCGCTCCCCGGCAACGATCGGCACATCCGTATGGTCGGCACCTTCAACGGCGAAGAACTGCTTCGGCTCGGATGCCAACTCGTACAGCTTGCGGCCCATTTCGAACGGGATCACCGAGTCGGCGGTGCCGTGGATGATGAGCACGCGCCCGCGGTACTGCCTGATACGCTGGTCGGTCTCGAACCGGTTGCGCAGAAACCGCCGGATCGGAAGCCACGGGAACATTAGCTCGCCCATCGCGACGGCCGACGTGAAGCCTGCTTCCATCACGAGACAGGCGTGCGGCACCTGCGTGCCCAGATAACAGGCGACGGCCGAACCGAGGCTGCGGCCGAACAAGACGATTTGCTCCGGGGCAATACCCTTGACGTCGACCAGCCAGCGGTAGCTGGCGCGCGCGTCGGCGAAGAGCCCCTCTTCGGACGGCGTGCCTTCGCTGCGGCCATAGCCGCGGTAGTCGTACAGCAAGATGTTCACGGGCAGGTACTGTTGCCAGATCCGCACCTCTTCGATGCGGTGGGTGATGTTGCCCGTGTTGCCGTGCGACCAGTGGATCGTGGCCACAGCCTCCGGGTGACGGCAGAACCAGCCGTGGATCGTCACGCCGCCGGCCGACGGCAGCCAGAGCTCTTCGTAGTCCACCCCCTCCGGCTCCCAGTTGCCTTCCGGGTAGCGTACGGGGATGAAGATGAAGCGTTCTTCAAAGAGCATGCCGGCATGCCTCCACTTCGTCGCGGCCAGAGACGCAGCCACTAAAACCATAGCACAGCTCGGCCGCCCGGCAACCGCTCGCCGCCGGCGCGCCCTGCCGCGGTTGCGGAAGGCTTCGCCAGGGGCGACAGCGAGGTGGTGATAGAGCTTCGGCGGGGCAAGGTTACGTTACGCCTTGGCCGTGTTGAGAGCGGCAATCGCAGCCAGATGGCCCAGGGTTAAGCGGCGGCACTTCGGCAGGGAGCTCTGGGCTAGCTCCGCGCCAGCATACGCCAGTCGCCCAGGATGCGTCGCGCAGCCAGCCGACCCGGCAGGCCCGTGACGCCGCCCCCGGGGTGTGCCGACGAGCCGCACAGGTAGAGGCCGACCAGAGGTAGCCGATAACGAGACCAGCCGGGCACCGGGCGCATGAAGAGCAGCTGGTCCGGCACCATCGCGCCGTGGAAGATGTTGCCACCGGTCAGCCCGAACGTCGCCTGCAGCTCGGCCGGCCCGAGCACCTGGCGGTGCAGGATCGAAGAGCCGAACCCAGGAACGTACTGCTCGATCCGCTCGATGCAGCGGTCGGCAAACCGTTCCGGCTCCCCCTCGGGGGGTCGCTCTGCCCACGAAGGGGGCACGTACTGGGCGAAGATGCTGACGACGTGGTGTCCTTCAGGGGCCAGCGACGGATCGACGACGCTCTGGATGGTGATTTCCAACATCGGTTCGCGCGACGGTTCACGGCCGGCTGCGTCCAGGTACGCCTGATCCAGGCCTTCCAGCGACGACACGATGTGGATCGTGCCGCCCAGTTCCGGGGGCGGGGGACCGTCGGGGTTCATGCCGGGGAACGCGGGCCAGCGGTCGACGGCCAGGTTGATCTTGCAGACGGGACTGCGAAAGTCGATCCGCTCGACCGCATCGCGAAACTCCTCGGGCAGTTCCGCGCCACACAGCTCGGTCACGCGGCGGACGTCGCAATTGCAGGCCACTGCCCGCGCGGTCAACTCGGTGCCATCGGCCAGCACGACTGCGTGCACCCGGCCACGGCGTGCTCGGATCGCTACCACGTCTGCGTTCGTGCGGATCTCAGCACCGGCTGCTCGGGCCGCTGCGGCCAACGCTTCGGTCAGCTTGCCCATCCCTCCCTGCACGTACGCCCAGACGCCGCGTTTGCCGCCGCATCGTCCCATCACGTGGTGGAGCAGCAGCCAACCGGTGCTCGGCGACGACGGCCCCGCCATGGCCCCGATCACGGCGTCGGTCGCCAGCGTTGCGAGCAGCGGTTCAGAACGGAACCAGCTGCGCAGGTATCGGCCAGCCGAGCCACTCAGCAACCGCACGGCCGCATAGCCATCGTCGCCCGAAAGGGCAGTCAGCAGACGGTACAGCGCGAGCTTGTCCGGTAGCGAACCGAACCCGGGACGGCACGGATCGGGCGGCTCACGTACGGCTAGCTGTTCCAGGACCGCTGCGATTCGTCCCAGCTGGGTCTCGTAGGCGGTGAACCGCTCGGCATCCGACGGGTCGAAGGCACGGATCGATGAGTAATTGGCTTTGGGGTCGGGGCCGAGAACCAGCCGGCGGCCGTCAGGCAGCGGCGTGAGCGAAGAGGGGGATCGGGGCAGCAGCCGCAGGCCGAAGCGTTCCTGGAGCTGGAGTTGGGCAAGGATCGTGGGATCGAAGAGGCTGATAACGTAAGCGGCCGTGTTGATGCGGTAGCCGGGCCAGGGGGACTCCGTCACGCAGGCCCCGCCCAGGACCGCTCGCCGCTCCAGGACCACCACTCGAAGACCGGCCCGGGCGAGGTAGGCGGCGGCTGTCAACCCGTTGTGGCCGCCACCCACCACGACAACATCGAAAGCCATTGCCATCAATCGGCCTCGAAGCCTTCCGGCCGCAGCTCGTAGCTGAGAATCACCAGGTCATGGGTGTTCATGCGACGGTCGCGCACGCGATTCGGCAACCGGAACGTCTCGTTGAACCCGAGCCGCTCGAAGAACCGCAGCATCGGCTCCTGGTCTGCCAGGCACTCGGCTTCAAGGTAGTCGACGCCGGTGAAGGCGGCCAGTTCGATCAGTTCGCTGATCATGGCCGACGCCAGGCCCTTGCGCCGGTGCTCCGGGTGCACCACGATGCGTACCGTGCCGATATGGCTTTGCCAGCCGCCGCGGTCCTGATGTAGCGTGGCGTCGGCCGCGACGTTATCTCCGTCTAAGGCCAGGATCGGCAGGACCTTCTCGTAGTCGATGTGGGTGCACCAGGTGATGATCGTCTCTTCGCGGGAGACATCGTGCTTGAGGAACATCCGATCCTCTTCGGGGATCTCCTTGAAGAATGCCCACAGACGCTCTCGATCCGTCGGCAGAAGCGGACGTAACGTGTAGCGCTTCCCGCCCTTAACGGTCACCTCTTTCGGGAAGCGTTCTTCGAGCATGCGGTAGAACATTGCATCCATAGCGCGTCCTCCGTTGCCGACAACGACTCGGGTGGTCTGGGGCAGCGTAGCCTACTGTAGCACAAATCCCCGGAGTCTACTCGACCGTGACGCTCTTGGCCAGGTTCCGCGGTTTGTCGACGTCACAGCCGCGGAGGACGGCAATGTAGTAAGCGAGTAACTGGAGAGGAATTACCGTCACCAGCGGCTGCAGGTAGTCCTCAACCGCAGGCACGTACACGACATCGTCCGCGCGCCGGGCGATCTCCGTATCACCCTCATTCGCGATGGCGATCACCGGACCTTTCCGCGCTTTGATCTCCTCCAGATTGGCCATGACCTTCTCGTAGACCCAGCCCCGTGGGTTAATGATCACCGATGGGGTCTGCTCGTCAACCAGCGCGATCGGTCCGTGTTTCATCTCGGCCGCCGGCAACCCTTCGGCATGGATGTAGCTGATTTCCTTCAACTTCAGGGCGCCTTCCAGCGCGATGGGGAAGTTATAGTGGCGGCCCAGGTACAAGAAGTTCCGTGCATTGTGGTACTTGTGTGCCAGTTCCCGAACCGGATCGTGCACCTCTTCCAGCGTCCGCTGCACGATCTCCGGCATCCGACGCAGATTCGCCAGCAGGCGAGCGCCGGCCGGGGCAGACAGGTGCCGCATGCGCCCCAGGTACACGGCCAGCAGGGTCAGCACGGTGATCTGAGCGGTGAACGCCTTGGTGCTGGCTACCCCGATCTCCGGACCGGCGTGCAGGTAGATGCCGCCGTCGGCTTCACGAGCAATCGTGCTGCCGACCACGTTGACGATGGCAAGCGTCGGGATCCCCTTCCGCTTCGATTCCCGCAGCGCCGCCAGCGTGTCGGCCGTCTCGCCCGATTGGGCAATGGCAAACACGATCGTGCCCGGTTCGATCGGGGGATTGCGGTAGCGCAGCTCACTGGCGTATTCCACCTCCACCGGGATCCGAGCGAACTCCTCGATCAGGTACTCACCCACCAGGCCCGCATGCCAGCTCGTTCCGCAGCCGGTCAGGATGATGCGCCGGACCTGGGCAAGCTGCTGGGGCGTGAGATTCAGGCCACCGAAGTGAGCCGTGGCGTCAGCGTCATTGATCCGGCCCCGCATGGCGTTCTCAATCGCGCGAGGCTGTTCGAAGATCTCCTTCAGCATGTAGTGAGGATACGGGCCCTTGTCCGTGTCTTCGGCCGACCAGTCCAGCGTTTGGATGCTGGGCACAACCGCGCCGCGTTCGATGTGTTCCACCTGGAATTCGTCGGCTCGGACCGTGACGATTTCGCCGTCGTTCAGGTAAACCACCCGACCGGTGTGCCGGACCAGGGCGGCAGAGTCGCTGGCCAGGAAATGCTCCGAGCGACCGACGCCCAGAACCAACGGGCTGCCCAGCCGCGCACCGACGATCATGTCCGGGTAAAGCGGCGAGATGACGGCGATGCCATAGGTACCTTTCAGCTGTGCCGTAGCTTGCCGGACCGCCTCAACCAGCGCCTCACCGGGAGCGCCGTTATGGCCCTCTTCGTGCAAACTGACCAGGTGATGGGCGATCAGATGCGCGATGGCTTCCGTATCGGTGTCACTTTGAAACTCATAGCCAAGCGCTTCCAGCCGTTGGCGCAAGGTCGCGTAATTCTCGATGACGCCGTTGTGTACGACTGCCACCAGCCCGTTGCCGCCCACGTGGGGGTGGGCGTTGGAGTCGGTCGGCGCGCCGTGCGTGGCCCATCGAGTGTGACCGATGCCGCAGAAGCCCGGGACCGGATCCTGGCGAAGTAACTCAGCCAGATCGTCGATCCGCCCGGCTCGCTTGCGCACAAAGAGCTCGCCACGCTTCACCGTGGCCACACCGGCCGAATCGTAGCCGCGATACTCCAGGAGGCGGAGACTCTCGACCAGGATGTCCTGAGCAGGCCGTTTGCCAACGAATCCGACAATGCCGCACATAGGCCACCTCGAAATGATGCAGCGATCACTGCGTGATTGCTCGGCAGATGCATCCCAGGATGTGGCAACAACGCCCAGTGGCTTCAAGTCGTTGCCGGTGTCTCGGTCGCCTTCCTACCGGCTTCGATAGCTCGCGTCAACGACAGTCCGTTTGCCGCGAGGGTCACCGGGCCGCCGAGCCCGCCGCAGAGTGCGCGGATATGTCATCAGTGGCGCCGCGGGCACGCAAGCCGGAGTCGTGCCGTCACGTAAGCAACGCCGCCTGCTACGCCACGTTACACTGAATGCGTGGCCCCGTGGGCGAAAGCGTGACAGTGGCCGATGGCGTTCGGCCACCTGGCCGCATAGCCCGCGGCCGTGGTACGACACGGCCCCTCCGGCTGGGGTACCCAGTTTGTTCCCCTTGTCGGTGGGGCAACCAGCCGCTTTAATGGCAACGGATGTCCCGCAGAACTGAGCCTGTGAGTGGCCGAAGACGATGCACGATCGTGCCAGGCGGTACAACGCGCCGTCGCTGCAGGTGTATCTGCTCGGGCAGATCACCGTCGACGATGCACTCTACCTGCAGCGCCGCCTGGCCTACGAGGCATCGGGCCAGCCTGGCCGGTTAGCGGCGCTATTGCTCTGCGAGCATCCTCCCTCGGTGACCATTGGCCGCACCGGCAGTCGTGGCCAGATCGCCTGGGACGACGAGCAGCTTCGCCGTGCGGGCGTGACCCTGCACTGGGTGAACCGCGGCGGCGGCTGCTGGCTGCATCTGCCGGGCCAGCTAGTGGCGTATCCGGTCTACCCGCTTGCAGGAATGGACCTCGGTAGCTATCGACGCCGGCTCGTGGCCGTGCTGCGTGCCGTGCTACGCGAACTGGTTGTCGATCCGGTCGAATTCAAGCGGGGCGGCTACGTGTTCTGCGGTGGACGCTTGCTGGCCGGCTGGGGCCTTGCTGCACACCGGCATGTTGCGACGTTCGGGTTCTGGATCAACGTCTCCCTGTGTCCGGACCGCTTCCACCTGCTGCAGCTGCAACCCCTGCGGCCAGTCCGGGCCACCACGATCGAAGCGCTCCGGGCCAAACCGACGCCTATGGCCAAGGTCCGAGAGGCGACCGTGCGGCATTTCACCCAAGCCTTTATGATTGAAGACTACTTCGTCACGGCAGGCGACCACCTGCTGAACGTCCGGCTACGCGGTGATGCAGCAGTTACCGCTCGTCGATCCTAAGCCGTCCTCGGCCGCCTGGCGGCCTCGGCTCCCGCAGTGGCTGAAGCGTCCGTTGCCGCGCGGCAACTTCAACGCGCTAACCACCCGCGTGCTGCGTGAGCTGCGGTTGGAGACCGTCTGCGAAAACGCACGGTGCCCAAATCGGCCAGAGTGCTACGCGCGGCTGACGGCCACGTTCATGATTCTGGGCAACGTCTGCACCCGACCATGCTCCTTCTGCTCCGTCCAACGCGGCAAGCCGGCACCACCGGAACCGGATGAGCCGGAGCGGGTTGCGGAGGCTGCCGCGCGACTAGGCCTGAAGCACGTCGTGATCACCTCCGTAACCCGCGACGACCTGCCAGACGGCGGTGCCAGCCACTTTGCCGCGGTTATCCGCAGCGTCCGCCGGCGGACCGGCGCGACCATCGAAGTTCTGATACCCGATTTCCGCGGTGACTGGCACGCGCTGCGGACCGTCCTCGACGCTCGACCCGAGGTCCTGAACCACAATGTCGAAACCGTGCCAAGGCTCTACGACCGAGTCCGGCGGAACGCGGACTACCGCCGCAGCCTCAGGCTGCTGCAACTCAGCAAGGAGCTTGCCCCAGAGGTCGCCACCAAGAGCGGCTTGATGGTCGGGCTGGGCGAGACGTGGGACGAGTTGCTCGAGGTCTTCGCAGACCTGCGTGCCGTCGGCTGCGACATTCTCACCGTCGGCCAGTACCTTCAACCTGCGCCGGAGCGGATGCCGGTCGTGCGTTATGTGACGCCGAAGGAGTTCGAAGAACTGGAGCGGCTGGCGCGCAAGTTCGGGTTCCGCGCCGTTGCTTGCGGGCCCTTCGTACGGAGCAGCTACCAGGCCGAGGAGGTAATTGCTGCGGTCCGGTCCACCGCCGCATCGACCCGGAACCGCCAGCCCATATCCCCTGATGCCCGCGAGCATGCATGAGCGTCTTGAGCGTGCGCAAACCAGGTGGGTTCGGCTGATCGGATCACGGGCCGAGCATGTCCCTTGCTTGCCAACAAGCCATCTGGTCATCCCCGCGGGAGGCGTGCCGGATCAGATCAGCGAGCGGAGCTGTTCCAGGTACCGCGGCACCGCTGTGAGTGGGTCCTCGGCAGCCTCGTACTCCAACACCAAGTACCCGCGGTAACCGGCCTGTTCCAGGAGACGCACGATTCGTTTCAGGTCGGCCGGTTGGCGGGCGCTGCCTGCCGGCCGGATCTCAACCTTCACCTGCACGTTGATCGCATACGGCGCCACGAGCTCAATGTCGCGGTACGGATCGCGACTGCGGAAATTGCCTGTGTCCAGGTTCACGCCAAACCAGGGGGACCGCACTCGACGTACAACCGCCAACAGATCCTCGGCCGTGGTACTAATGCCGCCGTGGTTCTCCAGCGCGAGGAACACCCCCTTCGAGCCGGCGTACTGGCACGCCTCTTCGATGGTTTCAACGCACCATCTGCGCGCTTCCTCCAGTGTCCGGCCCTTGGGCACGCCTCCGGAGAAGATGCGTATGACCGGAGCGCCTAGCTTCGCCGCATAGTCTACCCAACGCTTTACGTGCGCCAGTTCACGCTGCCTGGCGGGCCCGGGCGGAAGGCAGAAATTGTTGCGCACCGCGGTGCCGGAGATGTCCAGCCCGAGCAGGAAGGCTTTGGCCTTTAAGTGGTTCAGATACTCATCCGTGACAGGGCGGGGAAAGTAGTAGGAGGTCGGTTCAGTGCCGTCGAGCTGCTGATCGGCACAGAAGTCCAGGAAATCGTCCAGGGTCCAGCGGGGCCGTTTGCCGGTCAGATAGGACCGGAACGAGTAGGCGGCCAGGCTCAATTTGAACTTTGCCCGACCCCTACGCCGGATCGGATCGATTGCTGCTGCGGGTCGGGCTGCCGCAGCAGCGGCCGCGGTTGCTGCAAGGGCGGTCGCAAGGAAGGAGCGACGGTTTATCGTTGCCATGGGTGCGACCTCAGAGACGTCCGCAACAGTTGGGCTCGGGCGGGCGTGACGAATGCGAGCTTCAGACCGTGCTAACGGCGACGCGAGCTGCGCATTACGCGAATCACCGGCGAACTCGGCTCGGCCAGCTCCTCTTCGACCGGATCAAGGGCTTCCATGTCGCACACCGTCTTCTGGTAGCCGGCACGGTCTGTGTCATCGGGCGTCTGGACCCTCACCTCGAAGGTGCGCGCGGCGAAGCTGACCTTGTCTCCGGGTAGCAGCACGCCCAATCGGATCCGTTGGCCGTTGACCCGTGTACCGTTCGTGCTGCCAAGGTCGCGGATCAGTAGAGCGCCGGCGCAGTTAAACAGGATGGCGTGAACCTTGGAGACGGCGCGGTCCCGGATGCGGATGTCCACGTGCCGCGAACGGCCAACCACATAAAGCGGCCTGCGCAAAGGCACCGGTCGACCGCTACCGCCGACGGGAACGAGCACAAACAGCTTCGGCTTGTGAGCGATCTCGGCGTTCTCTGCCACCAGCGTCGGGCACCACCACGGCAGGATGCTACGCTCACGTAGTTTACCAATTCCTGCAGCCGCTCACCAGTGGGACAAGTGCGTGCTGCCCCGACGATCTGCGTTCGGTCGCTCCAGGCCGGGAGAGCGTGGTCAAAGCCGACGCTTTGCACGCATGCCCCGGGGCCCGGCGCTGCTGGTGGTGTGGGCGTGCTCGGATCGTGGTAGCACTCGTGCCGCCGTAACACCTTCTGCTGCCGGGCAGCGTGGCGCTTGGTGCCGATGGCCGGGAACGTTGCTACGTGCCGGCGGCGCGGGGCGAGCAGGGCTGGCCGAGGGTGACTGCCTCTACGCAAGAGCCCGTTGGCTCTTCACCATGCGTCTTCAACGCTGGCTTCGAGCCAGCCGATCGTTTCGCCGGGCTCGACCGGCTCGTCCACGTCACGCAGGATCTCGACGACACGCCCGGTTACCGGTGCCGTAACGTCGAAGGTGACATCCTCGGCGAGCAGTTCCACCAGCCGGTCGCCCTCGAGCACAAGCTCGCCCGGTCGCGCAAACCACATGCTGACCTGAACCTCGCATTCGGGCTCAAGTCCAACCTCGGGCACCCGAATTGGGATGCGTTCGGACAGCTCCATGCCGAAGTCCTCATTCATGCTGCGCGCGCATGCTACGGGCAGATGGCAGCTTTCGCAAGGCTGCCCGATCGGACCGGGCCAAGCAGCGTTGTCAGCCCGCGTCATTACCCGGTCGACTACGGGGCGGCATTGGCGGGTGCTGGCGGGCAAGCAGCGACGCATTGGACCGCCTCTTCAAGCAAGGCGTTGCCTGGACGCACGGCAGGAGTCCGTCGCCGCCACCTCAGTGGAATGGCCCAATCGTCTCCGCGCCGGTCCGCCACCAAGCAGCCGGGCATGCCGCGGAGGTGCCTGGCACGCATGGAGATATGATAAAGTTGACAAGTCAACCAGAGTTAGCTATCCTTGCTCTAAAACCCTCCTTGACGAGGGTCCCCCCCAAAGGCGACCCGCCTCAGCGCAGCTTGTGCAACGGTGTACGGGGCCAGGTGGCCTGTTGCCTCTGGAGCCCACTGCGGCCCCTGATGGCCCACCCAACAGTAGAACCTCTCTTCAAGCGGAGGCTGGTGATGCGCAAGATCGCATGCCTCGTTGGAACGCTTACGACAGTTGCGCTGGCCATGTACGCACTTGCCGGCGATACGGCTAAGAAACCTGCCGAGCCGAAGCGGAACACCGCGGCAGATGTTCCCAAAGAGGTTAGCCTGCCTGTGGCCCGCCGCGAGGTTCGCATGCTAGACGACATCTACAAACTGGCTATCGTGCTCATCACGCAAAAGTACGTGCACAACGAGACCGATTTCCCGGCCGGTGCAGCTGCCGTCCAGTGGTTCGACGCAATCGGCAAGCGGGGCTGGCACAAGGTGAGGTTGATCGATGTGAGCGGCGAGCCGGCCGACGAGGGAAACCTGCCGCAGGACGAGTTCGAGAAGCTTGCCGTCAAGCTGCTACGCCAGGGGAAGAGTTACGTCGAGCGGGTCGAAAAGCGGGGTGGCAAGCGGTTCTACCGGGCAGCTACCCCGGTGCCGGTCGTGCTGCCTAAGTGCGTCATGTGCCACGACAACTACAAGAACGTCAAACCAGGGCAACCGGTTGGGGCGCTGGTCTATACGATTCCCCTTCGTTCACCCGCACCCAAGCAGAAGCAGCAGAAGTGAAGCGAGCACCGGACGGCTGCGGTTCAGACGTCGTCGACCGTGCCGGGTCCGGCGCCACACGGACCGCCGGCCCGGCACGGGCCGCTGTCTGATTGGGCGTGGCGAGAGCTTGCACGCGGTCGGAGTGCCCCGAGGCCGAAGCCTCGGTACCGCGCAGCATGTAACCGGCTGAGTCGCGGGGATCGAGGCAAGCAAAGGCCTTGACCATGGGAGTAACTGACTAGGGGGGCCCTGGCAGAATACGCTCTAGGCGCGCGTGAACTGCCACCGCCCGGCCTTCACGCAGCACCGGCGACCGATGATGAGTCTGCCAAGGCAACAACACGGCTTCCACACCGGTTCAATTACGGAAACGCCGCGGCCTGGGCTGAGCGGTCATCGATCGCTCGGCAGATACCGGAGACTGGATTCGTAGAGACGCTTTCGCCGGGGGGTGGCGCGAGCCTCCTCTTCTGCTTGTTGCCGCCGCTGAGCGTCCGTGAGCTCAGCCTCACACAGTCGGCAGCCCACGACGTCGATGTGGAAACGAATGTAGTCAGCCTCGTTCTGCGGCAGGGCACCGCAACAGTAGGCGGCAAGCGTGTCGCGGTCAGGGCAGCTGATCCGATGGGCACGCCACACGGCACCGACGCTGTACCAGCCGCGATCCTCTTCCTCGACCAGCTGCGCAAGCCGCTCGCGCAGCTGACGCGACTCCCGCAACGCCTGCTCTATGCGTGCCAGATCCTCGACCCGAAGCCGCTCCTCGCGATAAGCGAGCAACTCCTCGTCGGAAATGTAGCTCGGTCTATGCGCCAAGACGCCAGCCCCTATGACAGACCTAGCTGCTTTCTTCCAACTTCAGGACGGCCGGGACGTTGCCCACCAGTTGTTTCAACTGGGCGATGGTCTGGAACTTGAGGTTTGCCACCTGCTGCTCACCCATGCCCAAGGCAGCCGCCACGTCCTTGTTCCGCCAGCCACGGACAAACAATAGCTCGATGCACTTCAGTCGCTCCCACTGGCCCTGTTCTTTCCAACGGCGGACCAGCTGAGCCAGCGCCGCGGCCAGGCGCTGTTCGTCCTGAGCGTGCCCTTCGCGGCTGCGAAGGATAGTCGATGCTGTCCGGCCCGGACCGCTGAACTCTTCCAGCGGGCGGCCGTGGTCGTCGACGGAGCTGGCCGAATCCCATGGCCGGCGGCCGTTGCGTCGCAGCCAGTCGGTCAGCTTGTGCGCGGCGATCGCAAACAGATAGGACGAAAGATCCCGTCGCGGGTCGTAGCTTGGAAGGCTGCGTAGGAATCCGATCAACGTCTCCTGAACGATGTCCTCGGCGTCCTGAACCGTCGGCACGCGCGGCTCGATGAACGCCAGCAGCCTTCCTTCGTATTCGGCAACAAACTGAGCCCACGCCTCCTGGTCCCCTTGCCGAATCCGTTCCACCAGCAGGGCGTGCGAGCTGACCGAACGGCTTGGGACGTCTCCTCGGTTGTTGTGGGCTGCCATCAGCTCCGTCCGGAAGCGACTTGTGCACGACAGTGCATAAGCCAACGCTATTTTATCCGGTTGCCGGCGGCGGTCTGCCCGCGCCTTTCGGCACAACCACCCGGTCCGGTTGTTGCGTACAGATTTAGCGGTGCACGCGGTAGACTGAAAGGAAATCCGTTCGATTCGTACAGTCAGGAGCCAGACCTGTGGCCGACCAGGTTAGCAACGAGAAGAAAGACGAAGCGCTCGAGTCGCACGATCAGCCGAACGCGGCTGCTGGCCAACAGCCGACGGCTGCTCAGACTGCTGCGACGGCGGATGGGGTGGCGGAAGCGGGGTTGTCCGAACAGGCACGGGCACAGGGGGCGAAGTACCTGGTGGCCATCGCCGTGGTCGTCTTCCTGGTGATCGGCTCGGTCGTTGCCTGGAATGCGCTGCGACAACCGTCGGTTCCGGTAACCCCGGCTGCGGCCGAGGAACTGCTTCGCGTTGGGCAGTTCGCCGAGGCTGATCAGATCGTGCGTCAGCTTCTTGAGCGGGAGCCGGAAAACATCGAGTATCAGATCCTGCTGGCACGGGTGCTCGCCGCGCAGGAGCGGTACAAGGAGGCGGCCGAAGTGTTGGAACAGATCCAAGGGTCGCCTCTGGTCCGGGCCCGGGTGCTGTTCCGTGCAGGGCAGGCCTGGCTGGAAGCACGCTATCGCCGCAAGGCCGAAGACTGCTTCAAGCAAGTCCTGGCACTGCGTCCGAAGCAGGCCATTGTGGGGTTGCCTGAAATCCAGCAAGCCGCGCGGCGGGAGCTGGCCGGGATGTACGCTTTGGAGCGACGGCGGCCCGATTTCCGCCGCATCACGTGGGAAGCGTACCAGAACGAGTTGCCCGAGCGACGTCACGAACCGCTTGCGTCCAGACTCCGTTACGAAGTCGAGATGGTCGACCCGAGCGTGGCGATTGCTCAGCTAGAGCCGGCCATTGAGCTTGATCCGAAGGACGTCTACACACGCCGCGCCCTGGGCATCTACCACCTCGAGGCGGCCAACGCCTCCGAAGCCCGCGGTTATCTAATCCGCTGCGTCCAGGAAGCGCCCAATGACCCGATCATGTGGGAAGCGTGGCTTCGCTGCCTGGCCCGCGTAGGTGAGTCGATCCAAATTGAGCGAGCTTTGTCGCAGATCCCGAAAGCAGCCGAATCGTCCGATGTCTGCTGGCGGTTCCGGGCGCAGCTGCTCAGCGTGCTCGGACGGAGCAAGGAAGCCGCCGAGGCAGCCCAACAAGCGGTCAAGCTGAACCCGTGGAGCTCGGAGAACCACTACCAGCTTGGCCAGATGCTCATGCGCATCGGCAAACAGGAACAGGCACAGCAGCACATCGCCCGCAGTAAGGAGTTGCAGGAAATCTGGGACAAGCTGCTGGAGCAGTTCGCGCGCTTCCGCAACGAGTGGGATGTGCTCGCAGACGAGCAGGCCCGCTGCGACCTGGCCTATCAAATCGGACAATACTGCGAACAGATCGGCTGGTTCAGGGACGCCTACGGCTGGTACGATGTTGCCCTGAACCAGGTCCCCACTCACACGCCCTCAATCGCCGCGCGGGAACGGCTCCAGGCAAAGCTCGAAGAGGGCAACGAGTAACCGACCCGCAACCCAGGACCGGCTGCAGGCGACTGGGAGTGGTGACGGGACCGGTGCCAGCTTCGTGGCGTTGCACGGGCTTCTGGTAACCTGCGCGCGTGGCGCCTGCATTTGGCGTGAGCTTCCCGTCCAATGCGAAGCGGCCAGCGCCACCGATGCGCTCTGCGGGCAAGCCGCCGGAGCAGGACCCGCGCAACCGGCCGCAGCAGCCTAGCTATCGTCCGCGCCGGTCGGGGTCTTGCTCGGAAGGGGGGCCCATGGCGAATTGGCGGTGGCCATCTGCGCAGAAGCTCGACCTGCACGGTCCTCGCTGCTGGCGATGGGCTAGCAGCCGAGGCAACGAACCGGTACCCCGTGCCCAATGGCCAGTCGACCGAAGAGTGGCAGTTGCGCTCAGGCACCGAGCGTGGAGGAGCACCCGGAGGTGCGGCGGTGGCGTCCTGCGGAAGGGCTCGGGTTGCCGGAGAGGGCAGCAGGACGTGCTAGCGGCGGTGCGCCCGGGTGGCCTGCTTGCTGTTGGCCGCCACGACGCGAAACGGAACCAGGGCCTCGGAAACGAGAATCCTGCGGCGGCGGGGAACCAACAGGGCGCCCTGCTGCGAGTCGCGCCACCGTTCCAAGTCGTGGGCGCCGTGGAAGAGCGTGAACGGCCCATTGGCTGGACCGCTGCTCAGCGGCCAGGATTCGCTGGCTGCCAGGGCATAGAAGTGTGCCACGCCCCCGTCCGGGCCGGGGACACGCAGGAGATAGCGGTCGTTTCCCGGAATGCTACGGGACTTGCCCGCCCGCAGCGCGTTGTCGTGCTCGTAGCGGTTGGGGAACACGCGCACGACGCTGCCTGACGAAGCCAGCCACCAGACGCCGATGTACGAGTCGTGATCGGCTTCCACTGTCAGCGTAAGCGTGTCATTCTCGGGCAGCTTTAGCATCTCATTGTGCGACGGGGCTCGACCGCCAAGCCGGACGCTCAGCGCAAAGTCTTTCCGGAATCGCCGTTCGGGATGGAGGATAGCTCCTGGAGCGGCCAGCGCGTTGCTGACCGTCGATTCGGTCACCGCTGGGCCGGATTCGGATACGCCACCGGCGGTTCTACCCGGCGAAGCGGCCGGTGAGCTGCTGTAGTGCTCCCAGAAGGCCGCCAGCGTGAGGGCCATTCCTGCAACGATTATTCCGACGATCGCGACAATCCACGGGATCGGTCTTCGCACCGACCGATGCTCGCGGATCGCCTGCAACAAGTCGTTGGCGGAAGCAAAGCGCTCCTCCGGTTTGGCTGCCAGGCATCGCATGCACACGGCGGCGATCCAGGCGGGTGTCTGCGGGGCCAGTTGTTTGACAGACGGCATCTCGCCGACGCGTGCCTTGTGCCAGGCGGTGGCCGGATCGTCAGCCTCAAATGGAGCTTGCCCGGTTAGCAACCAGTACAGCACGCTCCCCAGGCCAAAGATGTCACTGCGCGTGTCGATGCGGTCCGGCTCTCCTCGTGCCTGTTCGGGAGGCATGAATTGAGGCGTTCCTTGAACACTGCCCTCTTTGCCGCTTCCGGGCGGTTCAGCCAACCCGAAGTCCACCAACCGCGGGATCCCGTCATCGCCGATGAGCACGTTGGCCGGAGTGATGTCGTGGTGTAACAACCCGCAGCCGTGCACGGCCGCAAGCCCCTCGGCGAGCTGCGCAATGAGTGCCACGGCCTGTTCAGGCAGGAGTTGTCGGTCAGCTGCCACCTCGTCCAGCCCGCGGCTTGCGGTGTACTCAAGTACCAGATACGGCGTGCCGTCCTCCAGGCGGTCCACGCCGTAGCACTGAGCGATGTACGGGCTGCGGACCCGCGCCAGCGCTCGCCCCTCACGTAGCACCGCCTCACGGTCCTTCTCGGACGTTGCGTCGTGATAGAGCTTGATCACAGCATGCCGTCGTAGATCCGGATCGAACGACAGCCAACTTTGAGCTTGCCCACCTGAGCCGAGCAGCCGGCAGACCTCGTACTTGCCGATGCGCTCGGGGGGCTCAGACCCAGCGCGCTGCGTGCCCTGCGTGGCCAGCTTGCGGAGTAGCGCCTGCACGTGACAGAACACCTCGACCAGTGCGGCCAGCTCCTCTGGTGCTGCGGGCGGCTGCTCGGAGCCGGTGCAGTCCGACCGCGCCGCCAGGTACTGCTCCAGATCGCGAGCCAACCGTAGATCCGCAGCATGGAACTGGTCTGCCTGCCGGACCGAACCCTGGCCACTGCAGGAGTGATCCTGCGCCGCGGCCAAGACATGCCTCGCCGGACCTGACGAACGACCTTTCGGATCTGCCCGCCGCTCTGCCTCGCTCATGGTTTGACTCCGTTCCTCCAAGCGCGCTGACAGTGTCAGGTAGGCCGGCCCTGTCAGGAACTTGAGAACGCTCAGCGGGCCAGGGCTTCCCGTAGCGTGCGGAGGACATTGATCCACAGGATACGGACGCTGGCCGGAGGGCAGGCCAAGGCGCGGGCGATCTGTTCGAACGACTGCTGCTCCAAAGCACGCCGCAACAACACCTCGCGCATCGGACCGGGAAGCGCCTCGATGGCTGTCGCCAGGGCGAGCTCTTGTTCGCAGTCGACTTCACGATGTAAGTCTTCGCAATCGATCGTGGACCAGCTTCCCGGCGGTTCGTCGGGCACTTCTGCTGTGCCCGGGTTCCATGCGCCGTGTGCAACAGCTACTCTTGCGGCGAGCGCGGCGCAGAGTTGCTGGACCCATTGTCTCTGCGTCGTTCCTCGGAAGATGGGCAGGTCACGCCTTGCGTGCGCGAGCGCTGCCTGGACGAGCTGCGCCAGCTGAGCAGAATCCGCCGCCCGGTTCCGCAATAGCAGCCGCGCCTGCAGTGTTAGCACAGGACGCCAGCGATCAAGCAGCCGGGCCAGGGCCGCCGCGTCCCCAAGCCGGGCATCGTGCAGCAACTGGACGAAGTCCACGCAAAGATCTCAACAAAGTGAAGGTCCGATGGCCGCTTCATCCTAACCGTTGGGACGGTGGATTACAAGCACTTCGGGGCCAGCGGATCGAAGTCCGCATTCGTAGCGCCGGTGCCTGGGCGACCGAAGGAGGATGTGCCGTCGTAGCAGTGTTTCTCGCAGCCGAGCACGAGGGGATGGGAAGACGATCCCATGCAAACACCTCCGCTGGTGAGGTGGCCGTGGGGCTTCGCGGCCCTGGCCAGAATGGATAGCACCGAGGCCACAAGAGCGTTTTTTTCCCGTACTGCGCGCAGGCCTGGTCCGTGCCCAGCACCGGAGCGATGCCTGTGCCAAGCCGAACCACACAGGCCGACGCCAGGCCTGTGCGACGTGCGATACGGCGCCGGTGGCAGGAGCTGTGTCCCGTTGGTTGGAAAGCCCACGATTTGGCGTGGTCCCCGATGCTGTGGGTAAAACCGGTGGCGTTGGCCGAAGAGGAAAGAAGCTAATGTGGCCACACGCGCCCTGTTGGATCAACGTGGCGCCCCGGGGGGATCAACCTATCCGGCCGCTTATTGGCCGACGCGCCCGCGACAGAATACGCACGCTCTGGCCCGTTCGAAAGCCGCTCATCCACCGATTGCCGCCCCTCACCGCGCAGCGGCCCGTGCCGGTGGTACGTGCGCAAGAGTCGAATTGCACCCTGGCTAGTCGGTTCATTCGGCATGTTCGACCCAGGGGGGAGTCGGAACAGAGGGATCGGAGTGCCTCGTCTTCGTTGTGGCCAAGCTGCCTTAGCCGGCCTCAGCGGCCGGACCGGTGGAGCAGTGATCGGCAGGCAGGATCCAGATTTCGCCGAAGAGCTCGTTCTGTTCAGCACGCACCTTGCCGGCTTTCACCAGCTCAAGCAGTGCCAGGAAGATGCCGATCATGCGCGAGCGGTCCGGACGGTCACGGAACAACTCCGTGAAGGCGATCTGGCCGCGGCGCCTCAGTTGCTCCAGAATCTGTTCCATGTGCACGTGGATGGGGGTCTCGTCGTAGACCACGCGCGACGCTGCCGTGGCGGTCGCCATGTCGCGCATCAGACGACCGAAGGCCGCAACAAGATCCCAGACCTGAACCCCCTGGTACATGAGCTCGGCGGGCTGAGCGAGCTCATCCATGTCTGCGTCGGGCCGGGATGAGCGGGCGTAGACCAGGGACGCTTCGTCGGCGAGCTGCTGAAGCGTTTCCGCGGCGCGGCGGAAGCGGCGGTACTCAAGAAGCTGTCGCACGAGCTCCCGCCGCGGATCCTCCTGGTCTTCTTGCTCCGCCGCGTCGTCCCCCGCGGCCTGCGGCAGGAGCATGCGCGACTTGATCTCCATGAGCGTGCTGGCCATGACCAGAAACTCACCGGCCAGTGTCATGTCGATCTGTTCCAGAACGCGGAGGTATTGCAGGTACTGCTCGGTGATCCGTGCGATCGGGATATCGAAAATGTCGATCTCGTCGCGCTGGACCAGGTATAGCAACAGGTCAAGCGGCCCGGCGAACACGTCCAGCTCGACGCGGTAATCGAACAGTTCCAGTTCTTCTTCGCGGATCGTGCTCATTGGCACGGATGCTCTAGCGGCGATCGCCTAACTCGTACAGCACCGACTCGCGAGCGACTTCTTCGCGGGTCGGCCGACGCGGCCTGACGGTCAGTTGGCGTTTCGGCACTGCCGCCGAGGTCCGTTTCGCGGAGGGCTGTGGCGGAGGCGTCTCCGGCCTCAGTGCGCGACAGCCAGCCATAGCCAGCATCAGAACGACCACCAATCGGACCACGCCACCGCTCCGTGAACGGCTCCCACTACCTGACGGACCACCCTCCGACTGTAGCGATCCCTCCGGCCCAGTCAATGGCGTCCGAGTCTTCAGACCCAACCGGGCTCCTGCCCGGCCCAGTGCACCCGATGACCCAAAGCATACCGCCAATCGTTTTCGGTCGGAAGGGTCCCAGTATCATCAATCGCCCCGATCGGCTGATTGGTCGGATCGAGGGCGATCAAGCGCACGGAGTGTTGCCGAAGGCAAGAGCCGTCGAACCGACGCCCCGAGCAACCCAGCCTGGCCGGCACGCCACGCTGCCGCCAGGTCGCTCGGGCACCCCGTCCCGCAGAACCCAGGGCTCGTCTGTGCCACCCGTGTTCGCCTCAGCAACCGTCGCGGCCCCCGGGAACGGCCTTTGCGCGGCCTGGCAAGGCGTGACGGATGTAGTCGCCCCCCTCCGGGTTCAGCTCCGATGTTCCGTGCCTGTACAACGGAACGCTTGCCTGCCGGCATACACGGCCGCCGTGCCGAGCTCCTCTTCGATTCTCAG
>JALXBF010000154.1 GCA_026991575.1 Planctomycetota bacterium | reverse complement strand
GACGGCGTACGCTCCAGCAGGATCGACCACGCCAGCGGACGGCGCTCACCGGGCAGACGCGCATCGAAGCGAAATTCGCGCAGTGCCACGAATCGGAACGGACCGCTGAAATCTTCCCGAATCTCTGCTTCGCTTACGCGCGGGGGCCCGTAATGCGGTGGCGGTTCGTTGGCGTTGCCTGCCAGAATCAGGATCCGACTACCGGGACGGGTCGCCTGCAAGACGCTGCGCACGTAGCGCTCTGCACCCTGGCGGCGCACGCCGTGGTAACAGCCGCGATCGAACAGGAAGTCGAATGTGCCGAGCTCGGGGAGATCGAGCACGTCGGCGAGCACCCACCGGACGGATACGCCCGCCTTCTTGGCCTTTTGCTCGGCAAGCCTCAGGGCGGTCGGCGCCAGGTCGACGGCGGTGACGTCGAAGCCTTGCTGAGCCAGATAGATCGCATTCGTGCCGGAGCCGCAGCCAAGCACGAGTGCTTTCCCAGGTGGAATGCGATGCTCGCGCAACACGCGCTGCAGCTCAGAGGATGGCTTGCCCGTATCCCAGGGGGGCGGTTCGGGCCGTCGGTAGGCTTCATCCCAGCGTTCGATCATTGCTACTCCTGAGGGGGTGTGCGGGAGAACGCCCGCAGGTAGCAACCGCCGCGGCAGTGTCGTCTTTCCGTCGGTAACGATCTCCACCCAACCCGGTGCCGCGGTCTCTGTCCCTAGCGCCAGCCGCCAGCGCCGCCGGCGGCTGCGGATTTCCAACTGGACTAGGCCGCCTGTCTGCCGCGCGGCAACCTGAAGGTGCTTGCCAGCGGGCCCGAGGCCTGCGTGGATGACGTGGATGATACGACGAAGCCCAGAGCCCCCGGGAACTGTGTAGCTGTAGCGAAAGCTCTTCGTCTTGCGTCTGCCGCCGCGCTCTGGTTCGATTGTGCCCGAACCTCCCTCAGGCAGCACTCGGAGTACTTCGACATGACTACGCTCGGTGTCCATCGTCAGCGACGGGCCGTGGAGCTGCGGCCGGCGGGGGAAGTGGAGCAGCCACTGAGCGTTGGTGGCAGTCCGGATCAAGTCGTCGACGACAAACACGTCTGGCCGCAGGAACAGGAATCGCCTACGGAACCGCACGCCGGGGACATCGTAAGCGTTGGATGCGTCACCGAGCACATAGGTGAAGAAGCGGTTCTGCTCGAAAGCGAGGATCTCACCTGCGTCATATGGCGACCCGGGCTCCGTGGCCGCCACGTAGCGACGCGGGTCGTTGCGAAAGTTCCGTTGGCCCGTACCGATTAGCACCGTGTTGTGGAACTCCGTTGCCTGGGCCCCGTAGCCGCCGGCATCTATAAGCAGCTCCCCCTGGCGGTAGATGACAAAATGGTTCTGGTCGGCATGCTGATGGCCGCAGTAGAGGTCGCCACAGACGAAGACGGCCCACGCGGCTGTATCGCTCCAGTTGCCGCGCATGGTGGCCCAACCAATGCCGGGGAATAGCGCTGCAGGCGGGAGCGTAGCTGGATCGGTTGGACGGACCGTCGGGTCGTACCACAGCACCCAGGGCCAGGCGAACGCCGGATTGGATGGTCGCACCTGCTGTAGCACCCATGCAGCCAGCCCGTCCTTGTAGCGACGTGCCAGGAGCGGATAGAGCATAGCCTCCTGGTTGCCCCACGGCCTCGGCACATCAATATCGGCGATCGGAGCCATGGACCGATCGAACGGCCGGGTGCCATGGACGAGCCAGTAGGCTGAACCGCGCAGTCCCGGGCAGCGCTGGAAGAGGTCTTCGCCTGTGGCTGTATGCCATGCCTCCAGCTGATGCGCCAGCTCGTAGGCGAAGAAACTCCAGTATGCCATTCCTTCCGGCCAACCACCCGTACCGTTGGCGCCGGTCTGATTGACGGCGACTATGAAGTGATCCTTGAGCAGACGCTCGGGGAGCTTTAGGCAGTCCTCTGCGAAACGATCCGCGACGCCGTCGCCGGCCAGAGCGAGTCCGGCGTAGAGAATCGGACC
This sequence comes from Planctomycetota bacterium, assembly GCA_026991575.1. Classification (GTDB taxonomy): domain Bacteria; phylum Planctomycetota; class Planctomycetia; order JALXBF01; family JALXBF01; genus JALXBF01. Next base: position 1,822 of record JALXBF010000154.1, on the reverse strand, counting down.
GTACTGCAGGTAGACGTGATTGTTGTAGTCGGAGTGCCGGTACTCGCGGCGCATGCGTGCAACGAGCCTCTGCATCCGCTGCACGATGCGCGCCTGCCAGTGCCGATCGAGATCGCCGTGGAGCCAATCGTACGCCAGCGCGAGAGCTTTGAGCATCCGGGGTCTGGTCCAGGCGTCGCCTTCGAGCTGCTCGAACCGCTCGACGAACGCCAGCGCGCGTTGCTTGAGCCGCTGCTCACGTCCCTCGATGAGGTAGCAGAGTAGGACCGCATTCAGTTGGTCGGGCGCAACCCAGAGGTTGTCATGGATGAAGTTCCCGTGCGCGAAGCGGAGCATGCCGGCGTAGACCTCGCGCACCACGCGATCGTGCCTAACCCGCTCGCGCAGGTCCGCAAGCCGCTCCGCTGTGACGAAGATCCGAGGGTGTTCTGCACGCACGTCGGCTGAGCGGACCGTGGTGCTGCACAGGAGCGCAAAAAGGAGGGTGCTAACCACCGCGGTCGCGTGGCAGATCCGTGGTCCGTGCTGAGGATTCACGGCTGATACCTCGCAGATGCTGGAAGCGGGTGGTGGTTGCTCTGCGGACAAGCATAGCGGCGCGACCGTGTCCGCTGCCACTGGGTATGGGTTGGCCGCCTGCGCGGCTGCCCGTGGGGTGGTTCGCTCGATTGCAGATGGTTGTCAGGCCACGTGCACTGTGGGGCGCGGGCGTCAGCGGCTGCAGGCAGAGCCCCGTTCGGCGTACCGAACAGCACCGCACAGCAGCGAGGCGGTTGCGAGCTCCGCAGGTTCTCGGCTGCTCGGGTCTATTGCGTCGGTGCCAAGGAGGCTTTCCCGGCAGAGGGGCTGTGTCAGTGGCGTTCTGAGCCCATGTTTGCGGATCCACGGCGAGAAAGCACGAATTGTCGACCAAGGATGGGTTAGCACAGGGATCTGTTGCTGTGCAGGGGACCTTAGGAGCGCCCCCTCGCCTTGAGAAAGCCGGTGACATCAGGAGAATCGCAACGGCGTGAAAACGACGACGCGTCGGCTGTTTGCGTGGGGGGACGTTGGAAGACGGTTCCACGATCCGAACGAGCTGCAAGCTTCTGGAAGTCATTCCCGGCGAGCGGTCGCTGGCATCGTTGGCGAAAGGTCGCGGTCGTGGCCGGGATGATCTGCCCGTGCATGTGGTGTGGCGGATCCTGGTCCTGACTGCGACATTGGGACACCAAAGCGTTGCGCACTGCCTGCGGGAGTTGCCGCGGAAGGAGTCACTACGGGAACTGGTGGGTATCGAGTCGGAAGAGGCAGCGCCACGGAGGTGGAACCCGTCCCGGTTCCTGCAGCGGTTGGGCCGGGAGCCGTCGCTGGATGGGTTCGTGGGTGGCGACTCGGTCCGGACTCGTGCACGATGGTTTGCGGGCAGGCGGCGATGGAGGTTGCACGACCTTGTCCCGGCGTCCCCGGGGAGCGGAGGGAGGGCGTCTCGCTCGGCGGGCCGACAGTGACAATGCGGGGCGATGCTCGGCGTAACCGATCGCCAGCAGTCTCCCATCGCTGGGGAAGGACGGGCACGCGGGCGGTGTTTGCCATGCGGATGGGGTGGCAGCTTCACCCTGCGGGAGCGTGCGGCGCTGACATGCCGAAAGACCGTCGTGGGGGTGGGCCCCGTGGCCCTGAGCACTCACCCGCGCGGGGGTTGCGAATCCATCTGCGGAACGGAGAAAGGGACGACACCCACGCGAGGCCCCCGCCGAGGGGAATTGCCGCACGGACCCGCCAGCTTGCTTCGATGGGCGGGCGGGGGACCTTGTGCTTGCCCCGGAAGGTTCATGGGGGG
>JALXBF010000153.1 GCA_026991575.1 Planctomycetota bacterium | reverse complement strand
CGGTTCTCCCGCATTCGGCACCACAGTCGGTAGCCTCAGCGGAATCTCCTCGCCCACGCCGACGGCTGAAGCGAATCGCAGCACCCGAGCCGCGGGCGGGATCGATCCTGCCCGCGGCTCGGCGGCGCAGAGATTCTTTTGGGATACGCCGGCGCTACCCATCCATCTTGGGGGAGGGGGGCATGAGGCCCCCCTCCCGCCCGTCGAAGCAAGCTGGCGGATCCATGTGGCAATTCCCCTGGGCAGGGCTTCGCGTGGCAGTCGCCCCGTTCTCCATCTCGCCGATGGAATGGTAACCCCCCGCGCGGGCGAGTGCACGCGGCCGCGGCGCTGCCCCCATGACGGCCTCTCAGCATGTCACCGCCGTGCGTTCCCGCAGGATGAAGCTGCCATCCGATCCGCTAGGTAAACACAGCTCGCGAGTCCCCCACTTTCCCAGCGATGGAACGCCGCTGGCGACCGGTTACGGCGAGCACCGCTCCCTCTTCCCCTTCGGCGTGCCAAGCGCTACGACCTCCCTCGGCTCCCGGGGACGCTGCGACAGCGCGCTGTAAGGTCGATCATCGCCGTGTGCCCACAGACCATCGTGCACGGGACCGGACCGAGTCGCCACCCACCAACACGGCCATCAACTCGTCCAGCTACGGCTCCTGGCCCAACCGCTCCAATAGCCGCGACAGGTTCCACGTCCGTGGCACTGCCTCCTCGGACTCAATGCCCACCACTTTCTGCAGTCACTCGTTCCGCCGCAACTCCGGCAGGCAGTACTCGATGCTTTGGTGTCGCAATGCGGCAGGCACAACCAGAATCCGTCACGACACCTGCACGGGCAGATCATTTCGGCCACGACCACGCTCTTTCGCGAACGCTGTCGGCAACCGCTTGTCAGGAATGATGTCCAGCAACTTGCGGATCAGTCCGGTCGCGGGGCCGTGCGCCAACGTCTTCCAGACGCACAGCCGACGCGTTGTGTTGCGGGCCATCGCGCTTGTGCTGATGTCCGTGACCTTCTCAAGGCAAGGGGGGCGCCTCTAAGGCACCGGGCCGGGCAACACATCCCCGCGCCGGCCCCTCCTTAGTCAAGACTTCGTGCTTGTTCATTCCGAAGTCCACAAACATCGGCCGAAACCACCACTCAGACAGGCGTTCTGCGGGGAAAGCCAGCTCGGCACTGACGCACAGACCTGATCGGCCAACAGCTTGGGGACAGCGCAACCGCCTCGACCTCCACGCCGCGAGTCTTGACAACCCAGGCGTCCTACTATAGCATTAGTATGACCAAATTAGTGGTGTCTTTGTCAAACGCCACGATATGTGGAGGCTATACGATGGGTTCGATTCGGCGTCGCCGTCCAGCATGCCGGCTCACCGTCGAGTCCCTTGAAGCGCGTACTCTGCTGTCCGCCTCTGTTTCCAACCAAACGCTGTTCGTCGCCGGCACACACGGAGACGACATTATCCGTGTGTTCCGGTCGGGCGGTAACATCATTGTGCGCGAGAACGGGTCCGAGACCAGCTTCGACGCCAGTCAGATTCGGCAAATCGTCGTCGCCGGACGCCGGGGGGACGACCGGATCCTCATCGACGACTCGATCCTGCTCCCCACCACCCTGCGCGGCGGACTTGGCAATGACTTCCTTCGTGGTGGACGCGGCAGCGACGAACTCTACGGTGGACCGGGCGATGACCTGCTAGCCGGTCGCGACAACGACGACTGGCTCTACGGTCAAGCAGGGCGAGACGAGCTACGGGGTGGCCCCGGCCGTGACCTGCTCCGCGGCGGACCCGGCGCCGACCGGCTGCGCGGCGGACGCGATTGGGACGACTACGACCACGATGACCACGACGACGTCCCCGGACACGAACTGCGCGAGCGACAGGGAGGACGCGCGAAAGCGCTCGAAACGGAATACAAAGTTTACATGACCGGCCCGGGAGGCGTTCGAGGGAAGGCGGAGTACGAAGTCAAGCGAGGCGCCATCGTCAAACGAAAGTTTGAGGTCGAACTTTACGGGGCGACCCCCGGAGCCAGCTACAACGTCTACGTTGCCGGGAAGCTCGTCGGCCAGGTCTCCGTCGGGCCGAACGGCAAAGGGAAACTCGAACTGACGACACACCCCGATGATCCACACGATCAGCCGTTACCGGCAGGTTTTCCGAGAGTCGGTGACGGGACGCTCGTCAAGATCGCTAACCTGATGTCGGGACGGCTCCGACGCTGGCCGTCCTAACCGACCGATATCAACCGGGAGTCCGGATCGAGCACACGGAGAGTCGCTCTCGACGCCGACGGAGTGATTCGGTTCCAGCAAGCGTTTCACGGATTGGGAAGCTGATCGATTGGAGCCCTCTCTTGGAGGGGGTTGAGGGGGGCTTCGCGCCCCCCTCGGCCCCTTCGACGTACACTGCCCGGTCGGTGCAGGCTGCCCGATTCGTCCGGCGCCCGCTTCGGCTTTTCCACAACCGCGCGCCGGGCCCCCCACTCACGCGATGGCACAACGCAAAACCGAACCACCGCCCCGGTCCCCGGCGCTGCGGCGCGAGAGCTGAAACGCACCGGAGTAGCTGGAGTGCAATATTCGTATCCCCACTCCCGGCTCGACCTGTGGTTCCGTCGGGCCGAGTCTCGTGTGTTTTCGCACTAGCCTGCGAAGGAGCGGGTGGATCTGCTTCGGACGATGTGTCGGGTCCATCCGGATCCCATGCGGGATCAGATCGCTCCAGCTGGGCTCACGCGCAGCGGGCGGCACAGCCGGTCAAGACGATCGGCCAAGCCGAACTTGGGCCGATCAAGCCCGTTGGAGGCACCGGGCCCGGGCGGGTCGCAACTATGCGAGCCACACCCCAGCCGCCAATACCGAAGATACCGCGCGACGTTCTGGACAGTAACCGCTCATTCATTTACACTCTTTTATGTGTCTTCTCTCGCCCACCCGAGTTGTGTCCGTCCTCAAACCGATGTGCCCGTAGCAGGATGACCACCATGACTGCACCCACTCGTGGCGCGTTGTTGGCCTGCTCCGTGTGGCTGACGGTCGTTTCCTCCACCCTGGCCCAGCAGCCGGTTCTGCAACTTGCCCATGGCAAGGACCCGGTCTACGACGTGGCCTGGAGTCCCGACGGCAAGCTGCTCGCCACGTGCTCGTTCGACGGAACGGTGAAACTGTGGGATGCCGCCTCAGGCAAGCTGCTCAAGACCTACTCCGGCCACAACGGGCTCGTTTTGGGTGTCGCCTTCTCGCCCGACGGTCGGCTGCTCGCTTCCGTTGGATTCGACCGGTCACTGAAGCTGTGGCAGTTGCCGTACAACAAACCAGTGCGCGTGCTTGCTGGACACGGCGGGCCGGTGCTGGGGCTCGACCTGAGCCGCGACGGCAAAGTGTTGCTGAGCGCATCGGCCGATGGCACAGTGAAGATCTGGGATCCCGCCAACGGCAAGGTCGTGCGCGAACTGAGTGCCGGTGCGGCCCAGCGGGCTGTCGCCCTCAGCCCGAACGCGGCGCTCGTCGCCGCGGGCGGCGACGACCGTCTGCTCCGCATCTGGTCCAGGGGAGATGGAAAGCTACAGGGCGCCGTGGAAGGGCATCTGTCTCCGGTCCAGGCCGTTGCGATCCACGCAAACAATCAGCAGGTCTTGAGCGCCGGAGCGGACGGACTGATCAAGCTGTGGCAACTGCCGATTGCGTCGGGCCGTACGATCGGCGGCCACGGAGCCGCTGTCACCGCGCTGGCCCTCAGCCCGGACGGCAGTCGCGTTCTGTCCGGCGGTCAGGACCGCTCGCTTCGCCTGCACATCGTGGCGGACGGCAAGCAGGAACGTACGTTCGGCGGCATTCAGGATCCGGTCACTGCTGTCGCGTACTCAGTGAACGGACAACAGGTTGCAGCAGCAACGGCTGCGGGTGAGGTTTACGTCTTCGACGCACGCAACGGCAACCTGCTGGGTCAGATCGGCGCGCATGCGGCATCGGTCAGCGCGATCGCGTTTCACCCCGGAGGGCAGCTGCTGCTGACCGCATCCGCGGACGGATCGGCTCGGCTCTGGCCACTGCCCTTGCCCCCTGTCCGTCAGTACGACTTGCCCGCCGCAGCCACCGCTTTGGTACCGCTGCCGGGACAGCCACGCACCCTGGTCGCTGACGCTGCCGGCAAGCTGCACGTCGTCGCCGTGGCGAACGGCAAGCTTGAGCGAACCATCTCCGTGCACGGTGCGTCCATCGCCGCGCTTGCCGTTACCGCGGACGCCAAGATCGCCGCTTGCGCCACGGCGGACAAACACGCCAAGATCGTGTCGCTGGCCGACGGCAAAGTTAGCCGGGACGAAACATTGCCAGCCGAGCCCCAGTCCATCGCAATTGCCGCCGCCGACAGATTCGCCGTGGGGCTCAAGAACGGCCAGGTCCTTGTGGTCACCGGCGAGCAAAAACGAACGCTGGACGCGCACAGTCCCAATCCCGTGACCGCCGTCGCGTTCAAGGATGCAAGCCAGTTGGTCACGGCCGGTGCGGACAAGCGCGTACGGCAGTGGGACGTAGCCAAGGGCGCAAGGCAGGCTGAATCCCCCGAACTACCGGACGTGCCCGTGGCGCTGCGTGTTTCGACCGAGGGCATCGTCGTGGCCCTGGCCAACGGGCAGTTTGTCTTCCTGGGAGCGGACCTGAAGGTGCAGCGCACGGTGGCGGCCGCGGCCAACGTATCCCGTGTCGCGATCGACCGTGACGGAAAACGGGCGTTGGTCGCAAACGATCAGGGCAAGGCATTCGTGATCGAACTGGCCAGCGGTCACGTCATCGAATGGTTCCGGAGCGGAGGCCAGCCTGCCGCCGCAGCCATCACGAACGACGGCCTGCTGGTGGCAACCGCCGACAAGAAGCTGCGCATCCGCCAGCCTCATGCTGCGACGACTGTGGTCCGTGACGGCTCCGCAGTGACGGCGGGTTCGATCCTGACCAACGGCCGCGTGCTGCTGGGGCTGGCAGACGGGACACTTCTCCTGTGGGATTCCCTGGAGAAGAAGGAAGTCGGCCGCATGACTGGCCACCAGGGACCGGTGCGTCACATTGCCGTTAGCAAGGACAGCAAGCGAGCCTACTCGTGCGGCGAGGACCGATCCGTTCGCGCCTGGGATCTGCAGCAATTGAAGCCCGGGTTCGTGCTCACGGCCGCTCACGACAAGCCGATCGAAGCGATCGCTTTGAGCGCCGACGAGAAGAGGATCGCCACCGCCGATGGAGATGGCGTTGTCCGCGTCTGGACCCTGGCGGGCAGCGCCCCGACGTTGCTCGAAACGTTCCGGATCGGGCAGCGTGTGCACGATGTGGCTTTGCTTCCGGACGGGAAAGGGGTCCTGGCCGCAGCGGCAGACAAACAAATCCATGTGCGTACGCTTTCGGTTGCTCAACGGTATGTCGGTCACAAGGGCGGAATTCGGGCGTTAGCTTTCCACCCGAGCGGCCGTCAGTTTGCGTCCGGTGGCGACGACGCCGTGATCCGACTGTGGCGCACGGCCGATGGCAGCCTTGTCGCTCAGTGGAAGGGGCACGGCGGGCCGGTCAACGCGCTGGCCTTCAGCCCAAACGGGGCCATGGTTGTATCGGGGAGCGATGACCAGACCGCCCGTGTGTGGAACGCGGGCAACGGACAGCCGATTACGACCTGGACAGGGATGCGTGGCGCTGTCCGAGCGGTCGCCTTCAGCCTGGACAACCGGCTGGTCGCCGCCGGTACCGCCACCGGTCAGGTAACGGTCTGGTCGTTGGCCGACAAGGCGGCGATCGCGCAGTTCGAAGCGGGCGCGGCAGTACACGACGTGGGCTTCCTGCCGGACAACCGCACGATTTACGCCGCGACGGAAGCCAAGTCGATCGTCGTCTTCTCACTGGGCAGTGACGAACCCCGCAATCTGACAGGCCATGGCGACCTGGTGGACGTCGTCGTTTTCGCCCCGGATGGGAAGCTTATTGCTACGGGCAGCCATGATAAAACGATCCGGCTCTGGGACCCGGCGCAGGGCCGCCAGGTCCGGCAAATCGCCGCTGACCAGTCCCGCGCCGTGTACGCCTTGGCATTCACACCCGACGGGAAAACGCTCGTCAGCGGCGGTACCGACAAGATCATCAAGGCCTGGAATCCGGCAAACGGTCAGGAGCTGCGGCGGTACACGGGCCACGGAGACGCAGTCTACGGCGTAGCGGTCAGCCGTGACGGCCAGTTGATCGCATCGTGCGGCCCCGACAAAACGGTGCGGGTCTGGAACCTGGCAGCCGGTGTTGAACTGCAAACGTTCTCTGAGGTACCCGCGTGGGTATACGACGTGGCATTCACCGCCAACGGAAAGCACGTGCTGGCGGGCGACTACATGGGCAACATCCACATTTGGGAAGTCACCAGCGGCAAGAAGGTGAAGTCCTTCGCGGTTCCCGCCCCCGTACAGAAGCCACGCGGCATCAACCACCTGGCCGTTTCGCCCGATGGCAAACGGCTGGCCGTGGCGTGCAGCAACGGCTTTGCGTTCGTATTCGAGCTGACGGTAGACTAGCACAGCAAGCGGCATCCGCGCGTGGCGATCCGGTTGCCGGGTGCGGTTCGGCTCTTGCATCGGATCGGTGCCAATACGCTAGGGGCTCAGGTCATTCCCAGCTGGGCTCCTGCCCACTGGACTCACCGGCGGCCGGTCGAGACGGCCGGCCAAACGGTAACGGGTCCGATCGAGACGAACGGACGCACCGCCTGGGTGCAAGGGCTCAACCGCGGTCGCGGTCTGCCCCGAGCTCCACGCCGCTAGTGGAGTCACGGACCTGATGTGCGATTGGGGTAGAGTGTCATTCGTGCTTGCAGAGAGGTAGCACCGTGCGTTCGACACTGACGTGCTTGTTGCTCGGTCTTGGCCTTGGTTTTCTGGTTGTTTCGACCGTCGTTTCCGCACCAGAGGGCCGTTCGAAGGACGACGAGGTCCTGCACCTGTTCAATGGCAAGGACCTGAGCAACTTCTACACCTGGCTCGTGGACTACCACTTTGAGGATCCGCTACGAGTCTTCACCGTGGTCGACTACATCGATGGTGGCCCCGCGATCCGCATCAGCGGTGAGAAATTCGGCGGTCTGATCACGAAGGAGGCGTACTCGGATTACCACCTGATCGTTGAGTTCCGCTGGGGCCCGGTCACCTGGAACCCCCGCGCTCGCCGGGCACGCGACAGCGGCATCCTGCTGCACTGCCAGGGACCAGAGGGGAACTACCGGCCGGACTTCAACGGCCCGTGGATGTTGTCCCAGGAGTGCCAGATCATCGAAGGCGGCGTGGGAGACTTCATCATGGTGCCCGGGTACACGAAGGATGGCAAACGGATCGTCCCCAGCCTGACCACAACCGTCAGCCGTGACCGCGACGGAGAGTGGGTCTACGACCCTGACGGGCAGGAGCGTACCTTCCGGGGTGGTCGGATCAACTGGTTCGGGCGTGATCCGGACTGGAAGGACGTGCTCGGTTTCCGCGGGGCAAACGACGTCGAAAGCCCCTTTGGGCAGTGGACTCGTCTGGAGGTTATCTGCCAGGGGGATCGGATTACCAACATTGTGAACGGGAAGGTTGTTAACCGGGCGTGGAACTCCAGCCTGACCTCGGGCAAGATTCTGTTCCAGTCAGAAGGGGCGGAGATTTACTTTCGGCGCATCGACCTGAAGAAGCTCTGATCTCGACCAGGAATCCCCAACCTTCGCCAGGAAGAAAGACGCCATGGACTTTGTTCATCGCTGCCGCAGCCTCGTGCTTGCACTGGCCGGTACCGTTGTGCTGGCAACCTCCGGCACCAGCCACGCTCAACTGCCCCGGCCGTACCTGACGAGCGTCTTTCCGCCGGGTGGCCAGGCGGGAACGACCGTCGAGGTGACGATCACCGGCGCGAATCTGGAGGACGCCACCGCGCTGCTGTTTCAGCATCCGGGCTTCACGGTCGAACGCGTGACCGAGCAAAAGGACGGAAAAGAGGTACCGGTGCCGAATCGGTTCCGCGTCAAGATTGCACCTGATGTGCCGGTTGGGTATTACGATGTGCGTGTCCTCGGGCGATTTGGCGTGTCGAATCCGCGGACGTTCGTCGTCAGTGACTTCACTGAGATAACGGAGCGCGAACCGAACAACTCGCGCGACCAGGCTCAGCCGCTGTTGAACGATGGGGTAACGCGGCAGGTCGTCAATGGCCAGGTGAACGGGGCCACCGACCTGGACTACTTCGCCCTGTCGCTCAAGAAAGGACAACGTGTTCTGATCGAGGTCGAAGCTCAGCGGATCGATTCCCGGCTGAATCCCGTGCTGACGCTGTACGATGACACCGGTCGGGAATTGGACTTCAACGACAACCATTTCGACCTGGACAGTCTGTTGGACTTCACCGCCCCACGTGACGGCACGTACTACGTGTTGCTGGCCGATCAGGTGTATGACGGATCGGTCGAGTACTTCTACCGCCTGCGCGTCGGCACGTTTCCGGTGCTGGAGCATGTGCTGCCGATAGCTGCTCCGAAAGCGAAACCGAGTCGGATTACTCTGTTTGGCCGGCTGCTGGCAGGCGGCCAGCCGGTGGAAGCGTTTGTCCGCGGGCAACGACTGGAAGCACGCGCGGTCGAGCTAACCGCACCGCAGGCCGGGCCGATCCGGCGGCACATGCCACCATGGACCGTGTTGTTCGACGGCTTCGCGTACCTATTCACGTCCGACCAGGGGACAAGTAATGCCGTGCTGATCGCGTATGCTGAGCATCCGATCGTCCTGGCCCAGGAACCGAATGACCAGCCGGACAAGGCGCAGCCGATCACGCCACCGGTCGAAGTTCACGGCACGTTCGAGGCTACGAACGACCGCGACTGGTTCGTCTTCGAAGCAAAACGGGGACAGGTGTGGTGGATTGAACTGCAATCCCAAACGCTTGACCTGCCCACGGATCCCGTACTGGTGATTCGGCGCGCCCGGGACGGAGCCCAGCTGGCGCGGGTGGACGACGACCGAACCAGCCCGGCGAACCTGGTGTTCTCCACCGTCCGGCGCGATGCCGTCTATCGCTTCGCTGTCCCGGAGGACGGCAAGTTTCTCATCCAGGCTCGGGATTTGTACGCCTCGGTACGGGGCGATGCGCGGCTGGGGTACCGGTTGATCGTCCGACCCGAGTCGCCTTCATTCACCGTGTTTGCCCTGGTCGGCGGGCCGCTGCCCAACGTTGTCCGCCAGCCGTCTGGCGTGGTGCTGCGATCGCACGGAACGGCACACCTGGACTTGTATCTGATCCGTCGCGATGGTTTCTCGGGCGAGGTGCGGGTTCGCGTTAGCGGCTTGCCTGAAGGCGTTGAAGCACCGGAGGTGGTGTTCGGGCCGGGACAGGTGTACGCGCCGCTGGTGCTTGCGGCAGCCGAGCCCAAGCCCGTGCACGGTCCGCTTACGCTGACGGCACGTGCTGAGATTGCGGGTAAGCCTGTTGAGCGTCCTGTGAAGTTCGGCGGCATCGTCTGGGCGTACAACCCGGGGACGCGCAACCCGGCTTCCGCCCGGTTGCGCCGCTGGGAAGCGTTCAGCACCATCGCGGAGTCGGCCCCCTACCGGCTTGTGGCCGAACCGCGGCGGCTGGAGCTGGCCCGGGGCCTGGTCGCCTCGATCAAAGTGAAGGTCGAACGGCGCGGGGACTTCAAGGACGCGGTCTCCGGCATCACAGCGATGGTGCTGCCGCCGAACGTCTCCAACGCGAACATCACCATCCCGGCCAACCAGACGGAAGGGACGCTGAATTTCCAGACTCGTGCGAACACGCCCCTTGGGCACTACAGCATCGCGGTACGGGGCACGGCGCGTGTACCGTACACGAAGGACCCGTCCGGCAAGAACAAGCGACCGATCAACGTGTACCTTCCATCCAACAACGTCGAACTGATCATCGTGGACCCCGTGGCTTTGTCTTTCGAACCGACACCGCTCGTGGTGAAGAAGGGCCAGGAAGGTGAGTTGACCATTCGAGTGAAACGGCAGGGGGGCTTCGCCGGTCCAGTGCCTGTTCAGTTCCGAAACGTGCCGAACGGGGTGCGAATCGGGAACACCACGATTGCAGCGGATGCGGACGAGATCAAGCTAAAGGTGACGGTGGCCGAGTCGGCGCCCACGGGCGAGCGTCCGGTGACGGTCGTCTGCCCGGTGCGGGTGGGTAACCAAACGGTTACGCCTTCCTTCCAAGTCAACATTCGGATCGAGCAGTAGGGGAAAAGCGTCGCGTTCACGCAGTGCTAGCAGGCGGCATCGCCGCGTCCGGCGAGACGACCGGCCGGAGGACACTCAGTCTGGCCGAGGTGATCGGACGCACTGCGGTTGGCGGCCTATTCTTCCATGATTTCCTTTGCTTTCGCGTCTGCGGCCTCGTTGACCTGGCCCTCGTATTTCTTGGTCAGATCCTGTACCTCTTCTCGTGCGCGGTTCCGGTCGTCCTCGGAGATGACCCCCTCTTTTTGTAGCTGGTCGATTTTCTTGTTCGCATCGCGGCGCACGTTGCGGATCGCCACGCGGGCCTGTTCGGCCATCTCCTTAACCCGGCTGACCAGCTGTTTGCGTCGTTCGACGGACAGCGGCGGCAGGACGAGGCGGATGAGTTTCCCGTCGTTGTTCGGGTTAAGGCCCAGGTCACTGGCCTGGATGGCCCGCTCGATCTCCTTCAACGCGGTCGGATCGAAAGGTCGGATGACGATCATCATCGGCTCGGGGCAGCTAATGCTGGCGATCTGGCGCAGCGGCGTTGGGGTTCCGTAGTAGTCGATCTTGATGTGTTCGACCAGAGCCGGGGTGGCGCGTCCGGTGCGCAGTCCGCGGAGTTCGTCACGGAACACCTTGACCGCCTTTTCCATGCGATCTTCGCAATCGAGCAGGACATCGTCTAGTGTGGTCATTACGTCGCCTCCCAGGCAGCAGCCCCTAGGATGCGCGGCCCTAGGATGTCTGTGACAGCGTTTCCGGTTCGGTTTCGCTGACCAGTGTCCCGATCCGTTCCCCGGTGAGGGCTCGCAGAATGTTACCCGGCCTGCGGAAGCTAAAGACAAGGATCGGCAGGCCATGCTCGCGGGCCATACTGATTGCGGTGGCATCCATTACGGACAGTCGCTGCTGGAGCACTTGCTCGTAGGTCACGTGCTCGTATCGGACCGCGTGAGGGTTACGTTCCGGGTCGTCGGAATAGACCCCGTCGACGCGTGTGGCTTTCAGCAGCACGCTGGCGCCGAGTTCCACGGCCCGCAGCGCGGCAGCGGTGTCCGTGGTCACACAGGGGCTGCCGATTCCGGCGGCCAGGATGACAACGCGTCCCTTTTCCAGGTGCCGGGTTGCACGTCGGCGGATGTACGGCTCGGCAACCTCTTCCATGCGGATGGCCGTCAGCACCCGGGTCTCCACGCCCTCGCGTTCCACCGCGTCCTGCAGCGCCAGGGCATTGACAACGGTGGCCAGCATGCCCATGTAGTCGGCCGTGGTCGGGTTGATGGCGCCGATGCGCCGAGCCAGGTCGCTGCCGCGGATGATGTTGCCACCGCCGACAACCACCGCGGGCTCAACCCCTTGCCGAGCGGCCTGGGCCAGCTCCGAGGCAATGCTTGAGATGGCCTCGGCATCCAGCCCACCCTGGCCAGAACGCGAGAAGCAATCGCCACTGAGTTTCAAGAGTACGCGACGTCTTCGGCCTTCTCCTGCGCTCATCGGCCTGCTCACTCCCAGGAGAACGGCCGCCGGCCGATCGTGCCATGGCCCGGGCGGCCCAGCCACCACGGCCTCGGCGTCCATTCTACCGGCGGCCACCAGGCGGCCAAACGAAAAAGGGCATGGACCTTGTCGCGCGCCGTCCACGCCCCGGCATGTTCACGGACTACTCACCGATCTTGAACCGTACGAAGTCGGTGATCTTGATCTTGCCCTTCTGCTTCAGGTAATCGCCCAGGGTCTTCTTCGGGTTCTGGATGTAGGGCTGATCCAGGGCAACGTTTTCGGCATAGTAGCCGGAAGCAAGCCGTCCTTCGACGATCCGTTCCACGATGTGCTCCGGCTTGCCTTCCTGTTTGACCGCTTCGCGCAGGATCGCCTTCTCGCGCTCCACCTCCTCAGGGCTCAGCTGTTCGCGGCTAATGACGCGAGGCTTGAACGCAACGATGTTGGCCGCGATTTCGTCGGCCAGCTCCGGCGTCGCGCCCTCGCCTTCGATCCGCACCAGTGCGGCCTCCTGGTAGTTGAAGTGGACGTACGCCCCGAGGATGCCGCCGTTGGCCTTCAGGCGGGCGACCTTAGCGACCTGCATGTTCTCACGGATCAGGTTGACCGTGTCCAGTAGGAGATCCTGACCCGTTCGGCTCGGATCGTCGATCAGCGGGGCCTGGAGCACGGCTTCAGGCGTTGGCTCTCCTTCGATCAAGGCGGCCTGCTTGGCAAGGGCCTGAACGAGCTGGACGAACTTCTCGTTGCGCGCCGACGGGGCCTGCTCGCAGAGGACCATTGCCAGCGCGACGACCTGCCCGTCTGGGCTACGGTACGCTTCGATCCGGCCCTCGGCCGTTTCACGGCCGGTCTTCTTCGCACTGACCTTCGCCCCTTGCTGGCGCAGGATCTCCACGGCCTTGTCCTGATCGCCCTCCGCCTCGATCAGTGCTCTCTTACATTCCATCATCGGCAGGCCCGTACGCTCACGCAGGGCCTTCACTTCCTGAGCAGTTGGCTGGTACCTTGTGCCCGATTCGCTCATCGCCGTCCTCCACACTGTGGGCGGCACCGTTCACGGCCAGTGACCTCGGGAGGCTGACTGGTGGGAGCAATCAACGGGACGAGTCGCCGGAGCTGCCGCTGCCACCGCTACCGGCCGCGCTGGTCTGGCCCCCGGCCGCCGATTGAACCGTCTCCAGCGGCTGTTCACCCTCGGCAGGCTGGCTTGCCTCCCGCGCCTCCTGGATACAGTCCGCGATGTAGTTGACGATCACTTCGATCGACCGCATGCTGTCGTCGTTGCCGGGGATCGGCAGGTCGACCAGATCTGGGTCGCCGTCCGTGTCGATGAGTGCGACTACCGGGATCTGTAGCTTGCGCGCCTCGGCCACGGCATTGTGCTCCCGCACCGGATCGACCACGAACACGGCGCCGGGAAGTCGGTTCAACGTGCGGATACCGTGCAGATTTCGATACATCTTGCGATACTCGCGGTTGATGGCCGCGATCATCTTCTTGGAGTAGGTGTTGATGCGGTCCGAGTTGATCAGGTCTTCCAGCTCCTCGAGGCGGCGCATGCGGGAACGAATGGTCTCGAAGTTGGTGAGCGTGCCGCCAAGCCAGCGTTCGGCTACGTACGGCATACCGCAGCGTTGTGCGGCCCGCGTGATGATCTCCTTTGCCTGCCGCTTCGTGCCCACGAACAGCACCAGGCTGTTGTTGTCGCCCACGACGTGCTTCAGAAATCGGCCGGCGCGCAACAATCCCCTCATCGTCTCGCGCAGGTCGATCAGGTAGATCGGGCCCTGCCGCGCGAAGATGTACGGGTCCATCTTCGGGTTACGTCGGCTCTTGCGATGGCCAAAATGAACGCCAGCCTCCACCAGTTCTTTCAGCGTTATCGACGCCACACACAGCCTCCCGTTTTGTACCGCTTCCGACGCTTGACCATTGGCAGGACCTCCAGAGTCCCGGTTCGGCCGGATCCAGGCACGGCCCGCGCCGGGCTCAGACAGGAGAAGCAATCCGGTGGTTCGTCACGCACGGGCGACAACGAATATTAGCGCAGAGCAGTGGCTTCGGTCAAAGCCAATCCTGAAGCCAAGGGGCCAGATACCATCGTCTCCGAAAAGAGCGGGGCTTCTGCGAGATACTGCCGCCTGCCCCGGCCGCGCGGACCTTTTCCGATAGCACTCTCGCCAGCGTCAGGGCCCGGCGGCGGGCCGTTCGGCCCAGGCCGCCGCTTTGGCCCTGAGGCCGCCTCATGGGTTCTCGTACGGCATCAGGATCTCATAGCGCGGACATTCCTCGATCGCCCGGAACTCACCGTCCAGGATCCGGTCCGCCAACCGCCTGCAGTCGCGGTAGTACCGTGCCGTGGGACGTTCGCCCGTCAGTTCGCGCCGTAGATCCTGGCCCAGCACATCGGCGGCTGCCACCCAGACGGGATCGGCCTGCTTCGCTGCCCACAGGCAGCTGACTAGCAAGGCGACGGTCTTCTGGATCCGCAACGACATCTCGACGATCGCACATTGGCGATCCACCAGCTTTAGCTGGTAGCGGCGCATGAGGCCGCTGAGTTCCAGCGGATAGCGGCGGAACTGCGCCAGCGCGAAGTCAACGTGCCGGGACAGCTCCGGCGGCAGCCCGCTCGGCGCCGTGCCCTTGCTCCATACCATCAACTGCTCCAGCCACCATCGCAGATACCGACCAAACTCCTGTCTGAGCGCCCAGAGGTGACGGGGATTGGCCGGGTTGAGCGTTGGGACGCCGAGCTGTTGCAGCTTCCGTCCGATCGGCTCAAAAAACTCAAGCCCGTGCTGCTTGACCAGCGTCTTGAAGAACGCCAGCGTCAGCATCTGGCCCTCCCCTTCGTAGATCAGCGGCGCCAAGAAGTCGTGTACGTTGTCGCCAAAGGGGTGACCAACCAGGAAGGAGCGGCCGCCGTGTGTCTTCATCAGCAGCTCAATGGCCGCTTCCTTCTGGGCCTCGCTGCCGAAGATTTTCGCCACGGTGCACTCCAGCTCGCCGCGATAGCCCAGCTGGAGCAGATGCGCCCCCCACTGGCTAAGCGCCTCGGCACCAGCCAACAGGGCCGCCATCCGAGCAATCCGCCACTTGACCAACTCGCGCGTCTTGATCTTGGCCCCGTAGGTGCGGCGGTAGTCGACCCAAGGCAACATGTTGGCCAGCATCGTACGCATGACCCCGGCCGCCGTCGCACACAAGGACACGCGACCGCGGTTCAAGCCGTGGTAAGCGATCGTCAGGCCGTCACCAGACGGCGGCCTCAGCAGGTTCTCCTCCGGGACGAAGAACCCCTGAAACCGGATGCCATGGTTGTAGACCCGGCGCAACGCATGCAGGCCGTAGCGCACCAGCTGAAACGTGGGACCTTCCTCGTTGGGCAGCTCCGCGATGAACACCTGCGGTCGTCCGTCCAGCAACGCCACCACGCACAGCAACGTGCCGGGCAAGGCGTTCGTGATGAAGAGCTTCTCTCCGTAGAGCTTGAAGCCCCCTGGCACCCGCTCGGCTCGGGTGCGCAGCGCGGTCAGGTCCGAGCCAGCCGGCGGTTCGGTGAGGGCAAATCCGGAGAGTTTCTCACCGCTGGCTAGCAGAGGCAGGAAGCGGCGCTTCTGCTCCTCGGTGCCAAAGGTCAGGATCGGGTCCACCGCTCCGATGCACTGGTGCACCGATGCCAGCCCGCCCACCATCGCCTCGTAACAGGCGCAGCGCGTCAGCAAGTGGACGAACTTGGGCAGCGGTGCCTCCTGGCCCCCGTACGCTCGGGGGATGATCATGCCCCAATAGCCGTGCTGGGCAAGCTCCTGAAGCGTCTCCTGCGAAATCTTGCCCTTCTCGTCGTACAGTGTGCCAGACTCGAAGCGACGGCGCGTGACAGCAACGCACTGCTCGATGGCGTCGTCGCACGGATCCGGGCGGTCCAGGTCCGGTGGCTGAAACAGCTCCAGCGGCACGGCACGCTCCCAAACCGCCCGATGCACCGGGCTGGCCGCGGTCTGGTAACGGGGCGCAAAGAGATGCTCAACCTGCTCCTCGGCGGCCTCCACCGCACCGACCCGCCGTACCTCTTCCTCGGTCTTACCGCCCAGCCGGAGTGCTGTCTCGGCAAACTTCCCCTGGTGCGTCTGACCGGGCTGCGGCTCTCTGTTCATGACCGATTCTCCGTACGCGACCTCCCTGGGGCAGCACCGCCATCGTAGCACATTCGCCCGATGCGGATAAGCCTGGCAAGAGAGATCGAGATGGCTAGCGTCCGAGCCGTCGCGGGCCGGTCCGGTGGCGCATCAGCTGCTACCCCAGCGTCGGCCGCGGCCTCAGCGAACAGCACCAAACGGTCACTCGTCGGTACCGGACTCGGATGGGGGCTCAGGAATCGGGGTCGAGACCTGTTTCAGCACGGAAAGCGCCGCCGAAAGATGGTGTAACCGAGGCCCGAAGCGATCAACGAACTCGCTCAGTGAAAAATCCGACTCTAGCAGCATCTCCTCGTTCTCGATGACGTGCTCGGCCAGGTCCTCAAGGAGGGTGGAGTGGACGCGGACCAGAGACCCGAGCGCCTGGCGACACTTCTCCACAACTTCGGGGTGCTCCTTCTGCCACTGCAGCAGCTCCATTGCCTGGCGCTGCCGGGCTTCGCGCTGCGACTGGACCATTTCGCGCAGCAGCTGGAGCTGCTCATACTCGATGCGCAGCAACTCCTTCAGCATAGCCGCGACCACCTCCCAGCCTTGCACGGGCGACTGGGCAGCCGTCGGCGTCGCGGGTGAGACGTCCATGCTGCTGATGTATGGGCCAAACGGTTTCCACGAATCGGACATCAGTGCACCTCCAGGTGGCGTCTCCGCTCCCCGACACAGGTGGTATGCTCTACCTAAATCATATTCGGCGGCCCCTCACGATGCAGTCGTCGGCGGGCCTCCGGGCGTGCCCGTCGTGGTACCGGCGGGCCCACCCTTACAATCGCTACGATCGCCCTTTCGTGACGTCCTTGGCACTAAGCCAGTGGAGGTTGGGCTAGGCCGTGTTGCTGCGACTGGTACGCGTCTCGCTCCGCAACCTGTTACGACGGCCGCTGCGGACCCTGCTGGTCGTGCAGGGCGTGCTCTGGGGCACGGCGCTAGGCGTCAGCTTACCGGCCGTACTGGAGGGCAGCCGGACGGCGGCTGAGCAGAACGCGGCCCGCTACGGTACCGACCGGATTCTCGTCACGCAAGAACCCGTGCCGGAGGAGCGGCGGTTCCGCTGGGAGCAGGTTCGGCAGCTCCGCCGTGCACTGGGCAACCAGGTCACGGCCATCACCGGCTACCTGGCCAGGATGCCCCGTATCGCAGTAGACGGCAAGTCTGTGCGTGTGCCGCTGCTGCTGGTCGATGAACACTTCTTCGCAGCTCGCCGCCCGGAGCTTGTCCGCGGCCGGTTGCTGGAGCCAGACGATTTCCGGCTCAAACGGCCCGTGGTGGTCGTGTCAACCGATACCCCCTTGCCCCCGGCATGGCTTCAACCGGGAGCTCGATTCGAACTGCCAACGGGCGAGTCCGTCACCGTGGTCGGCGTCGTGCGGTCCGCGCCGACCGAGGTGGATGAGTTCGGCTACGCGCGCAGTCACTTCCTGCGGGAGTTGGCCGAACAGATGGAAGAGACGCTCGGCGCGCTGCGGGCACCTGGGCTGGAGCTCATCTTTTCACCCCAAACCATCGTCGCCCCCCGCACGCTGTCGCCCAGGGCCCGACCACGCTGGATCGAGATCCGCTGCCCTCCGCAGAACGTGCAGTCCGTCAAGCAGAAGGTCTTCCTGTGGTTCAGTGAACTGGGCCAGCAGCCCATCGTCTACGCGAACGTGCTGGCCACGGTGCTTTACAGCGAAGCGATGACACGGATCGTGGAGCTGAACCGGGTCGTTTTTGGGTTGGCCGTGGTCGTGGGGGCGATCGTCGTCTCGTCGCTCATGCTGCTGAACGTCTGGGAGCGACGGCGTGAGATTGCCATCCGGCGTGTCGAAGGCGCCCGGTCCTGGCACATCGCCGTACAGTTCATGGTTGAGACGGCCACTGTCTGCCTGCTCGGCGCCCTGGCCGGCGTCCCTGTAGGGCTCGCCCTCGCGGCACTGCGGTGCTACCTTTCGCCTGCAGCGGGCGTGACCTGGACGGTTCCTTACAGCGAGATCGCGATCACGCTAGCCGTGGTCGTCTTCACGGGCCTGCTGGCCGGCTTGATCCCGGCGCTACAAGCCGTGCGCGTCGACCCGGTAGAGGTGTTGCGCTTTGAGTGAGTGGTTACCGTGGGCTATTGGTTCCTGCTACCCCGTGTGGCTCTACGCGCGATTGTGCGGCGACCGCTGCAAAGCGCCGTCGTTGCCTTCGGCTGGACGGCCGCCTTCACGGCCACGATCACCATCATGGGCATCCTGGCCGGGGTGCGCTACCAGGTTGAGGCGGACATGCAGGCCATCGGCGCGCGTGTGATCAACATCCACGTTTCCCCCTTCAACCTGGTGCAACTGATCAACAGCCCGTTGAGAGCAAGTGACCGAGAGGTAATTGCCGGAATTAGCGGCGGACCGACCGTCCCCATTCATGTCTCCCTCGGTGTCGTCCGCTCTGGCACCAAACAGACCACCGCGTTGTTCCTGGTCACCGAACCGGAGCTGACCAACGTGTTGCCGATCCGGTTGATCGAGGGCCGGTTCCTGAAGGCGGGCGACCGGCAGGCGTGCGTGCTGGACGAGGCGGTGGCCGTGCGACTCTTTGGTGAGCGCCCCCGCGAGGGCACGCCGTGGGCAGTGGGCAAGACGGTCACGCTGAGTGGCCTGGAGGTCCGCGGCCCCTACCGCGTCGTCGGCATCGTCAAGGATCCGTTTCGGATCCGGGAACGCATGCGCGAAATGGACTTCGCAGCCACCGCCCGGCCACGCATCCTGCGAATCATGGAGTACGAAGGGGTCTATCTCCTGCCCAACCAGCCCTGGCACCGCACCGCAATCCATGGCTACCTGACGCGGGTTGCGGCTGATCGGGATGTGTTCCAGTGCGAGCGGCAGGTGCGTGAGGCACTGGCCGCCCGCGGTGCCTACGTCTGGGTCTGGGCCCGCGCGCGCTGGATCGAGCGGGTCATGACGGCCGTGGAACTATCCACCGAAGTGGCCAACATCGCCTGGCTCGTCGTCCTGGTCATCGCCACGGCTATGATCCTCAGCATCGCACTGGTGGCCGTGCGCACGCGGTACGTGGAAATCGCCGTGCGCCGCGTGGAAGGTGCACGCCGCGTACACATCGTCGGGCAGCTACTACTGGAAAACGTCATCACCGCACTCGGCGCATTCCTCGTGGCCCTTCCCGTGGCCGCTCTTGCAGGCTGGGTCCTGGAACTGCGGTACCTGTCCTGGCCACTGGTTTTCGAGCCGGACGACGTGCTGACAGCCCTCTTGGCCGGGCTTGTCGCCAGCCTCGTCGCCACTGGACTCCCGGCACACCGCGCCGCGTCGGTCGATCCCGTACACGTGCTCAGCGGCCGGGAATAGACCACATGCTGCCCGGCCGGGCCACCGTGCAGCGAACCACAGCCGATGCCCACGCACCCGAGCCAACGACCGCTGATCATCGTCGCTGACCAGCTCGGCTGGCACGTGAGGGACTTGCTCCGTGCCGCGGCCGCCGCCAGGGTCCGCGCCCAGGTGGTCTCCTTCCGACGGCTGATCTGGACCGCCGACCGTACTGGCGGGCAACTCGTCCGTGCCCGCCTGCTGGAACCCCCTCCGAGGCCGTCACCAACGGACGACGAACTCGTGCCGCTGCTACGGCCATCCGGCGGGGAGCAACCAACCGTGCTCGTCCGTTGCATGCCCGCCGGATCCCTGGAACAGATCGTTTTCCGACTCGATTTGTTGCACGTGCTGGCCCGCTGCGGCGTAACGGTGGTCAACCCGCCGCGAGCGTTGGAACTGGCAATCGACAAGACACTGTCGCTGGCATTGCTGCGTCAGGCCGGCCTGCCAACGCCAGCGACGGCCGTCGCGGAGAACCGCACGGAGGCCATCGCCGCGCTGGAGCAGTTGGGTGGCCAGGCCGTCGTCAAGCCAGTCTTTGGCAGTGAGGGCAAAGGCGTCTACCGCGTGACAGACCGTGACCAGGCCTGGCAAGCGTTCTCACTCCTGGAGCGGCTCGGAGCCGTGATCTACCTGCAGGAGTATGTCGCCGACGTGGCAGTGGACGTGCGGGCTCTGGTGCTGTCGGGTGAGGTGATTGCCGCTGTGGCCAGGAATCATCCGCATGATTGGCGCCGGAACGCAACCCGCGGGGCCCGGGTCCGGCCTTACCGGCTGGACGCAGAGGCCGCGGCATTGGCGGTGAGGGCAGCCGAGACGCTCGGTGTGGAGTTCGCCGGCGTCGATCTGCTATTCAGCCGCGGTCGCGGCCCGCTAGTGCTCGAAGTCAACGCCGTGCCCGGCTGGCGTGCCACCCGCCGCGCCACCGGGCTGGACGTTGCCGCGCTTCTGCTCCAGCACGCCCGGCGTCGCCAGACACCTCCGGCAGACGACCCGGCTCACCCGGCACGCAGCCGACACGGAGGGCAGCGCGGTTGAGTGGGGCAGCTATGGGCTTGGCCGGCTAGCGTTGACCAATGTCCTGCAAGCGACCCGCGCACTGCGTGCCGCCCGAGGCCGGGCATGCAGTCACGCGCCTGCCCCCTTGCCGCATCGCGGGCCCCAGGCCGAGAATGCCAGCAAGAGCAAAGACTGTCATTGCGGGGGGCACAACCGGTGCGCTATCCGTGGTGGTACGTTCCGTTCGTGACGGCGCCCATGCTGATCGCGGCGGTAGCCGTCGTCCACGTGCTGATCGCGCACTATGCCGTAGGCGGCGGCCTGTTCCTTGCTGTCGAGACCGCCTACGCCTACCGCAGGTCCGACACGGCTTACCTGGCTTACCTCCGGCGCCACGCCCGATTCTTCATGCTGCTGACCGTCGTTTTCGGCGCCGTCACCGGCATCGGTATCTGGTGGACTATGGCACTGGCTTCACCGCTGGCCACCGAGCTGTTGATCCGGATCTTCGTGTTCGTCTGGGCGACGGAGTGGGTGGCGTTCGCGGTGGAGCTGGTCAGCGTATTTCTCTTCGTGTACGGCTTCGGCCGCCTCCCTGCCCGCTTGCATGTGCGGCTGGCGGTCATCTACGCCGCAGCCGCATGGGTAAGTCTGGTCCTGATCACGTCCATCACTGCCTTCATGCTCAACAGCGGGCGATGGCCCGAGGAGCCGCTTCTGATCAATGCGGTGCTGAACCCACAGTTCCTGCCCCAGGTGGTGGCTCGCACCGGCGGCGCGCTCATGCTCTGCACCCTCTACGTCTACCTTCATGCGACATTCACTGCGAAAGACCCCGAGCTGCGCAATCTGATCCAGCGGCGGTCCACGCGACCGGCTCTGCTCGGCGCGGTGCTTATCGTGCTCGGGGGGCTCGCCTGGTACGCTGCGCTGCCACCGTCTGCGCAGGCCGCCCTGGCCGCCGCCAGTGTGCTCAACGTGCTGATGGTGGGTATCTTCCTGCTAACCGCCGTTGTGTTCGTGGCACTCTACCTCGGGCCAGCACGCCACCCGGGATGGCTCACGCCCGGTTTTTCGCTGCTTCTGTTCCTCTGCGGCCTTGGCGCCTTTGCGACCGGCGAGTTCTTGCGTGAAGCAGTGCGAAAACCATACGTGATCTACAACGTGCTGACCGGTAGCCAGTACTGTGTCACCGACACCGCTCGGCTTCGCCGCCAGGGTGTGCTGAACTCCTCAGCCTGGATTCGCCTGTTCCTGGCGCGTGAGTTCCCCGAACTGCTCGACGACAACGGATCCGTGCGTCTCCAGGCTCTGAAGAACCTCCCACACCAAGACCAGGCACGCGTCGGACAGGCAATCTTCCAGTACCTTTGCAACGATTGCCACGCGGATCGCCACGGGTACTCGGCAGTCGGGTATCTCATTCACGGGTGGAACCGAGAAATGCTCGTAGAAACGATCCACCACCTGCACCGCACCAACTTCTTCATGCCCCCATGGGTCGGCACGGAAGAAGAGGCGGAGGCATTGGCCGCATACTTAGAAGCGATTGCCCCGAAGCGGCCGGAAGGCATGTTATTTGAGTTGGAGCGCGACAGCTTTCGGAGCAACGGGCCGTGATCGAACCGACGGAACTGGCTGCTCCTCCATCACCGGTGCCCCTGCCGGCACCGCTGGCAGTGCTGTACTTCCTGAAGGTGACCGGGTTCGTCCTGCACGTCGTGCCCATGCATCTTTGGTACGCAGGTCTCCCATTGGCCCTGGTTGTCTGGGCCGCCGGCCGACGGGACCCAGACGATTGGCCAGCTCGCATGATCAAGCACATGCCCTTCTTCCTAGCATTCGGGATCAACGGCGGCATCGTGCCGCTGCTGTTCACCCAAGTGGTTTACCACCATGTTTTCTTCCCTGCCAGCGTGCTGATGGCCTGGTGGTGGTTCAGTGTGGTGCCGCTGCTGCTGGCCGGCTATGTCACGGTGTACTGGCTACGAGCAAGGATCGAGCATGGGGCCGAAGGTGCTGCCAAGACGCTGGCCATCGGAGCGTTTGCGTGGGCGTGCCTGGCGATCATCGGGTTCCTGTTCGCAAATCTGTTTTCGCTGATGGTCCGGCCGGACTTGTGGCCATCGCTCGCCGTCGAGCACAGCGTCGCCGCAGCCCTGCGGGGCACAGCCCTTAACGTGCATGACCCGGCACTGTGGCCCCGCTGGCTGATGATGTTCAGTCTGGCCGTGCTCACGGCAGCGTGGTATCCGCCCGTCAGCCGGCTGGTTAGACAACAGGTTCCCACAGTGGCGGAACGCCGCTTCGCTCTGACGGCCTACAGTGCCGGGGGCGTTGCCTTTGCGCTTCTGGGGGCGTGGTACGTGTTTGGGACATGGCCTGAGCACGTGATCCGGACCATGGGGCACGGCCCGATGGTTATCTTGACCGTGGCCACCGCCATTTCCCCGCTGTTTCCGTGGGTCGTGCTGCTCTTGGCTGTTCGCGGCGGCGTGTCGGTGCGCGGGCTGTTATGGGTCGGAGCGGCAGGGCAGCTTCTCGTGGTGCTGCTCAATGCCATCAGTCGCCAGGTGGTTCAGCATCTAGAGCTTGCGCATTTCGGGTTGATCCGCCCGCAGCCGGTGGCGATGGAACGTTGGCCGATCGTCATGTTTGTGTTGGCAGCAGTAGCCGGAGTGGCCCTCGTTGTGTATATGCTGCTTTCGGTCCGCGCCGCCTGGCAGAGCGGCCAGCAAGTCGACTCCGCTTGCTAACCCCCTTGCCCTGCGGGTCCGACGCCCTGCGATTGCGATCTACCGTTCGTCCGTCACGATGGAGCAATCGGCAAGCGTCGCCTTGAGTTGCCGAATCACTTCTGGTGTGACGTTAGTGCCGACTAGGTCCAAGCGTTTGAGGCCCTCCAGTTTACTGAGGCGGCGAGCCCCCTCGTTAGAGAGCCTGGTGTAAGCTAGCCGGAGCACGCGTAACTGAGTCATCTCGGCAAGGTAGAGCGTTGCCTGGTCCGTAATGGCGGTTCGGCTGAGGTCGAGCCAGCGGAGTTTGCGAAGCGCGCGCAGAGCCGCCACGCCCCGGTCAGTGACGCGTGTGTCAGCGAGCCACAGCCTTTGCAGCTCGCGTAGCCGTGCAATGATCGAGCAGGTCAGGTCATCCGCAGCGGTGCGCGCGAGGCTCAGGTAGCGCAGGTCGCCTGGAAAGCGCAGCTGCGCCAGGTCGTTTCTGTTTCGCACAGAACCGTCAAGGTAGAGTCCCTCCAAATGCGTAAACTGATCGAGCACGTCGAGATGCACCGCGGATAGCTCGCTTCGGATGGCGAGCACGCGTATCGACGGCACGGTGGCAAGCGCAGCGAGTGCCTGCGGCGTCAGCCGTCGCGTCTCCAGCCACAGCAGTTGCAGACTCGGCCAGCGTCGCATGTGCTGCCCTGCTGCAGCCGTGATGCGCGCCCTGGAAAGAATCAGCCCGAACGGCACGCCTGCATCAGGTAAACCGGCCAAGCCGTCGTCGGAGCATTCTTCCAGTTCGAACGCATAGAGGTACCGCGCGGCCGTGTTACCGCGAGCGCGGGCGACCAGTTCGGGGGGCAGTGGTCCGGCCGGCAGGTCTACCGCTACGACCTGGATTCGCGCCCCCGCGACGGCCCACTGGCGGATGACCGGTTCCGGAATCTTCGGGATGTCCGAGAGGCCGCTCGCTCCGCAGCCGCCGGCTGCGAGCGTCCACACAGCTGAACCTATCAGGGTTACGCCCCCGGCGATCCGTGCGAGCCGCGCTCGCCGTGCTCCGCTAGAGCGCGTCATCGACCGGCTCCCCGCCTTTGCACGAACCCAGTGCGCGCCACACTTGTCTCTCAACCGTAGGCGAAAACGCACGCACGTGACCGTCCGCAAAAAGCACGTTGATCGAACCATGTCGGCTGTTGGCCCGCAAGGGTCCGGCCTCAACGGGCAACAGGAAAGGGGGCATGCCAGAGGCACCCCCAGAGGGACTGGCGAACTCGCAAGCGGGAACACCAGGAGGCACCAGGTGGTTATAGGCATCGTTAATGCCCATGGTCCAATCCTGGTTGCGCGGTCTGAACGGATAAGCCGCACCAGAGGACGCGACCCGCAGGCACTGCTCGACCAGCTTTTCCTGATCCCGGTTTGTCGCCTCGATCGTGTACACGACGCCCAGCATCCCGCGTGCCGCTCCCGGGCCGGTGGGGTCGCCCGACACGACGCCGCCACCGTGCACGACTTCCGAGTAGGCAGCCGTGTGGGCCAGTCCGTCCGTGCAGCCCGCCGGGGATTGCTGTTTGGTGATGGCCGTCAGAAAGATCCCCTCGCCCAGAACCGCCTCCGGCGGCTGTCCTTGCCAGCCCTGAATGGCTCCGTCGCCGACACATGCGGTGTAGTTGAACCATCCCTGGTGTGTTCGAACGGCACTGTCAAACGGGCAGAGGAACAGCTCAACTTCGCTCTGAGCAATGGTCCTGTTCTGAGGAGAACGGTGGCCGACGACGGTGTTGAAAGCGTTGAACAGATCCGCTCGCTCCAGGTACGGCAGCAACCAGACCTTGTGGCTGGTGAAGCTGCCCAGGCCGCTGATCACGGTCCGGTACGGGAAGCGCTGGTGTGCTGAGACGTAGCTTTGCAGAGCTATTCCAATCTGACGGAGCCGATTCGCGCACTGCATGCGCAACGCCGCGCGCCGCCCCCACAACACCGCGGGCAACAGCAGCGCGATCAAGATCACAAGAACGCCGATCACAACAAGAACCTCGATCAGCGTGATACCTCGTCGATGAGCAGACTGTTTGCGGTGCTCCATAGCGCACGCTCCAACGAGTTGCCTTGGCGCAGGACAGTGGCTTTGCCAGAAGAAGCAGGAGCTGCAGCAAGCGCCAGTGTCGAAGCTTACGTGGTTACGGAATCGTTACGGCGTTACTCCGTATCAGTACCCTCGTTCCGCTGACAGTGAGATACTCCAGATAGCCACGCACATCAACCGAGCCACACCACGTAGTGGCTGCCTCCCAGTAGCCGTTGACATAAGCACGCGAGGAACCAAGCGTCCACTGATTCGCGCCGGCAGGTGACCATTCACCGCGCAAGTCAATGAAGGACTCTCCAGGGGCCAGTCCCCACAATCCGTACCAGTGGACGCCGCAGCCGTACCGGTATCCGCCGCTACACGTGATGAACGCAGCTTCTGCTTGCGACGTCGGAGCTGCAAGCCAGCCGCACGCGACAACGACAGCCACTAGCGGCTTCAGCCAAGGAGTTGGTTGAGACGCGGGTTGGTTATGCATGCATGTGTGTGTGTGTCTGCGTACGACCTCTGCTGCTCATAGCATTACCTCCGCACATTCTGACCTCTAACAAACCACGAGCTGCAGCTCCTGCGGCGATCAGTTTATCAAGACACCACATCTCCGTCAACCGTCCGTGGGCGAGGGTAGAGACAGTTGCGATGTCTGCAAGCTGCCGGCTGATCGGGTCCGTGCGTCGGTACCGAGAAGGTTTTCCGTGCAGAAGGACTGTCTCAGTGGTGTTCGAAGCCCGTGCTCGCGGGCCTGGAACAAAAAACTACGGGTTTTCGACCAAAGAGGGCTTGTAGCAGACATACGCTGCTGCGCAAACGCTCACGAAGGCGTCGCTCTCCTTGTAAAAGCCACTGACATCGGGAGCAGCCCACTCGCCCGGGGACACGACGGGTCGGCTGTTTGCCTGAGGGACGTTGCAGGACCGTGCCACGACCCGAGCAATCCGCAGGCTTCCCGAACTGCTCCCCGACAAGCGGCTGGTGGCATCGTTGACGAAAGATCGGGGTCGTGGCCGAAATGATCTGCCCGTGCATGGGACGTGGCGGATTCTGCGCCCGACTGAGGCATTGCGACACCAAAGCATTGAGCACTGCCTGGAGGAGTTGCGAGGAGCGACTCACTGCGGAAAGTGTGGGCATTGCGTCTGAGACGCAGTGGCACGGAAGGGGAACCTGTCGCGGCATTCCTGGGAGAACAGGGAGGCCGTAGCGTTTGTCGGGCCAACGGGGAGAAGAGGGCGATGGTCGGCGTAACCGATCGCCAGCGGTCCGCCATCGCTGGGGGAAACAGGGGCTCGGGGATGGTGTTTGCCATGCGCATGGGGTCGCAGCTTCACCCTAGGGGAGCGCACGGCGGTGACCTGCCGAGAGAGTCGTGCGGTCGGCGCCGTGCCCCGTGCACTCGTCTGCGCGGGCAGTGCTAATCCATCTGCGAGATGGGGTACGGGACGCCCCCCTTACCTGGACCCCAGCCACGGGCAATTGCCGCATGGAGGCCGCAGCTTGCTCCGATGGCTAGGAGGGGAACATGAAGCCGGCCTCCCGCCAGTTCACGGTAGGCGGCGAGTTGAACGGCCCTTCGACGCCGCCGAAACCGGCTGCCTACGCAGCGGAAACCAACCCGGCAACGCGGGCAAGACCATCGCTCAAACGTAGCCGAAGCGAACCCGCGCCGAGGCGTTCGCGTTGGAGCAGCGGTCGAACAACGCAATCCGCACTGCGATGGTCCGCCCCGCCGGTTCGCTGCGCCCCCTGGAGTCGACTCCGCCTTTGCCTGCTTTCGGTGCGGCGGGCAGCAAGCAAAGCAACGTCGCCGCCGCTGGAGCGATCGGCCGGCTCGGCGACCGGCCTCGGAAGTAATCGAACTGTGCCCTCAAGGGGCGGCTTCCGCAGATGGCCGGACGGCAATGCTTTGCGATCCACGGCCGGAACATCCGCGACAGTGCCCGGGCAAGCCCCAGTCTGGTCGGTGTAGCGGGCCGCAAGTCAGGCTCACTTGAGGGTTCGCCGCCGTGCGTTCCTTTGCGGCGCGCACCGTGGTCAGGTACGCGGCAGCCTGAATTGGCCCTGCCCGAGCAGCCACGCCCGCACATCGCGAGCATCGCGGTAGGCCCAATGGCCCCGATCGACCGGCTCGCGCAAACGGGACCGTACGCCCGATCGTCTTGCCCGAGCGAGAACTTAGTACCGCCGATCGTCTCGATTGGTTGCGCGGCGTGAGTGAGACGCTCACGCGCCGTGCGTTGCTGCGCGACCGTGGGGCGGTTATGCACACGGGTTAGTTCGGCAAGCAGGGTTCTCGGCTAGGAGCGAGGCCAGTCATCAACGGGTAGGTCGCCGCCGTACACTCAAATGTGTGGGAGCCTCGATCAGCGGTGGCTGCCGGTCGCGCGATCAGCCACCACCGCCGGCTACGGAATAGCGTCAGGGGACCGAAGCCATGAAAGTACCGATCCTTGCGTTGGCGCTCGCTGCGGTGGCTCAGCTACAGCCGCAGCCTGGCACGCAGTCCGTCTACTCCGACGACCTCAGCCCGTCCGAACGGATCAACGTCTATGTCTACGAAACGTGCAATCGAAGCGTGGTCAACATCACGACCCGAATTGTCACGGAGGGCTTTTTCGGCGTGTACGGTGAGACGGAGGGGATGGGCTCCGGCATCGTGCTGGACAAGCAGGGCCACATCCTGACCAACTATCACGTCATCGCCGATGCACACGACGTGGTTGTCACGCTGTACGACTCCAGCGAGTACCGTGCCAAGTTCGTTGGCGCCGACCCGAACAGCGACACGGCTCTGCTCCGGATCGACGCCCCCCCGGAGAAACTGTTCCCAATCCGCCTGGGCGACTCCTCCAAGCTCCGCGTCGGATTGGAGGTCTTCGCCATTGGCAACCCGTTCGGCCTGGGACGAACGATGACCAAAGGCATCATCTCTAGTTTGAATCGCACCGTGCGGAGCCCCAACGACCGGCTCATCAAAGGGGTGATCCAGACTGATGCAGCCGTCAACCCCGGCAACAGCGGCGGGCCTCTGCTAGACAAGCACGGCCGCATGATCGGCATGACGATGGCCATCAAGGCACGCGTGGGTCAGAGCTCCGGCATTGCGTTCGCCATCCCGGTCAACACGATCAAGCGAGTCGTTCCGCAATTGATCCGCTACGGTCGGGTCATCCGTGGCGACCTGGGCATCCTGGAGGCGTACCCAACGGGCCAGGGGCTCCTCGTGTGGCAACTCCAGCCCGGGGGAGCAGCGGAGCGGGCAGGGATCCGTGGACCAGCCGTGTATCGCCGCGGCCCGTACCTGGTCATCGACCGCTCCGCAGCGGATGTGATCGTTGCCATCGACGACCAGCCGGTTAGAACGTTCGAAGAACTGATCTCCTATGCGGAAAACAAGAAACCGGGCGACATCGTCGTGCTCACCGTGATCCGCGACGGCCAGCGGATCAAGATCCCCGTTCGACTCCAGGAGGCACCCCGCTAGAGGATCGCGTAGCCGACCGCACCATAGCAGCGCAACCGCAGGAAACACGAGCGTGAACGAGCAACGCCGCAACCTCACGCCAATCATCGACGCACGCGACTTGCACAAGGTCTATCACACCGGTAGCACCGAGGTGCACGCACTGCGCGGTGTCACGCTCCAGGTCGCCCGGGGCGAGTTTCTGGCCGTCATGGGTCCATCCGGCTCCGGAAAGTCAACCCTGCTGCACATCCTCGGCTGCCTGGATCATGCAACCAGTGGCGAGTACCTCTTCGACGGCCAGCCCGTAGACCGACTAACCGACCGCGAACTTGCCTGTCTGCGCAATCAACGCGTTGGCTTCGTGTTCCAGTCGTTCAACCTGCTGCCCCGCGAAACAGCGCTCGAAAACGTCACGCTCCCGTTGCTGTACGCCGGTGTGCGCAACGCTCGCCGACGCGGGATCGCTGCGCTGGAAATAGTCGGGCTTGCCCACCGAATGCACCACTATCCGGGCCAGCTCTCTGGGGGCGAACAGCAGCGAGTCGCGATCGCCCGCGCGTTGGTCAAAGAACCCGACGTGATCCTGGCTGACGAACCAACCGGCAACTTGGACAGCCGTACCACTGAG
This sequence comes from Planctomycetota bacterium, assembly GCA_026991575.1. Taxonomy (GTDB): domain Bacteria; phylum Planctomycetota; class Planctomycetia; order JALXBF01; family JALXBF01; genus JALXBF01. Next base: position 12,813 of record JALXBF010000153.1, on the reverse strand, counting down.
CAAATCCTGGAGATTTTCCACCAGGTCCACCGGCAGGGTATCACGATCGTGATCATCACGCACAACCGAGACGTAGCGGCACACGCCGAGCGGATCGTCTACCTGCGCGACGGCCTGATCGTGGGCCAAGAACGTGTGCCAACGATAGCGGCTGTCCCCGACGAGTAATGAATCGGACGTGAGGGTCGGCTATGCCAGAGGAACGTTGGTCGGTACGGGTCACAAAGGACTACACCGTCTTCTCGGCCGCCCATTTCATCACCTACGGCGCCGGGGAGTGTGAACGACTACACGGGCACAACTATCGTGTCCGGGCCGAAGTGCATGGTTCCCTTGAGCAGAACGCCTACGTGTTCGACTTCATCGCCCTAAAGGATCTTCTCCACGAAATCGTCTCCGAACTCGACCACCGATTGCTGTTGCCTGCGGAGAGTCAGCAGATCGAGGTGAGCACGGAAGGTGAAGAGGTCATCGCGCGGTTCGGCGATCGGCGTTGGATTGTGCCCAAGCAGGATTGCGTCATCCTGCCCGTGCCGAACACGACCGCCGAGATGCTGGCACGCTGGATTGCCGACCGATTGCTTGAGATGCTCCGGTCACGCCACGGCTACCAACCAGAAGTCCTCGCGGTTGAGGTGGAAGAGAACTTCGGACAGCAGGCCCGCTATGAGTGGCGGCTGCGCTGACTTGCCCTGACTTCTCTTCGGGATCCGAGTTGGTGCATGCCGGCGAGGCGAACCACTCGCCTGATTGCCCCGAGTCCGCAGGTACTCAGCTGGCGCGTACTCAGTAGGCTTGATCGCTGCGCATCGTGCGAACACCGCCGATCGAGATGACCGGCCTCTCTTGCCGGTCGCGTGCGTGCGGGGTTGGTCTAGTGCAGCTAGCGGCCACGGGGCGGGGCCGTCAGCGGCTGTCCCGTCCAACGGTCGAACCGGTCGGGTTTACGGGGCAGGGGCGAGATGTCCTTGGTCTGCTCTTGCCATCGTGCCAGCAACCGCTCCAGCCGCTGGCGCACCTGGCGGTACTCCGGATCAAAGGCCACGTTACGAAACTCCCAGGGATCGGCCGCCAGATCGTACAGTTCGACGGGCGGCCGCGGGGCCCGGAAGAACATCATCTGGGCAGCGGTCAGCTGCACTTCCTCGCGCAGCTTCAGCATGATGCGCATCGTGGGCGAACGCATGATATCCGACGGTGCCATCCAGGGCTCCTGAGGAAATGCGTGGACGATTAGCTTGTAGCGCTCCGTGCGTACCGCACGCACATGATCGTCATAGTCATGCCAGTTCCGCTCCATGAAGACTGCCTCCCGTAAGCCTTCGCGTTCCGGCTCGCGCAGCACGGGCAACAGGCTGATGCCATACCAGTCCTCCGGGGTCTGAACCCCGGCGATCTCCAGTACCGTCGGCGCAAGGTCCACCAGGCTCACCAGCCCGCGGTGCACACGACCGGCAGGTGCCATGCCCGGCCAGTAGACCACCAGCGGGGTTCCGACACCAGAGTCCGCCAGATGGCACTTAGCTCGGGGAAACGGTGCACCGTTATCGCTGAAGAAAAAGATGATCGTCTTCTCAAGAAGTCCCCGTTCGCGCAGGTCCTGCAGAAACAGGCCGATCTGCTCATCCATGTAGGTGATCTCATCGTAGTAAGCCGCAAGGTCACGGCGCACGTCGTCGTGCTCGGGCAAGTACGGTGGTACGACGGCATCGCGCAGGCTATAGGGCCTGGCCGGCTTCTTAGTAAACGGCCGATGTGCTTCCACGAAGCCCAATGCCAGGAAGAACGGCTTGTCCTTGGGGCGCCCGTCCAGAAATGCTCGCCACTGGCCGGTCAGATCTCGATTTCGATCAAAGCCACGGACCACGTCGAACTGGCGAGCCGCATGGCCTCCCAGATGGAGCTTACCGACGTTGCCTGTCCAGTACCCCGCCTGGCGCAAGTAGAAGGGCAAGATCCTGACAGACTCGGGAACCGGATCGTGGAGATCAGCGGCGCCCACGGTGTGCGCAAAGCGGCCCGAGAACATCGCCGTTCGGCTCGGACTGCACTGCGGCGAGGTCACAAAGGCGCTAGCAAACCGCACGCCGCGGTCGGCCAACCAGTCGATATTGGGCGTTCGGACCGTGGGATGGCCATAGCAGCCGAGGTCCTTCCAGCCGACGTCGTCGGCAATGATCCAGACGATGTTCGGTCGCGGTCCACCAGCGGCGGCCAGGGCCTGGGCCAGTACACAGCAAGCAACGATCGAGAAAGCCAGCGTGCGGAGCATCGTCGCTCCTCCAGCCAGACATCCAGGTGAGCCGCTGTACGGTCCGACGGGACTGACGCCGTCGGCCAACAGCCGCGCAGGCCCCGCACAGCCAGATCCCCAACGGCGCCGGAGCACCGGGTGACCGGCAGCTGAGGCAACATAGCTCACGCTCGGCCTGCGACGTACTTGCCAGCCAGGCCGATGAACAGCTCAGTCATCCTGCTTGATCAGGCCGGCGACGCGAAGCTTCTTATCGAGCGTTCGGTGGATTTCGTCGAGGAAGGTCTCGGTATCGAGCCAGGTGTCTTCGGGCGGGTCCAGCGTGTTGTAGACGCTCCGAGCCAGATCCTTGGTCATCTTGCCCGCTTCCACCGTTTCGACGCAAGCCTCTTCAAGAAGCTGTGCGAACTGCGCGATTTCCGGCGTGCCGTCCAGTCGGGCGCGGTGTGCCAGACCGCGCGTCCAGGCAAAGATGCTGGCAATCGGATTGGTGCTCGTTTTCTTGCCCTGCTGGTACAGCCGATAGTGACGCGTGACCGTGCCGTGGGCCGCTTCGGCTTCGAGCGTTTCGCCGTCGGGGCAGAGCAGCACCGATGTCATCAGGCCCAGCGATCCGAAGCCCTGAGCGACCAGGTCGCTCATAACGTCACCGTCGTAGTTCTTGCACGCCCAGATGAACCCCCCTTCCCACTTCAGCACCTGGGCCACCATGTCGTCGATCAGCCGATGCTCGTACCACAGACCGTTCTTCTTGAATTCGTCAGCGAACTCCTTGTCGTACACCTCCTGGAAGATGTCCTTAAAGCGGCCGTCGTAGCGTTTCAGGATCGTGTTCTTGGTCGTATGCACGACCGGATATTTTTCCATGAGTCCGTATCGGAACACAGCCGTGGCAAAGTCTCTGATCGACTTATCCGTGTTGAACATACCCATAGTCACTCCGGGCCCGTCAAACTCATGTACGGTCCACTCCTGGCGCTCGCCGCCGGCTGGCTCGTAGACCAGCTTTACGGTCCCTGGCCCCGGAATGACGACATCGGTTGCCTTGTACTGGTCGCCGTAGGCATGACGTGCGACGATGATCGGTTCCTTCCATGCCGGGACAAGTCGCGGGATGTTACGGATGATAATCGGAGCACGAAAGATCGTGCCTCCTAGGTAATTCCGGATCGTACCGTTGGGCGATGGGTACATGCGCTTGAGATTGAACTCTTTGACGCGCGCCTCATCAGGCGTAATCGTCGCGCACTTGACGCCGACCTTGTGCCGGGCGATCGCCTTGGCCGCCTCGATCGTCACCTGGTCATCGGTTTCGTCCCGGTGCTGAATGGAAAGGTCGTAGACCTCCAAGGGAATCTCCAGATAGGGGAAGAGGAGCTTCTCCTTGATCCACTCCCAGATGATCCTGGTCATCTCATCGCCTTTGAGCTCCACGACCGTGTTCTTGACCTTCAGCTTACCCATGGGCTGGTCTCCTCCAGCAACGCGTGACTACCGAGACGGCTACTTGCGCAGCTCCGCCCCTAGCCGTTCGCACACGGCACGGATGATCGCTTCTTGAACCGCATCGATTTCTTCGCTTGTCAGGGTCCTCTGCGCCGAGCGGAACACTACCCGGAAATGCACGCTCTTCTTTCCACGCGGCACGGGCTTACCGCGGTAAATCTCCTTGAACTGGATGCTCTCCAGGTGCGCCTTGGCCGCACCGCGTACCGTTTCGGCAATCTGCGCCCAGGTGATCTCTTCGGCCACGATGAAGGAGAAGTCGCGTGTGATTGCCGGATACGGCGAGAATGGCTGAAAAGTCGGCACGAGACGAGCTGCTTTGAGCAATGGCTCCAGCGCCAGCTCGACCACGCAGCACGGGCGGCGTAGGTCGAAGAACTTGACCACAGCCGGGCTCACGGTGCCGATCACGCCCACACGTTGCCCCTCCAGCGTCAGCTCGCCCGCCAATCCGTCCGCCAGGCCAGCCATTCGGGTGGCTGCAACGGATACGCGATCCAGCAACCCTAGTTCCTCCAGCACGGCATCCGCATAGCCTTTGACCCGCTCCAGGTCGGGATCGGCCACGATGCCGACATGCAGCGGCTCGTCGGGTAGCTCGCCATTGCGAGGCAGGTACACGCGGGCGATCTCGAAGAGCTCGATCTCTTCGTTACCGCGGGCTTCGTTCAGGCGGCGGGCAGCGAGCAAGCTGGGCAGCAGACTTTGCCGAAGGCAGTTCTCCTGACGGCGCGAACTGTGCTGAACCCGCAGCGGCTCAGCCTGCGTCCATGGCCGCAGCAGTTCAAGCTGCGCTTCGTCGACGAAACTCAGCGTGTACGCCTCGTGCAATCCCTGAGCCACCAGTGCAGCACGGATGCGGCGCAGCGCGATCTCGCGCGGTTTTTCCGACGGGCACACCGCTGGGATCGGCTCATCCTCGGGTACGCGGTCATAGCCGTAAATCCGGCCAACTTCCTCAACCAGATCGATCTCACGGGTCAGGTCCGGCCGCCAGCTCGGGGGCACAACGGTGATCCTGCCGCCATCGTCTTTGGTGGGCTGAAGCCCGAGTGCGGCAAGGATCTCGACCACGCGGTCGCGTGGCACGTCAATGCCCAGAATGCGGCGCAACTGGTCCAGGCGGAGGACAATCGGCGGCCGAGCGGGTAGCTCCGGATACAGCCCAGTGGCCCCCTGGGCCAGCTCGCCTCCGGCCAGCTCCAGAATGAGCTGGCAGCACCGGCGGCTTGCCCAATCGACCCCGGCCGGGTCAACCCCCCGCTCGAACCGGAACGAGCTGGGTGAGCTGAGACCGAGGCGGCGGCTCGTGCGCCGCACGTTGACCGGATCGAACTGAGCGCTCTCGATGAGCACATTTGTGGTGCTGTCGGAGATTTCCGTTTCCAGCCCCCCCATGATGCCAGCGATTGCCACCGGCCGGTACGCATCGGCTATGACGCACATGTCGGCGTCTAGTTCGTAGGTTCGGCCATTGATCGCCACCAGCCGCTCCCCCTTCTTCGCGCGCCGCACGACGATTCGGCGCTCGTGCAGCTTGTCGTAATCGAAAGCGTGCAGCGGCTGGCTAGCCTCAAGCATCACGTAGTTCGTGATGTCAACCACGTTGTTGATGGAGCTGATGCCACAGGTCGCCAGTCTGCGCCGCAGCCAGTCCGGGCTGGGACCGATGCGGACACCGCGGATCACGCGTGCCAGGTAGCGCGGACACAGTTCAGGGCAGCGTACGTCGACGGAAGTGAGCTGCTCCACCGGGGGACCGCTCTCGGTAAGCGTCACGTCGGGCGGACGGAACCGTCCCCCGCTGACCACGGCCGCTTCGCGTGCGATGCCCAGGTGGCCCAGGCAATCGGGCCGGTTACTGGTGACCTCCAGCTCAATCGCAATATCACCGTCAACCGACTCGGAACCTTCGTGGTTCAAGCCGGCCATGGTCAGCCGCTGGCAGAGCTCGTCAAGCCCGATATCCAAGTTGACATATTGTCGCAACCAGTCCCAGCTAACGATCATCGCATCAGGAGCTCACCAGGTTAGCCAGCGGCGGGGTCAAGTCAAAACTGCTTCAAGAACCGCACGTCGTTCTCGTAGAACAAGCGGATGTCATGGATGCCGTGGCGGCGCATGCAGAGGCGCTCGACACCGAGTCCGAAAGCAAACCCAGTGTACTCTTCGGGGTCGTAGCCCACGGCACGGAACACGTTCGGGTCCACCATTCCAGCTCCCCCGAGCTCGACCCACTGCCCCCCACGCACGTCCCAGCTCATATCCACTTCGACCGACGGCTCGGTGAACGGGAAAAACGACGGTCGAAACCGGATCTGGACGTCGGGCCCCAGATACGCCTGGGCAAACTGGCGCAGCACCGTTTTCAGATGAGCCAGCGTGACGTGACGGTCGACGTAGAGCCCTTCGATCTGATGGAACATCGAAAAGTGGGTCGCGTCATGGACATCCGGCCGGTACACACGACCGATGGCGATGATCCGTACCGGTGGCCGCTGCCGCTCCATGACACGGATCTGAACAGTGGAGGTTTGGCTGCGAAGCAACCGGCGGGGGTCGAGGTAGAAGTTATCGTTCGGGTCGCGAGCGGGATGTTCCGGGGGAATGTTGAGTGCTTCGAAATTATGCCACTCGTCCTCAACTTCGGGCCCGTCGGCCAGCTCAAAGCCAAGTCGGCCAAAGATGCGGATAAGCTCTTCGATGGTATGCGTCAGCGGGTGGAGCGTGCCTCGGCGCACCCGCTTGCCGGGAACGGTGAAATCGAACGCCTCAGCGCGTCCAGCGGTGACCGCCGCCCCCCCAAAGCGAAGGCCGCCGGTCGGCTGCACGGCCGCCGCCTCAGGTTGGCCACCCTGAGCTGCGCCCTGTTCGAGCCGAGCCTGCGCCTTGCTGAAAGCCTCACGGACCCGCGACCGTACCTCATTGAACCGCGGGCCACAGGTACGTTTGCCCTCTCGAGGCAGCGCCCGGAACCGCTGCTCCAACTGCTTGAACCAACCGCGCCGTTGGCCCAGGAAACGGACGCGTGCCGCTTCGAGCGTCGCCGCGTCGCTGGCTCGTTCGAACGCTTCCAGAGCGGCTCGTTCGAACTCGCTCAGCTCCGCGAGCAGTTTGTCCACGGCGTCGCCTTCGCTCATTGACCGGGCAGGGAATCCATCGCAGCCAGGAGCGTATGCCAACCGCCGGGTGGCCTATCCGGCAGACTGGGCCTCTAACGCACTGCGGGCCAGCGCCACGACACGATCGAACGCTTCAGGATCGTGGATGGCGAGCTCAGAGAGCGTCTTGCGGTTCAAGGCGATGTTGGCTCGTTTCAGGCCATTAATGAACCGGTTGTACGGCAGGCCACGCAAGCGGCAAGCAGCATTGATGCGGATGATCCACAGCCGCCGCATGTCCCGTTTCCGCACCCGGCGGTCACGGTAGGCATAGTTTCCGGCCCTGAGCAGCGTCTCGCGGGCCACTTTGTACAGCCGGCCGCGACCGCCCACAAAGCCCTTGGCCCGCTTCAGCACCTTCTTGTGCCGTCGACGGTGGGCCGGCCCCGAACGTGCGCGCGTCATCTGGGTGTACCTCCGCTGAACTAGCGTCTTGCCCTGCGTGAACAGTCCACTACTCGTACGGCAGCAACGTCTTGACCAGCGCAGCCTGCGTGCTGTTCAGCCGGGCGGGGCGGCGTAGTTGCCGAACCCTCTTGCCGGACTTATGGCTCATCAAGTGGCTCTTGCCGGCGCGCCGATGAACCACCTTGCCGCGCGCGGTGATCTTGAATCGCTTTTTCAACCCTTTGTGCGTCTTTACCTTGGGCATGAGATCGCCGTCCTTCGGAAACCACGCTGCGGATGGGCCAAAGAGGTTGCTAATTATGGACCGATTCGCGACGGGAGTCAATCGAGCCGCCGACTGGCAGCTTGGTCAGTCGGCTACCCTCCTCTGCCCTGAGCATGACGCTTCGCTTCGCTGACAGGCGCCAGCATGACGGTGAGCCGGTTCCCTTCCAACCGCAGCGGCCGCTCAATCCGCGCCAAATCCGATAGCTGCTCAATGACCCAGTTCATGCGCCGCTGCGCCTCCTCGACATTCAGCAGCTGCCGGCCGCGTGACATGAGGATCATGGTGAACTGAACCTTGTCGCGTCCCTCCAGCAGCTCGCGCGCGTGCCGTAGTTTCGTCTCCAGGTCGTGGTCGCTGATGCCGGCCCGCATGCGGATCTCTTTGAGCTGGACCTGGTGCTCGCGCTTGTGCTTCTTCTTCTGCTGGTACTTGAACTTGCCGTAGTCCATCAGCCGGCACACGGGCGGCCGCGCGTTCGGGTTAACCTCAACCAGGTCCAGTCCGGCACGCCGGGCCAAAGCCAACGCCTCATCACGCGATAGGATGCCCAATTGCTTGCCGTCCTGATCGATGACCCGAAGCGGTGAAATCCGAATCTGCTCGTTGATCCTGTGTTCGCGCTCGATGATTTCTCCTCCTAGCAAACGGTCGTGGCCAGCCACAACGCACGCCCAACCCACACGGCCGGCCCCTTAGCCTGGTCCATAGTATGGTGCGCTCTGACAAACGGCTCGTCAACCGGCGGTCGCCGAGTGGCTCCCGTTCCGCTCTTGTTGTTGCATGGTCGGGTGGCACCGTAGGCGAGGGCGGCTGTTCGGGCGGTCCGTCGGCAGGTTCGCCGCGGTGGCCAGTGCCAGAGTCGGCTGTCCTTGCTAAGAATCGGCAATCCAGCCCCGGAATCCGCGCGTCGCTACCCAGAGCGCGGCACATCGTCCAGCAACGGGCAGCTCATCGTTGAGAACCGGCCCGCACAGGCTCGCGTCGGTCGCCGCCGCCGTCGGTCGGCCGGGCTGCCGTGCCGCGGTCCCGTGCGCCGTTGAGCCAGTCAAGGATGATGCGATACTCCTGGCTACGCTCCCCGTCAGGCCACCGCACGTCGCCTCCGTGTGACAGACCGCCGCCAACGATACCTTCGCGAGACGCATCGCTGAGTGGCTTGCGCAACAGGAGACTCCGCTCCGGCCGGTCCAGGTCGACCACCCGTAGCGCACTGCGATAGTTGTGCTCGGTTACTTCCTCAAAAGACAAGCCTTCCGCCGGGGCCTTCAAGTCCAGGATGCCATGATTCAGATGACAGTCCACGCACGCTTGACCGTCTGGGCCCTTCTTGAAGAAGATCGGCTGCACGTAACGTTCGAAAAAGCCTCGATCCAATCGCTCGGCCACGGATACCTCCGGCTGCTGCGTGGCGGGCCGGCGGTCATGCTGCTGCGCACCGGTGTAGAGTGCCTGCGCCAGCACACGGGCGCGCCCATCAGCTCGGGCCGTGAACTTCTCCAGTGCGAGCCGGACGGCGGCATTGTCGCTGAGCTCAGGGACCTTGCGGATGAGATCCAGGACCGCTGCCTGCAACCTCGAATCGTCCTGCTCCAGTGCCGCGGCCGTCCACACAGCCACATGCGGCTCACGCGCCAGCGCCGCGTCTCGGGCGGCCTCGCGCAACAGCTCGCGCCACAGGGTCCGGTCCGCCTTCAGCCGCTTGTTCAGCTCGTCCAGCGGCCGCCGGAACACCTTCGACGTGGCCAGTGCAGGCACGGTCAGCACGACCTTGGCAGCCGCGATCACCGTCGCATGGTCCTCGGCTGCAAGCGCACGCCTTAACGCCCGTAGCACCCCCCGGTCCGCATGTAACTCCGGCACCTCTGCCACCGCATACAGCGCATCGGGAGCAGGCTGCTCGGCCGCGCGCAGGTAGGCGCGTAGCAGCGCAGCCAACCGCTGACGCTCCCGCACCCGGGTGACCGCCGCTGCGCGTGCGGCCAGCCGAAAACCGAGCGCTCGAGCCGAATCGGTCGGTGCGTCTATCAATTGCTCGATCGTCTCCAGCCACCGGCCCGACAGCTCGCGGTCGGACTTCGGCATGAAGGCGGCAGCAAACCGCAGTGCAACGGCACGGGCTTGCGGATCCGGATCTGCCGCCAAAGCCACGAACGTCGGCGCCACTTGCGACCGAGCCGTCACGTCGCGCAGCGTCAGCGCTGCCAGCACGGCCGCCCGTCGAACGTCCTGGTCCGGGCTGGTCAGGTAATGCTCCAGAGCAACAGCAAACCTCTGACCGGCTTCGCCGTAGAAGCGGATCGTTTCCACGTCGTTGCCGATACGCCGCTCGCGGCCCTTCCCAACCACCGGGCCCCGCAAGTGGAACCAGCCCACAGCCCGGAGCAGCCGGACCGCTTGGCGGTCGTCAGCCCGTGCGAGCCGCTGGAGCAGCTTCTCCGCTTGCCTCCGCACCGTCTGCCGCTGTGCCCGCTGCGCGCGCGCACGCCACTGAGGCCTCGCCAGACGGGCAATCCAGTTGTTGTACAGGTAGCGGACGTTCTCATCGAAGACGTTGTACACTGCCTCCTGCAAGTTGATGACAACACGTGAGTCCTTCTCTGCGAGCAGCGCATCCAGGAGAGCATCTTCGATTCGGGCGCGCACCGATTCCGACGCTGCCCAGTGCCACCATCGCCACAGCGCACGGCTGGCAAGCATCCGGCAGACGGGATCGGGGTCCTGCGTCATCGCCTTCAGCAGCAGCTCGAGGATCGCGCTATCGTCGGTCCAGAACCGGAAATGCTGCTGGAACACCAGAAGCGCCGCCCGCCGCGTGCTCGTGACCGCCGCGGTCAGCCGCTCCCTGACGGCCGCACGCACCCGGTCGTCGTGCCAGTAGTGTCGGACCGCCCAGGCTGCCGCGCGCCGAACGATCCACGCATCGTCCGCAAGGGCTGCCGCGGCAGCGATCCCGAGCTGTGGCGCACGCAACCGGCCACATGCAGCCAGCGCCAAGCGGCGCACGAGCGGATCGCTATCCCGAAGGGCATCGGCAACCAAGGCCAGGTCGACCTCATCCGCTCGATAGCCAATTGCATCCAACCGCCTCATCCGCTCCGACCAGTCTAGCGGCCGGCCCGGTCGGTCGGCAGCGACGTGCCGTCCGCGACCCGGGAAAAGCTGCGAGAGTGCCATCAGAGCAAACTGGGTCTCGCGGAACGGCGTTCGGAAGTTCTCGTAGGGATGGGGCCGCTTCGGGTCGGCATCGTCGTACCAGCCCCCGAATGGTTCCTGGGCAGCAAGTAAAGCAACCAGTCCACGTCTGACCGCCGGATGCGAAGCGTCCAGGCCGGCAACAGCAAGCACGTAGAGGCAATGCCCGGTCTGGAACTCCGCGGAAGGGGCGTCCTTCTCGAAGCGCATGGGCCATTTGCCGTCGGCGCGCTGGTAGCTAAGGATCCGCGTCACGTTGCGCCGTATCTGCTCGGCGTACTTGTCCCGATCGATCCGACAGAAGGCTAATGTCTGATAGCACAGGTCGAGCATGTCGTTGACAGCCTGATCGGAGGCAATAAGCCGCTCGAGCCGTTCGGCCAGCCGAGCGTAACGATCGCTACCCGGACCGCCACGTTCGGCAAGCTCCCGGCTCACCTGCCAGCTGTGCAAGGCCACTTCATAGGCGGAGACTAGCGGCCGGTTCCCGTTCGACTCATCCGCAGGAAGTTCGGTCCGGCCGTCATAGTACAGGAACAGGTACTCCGCAACGGCACGATGGAACGCCTCTATCGGGCGACCGCTGACGTGGCGTTCGAACAGCCTTAAGGTCACGCTCGGCCGGCTCAAGCTGTTGGCTGCCGCGCTGATGACCCTGGTCCAGGCAGCCTCGGGAAAGCCATAAAACGGTCTCGGGTTGTTGTACAGACGATCGGCGAGGAAGTCGAGCTGCTCGCGCCGTCTGAGCGGATAGCCGTTGGCGATCGAAGTCAGCGCACCGCGGGTTGAGAACTGGGTCGGGTGACAGGCAATGCACTGAGCCGTCTCAGCGTGGACGTTCCGCCAGCGGTTGGCCACGGCGCCTGTGCGCGGCGTGTTCGCATGCCAGGCTTCGCCGCGAAGCAGCACGTAGTCCTGGGCAACACGGACCGCTTTCGACGCAGCGTCTGCAAGCTCCTGTGGGGTTGGTTCGGTGGCCCGGTCCAGGTAGGGAGGCAGCTCATAGGTCGCACTGCGCAGCAGGTAAGCCGGGTGGCGGGCGCGAACCCGGATCAAATACCGTTCGCCCGGGCGAACTACGAACGAACGGAACTTCGACAGGCCGACATACGGAGTCGACCGCTCGGGCTCAAACTTCTCGAAACCCGGATCTGCTTCCACCAATCCCTCGTCGCTTTCCCGGAAGACCGTCAGGTCGACAGGGATCTCCCGGTCCAACAGATCGATCCAGACGTACGCCAGGCGCGGCTCCCGAACCGCAGGCTGCAGGCGGAACCAGTCCTCGGCAATGTCGTCCTGGTCCCAGGCAGTGTCCTCAACGGACTCGGTGCTGCGGTAAGTCTCATCCGCCGCGCCGGCCACGACCGTCTGTCCGAGCCGGTACTGCTGGGCTGCCTCGGGCGTGTCGTTGGGCTCAAGCTCCGGAAGCAACTCGCCGTCAGGCTCAAACGGCCCGATCTGCCAGAGCCGAACCGTCACCTGGGCCGGGCGGTGCCCGCTGTTGCTGAGGCGGACGGCGTACGGTCGTTCGGCCGGTTGCAACGTCGTGAAGAACTCGCTGTCAGCGGCATGCAGTCGCTTAGTGACGATGACGGTCTGGCCCTGAAGCAGCGTCACCTGGATCGTTGCTGGCGTCTCCAGGGAAATGCCCAGCGCAATGGCAAGAGCTTGGCCAGGCTGGGTGGGTAAAGGAAGCTTCCAGGTAAGCGGCTGGTCCGCGACGGTGAGCGATCGGACCAATGGTTGCGTCGGCTCGCTTGCCGGCACGGCAACGGCCACAACCAGCAGTAAGCACCAGCACACCAGCGCCCGCGGCTGCATACGAGAACCTCCACGTCACGCCCGCAATTCGGTGGAATACCCACCCAGGTACGTCGTTATGATACCGATCAACCGGCTGGCTCCGTGAACGGTGAACATAGCGAGGTGGTGGATTCCGTGAACCAGGCAGAATCGAACGCCGCGGCAGTCGGCTCACCGAATGAGCGTGCCTACCAGCTGGTGCAGCGGATGCTGGCACGAGC
>JALXBF010000152.1 GCA_026991575.1 Planctomycetota bacterium | reverse complement strand
CGCTGTGCGACCTGGCACCGCGGAGCACGCTGCCAGGGCCAGCGACACGTTGCCGCCGCCAACCGATCACGTGGCCGGCACGAACCGGCTGAGCCAACCTGGTAACACAGCCAGCGGCAGTAACAGCAATGCCACAAGTGGTCCCCGGACCATGCCGACGACTGCCATGTCGTACAGCACGATACCTATCAGCAGCCAGCGCACGCTGGTGCGGATATGCTCGGGCGTGGCAAACAGCAACGCACGCAATGGGACGGCGTTTACCCAGACCAGTAGCACGCCCCACCAGGCGAACCGTAGCAGCCAGTCATCGTTCTGCACGGCGTGCACATGGTAGGATGCCCAGGGCCAGGGACCGGGCACAGGAAGTCCCATTTCGCTAGAGCGGAGCGCCAGGCCCGCGAAGCCCCCCATCAAAACAGCCAGATTCATACCCAGGACTGCCGTGGCCAGCTCGATCCGACCGCCGCCGGCCACCTCACGTCGTGCAAACCGAGTCACCGACATCGTGTACAACCCAAGCCCAACGGCGGCCATCGTGCCCACCCGCCCGACCAGCGGCACGGTCAAGTCTGTCGGGAGCCACAGCGCGTGTTCGAACGCCGACAGGCCAAGGCAAAAGTTCAGACAGCGACACAGGCCCATGGCCACCGGTCCAAACCCGGTGTCCTTCAACAGCAGGTCGTACAGAGCAATGGCCGCTACCAGCAGCACGGCCACCACCCCGGATCGCATGCCGGCGGCAAACGCGGCACTTACGCCGACGGCCAGAAGCCCGATGGCAAGCCAGACGGCCGCGCGTCGGCCGACCGCACCCGACGGCAGTGGCCGCTCGGGCCGCTCTACACAGTCGCGGGCGTAGTCTGCAACGTCATTCAGCACCATGCCGCCCAGATACAGCCCGGAGCTGGCCAGCACCAGCAGCAACACGGCAGACCAATCGCCTTGCCATCCGAGGCCGCAGATCAGGGCGGCAGCCAGGACGTCGGACCACGCGGTGAAGACGTTAGCCGCACGGGCCAGGCGCAGGTATGGAAGGGCGCGTTGCCAGGTGGTGGAGGCCATGGCCCGGCCCCCTAGCGTGCTATCTCATCGAGCAGCGGCTTGATGACGCTGAATGCCTCCTTGGCCGCTGCGTCCGGGTCGTCCACGTACGGGTACAGCTCGATGGTGATCCAGCCGTTGTAGCCGATTTCCCTGAGCGCTGCGAGGCAACTGCGGAAGTCGATCGCGCCATGGCCCGGGATCAGGTGCCGGTGCTCTCGGCTGGCGGCAATGTCTTCCAGATGGACGTGTCGGATATGGCCGGCCAGCTTCCGGATGGCCTCTGCCGGGTCCTCGCCGACGCAGAACATGTGCCCGATGTCCAGGTTCACGCCCAGTGCCGGTGAGGGAATCCGTTCAGCCAGGTCCAGGAATTGATCGGAGTGTTCGATCAACAAGCCAGGCTCCGGTTCGACCAACAGCAGCACGCCCTCACGCTCGGCGTGCTCGACCACTGGCTTCAGCACCTCGACGAACGTGCGCATGGCCACTTCAAAGGTCATCTGCGGAGGCACCGGTCCGCCTGGCTCGGTGGTGATATTCGCTGCGCCCAGCTCCCGAGCCAGCGTCAGCGCTCGCTTCGTGTGCTCGATTCGAATTCGGCGGTACGGCGCGTAGGGTTCGATCCAGGACGGGTACCAGTAGGGCTGGCGCGGATCAGCGACTGCGTTCATCATGAACGCGTTGATGTTGGCAATTTCCAAGCCGTATCGATGCAGTGCTTGGCGGCACGCCAGCTTCTGGCTCTCCAGCAGGCCGGCGGGCCATAGATGAGGGACGTCAGCCATCAGCTCAACGCCCTCATAGCCAATCGACGCGATGCGCTCGATCGCCTGCTCTAGCGGCATGCGCATGTACGCATTCGTGCTGAAGGCCAGCTTCATCCCCTTTCCTTCCTCGCTGTCCTACCGGTGACTCGAAAGGCGTTGCGATACGGCTGCTCTCTGGCTCCGCGGCGCGGCGTCAACGCCCGAATTGTACCATTGTGTAACTCGGCAGCGCGTCGGTGCCGCGGCAGACGGGCTACTGCCGCGGGTGCCGGCCGCACGGCTGAGACTGCCGGGCCAATGGTCACGACCGGAGAAACAGCGCAGCGATGAAACTGATCATTGCCACGATTCGACCAGAACGGCTCGAGGCCGTCAAGGAGGCGCTGGCCGCGGTGGAGGTGTTCCGACTCACCGTGGTGCATTGCCAGGGGTTCGGTCGTCAGAAGGGCCAGACCGAGTTACACCGAGGCCGTGAAGTGGCGCTGAAGCTGACGCAGAAGCTCGAACTGCAAATCGCTGTCAACGAAGACTTCGTCGAACCAACGGTGCGTGCCATCCAGGAGGCCGGTCGAACCGGTCCGGAAGGCGCAGTCGGCGATGGCAAGATCTTCATTCTGCCACTGGAGGACTGCGTGCGTATCCGCACCGGGGAGCGCGGCCCGGAGGCGGTGTGATCACGACGGCGCCACACCGGCATTGGTACGGAAAGCTTATCCCCCTTCGGCAGCCGCCACTCGTTCGCAGGTAAAGGACCCGCTACCAGGCCGTCCCGCGCAATAGCTGTCCATGGTGCTGGCCGGCAGCGGCAGACGCATTTCGGTGCGGGACTCGCCCACTGGTGAGCACCACCACGGCGCCGTCCACCTCGGCGGGGCTTGCCGAGGCGCAAGGCTTGTGAGCTTCCGCTACCATGCCCCCCCGCAGGCACGCCACGGTGCCTGCTGCCGCCCCCAGCATCCGCAGGTGCCCATGACGCTACGAACCCCCAAGCGAGCCGGTGACTACCGTCCCTGCCGGAGCCGCACAGGGTGAGGGGACGCTCCCGGCCGGCGTGCATCGAAGGGCTGGGCCTGTTGCAGCGCGGCTGTGAGCGGAAGTCACACCGCTGCCACTACCATTCGTTGGCTTACGTACGGTAGCTGCAGTGGCTATTGCCGGAGTTTGGGGAGCTATTGTGCGTTCAGTTCTCGTGGACGTGCCTGGAGTGCGTCACACCATCCGGTCCGCAACGGCTCTGCTCACCAGCACGCCGGGCATACTCGATCAGTAGCTGCCACTGCTCGAAGAAGTCGTGACACTCCACGCCCAGCGGACGCTTGAAGAACGACGCAAGGTGCCGTTGCAATCCACGGCCGCCCCGCTGCCACTCAAAGGCCGTAAGGCGAACTAGATCGAGCACGAGTGGGGCCGCCAGCAGCGAGTCGCAGCCTTGCCAGGTGAACTGTAGCACCATCTTGGTTCCCAGGAAGCCTTCGAAGTGGACATGGTCCCAGGCAGTTTTCCAGTCAGCGAGCGACTCGATGTACTCGATGGTCACGAGCGTCTGCGGTGTGTACCCGAGGATGTCGCCAAGCACACGGTCCTTCGTCCTCACCTTCGACGCCTTGTGCCGCGGATCGTCGAGCACCAGGCCGTCGCGGTTGCCGAAGATGTTGTGGCCGACCCAACTTAGCACTCGAAGGTTACGGTGCTTGAAAAGCGGCGCAAGCACCGTCTTCAGCAACGTCTCGCCCGTCTTGCCGTCTTGCCCTGCATACAAGATACCCTCCCGGTCGGCCAGCTCGCGGAGTGCCGCCAACGAAATGCCCGCAGAGGGGGTGAAGTTGATGTACGAGCTGTGCGTGCGGATCGCAGCCAGCGCGTACAGGCATGAAGCAGGTAGCGAGGCCGTACCTTTAGCCAGCGCCTGTTCCAATTCGTCCCAGTGCTTGGGTAGCTGTTCGGAATCGACGGGTGGTTCCGTCGATGCCAAATTGACCACGATGACATGATCCAGCCCGTGGTCGCTACGGAACTCAAGGATGTCGTCAGCGATCTGCTCCACGAGAACCAGCGGCGTGCGTGCTTCCTTCAGGTCGCCGCGATCGACCAGCTGCTCGATTGCCTGACCGCACCGGTACACCGTCCCGGGCCGGACGTTCCGGTCCCATTGCGCTAGCACGTCGCTGCACTGCTTGATCAGCCCCTCGTTGAGCACATTGGCACGTTCGTGCAGCTCGCGGACCGATTGCTCCATGCTGCCGGCACGAATGTCGTGCCCGCCGACTACGAAACGGTCAAACTTTGGCAGGGGCAAAGCAGCCAGTTCCGGTGTCGCGGTGACCAGCCCCGTGGTTGCTACCAGGGACCGCTGCAGTGCGGCCAGTCCCAGTGCCGTGGTGGAAGCTACCGAGCCGAACGCGCCCACAAACCAGATCCCTAGGTCCGGGTGTGGCATCGTGAGTTAATCCTCCTCTGCTGCGCGGAGCAGTCGGCGGGCAATCCGTACCGCGGCCCAACCGGCGACGAAGAGCTCGCTACCACCGCGCTGCCGACGGTAACGCTCATCTCGTTGTCGCGACCATGTCCAACAGATCGTCGCACGCCGGCCGATCCCCGCAACGTGGCTGGCACACGCCATCACGGAACGGCACAGGCTGCTTGTGCCTGAGGCTGTTTGAGGCCGGCCTGGTAATGAGTTACGGTACCTGCTGCGCGAAAGGTATCCTGCAGCCGGCGCTCGTCATAGTGACCGAAGGTAGGCGTAAAGATCCGCAATCTCTCGGTCCGACAGGCCCCGCAGCAGACCCCTCGGCATTATAGAACCGCCTGTCTGCACCCGCCGCTCCACCTGGAGAGGATCCAGCCGCACGTCAAGGCCATCGGCCGTGTGGACAAGCACGACCCGTGCACTCTCGTAGACAACGATCCCTTCAACCACCCGACCATCGGCCAGTAGGAAGCGCGTTGCCCGGTAACGCTCTGGTACGATTTCGTCGGGCAGCACGATGGCGCGGAATAGATCCAGACGCGAGAAGCGTCGCGTCACCCCCCTCAGGTCAGGCCCGACGAACGACGTGCCGTTATGGCAATGGATGCATCCGAGCTTCTTGAAGAGCATCCGGCCGCGCTCGGCATTGCCCTCCCGCCACCGGACCCGTTCGAGGCGGTTCGCCCAGCTAAGCCAGTCTCCCTCTGTCCGGTCCAACGCTGCGTCCGTAGGCCAGCGCCGTCGCACTATGGCCAGCGCCTCTTCCGGTCGGGTGAGGTCCTGCCCTAACGCTGCTCGTACGTAGGCTGCGAACGGCGCGGCCTCAGCCGGTTTCTTCTCTCGTGCAAGTCGCTGCCACCAACGTGCTGCCAGGAGCACAGCCTCTCCTTCGCGCTCCGCGCCGCCCAGCATCCGCAAGGCATCAAGACACGCAGCTGCCACGTCGGCTCGATAACCTGTCAGGCCTTCGATCAGTCGCGGTCGATCCTCGGTTCGGGGGGCCGTGGCAACCAGCAGCAGGAGCTCAGGACGCAGCTCGGGAGCATCGGCCCAGAGGCGTTCGATCAGCACGCGACGCTGTGTCGGCTCAAGCTCGCGAGCCAACCGCACCAGCGGCTCGTTCCAAGCCGAAAAACGACCCTGGCGCCAGAGTTCGTAGCAACGTTGGATGCCTGCGCGTGTGGGAAAATTCGGCGCGAGCAGATAAGCGGTGTGGCTAGCATGCCCGAAGCGATCGTCTCGCAGGAGTGCTTCGTGCAGCGAAGGTACTCCCCGCGCCAGGGCCTCGTACAGCTCGCGTATGCGGTACGGCCAGTTCCGATCGCGCGCTACTTTGGCTTTGTCCAGTCGGTACGGCAGGGCGACCAGCAGTCTGGCGACCGAGTCCGTGTGCGACGCACGAGCCGTTGCAGGCAGCCGGGAAAAAGCGATGAGCATGTGCTCCAGCTCCAACGCGTCGGCCGCGTTGGCCGCTGCGCGGACCAGCTGCCGGGCAGCTTGCTGCGGAGCATTCCCCCCGCCAACGATCGCCAACCACCTGGCCGCCTCCCAACGCACAGCGCGGTGACGACTTGTCACCAACGTTGCGATCCGATGAACCAGCCGTCCGGCGCCCGGCGGCACCGTGCGCGGTTCGGACGGGCTGTAACCGGACCAGACGTGCCCGCGGTACCTTCCACCCCCCACGCCGCCGCTTGCAAGCTGAGCGGCCCGCAGGACCCAGAGCTGCTGCCATGGCAGCAGGTCGCTCGCTAGCAGCCGCTGTGCGGCGTCCAGCGTTTCGTCCGGACGGCTCCGGGCCGTGGCAAACAGGGCTACGATCTGCCCGGCCACCAGCCGCTTGAGCCCGCTGTCGTGTGCCACCTGAGCTGCGTGCCGCAGGGCAGCTCCTAGCAGCAAACGATCGCCCTTGCGAAGTGCCCTGTCCAAGTCGGCGCGCGCGGCAGTCCCCGGGACCGCCGTAGCCAGGCGCCGGTAGAGCGCCACATCGTGTGGTGCCAGAGCTTCCGGTTGCCGAGTACGCGGCTCGTGACCGGTCGCGCGCGCCGCGGCACTCAACCGGTAGACCGCCCCCCGCGTTCCTCGGCCGCCTATGCAGATCCACAGGCTGCCATCGGTCGGATCGGCGGCTAGGTCCGTCGGGGCGAAGCCGGCTCCGCCGGTTGCTTGCACCAGTACGCGACTGCGGGCACGGTAGGTCACCGAGCCGGGTTCCAGCGAAACGTGGATGATTCGACCGAACGTCCAGTCGGCAACGATCAGGTCGCGTCGCCCGATGCCGGGCAACCTCAGCACCGTCGCTGCTTCCACGCCAGTGGGTGAGCCGCGGCCCAGATAAAGAAGCGGCGGCACCACGTCCGGGAACCAGGGTGGATAACGCCACCATGCGGCGCGCTGCGGACTGAGCCAGCCGTAGAAGCCACCAGGCAGAACGTGATACAGCCGAGTCGGTTCGTACCACGGCAGTGCCTGGCAACGTTCGTTGTCCGAGTCGTATGTGAACAGTTCTCCGTCGGAGTTGAACGCAAAGTCATAAGCGTTGCGGAATCCGTGCGCGTATACCGAAACGCGCGACCAGTCCGGGCTGATGCGCAGCACGGTTCCAGCGATCGGTTCTCGCACTGGCGATGCCGGATCGGTGACGACGTCCGAGGAGATCCCGGTCATGTTGCCGCAAACCAGATAAAAGTATCCGTCCGGGCCACGCCGGATGGCATGGGCATCGTGTTCGCTACCGGTCTTGATGCGCAGCAACACAGCAGGTTCGTCGTCGGGTCGATGATCCCCATCGCGATCCTGGTACCGGAGGACGGCGCCGTCGCCGGTGACGTAGAGGTCGGTGCCATCCCAGTACAGACCCTGCGCTCCTTCTCGCGGTGCCGATGCGAAGAGCTCGGCAAGATCCGCTCGGCCATCGCCGTCACGGTCCACAAGGATGGCGATGTAGCCGGGCCCAGAAACCGTGGGATGGCCGTGCGGATCCAGGGCGAGCGTGTAGATGTTGGTTGCGAGCTCAGGGCCGGAGAACTGCCGTATCGTCAGGCCCGGCACCACACGCAACTGTGGTTCGTCCGCAGCCAGAAGTGAGCCGGCCAGCATCACCGCGCCCGCGCACAGCCAATACAGCAAGGTCAACTGGTGGGGCATTCGCGGGTGCGAGTCGGTCCGTTGGATGATCATGGGCTGCATGGTTAGCCGGCACCGTGAGCCAGACGCTCCGGCCACCCCCTGGCCGGACGCGGCCAGCCCTGGTACCGCCCAATGGCCGGAATACCTACCAAGCCGGGGACGAGATAGCGCAGCAGGAACATCACCGCGACAATCGCAAGCTGTTCCTGTGTCGCCGTTCGGCCGAATAGTAGTGCCAGCACCACCTCGCGGCTACCCAGTCCCCACGGTGCCAGCGGTACGGCGGCAGCCAGAAAGAGGAGCGGAATCCCGGTCAGACTCTCGGCCAAGCCAGGGGCAGCGCCTGCGGCCCGAAAGAAACACCAGACCTGCACGCCGTGCAGGGTCCAGAGCGCAGTCGTCCAGAGCAACACGCGGCTTGAGCCATCGATTACAGGTCGCAGCGCTTGCCCAGCTTTGGGGCCTGCCACTCGCACCAACTGCTCCGCCAATGGTCGCCGCCACCGGAGCCAACACACCGCTGCCGCGATCGGCCCGGCGCTGCCGGCCACGGCTGCCAGCACCGGTGCATGGTCGGCCAGCCGCCAGCAGGCGGCCGCTGCCGCAACGGCACCAAGCAGCCCAACGTCAAAGAGGCGCTCGGCGATCGGTAAGCTCACGGCCGTTGCACCGGACCGTACTCCGCAGTAGGCCGCTTTGATCAGGTCGCCCAGCTTGGCTGGCAGAAGCAGGTTTGCCGCGTTGGCGGCCATGACCGAATCGAGTGCACGCCGATAGCTAGTGTCCACATATCCGGCCACGATCGCGTGCCACCTCGCGGCTGCGATCAGCCACTGGGGAACGAACAGAGCCAGAGCGACCAGGAACCAGGCGTGCCGGCTCGATGCGACCACGTCGGCGAGGGCTGGCCAGTCGACATGGTGCCAGAACCAGACCAGTAGCCCCGCGGCCACACCCCAGCGCACGATCGTTCGCGTCATGTGTAGGCCCTCGATACCACGACCGTGCTACCAGTCCTTAGCTTCTCTGCCGCCTGCGCCAACTCGGTCCACGGAGCCATCGCCCCGGGTTGAAACGTGTTGCTCGCCGCGACATAGCGAAAGGTCGCGTCCGTGGCCAGCCACAGTCGCCGCGGGACCGGCCCCCCGTCCAGCCACACCTCATCGCAGACCGTGGCTTCCGGCTCCCAGCGGATTCGGCGAACGTAACGGAGACCAACGGGGCGACTGCCGGTGATGGCCTTCCGCTGAAGGAAACGTCGGACCACGTTCGGCCAGAACCGGCCCACGCTGAACGTGACGGCCCGGAACAGGACCTGTTTGCCCGGTGTCAGGACCTCGTGCCTGACCAGCCCGAAGCGGCCGCTGAGCTCAATGCCATCCTCCGTTACGGCAATCCGTTCGGGCGGGACGGCGGCCGTTGCTGCCAGGGTTCCGTCGGGCAGTTCGGCGACCAGACCGGTATCCACCGCACGAAGCTCCGCGTTCTGATACAGGCGAAAGCTACCCCCCTTCAGCGTGCCGACGATCCAGCAACAGCCGCCGAGTCGCCGGATGGCGATCCCAGCAAGCGGAAACCACACCTTCGCCGTGCTTGGCGGCTCGTCCGGTGGGGGCACGGCTGACGCATCGCGGCGGGCCAGCAACAGGTCAACGCCGTAATGTGCCACCATGCGGTCGTCGTCCAAAGGAGGCTGGATCTCGGTAGCCAGTGCGTGACCGGCACGTGCCAGGAACAATCGAGCGGCAGGCCAACACGATGCCAGTAGCTCGAACCCATGAACGTAGCAGTGGTACGTGTTTCGGCTGCCGTGCTCACCGCCTATCGTCCCGTCCGGATGCTGAATCGCGACCGCGAACTCGACGGCCCGCCTGAGCGGCTCTGCCAGTTCGGTCCAGCCGCTGCTTCGCCACAGCTCTGCCAGGAAGGCAATCAGCACCGTGTGATAGCCCGGGTCGCAACCATCGTACTCGGGGAACCACCCCTCCGGCGTTTGCCAGGACAGCAGCCGGTGCAGACGCCGGCGTGCCTGCTCGATCAGAGCGTGCTGCGTCAGCCAGCGGCCGGCTCGGAACAGCGTTAGCGCCACGAGCGCCTGGTGGTTTGCCAGCCGGCCGCTCTCGTCGAAATGCCCCAGCCACAGAGCAGCGCGGCGAACCCAGTCGCGAAGCTCTGGATCGGTCAGCTTGAGTGCTTTAGCCGTCTCGATGGCCGCTCGCAGCGCGAAGGCAGTTGCGCCCACCGCCTGCTCATAGGGGTAGTAGTCGTCCAGGGCGCCGTTGCGGTGCGCGCACCGGGCGGCGAAGCGCGCAGCGGCGACCGCCAGTTGCTTGAGGCGAGCGTTGCCAAACGTCGCTGGCAGGGCCAACTCATCGAGTTGTTCCGCTGCCATCGCGAAAGCCAGGGCTGCTTCCTGGTACATGCCGCAGGCGAAGTCGGCCGTGCGGTAATGCCAGTACTGGCGGTCGCAACACCCGTAGGTGGCATGGCTCGGATTGCGATCGACCAGCGTCAGCAACCGCCTCACAAGCGGTGCCGCCAGCTTGGCGTAAAGTGTCTTCCGCTGCTGCAGCCAATCGACTGCACGCCGTTGCTGAACCGCTGCCGGCCCGGCCACCGTAGCCATGAGCAAACCACCTCAAGCCGTCCTTGACCAGTTGCCATCGGGGATGGCGCAGAAGAAACGACCGCCGCCCGTCCATTGAAGCGCGGAACCGGAACAGTTCGTAGACGCGCCGGTCACCCCCCGGACTGCAAAACGCCATTGTGCCGATGGGTTCGAAGCTGTCAACGGCTCTTCTCAGCCGTTCCCTCAGCGACTGGTCGTACCGGGCCACCTCGTGGTTCAGCGAGCGCGCAAGCAGAATGTAACGAAAGCCCAGCGACTCAAGGGCAGCCAGCAATGCCGGACTGCTCGAGTCGTACCCCAGCCAACGCCTTAGCGCATCTTCCCGCACGAGCGGTCGGTCAAAGTAGAACAAGCGGTGCTCCTGTGTCAGGACCGGCATGCCAGGCGGCACACGAGCCGCTAGCCACGTGGCCACGCGGTACGTGGGCTCGTGGGTAGCGAGGAATTCCTCCAACGATTGCCTGCCCAGCAGGAAGGCACAGTACGGAAGCGACCGACGGAGCGGGGCGGCCAGCCCGGCAGCCAACTGCACGACAAGCACGCCCGTGATCGCGGCGCGCGCGAGCGGGTGATTCGTGCTTCTCAACCAATCCAGACCGGCCACGCACCAGAGCACTGCGATAGGAAGCACCGGTAGCAGGAATCGTAGATTCTGCTTTGCTGCGAGCCACAAGATGGTGTACAGCACGGCGGCTGCCAGCGCGAGGCGGCCTCCACGCCGGCGGGCGGCAATCAGCAGTGCAGCGGGCAAGAACGCCAGGAACACCACGCCCCATTGCTGGCCGGCGCCTCCAAAGCGCTCCGGGAAGAGAGTCGCCAGCAGGGGCAGGGCCAGGATCTGAGGGTTGGTTAGCGACACGGGTAGCGGCTTGACGGGTCGCCAATCGTGGATGTTCGCTGCGGAGGGAAACAGGGAAGCAAAGTAGGGATGGAACGGGTTGCCGGTGTGGTACCAGGCCCTTGCGTACCACGGCCCTGCTACGAGCAGAGCAACGGTCAGGGCGGCTACCAGCCCAAGGGCACGCCGTCGGCACGCGAGCTGCCGAGATGCGGCAGTGACGGCGATGGCCGTCGCGCACAGGCACAGTGCCCAGGCCAACCCGGTAAGCTTCGTCGCCGCTGCGAAACCGAGAAACAAACCGGCTAGGACAGCATGGCAGACCGTGGGACAATGCATCCACCGTATGAGCCATATGAGAGCCCAGGTTCCGAACAGCGCGACGGGCAGGTCGTTGTACGCCACAGTTGCGTGGTTGGTGACAATTGGGGCCGAGGCGATCAGCAGCGCTGCCAGTGCCGCGTGCGGTCGGTAACCGGTAGTAGCGGCCAACTCAGCGACGGCCAGCACCAGGGCAACCCCCCAAGTGAAGGGGAACAGCCGAAGCAGCGGAGAGCCATCCAACAAAGCCAATGGCACCGAGAAGCAGAGGTCTGTCAGCGCCGGGAAGAGCGACTGATCGGTCCAGGGCATGAAGGCCAGCCGACCGAGCCGGACGAACTGCTTGGGCAGTTCGATATGGTAACAGAGGGCATCGCCTTCGGTTTCAGGGCCAAGCGCCCGTGGCAGGGCGGCGACAAGTATCACAGCCACGCCACCCCAGGCGGCGATGGCAGCCGGTCGCCGTTGGCGGCAGCGGGGGGCAGGCAAGCGAAGGCCGGCGCGGTGCCACCGCCAAATTGTTGACCCGGCCGTGATCGCCGCAGCCACGACGCCAGCCCCAAGCAGACACCCAATGGGCTCCGGTCCCAGGCGGTGCGCGACCCCCAGCCAGAAAAGCGCCGTCCCAAGCGCGCCGTAGCCCAGCGCCAGCCGCTGGCTGAGCGCACCCGCCACAGTCGCCGTACGCGACTTCAGCACAGCAGCTGTGACAGCGCCCGCGCCGAATGCGGCCGCCGTTGTAATTGCCCAGACAAGTGCGGCTTGGGCCAGTGATTCCATGGCAGCCGACCCTAGTGGCTGAGCAGATACTTCCAGCAGAGACGGGCGGCGTAGGCAGCCGAGACGACCAGGACCCAGGTTGCCAGCAAGTACCGGCACACCGTTGCGCCAGCTGGCTTGCCGTTGACCCACCGCGATCGACCCTGGTGTCGGTGACGGTGCGTGAAGGCCAGATCGTCCGCTGAATACCTGTCGCGCGGACGGGTGATGAGCGGTCCGGTCATGCTGCGACGCCTCTGAGCTTGGCTGTGACGGTCACCAGTTCTGGGTGCTGCGATCGGCGCTGGCGATGAAGTGCTCGGCTGACGATCCGGACGACAGTGTCCGGTGTGATGCCCGCCATGCAGGGATGGCCAGGCTGGCAGCATGTCTTCAGGCAGCATGGGGCACACGGCGTCTGGTATCGCAGGGGGACGACATATGGGCCCACGGGTGCCCACTGCGATGGTTGGTTGGTGCCGCTGAAGAGCACAATGGTTCGCGCGCCACAGGCAGCAGCAATGTGGGCAGGCCCGGAGTCCGGTCCGATGAACACGTCGACCTGCTGACACAGGGCTGCAAGTTCCAGCAGTGACAGTCGGCCCACCCAGTTGCAGGCGGGCGTGCCCAGCCGGTCCAGGCTGTGTGCCGTGTGCCGATCCTCCTGACCACCGACGAGGATGCACGTAGCAGCCTCGCGATCGCGCAGCTGGCAGATGAGTTCGTGGAAATAGACCGTGGGCCAGCGTTTGGCAGGCGTACCGGCACCGACGTGCACGGCGATCAGCGGTCGCATGGCGTTGATCACCCGCAACCATTGCTGGACCCGGCGATGGTGCTCTGGCTGGGGACGGATCCGCGGCAGGATCTGGGCTTCGATGTCGAGTTTCCTGAGCAGTTCGCGGCGGCTTTGCAGTTCGTGACGGCCCGGTTGCCAGCGAGCGACGGTGGTCAGAAGTGCGGCTCCCCCTGCACAATCCCATCCAATCCGCCACGGCACGCCCGCCAGCCAGAGGGCCAGCAGTGCCGGGAAGTCGCCCCGGATGTCGATGGCCACGTCGTAGCGTCGATCGCGGATCAAGCGCACGATCCGAGCCAGCTCGGACCAAACCACGAACTCTTGCCGCGTTCGTCCTTGCCAGTTGCGGCGCGACACAAGGCATTCAGCCACCTCCGGCAGGGCCTCGAACAGCTCGGCCGTCCAGTGACTGCAGAGCACGTCGATCTGACAGTTGGGGAACTTCTGCTTGATTGCCGCAGGAATCCCGGTGCTCAGCACGGCATCACCGATGTGGTCCAGCTGCACGAGCAACAGTCGTTCGGGGGGCCACGCGGCGAAGCGGGTCACGGGCAAAGCGCGGAGTCGGGACGGCAGCAGATGCGTGACCCAGTCGAATGTCTGAAACAGTAGCTTCCACCGCAGCTTGACGTAGCGATAACGCCGCTGAGTTTGCCTCTGTTGTGTTGCCATCGTCGCACGTCCTTGCTCAAGCTGCCCGGGTTCGGTCCAGCCTCACGCCGGCTCGTTCCAGAAGCAGTTCGTCATAGAGATCCGCCAGCTGGCGGCCGATCCGCGCCCACCGATAACGGGTCCGCACCCGCACCATGAGCTCGGCTGGCGGTTGTACATGCCACGCCTGCCAGAGCGCATCGCAAATCGATCTCAGCGACTGGGGGCGCACGTAGTAAGCCAGCTCAGCGAAATACTCGCGCGTGCTGCCGTAGCAGGTTATGACGACGTTAGCTCCCGCAGCCGCCCCTTCGAGAGCAGCCAGGCCGGGTGTTTCAAACCAGCTGGCAAGGACCACAGCCCGTGCGCGCCAAAAGAGCCGCGCCAAGGCCGGCCCCCGGTGCGTCAGCGGCCCTGCGAACCGCACGTTCGGACCTGCCAGTTGCCGGCACGTCTCGGCATAGTCGGCGTACACCGGATGCTCACCGCCGACGATCACCAGCGGCACGCCCAACGCGTTGGCCGCCTGAATCACGGCTAGCTGATTCTTGCGCGGTTCAATCCGCCCGACGCAGAGCATCAGGTCGCGGTCCCCGGGTGAGGACGTTCGCTCTCGGTCCAGCCAGCTTGGGTCAACCCCATTGGGGATCACACGGATTCGGTCCCGCGGCACGCCGAACCAGCGAACGAGCTGCTCGGCTTCGGCGGCCGAGTTGGGCAGGACGATGTCGGCCAGGCTGAGCAGCTCGCGCTTCCAGTCGGCCGGATGGAGCCGACAGTAACGCGCGGCAAACCCGGCCAGGAGTTTCCACCGCCCGGCCCAGCTCCGCTCCGTTCCCCAGAGGCTGCGGAGGTGATACCAAAGAATCGGCGAGACAACAAGGACGGCTCCGCGGCAGCGCGCGATCCGAGCCAGCTCCAACGCCGCGTGACTGAGGCCGAACACATGGACACAGTCACCGTGCTGAATCCGATCGCCCCAGCAATCAAGCAGCACGACCGGGGCACCGGCCCGCCGAGCATGCCTGGCCGATTCGAACAGCTGAACTTCTCCGCCGCCCGGCGCCTGCAAGGAAGCGGGCGACGCGAAGTAGAAGACCGTGCCAGCCATTGGTTACTTCCGTGAACGCTTCTGCCCGATCCAGCCTTCGTGCCCACGCTTCCCAGGCCGACAGCAACGCGAAAGCAACCCCTTGAGGACCATCCAGGAAACCGGCATGCAGCAACAGGCGACGCGCCAACATGCCGAAGGCCGCCAGCATGGCCCCATCCGAGTCTCCCACAGCATAGCGACGGTAGCGGATGGCCTTGCGCAGCCAGTGTTCCACGTCGCGAGTGCTCTCGTGCCAGATCGGTCCGGACAGCGTCCCGATCGGCCCGGCCACCTCCACCCGTTCATGCACCGCGCCGACCCACCGCGCCTGCTGCCGCCGAAACAGCCGAAGCTTAACTTCGTTCTCCGTTCCTGACCAGCGGAAGCGCCGTCCGAAGATCCAGCTGTGGATAGGAACGCGGTAACCGGCGTAGCGGCAACGGTGAGAGCGAACGATCTCGAGGATCTCATCGCGCAGCGCAGGGGAGACACGTTCGTCTGCGTCGATCGACAAAATCCAATCGCACCGGGACCGCTGTAACGCTTCGTTTCGCTGGGCGGCAAAGTCGCGGAAGGGGACCACTGCCACCTCGGCCCCGTACGACGCGGCCAAGGCGCGGGTCTGGTCCGAGCTGCCGGCGTCAATGACGACAATCTGGTCGACCCACTCGATGCTTCGCAAGCACTCGGCCAGTACGTGCTCCTCGTTGTGGACAATCAAGTTCGCCGCGACGGTCGGCATCGGCTTACAGACTTGCAAGAACGGTCCATTGCTTGTACACGCCACCACTTCCTGGTTCGCCAGCCACTCGCGCCGCGCCGCCCCGCAGCGGTTGCTGTCAGCGTGCTTCGGTGCTTGTTGCAAAAGCCCTCCGGCGTGCGGCCCAGCGCTATCGTTCTCTTTGCCGACAACCCCGGCGCCGATCGCATCGTGCCTGCAGGTCCGTACGGGCTGCTGCCCGGACGCATCTGCTGCCCAGCGACCGGCAGGGGCGCGATCGCCGGCCTGGCCTGGGCGGTGTACCATCACGATGTACGCCGTGCGGCGCCACCGGTCAATGCGACATGCGACGTGGAAGCCAGAGGGCCAAGCGCGCCCTGGTAGCCTGAGCACAGGACCGACGTGGCTCCGACGCCGGGACGTGTCCGTTCCGCCCGGCTCAGGCCTTCCAGGACATGGGCATGCAGCGATGCGAAGCACATGGGCCTGATGGCAGCCGACCAGTCCGGTTAGCGTCCCTGACACACCCGAATTGTCTGACACGGCCGACGAGCTTCTCCGCGCTGGCCAGCCGCCGGCCCTGATCGCCACTGCCACGGGCGTCGCCTGCGCGACCAGGGAAAGCTCACCGCACCATGAGTCCCGATCCGATCCGCGTCCCTCTGGCTAGCACCCGCCGGCTCACCGCACGATGACGGACCGTAGGATCTACGCGCAGAACCGTGGCAGGGCGATGCCCACGCATCCGGAAATCCGCGGCGTCTGTGTGGTCAACCGCTCGCATGGACCAGGACACATAACAACAAAGATCCGCATCCCACTCTTCGCCGGAACCCGTTCGTAGTCTGCGTCCTCCGACGACAAGGTGGCCCAACGGCCAGGTGGCATGGGATCGGCCGCGACGAACGGCCGCTATTGCTGGCCAGCACTGTCCCCGGCACGAATCCATGCCTCGTTCAGCTCCACGTGTTTTATGCTCTTGCCTGCGCTGACGTGGTAGCTGTAGACCACGTGAATCCGGCCATCGGCCCCCTGTATCACGGCCGGGTAGTGGTAGCGGCCGCTCGGGTGACGTTCCAGATGCCGAGTCCACCGCCAGCTCCGGCCCTCGTCGTCGGACAGTGAGATGGCCAGGCTGTTCCGACCGGAGGTGGTGTCGTTGTAGACGAGCACCCAGTTGCCGTTGGCGAGCCGCACCCCGTCCAGGCCAGAGCCGGGATTGGGCAGGGACGTTTCGCTGACGGGGCTCCAGGTCAGCCCGTCGTCGTGGGACTCGGCAACGCGGATCCGGTCGCGCGGGCCGTTCTCGCGCATGTACGCGACCAGCGTGCCGTCGGAGCGTCTCAGGACCGTGGGTTGAATGTTCCCGAAACCGATCAACGGTTCGCTAGCGTACCAGGTTCGCCCTCCGTCATCACTGATCGCCATGATCGAGATCGAGAACGTGTCGCTGTAAAGCGGCAACAGAATGCGGCCGCTGGGCAAGATCGTCGGCTTGCACCGCGGCTGCCAGCCAAGCCGCCGGTACAGCTTGCTCTTGAGCCGCTTACGGATCAGGGCAAGCTCCTCCCGGTCACGCCGCGTAAGCTTGCCCTCGTAGCGTTTGACCATCTCATCCAACAGTGCCAGGGCACGCTCGCTGAAGTCGCCGGGTTTCAACAAGATGACGTCCTGCCAACTCCAGCGCGGCGGCCCGGGCCGGAGGTAGTCGTCCGAGACGCGGTAGTTCGTCAGACAGGATTCCCAGCTGTTGGCCACGACCGTCGGCCAGAACAGCCAGAGCCGGCCGCGGCGATCAATCATCATGGCCGTGTTGCAGTCGGGAAAACCCGGGCGATCGGCCATCACGAACGGCTTGCTCCAGGTGGCCGAGCCCTTCTGCTTCCTGGCACCGTAGACCGCCACATCGTCGGCCCTACGTTCGCCTGATCCGCGATACCAGGAAACCAGCAGATTGCCATTGGGGCACTCCACGATGGCGGGAGCATGGTTGTGCTTCTCTTCCAACGGAAAGATCAACTCGGCCCGGTAGAACGGCTCGCTGTCCTCCGCGGGATAGCTCCCCGGTGCTAAGAAAACGTACAGAATCCCGGCCACAGAATAGGCCAGGTAGACGGTGCTCGGGAAGACACCTCCAGGCCGTACCGCCAGCCTGCTCAGCGGTCCATCAGTCATGTCGTTGCCTCAGTAGCCCAGTTGTCGCAGCAGTTGCGGATTCTTACGCCACTTCTTGCGGACCTTGACCCAGAGCTCCAGGTAGACGGGCCGGCGCAGGAACTGCTCGATCTGCTTGCGTGCGTTCTGACCAAGCCGCTTGATCGCTGCGCCGCCGGCGCCGATGAGGATTTTCTTCTGTGAGTCCCGGTTCACGTAGATGACCGCCCGGATAAAGTCCTTCGTCCGGTCTGGATCGTCGGCTGCTTCCCGAAACTCTTCGATCTCCACCGCCGTGTCGTACGGAATCTCGTCGCCATACAGGTGATAGATCTGCTCTCGGATCAACTCTGCGACAATGAACCGTTCGGGACGGTCTGTCAGCTGGTCCTCCGGGTAGAACGGCTCACCCTCAGGTAGGTGCTCGACGATGCGGTTCAGCAGATGGTCCAGACCGGCACCGTAGAGGGCACTGATCGGGATGATGTCAACGAACGTGTGAAGCTGGCGGTACGCCTCGATGACTGCAGCCAGTTCTGCCTGCTGGACCGTGTCCACCTTGTTGATTGCGGCAATCGCAGGCTTCTTGCCGAGCTTTTCGACCAACTGTTCTTCAATGTCGCCGGGGGAACGCGGTTCTACCAGCAGCACGACGACGTCGGCATCCTCGATCGCCTGCTGAGCTGCCTTCAGCATGCGGCGGTCTAGCTCGTCGGCGGCCTGGCGCATGAAGCCCGGCGTGTCCAGGAAAAGGGCTTGGTAATTCGGGCCACTGAGGATGCCCAGGATCCGGTGCCGCGTGGTTTGGGCCTTCGGCGAGACGGCTGCCAGCCGTTCGCGAAGCAACTGATTCAACAAAGTTGACTTGCCAACGTTGGGACGGCCCACAATGGCCACGTAACCGGCCCGATACGCCGGCCGTTCTGTGGGCCCGTTACGGTGTTCCTCCGGTTCGCCCGGTGTCTGATTCATCTGCGATGTATCCATTTCGCCTCACCCGTACGAGCTGCTGACGCATTCTACCCCTCGTTGGCCTACTCGGCTAAGATACGGGCTGATGGACCGCCGACGCATGCCCACCGACCAAACAGTGCTCATCAGACACTGGCAGCAAGGTGCATCGCCCATGCCAAGCAAGCATGATTGCTTGAGCGTACTGATCGGCGTTCGACGGTACACGCTGGAGCTACTGCACGGTCTGAGTGACGACGACTGGTACCGGATGCCGGCCGGCTGTCCAACGCACATCGCCTGGCAGGTCGGGCACATTACCTACGCGCAGATGGCAGTCGCATTGGGCCGGACAAGGGGGCTGACGCCGGAAGACGAACAGCTTCTGCCCCCCTCGTATGCGGAGCTCTTTGGCAAGGGATCGACGCCCACCAACGAGCGTGCACGTTATCCGGCCGCCGCTGAGCTGAGGGAAACCATGAACCGGGTGAACCACCACGTGCTCGAGCAGCTGAAAGCCGAGCCCGAGGAATTCTTCCAGCGGCCGCCGGCCGTGGCATTTCTGGGCATGAAAACGCGCGGCGAAGTCATCCGCTTCTGCGCGCTGCATGAGATGCTGCATAACGGCCAGATTGGCCTGATCCGCCGCATGCTTGGCAAGCATCCGCTGCGCTAAAGGGGAAGACGAACGATGAGACGAGTGCTGTGTGCCCTGGTTGCCCTGTGCCTGACTTGCCTTTGGTCTACCGCCGTCGCATCCGAGCGGCCGAACATCCTGTTCATCATCCTCGATGACTGGGGAGCCGGCCATGCCAGCATCCACGGCGTGCCCTGGATCAGCACTCCCAACATCGACCGCATTGCCCGCGAGGGGGTAATCTTTTCCAACTGCTTTACGAACAACCCCAAATGCAGCCCGTGCCGTGCCAGCATCCTGACCGGGCGCAACAGCTGGCAGCTTGCCGAGGCGTGTAATCACTTTGGGGTCTTCCCCCACCGCTGGCCCGTGTACACGGAGCTGCTCGAAGAGGCCGGCTACCTGGTGGGCTACACGGGCAAAGGCTGGGGGCCGGGCGACTACAAAGCCGGCGGCTTCAAGCAGAACCCGGCGGGAAAAGCATACAACCAACATCGGTTGAAGCCGCCTCAAGCGGGCGTGTCTGCCATCGACTATGCGGCCAACTTTGCCGAGTTCCTCCAGCAACGCAAGCCAGGCCAGCCGTTCTGCTTCTGGCTCGGTCCCACCGAACCTCATCAACCCTATGAGCAAGGCATCGGTATCCGCAGGGGCAAACGTCCCGAGCAGGTCAAGCTGCCCGCCTATTACCCCAACGCACGCATCATTAAGAGCGACTTCCTGGATTACGCCACGGAGATCGAGTGGGTGGACCAGCATGTGGGCCGAGTGCTTGAGCTGCTGGAAGAGGCAGGCGAACTGGACAACACCGTCATCGTCGTTACGTCGGATCATGGCCCACCTTTTCCGAGGATGAAGGGACAAATCTACGAGCATGGCTTCCACATTCCCTTGTATGTCCGCTGGGGACAGGGGACGAAGGGAGGACGTGTGGTCGAGGACTTCATCAACGTGCGTGACTTCGCACCCACGTTCCTGGAGCTGGCCGGCGTTCCGGTGCCGCCTTCAGTCACCGGACGTAGCTTCGTGTACGCGCTGCGCTCGGAACAGTCCGGCTGGATCGACCGAAGCCGTAACGTCGTGCTGATCGGCAAGGAACGGCACGACATC
Source organism: Planctomycetota bacterium (assembly GCA_026991575.1). Taxonomy (GTDB): domain Bacteria; phylum Planctomycetota; class Planctomycetia; order JALXBF01; family JALXBF01; genus JALXBF01. The sequence continues at coordinate 21,973 of JALXBF010000152.1, read as the reverse complement.
GGCCGGCCACACGACTGGGGGTATCCGGTGCGCGCGATCCGAACGCCGGAGTGGCTGTACATCCTGAACTACCACCCGGAACGCTGGCCTGTGGGCAACCCGGAGACCGGGTACCGCAACTGCGATGCCAGCCCGACGAAGTGGCTGTTGCTGTCCCGATTCGATGAGTTCTACCGGCTGAACTTCGGGAAGCGGCCTCGGCACGAGCTGTACCGCGTCAGCGAAGACCCCGATTGCGTGCGGAATCTCGCCTACGACCCACGGTACCGAGCGGTCAAGCAGAAGCTGCGCGAACAGATGGAGGAGTTGCTCCGTCGCGATGGTGACCCACGCGTCCTGGGCAACGGTGACGTATTCGAGACCTACGAGTACGTCGGCCGCAAGAGCCACGGCTGGGATGCGTGGCTGAAGTATCGGCAGTAGCAGGCGGTGACCAGGCGGCAAGCGGTCAGCCTTCCGGCCGCGGCGCCGGCTCGATCCGTACGGCGCAGAACTTGTACTCGGGAATCTTGCCGTACGGGTCCAGCTCGTCGATTGTGAGCAAGTTGGCGGCCGCCTCGCGGAAGTGGAACGGGATGAACACACAGCCTTGGGCCACGCGGTCCGTGGGCCGAACGGCCAGGACAACGGTACCGCGCCGTGAGCTGACCCGGACAAAATCACCCTCCGCGACACCCAGAGCCTCGGCATCGTCCCGGTTGATCTCGACGTACGGAGTCGGGGCCAGCGTAGCGAGCGTCGCCGACCGACGGGTCATCGTGCCGGTGTGCCAATGCTCAAGCATCCGGCCCGTGTTCAACACGAACGGATAGTCGGCGTCGGGCAGCTCGGCCGGAGGCGCATAATGGCACCCGACCAGCTTGCCCTTGCCGTCAGCAGTCGGGAACCGGTCGGCGAACAGGATCGGGCGCTCGGGGGCGTCGGGTCGTTCCACAGGCCAGATCTTACCGTCCAGGCCGAGAACGTCGTAGTTCAACCCGCGGTAGCTGCGGGTCAAATCGGCAAACTCACGGAAGATTTTCTCGGGAGACTCGTAGTCGGCAGGGATGCCGAAGCGTTCGAGTAGCTCTGAGAGGATCATCCAATCGGGACGCGCCTGCCCAGGCGGATCGAGCACGGGACGGCCCAGTTGGACACGTCGATCGGTGTTGGTGTAGGTACCGAGCTTTTCGAAGAAGGAAGCGGACGGCAGGATGACGTCGGCGAACTCGGCAGTTTCCGTCAGGAAGATGTCCTGAACGGCCAGGAACTCAAGCTTTGCCAGGGCCGCACGCACCTTATTGACGTTTGGATCGGAGAGGAACGGGTTCTCGCCCATCATCAGCATCCCTTTTACCTCTCCGCTCAGCGCTGCATTCATCGTCTCGACGACGGTGAGCCCAGGCTTCGGGTCCAGTGACACACCCCAGGCTTCTTCGAAACGACTGCGGACCTCCGGGTCGGCTACCGGCTGGTAGTCCGGGTAAACCATCGGAATGAGTCCGGCGTCGGATGCGCCCTGGACGTTGTTCTGGCCGCGCAGGGGGTGCAAGCCGGTGCCGGGGCGGCCGACATTGCCGGTCAACAGGCAAAGGGCGATCAAGCAGCGGGCGTTGTCCGTCCCATGGGTGTGCTGGCTGATGCCCATGCCCCAGAAGACCATCATGGCGCGCGCCGTACCGATGGCGTGGGCGATCTCTTCAAGCTGAGCAGCCGGAATGCCGCATAGCGGAGCAGCACGCTGTGGCGCGTAGTGCTGAACCACTTCCCAGAAGGACTCAAAACCCCGTACGCGACGGCGGACGAACTCCTCGTCGTACAGTCGGTCCCGTATCAGCACGTGCATCAGGGCGTTGTAGAAGGCCACGTCTGAGCCGGGTTGGATGCGGCAATACCAGGTGGCGTAGTCGGCCAGCCGCGGCCGTCGCGGATCAACTACCAGCAGCCGCTTCCCACGTCGAACTGCCTGCTTGAAGAACGTTGCAGCAACCGGATGATTCTCCACCGTGTTGCTACCGGTTACCAGGATCAGATCGGTGCGGTCTACGTCGCGGAAGGAGTTGGTCACGGCGCCCGATCCGATGCATTCCAGCAGAGCGGCCACGGACGAGGCGTGGCACAGTCGGGTGCAGTGGTCGACATTGTTGTTGCCGAAGCCGGCACGCACCAGCTTCTGAAACAGGTACGCCTCTTCGTTGGAACACTTGGCTGAGCCGAAGCCTGCCAGCGCCCGCGTGCCGTAGCGGCGACGGATCTCCTGCAGCCGTTCGGCAATCAGATCCAGGGCCTCCTGCCATGACGCCTCGCGGAACGCCTCCAGGGCCTGTTCGTAGTCAGGAACCGGCGATCCTGGCTTGCGGCGGCCGCCGTCCCACGTGTCACCTCGGGTGTCCGCTGTCAGCGGGCCTTTGGGGTAGTACCCTGGCCGGCGGATCAGCGGTGTGGTGAGGCGGTGCGGGTGCAGGGCATAGTCCCAGCCATAGCGGCCCTTGACACATAGGCGGCCATCGCTACCCGGAGACGGACGGCCACGGACTGCCACAATCCTGGGGCCGGCCTTGATGTAGTCCGTCGTACAGCCGACACCACAGTACGGACAGACGCTGGCCACCACACGCAATGGCTCATCCCTTCGGACCGTTTCAGCCATCCGACGCTCGACCAGGGCCCCGGTGGGACAGACCTGCACGCACTCGCCGCACGTCACGCACGAACTGTGCCCCATGGGGGCACCCAGGTCGAAGGCGATTCTGGTTTCGAATCCTTTGCCACTGCGGCCGATGACGTCGTTGCATTGGACTTCATCACAAGCCCGGATGCAGCGGTCACAGAGGATACAGGCCGCGTGATCGACGAGGATTGCCGGTGAGCTGTCGTCAACGGGGGCCTCGCTCAAAGCCAGCGTGCGCAGTTCGATGAGCGCCGGATCGGCTGGTCGGCCATGGCCATCGAGCAGGCCGTACTCGACACCCAGCTGTTCGAGCAGACAGGAGCCCGTGCTTTGCTGGGCCAGGCACGGAATGCGGTGCGTGGCCAGCAGAAGCCTCAGCAGCATTCTGCGATGATCACGAATCCGATCTGTTGCGGTCCGAAACGAAACCCCGTTGGCTGCCGGGGTGCAGCAGGAAGGGATCAGCGTGCCGTCGGCAAGTTCGACGAGGCAGAGCCGGCAAACACCGACCGGGCGCAAGCGCGGATCGTGGCATAGCACCGGGATGCCAACACCGGCTGCCTCGGCCGCCTGCCACAGAGTTGCGCCCGGCTGAAGTTCAACCTGCTTTCCATCGACCGTCACCGTGATCATCGGGCACGCTTCCCCTCCGGATCGGCATTGTCTGCTGAGCTACGTAGCGGGAACTCTTCCGGAAAACGCTCGACCAGAGACAGCAAACCGCTCAGGGCAACCTGGCCCAGACCGCAGATTGAGGTCTCACGTAGTGTGTCGGCTAACTGCCTGAGGAACGCCAGATCCAGCCCGCTGCAGCTCGGATCCTCCAGTGTGGCGCGCAGCTGGCGAGCCGCCAGGGCAGTGCCGAGCCGGCACGGCACACACTTACCACAGCTCTCGGCCGCGAAGAACTCAACAATCGACCGTGCCGTGGCAACTGCAGAGCGGTCGTCTGCGAGCACGATGATGGCACCGGTGCCGAGGCTGGAGCCGGCCGCGCGGAGCGATTCGAAAGACAGAGGCGTATCCACGTGTTCGGGGCCAAGCCATGTTGCCGAGACTCCGCCCGCCGTGAACGCCTTCAGCGGTCGGCCGTCGCGGACACCACCGGCCAGCTCAATGATGGCCCGGATCGGCGTTCCGAGTTCGACCTCATAGACCCCCGGGTGCGCCACGTCGCCGCATACGGACACGAGCTTCAGGCCACAAGCTCCGTTCTGACCAAAGCTGCGCCACCATTCGGCACCGCGTGCAACGATTGCCGCTGCGGCTGCGAAAGTTTCCACGTTGTTGATCAGCGTAGGCTTGCCATATAGGCCAGACTCGGCCGGGTAAGGCGGGCGAAGCCGCGGTTCGCCGCGACGGCCCTCAAGCACTTCCAGCAACGCGGTTTCTTCGCCCAGGATGTATCCGCCAGGCGAACGTACGAGCTCAACATCAAACGGCCGCCCCGGCCCAATGGCAGCAGGGCCAAGCCAGCCACGAGCACGAGCCCGTTCGATTGCTTCCTCTACCACGGCCGCCTCCGGCCCGTACTCGTGTCGGATGAAGATGTAGCCGTGGCGGGCGCCAGTGGCCAGAGCTGCCAGGACCATGCCTTCCAGCACCAGCTCCGGCATGGTCGCCAGAATCATGCGATCCTTGAACGTTCCCGGTTCGCTCTCGTCTGCGTTGCAGATGACGTACTTGGGCGAACCGGCTGCCGCAGCAACCGCTCGCCACTTGCGATGAGTCGGGAACCCGGCGCCCCCCATGCCACGCAATTCCGCTCGCTCCAGCGCAGCCAGGATCCGTCCGGCGGCTTCCTCAGTCTCAGCCGCTCGCAGTTCGGCGAGCGTCGAGTAAGCGCGCGCTCGGTTGGGGTACGGGTAGAGCTGCCAGTCGGGGCGGTTATCGGAGGGCTCGGGCACCGGGACGGGTGCCGGAACCACGTGGCCCAGTCGCGACGTCAGACGTACCGGCTCATCGTCCAGTAGCGCAGCCGGCGCCGTGTCACAGCGGCCCAGGCAGGAACAGCTCTCGATGACGGTGTCGTCCACCGCCGCCTCACGCAGCTGCGCGGCCAGTTGTTGGCGAAGCTCCTCACAGCCATGCAGGGCGCACACCACGTCACGGCAAACGCGTAACAGACGAACACCGGCCGGCCGCGGCCGAAGCTGCGGGTAGTAAGAGATGAGCTCCTGAATTCGATACAGCGGGATCCGATGCTGTTCGGCGAGCGAACGCAGCTGTTGCTCACCGTATTCCCCGTGCACCAGCCGGAGCCATTGCAGCCGTTCGATCAACTCCTTCACTTCGGCCTCCCCTTCGGGCACAACAACGGCGCTAGCATAGCGAACGCCGGGGACGATGTCCAACGCCCGATTCGTGCAGGGTCCGGCCCGTCCTCGACGAGGTCGGTGACCCCAACCAAGCACGATTCCAGACACCCGATCATCTCGATCAGCTACCGTCTCATGATCGACACGGTCACGCCTACGGTGATCCGACGCGGGGGCTCGATCGGCCGGTGCCTTCCTCATGCTAGATCCCAAGGGGGAGCTACCGGCTCAAGGCAGACCGCCGAGTTCAGTCGGCGCACGAGCGGAAGTGGTGGCTTGCAGGCGCGGAGGTACAGCTGTGGTGTCCGCGATTCGCCGGACCGCGGACGTGGTCAGTCTCTCCGGCGGATGCCCCTCAAACGCCGGCCGGAGAGGCACAATTTCCTCAGCGGCCGATTCCCGTGCTATGGGGCACGTGGGCGCGGCAATCTCGGCAGCGGCCTGCACGAACCGCTCCGCTCGCCAGGTGTCCGGGCGTCACGGAGCGAGCTGCTTCAGAAGGCCCACCGCCTCGTCGATCATCCGTTCGCCCTCGCCCGGTGCGATCCGCGAGTTGACAATCTCGTAGCTGCCCTCGCGGAACGCCTTGCGGGTCGGGATGTAAGCCGGCGCGCCGTTGGCCAACTCCATCACGATCGTGTGTGGGAACGGGGAACGTCGCTTAAGCTCCAGGCCAAGTTCCACGAACACCTCGCCCGGCAACGTCACCGCGGCTGTTTCCCTGCTGAGCCGCACAGCATGAATCTCCAGCGGAATTCGACCGTTGGGAAAGCGAGCCAGATCGGCGATCTTGTACGCGCGCACCCGCTCCAGAAAGGGGAGCTTGCGCGTGACAATCAGTGGGAGCGTCTCCTCAGCCCACTGCTTCTGCTCGTCGCTGTACTGCTGAGCGCGAGCATAGAGCGTTGTGTGCGCCAGCTTCAGCGACGGGTCCAGCGGCCTGGCCTGAGCAATGGCCCGCAGCACGGTCCGGCTCAGCAGCCTACCCAGTTCCGGAGCACGCCGGCGCGCCCCGTCACGGGCTCGGACATCGATGTGGTTGATATCGCCGCAGGTGCCCGAAGCGAAGAACGAGACGAACGCCTCCCCAAGCTCGGCCTTCAGGTGCTTTTCCAGGTAGTACGGATAGTCCGCGGAGTACTCCGTGCCCCCGGTGGTGTCCAGGTGGAGGGCAAAGACCGTCAGGGAGGCCAGCGGCCGATCGGTCCCCGGATCCGTGAACAGCAGCACGTCAACGTACGGATCGATGGGGCCCGCCGGCCGGATGATGTTCGGATTGCCAACGCCCGGATTGAAACGAACTGACCCGTCCTTCATGTGATAGCGGCGATTGAAGGAGATCTGAGGTCGCTGCCGTAGCTTGGCAGCCTTCAGCCCCACGGGACGTAGCCGATTGTTAGCCTGGTCGACGGCAGCCACGATCCGCTCGATGAGGAAGGGAACGTAGTCAATGGGCTCTCCCGGGTCAGTTCCGGACGCATCTACGGCCTGGCGGTGGAGCAGGTCGCGCATGGCTCCGTAGTAAAGCGGTCCAGTGTGGGTGTGAGTGGCCAGGATGGAGATCCGGTCGATGGACAGACCAGTTCGAGCAGCGCTTTGACGACGCGCCCGGACGGAAATCTCATGAGGAACCCACACAAGGTCGCAGAAGACGAGCGCGACCTGCATCTCGCCCTGACGCAAGACTAGTGCCTTAGCGTGCAACGGATCCTTGATGCCCGTGGCACGACGCTCGCGGAAGTAGCCACTCAGCCGAAAGCCAAGCGGTGGAGTGATGTCCGTGATTGCCCACCCGGCTTCCAGCGGCGCTGACTCGTCGGCGGAAGCGCTCCAATCCGGGCAGCACGTGGCGAGGATGACGGCAACAGTGAGGGCTACCGAAGAACTTCGCATAGCGGTGTGGCCTCCACGATGCATGGGGGATCGCCGGCTATCATAGCCAAGGCCGCTGTCGCGAACAGTTCTCACCGTCATTGACAGCAGCCCGTCCAATTCAGCTCCTGCGGACACGAACCTGGGAGTGGGTCGCTGACAAGTGTCGCGTGCAGCCAGCCCATGGGCCGCCCCCGAGCAAGCTCCGCCCCGCGAATTGCGCCGGCACGGCCTCGGTGAACGGGTGTCCGGGTAGTCCATGTTCCCGACGTAGGACTTGCCGTTCTCAGAGCAGGGCCGGTGTCGCCGCATTGTTTCTTTCGCTTCTCTTTCCCGCACTCGACGCCGCAGCTGCCCCCGGTGCGTCGGGTGCGGCACGCAGCGAGCCGTGTCCCGGCCATAGCCCATGTGGTCTTTGCTTGTTCGCCCGGCCGCACGCCCGGACAGCCGCCGAACCAAACCGGACGCGCAGAGCGTCGGAGGCAACCCCCCGTCAGAGTCCAGCAGCATTCTTCTCCACGTGCTGCCCCAGGGCCCGGGCTACAGCAGCTGAGCTGCGCGTGCAGCTGGCGGGCTATGTACCTCCGCCCGTCTGGGGCGGATCCGTTCGCGGCCGTGGGGTTGACGGCCGGTGGGTTGACGTAGCGAGGCTGGGAATCGACTTCAGGAGCACAGTCCCTCCGCGATGCGACGGCACTCAGCGCCGGATTAGCGGTTACGGCGCCGGTTGCATGGATCCCCGTTCTGGGAGTTGTTCCTCGGCACGTTGTGGATCGGGTGCCTGGCGGGCCAGGCTACGCGGCACCGGCCGACGAGGGCAGATGTCTGCGGATGGCTCTCAGCGCGAGTGCGTCGTGCGTTGCTTCGCCCCGGGCACCCGTCGGCGATCCGACCGAGCAGGCGGTACGTTCTGCTCTGGCAGGAACGCGGCCAGCTCTTCTTTGATCCGCCAGTACTCCTCGCGGGCGGCCAGGTTGCGCCACTCCAGCGGGTCGTTCGCGTGATCGTATAGTTCCTCGGAGCCGTCCGCGTAGCGAATGTACCGCCAGCGTTCGGTACGCACGGCGTGGTTCCGGAAACCGTAAGTCATGATCGCCGGGCGGTGCCAGGGAGCGTCCGGGTTGCGGAGCAGCGGCACCAGGCTACGGCCGTCAAGTCGGTGCTCGGGACGATCTAGCCCGCAGAGGTCGATCAGCGTGGGGTAGATGTCCAGCAGACTGACCGTCCGGCTGCATGGCCGACCGGACGGCGTGCCTGATGGGACGGCCCGGTTGCCCGGGGGTACCAGGATCATCAACGGCACGCGCGTGGTCTGCTCCCAGAGCGCGAACTTTCGCCAGTGCTCCTTCTGTCCGTGGTGCCACCCGTGGTCGCTCCACAAGACAACGATCGTGTTGTCCGCATACGGGCTCCGCGCCAAGGTATCCAGCACCTTGCCCACCATCCTGTCGGCAAACGCGACGCTGGCCAGATAGCCCTGCACAGCTTGGCGCCACTGGTTGTACTTCAGGATCAGTCGGTGATCGCGGCGCCGAACCATCTTCAGGCCGCCGGGAGGGATGTCGGCCAGATCGTCTGGCAGCACCTTGGGTAGCTGGATCCCGTTGACAGGGAACAGCTCGAAGTACGTTTCAGGTACGTACCACGGCAGGTGGGGCCGATACAGGCCACAGGCCAGGAAGAACGGCCGCTCATGCTGTCGCTCCAGCTGGCGACAAACCCACTCGGCTACCTTGTAGTCTCCCATTGCCTCGTCTGGGACGTTCAGCGGGCCCCAATCGAAGTGGCCGACGCGGGGGATCCCGTTCAGCGGTCGCTTGGCAGGCAGCGGATCAGACGGTCGAGTCTTGGTTGGCGACGGGTAGTACTCGTGCCAGGCTTCCGGGTCCGGGTAGGGCCCGTGGAAGATCTTGCCAGCACCAAGCACCGTGTAGCCGGCTTGTTTGAACAGAGCGGGCAGGGTCGTGACATCCGGTAAAGCAGGCCGCCAGGGGTGCGTGTTGCGGTACACACCGGAGCGGTAAGGGGCTACGCCCGTCAGCAGTGCGGTACGTGACGGGTTGCAAGCCGGTGCGGCGCAGTAGGCACGCGTGAACCAGACGCTTCGCTCGGCGAGCCGGTCCAGGTGCGGTGTGTGAGCCTGAGGGTGTCCGCCGAGTTTGCCGGTCCAGTCGTTGAGATCGTCAATGGCGATGAACAGCACGTTTGGCTGGCGGTCGGCCCCGGCGTGCGCTACATCGTAGGCAGTCAAGCTGATCAGAAAGGCGGCCGTCAAAGCAGGGGCTAGACGCATGTCAGAGTGCTCCGTGCCCGATCACGTTGCGGCGCCGGGGCGCGCAACAAAAAGCCCGCCGACAGGCGGGCTGCCATCGACACAGTGCCCCCCCCAGGACTCGAACCTGGAACCCACTGATTAAGAGTCAGTTGCTCTGCCAAATTGAGCTAGGGGGGCATCTAAGCGTCCGTCCATGAGAAGTATTACGGGGCACCGATCCGATATCAAGAGCGCGATCGCCGTGTTCGCTACCCGTCCAGGCGGCCGGTGTGGTGCGTGCCCGAAGACTGGCCGGATCGGCACCTGCCCGCGGTTCGGGGCAGCCTGGTCCGATCTGGTTCGACCGTCCTAACCCGGCAAGCACCAGTACCGCACGGTCCTGTCGCTGCGTGCTTGCCCGTTGCGCTGCTGAGCTGGCTCTGCCGGACTGGCGGGACCACCGCCCCGGCAGCTGAACCATCAGTCCGACGCTTTTCTCGGCGGTGGCGTTCCCAAAGACATGGTCGGCGGCGTCCGGATGTGGCGGTGCGCTCGAAGGCCACCTCACCGGCGTTCCGCCGATCGTTCTGCGGGTCAGGCGATGCGCGTGAGGCTGATCTGGTTGCGGACCGGCCGGCCGCCGCGGGCGCGTTCGCCGCCGCCGCCGTCACGGGCCGACTGGGCAAGCGATGGGCCAGACAGGGCTAGACCTGCAGGAGGGGATCAGGTATTGGGAGTCCAACGGTCGATGGGCTATAGCTGAAGGAGAGGTGGCAATGAGTGAGGCCCAGGTTGCGCGGTCTGCCGACCGACCCGAGCCAGAGCAGGTTGCGGCGCTGCGGCTGGCTCCCAGGCCGGTCGACGACACGGATGAGGCCAACGAGGTACGGTTGCTCCTGCGCGAGCCAGGTTGGAGCCTGGGCTGGCGCGGGTGGAAGCGGGCCATGCGGCAAGACTCGCGCCTGGCGCTGCACATCTTCCTTGCTGTTGTCACCATCACCATCGCTATGGTCCTGGAACTGTCGTACATTGAATGGTGCATTGTGCTGGCCGGAGTCGGTGCCCGCATGGGGGGGGAACTCTGGCTAGGTTCGGTGCGGGCGCTGGGTCGTGCGCTGCCGCCGGATTCGGCCGAGCATGTTCGTGCCGCGATCGAACTGGGTGCCGGCGCGGTACAGCTGTTGATGCTTACTTCTGCGCTCATCGTCGCCGTGATTCTTGCCCACCATCTCCTGCCGCTGCTGGATTGAACATGCCACCCGCGCCCGCTGTTGCCAGGTGCGTTCCGCGCTGGTTGCCCACAGCGCCCGGCCACGCCGTGGCCTGGTGGTACTGCCGGCCGCGCAGCGCAGATCGACGAGGCGGTGCGTGTCGTGGCGGTTTGCGGCGGTCCAGCGTTGACAGCCAGCACTGGGCCGCACATAATCGGCCCGCACGTGGCAAGCAACTCAGCGCCTGCCGTTCAACCGCCCGTGCAACTCAGGACGCAGGACATAGAGAACCGCGACGATGAAGGGAGTCTCATCCTGGCTTGGCGCCGTTGAGCGGGCCGTCCCGTGGTCTGCGTCCCGCTGTCTGCGGCCGTCTGGCGCAGCGGCGGTAACCGCGTGGCTGATCGGTCTGGCGCTGACCTTCAGCCAGATCGTTGGCCAGCGCGCGATCGCTCAGGTTCAGCTTGTGCCGCGGTTGGGCCAGGCGCGCACGCTGCAGATGCAGGCTCGCGTGGTGTACGTCTGGGACGAGGCTCGGGAGCACGTCGTTCTGCTCGATGGCGACGTCATCATCCAGACCCCCAAGGAGCGGATCATCGCTCAAGGGGCCGTGGCCTGGATCTATGTGACGCCTGACCAGACGGAGCCGCAGGAAACTCACATTGAGCTGTATGCCGAGGGAGCGACCGTCTTCAGCAACGGTCGCCGCTCTGAGCACCGTTCCTTTTACGCACGCTACTCAGTGTCCGGTCCGGTGAGGCTTCGTGCCGCGCTGCGGATCAGCGACACCGGTCGCGAGCTGGCTTTGTACCGGCGTGCGCACGCGGCCCGGCCCCACCAGGGGGGAGCCAGCGAGAATCGGGCGCGCGGGATTCGGCAGGTGGTTTTTGAGCCGATGCTGACGGATGGTTCTGGCGAGCGGCGGCTGCGTGCCTACCAGCGCTACGGACGTCCATTCGACGTGCAAACCCGCCAGGTGTCGCCCGAGACAACGGCCGTCGTGATCTCCGGCGGCATCCAGCTCGTCCTCGATAACATCCCCGGCATCGGCACGGTGGACATCGCGGCCGATCGCATGGTGATCTGGACGCTGTCGGCTGAGGCGCACAAGGCGACACAGGGCGGCACACAGTCCCAGGATGTGCCACTGGAGCTGTACCTGGAAGGCAACGTAGTAGTCCGGCAAGGGGCGCGTCGCATCGAAGCGGACGCAATGTATTACGACGTGCGCAGCAACGTCGCGCTCATTCGGAATGCCGAGCTGCGGATGAGCTTGCCCCGCGCCACCGTGCCACTGATCGTGCGCGCAACGGAACTCCGCCAGATCGCCGCACACCGATTCTCTGGCGAAACCGTCCGCGTGACAACGTCGCGCTTCGGTCGACCAGGCTACCGGGCTGAGGTCCGCCAGGCTCAGCTCACCGAGGAAGTCATGGACGGACAGGTGCTCCGCCGGAAACTATCAGGCCGAGGCAACTTCCTCTACCTTGGCGAAATCCCGATCTTCTACTGGCCGTACATCGAATCTCCCCTTGAGGATGTCCAGTCTCCGCTGAAGCGGATCCGCGTCCGGCGCGACCGTACCTTTGGCACACAGCTACTAACCGCCTGGAATGCCTGGGAGGTCCTTGGCTGGGACCAGCCACCAGGCGATTGGAACTGGTACTTCAACCTGGATTACCTCAGCAAACGTGGCCCGGCCATCGGTACCTATGGCGACTATCAGGGAGCCGGCCTGCTCGGACTGCCCGGCCAATACAAGGGGGAGTACAAGGCATGGGGCATTCTGGATCAGGGGAAGGATCGCATCGCACGACGACGCAAGAACATCGAACCGGAGAAGAACACACGCGGCCGTGCCCTCTGGCGCCACCGCCAACGCATCGGCTCAGATATCACCGTCATTGCCGAAGCCGCTTACCTCAGCGACCGCAACTTCCTGGAACAGTACTATGAGAGCGAGTGGGAAGAGGACAAGGACCAGGAAACACTCCTCTACCTGAAGCAACAACGCGGTCCGTGGGCCTGGTCAGTTATTGCCCGCCATCGAATCATGGACTTCCTGACCACCACAGAATACTGGCCCAGGGCTGATCTCTACTACTACGGTCAGCCCTTCTTCGGGGGACTGACGTATTGGACTCACTCGTCCATCGGTTACCTGGACCTACGCCCCGGCGATTTCGTGCCGGACCCGGCCGGAATCGCACGGGACGGCTTCCGCTTCGACACACTGCACGAAGTCAGCTTACCGCTGTGGCTTGGGCCCGTTCGCGTGGTGCCATTTGCCCTGGGCCGAGCCACCGGGTGGTCCGAAGTCAACACGGGCGACGACGAGTTTCGGCTCTACGGCGCAACCGGCGTGCGCAGCGCCGTGACGCTCTGGCGGACGTTTCCCGAACTGGAAAGCCAACTGCTCAACGTTCACGGACTGGCCCACAAGATGACCATCACGGTCGACTACTACCTGGCCCAGTCTGACGTCCCATACACGCGACTGCCGCTGTATGACGAACTCGACGAGGACTCCGAACAAGTTAACCGCCAGCGGTTCATTCAGCGCGAGTTCGCCGGCGCGCTGCCGCCACAGCTTGACCCGCAGCGCTATGCGATCCGCCTCGGTCTGCTCGAGTCCGCCGAAACGCTCGACGACCTTCACGCCATCCGCATCGGGTGGCGGAACCGCCTGCAAACGAAGCGAGGTATGCCTGGAGCACGGCACATTGTTGACTGGGTAACTAGCGAGATCTCCTTCACGATCTTCCCCCAGGAAGACCGGGACAACTTCGGCGAACCAGTTGGGCTGATCGAGTACCGCAACGCGTATCACCTTGGCGATCGGACCAGCATTCTGGCAGACGGCTGGTTTGAGACCTTCGACGGGGGGCCGCGGTTCTGGAGCATCGGGCTCTACCTCGATCGCCCGCCGCGCGGCAGCCTCCTAGTTGCCTACACTAGCATGGAGCCGATAGGGTCCGAGGCGATCCACTTCGCGTACAGCTACTGGATGAGCCCCAAGTGGGTGTCGTCGTTCATCACCCGCTTTGACTTCGAAGAGGACAAGAACCTGGGACAGTCGCTAGTGCTGACCCGTATTGGCGCCGACTTCCTGTTCCGGGTGGAACTGGACGTTGACCCTCTGCGTGACGACTTCGGGGTCTCGGTGGCATTGTTCCCGCGGATCGATCCCGACCTGCTCGGCGGTCGCACCCGCGGTCCCCGGCTACCGCTGGCCGAGGCACCCGTCGAGTAGGCTAGCCCGTTTGCCGGGCCGCACAGCTTGGGCCCTGGTGACCGCTCCAGGCGTCACGGCCTCGCGCACTGAAGGGGCACACGCAGGCCGGCAATGCCTAGCGCTCCGGTTCAAGCTGCTGCCCGCGGTGCTTGAGCCGAACGCCGTCCAGCACCTCCTGGTCGCAATCGAGCGCCACGGCGGCCGGCTGTCCACTGGGGGCCAGACGACTCATCGACTGATGCTGGAATTGATCCGGCGAGGCACACATCAACCGGCCTCGTGGCCACTCATGCGGCATCATCCCCCTCCTGGTTCCCCATGCTTGCCCGAGATGCAACGACCATCTGGGAACAGTGGAACGGTTACCTCGCCAGGCGCGGTATCCGGAGTCCGCGCATAAACCCATTCAACCACACCGGGCATTCGGCTCGGTGCCCCAATGGGTTCCGGGAACGTTGGTTGGACTGAACCCGGATCCGCCCAGCCCAGGATGGCAGCACTTCTGCGTTGTCCCGGCGCCCGGTGCGCGGATCGAGTGGATCGAAGCCGAGTCCCGCAGCGTCCGTAGGCCGATCCATCTCGGCTGGCGGGCAGAAAACGGCAGCTTCGCACTGCAGCTAGCGGTACCGCCGTATTGCGGTGCCACGGTGACGGTTCCGGGCGAAGGGGGCGATTACGAAAGGAGGCAGGTCTTTGGCCAGGCCCCCCTAACACGGGCGTCCTATCGGCCCGCCACCAACGGGGGCTGCTACCGTGAATGTCCCCTCGGGTACATTTCGTTTCCGATCCTGCCCACCGAAACAGCCCCTTGGCAGTGATGACGACAGCGAAACACAAACGCGTGAGGATGGGCAAGCATCACCACGGGACACACGAAAGGCAAGCCCCGGAATCTGCGGCGGTCTAGCCGGGAAACCACGTAGTGGCCGCGGTTGCGTCATTCTCTATCGTGGGCTCTACGGCGTTCGGCAGCCAGCAATCGGCGCACGGTGTCGATAAGCGTGGTGAGCAGCACGACGGTGGGCAGGGCCAACACCGCATAGGGCAGCCACGGATAGCGCTCGGGCAGTTCGGTCAGCGGGGGGGTGTACGTTGGGTTGGGCTGGAGGGGCCCGAGCTTCGCGTGACGAGGAGGCGGATCAAGGCGGTCGGGCAGATTAAACGCGAAGTCGTAGCGGGGAGGCAGGGCCGAGGCATTGCCAAAGAACACCCGCATCGACGGTTCAACATCTGCCGCCGGCATCACGACTTGGTGGGCCGGGCCGTGCACTTGAACCCTCGTCAGCGTCAACGGCGGGTTTCGATGGTCGATGATGACGACGCGCAGCAACGCCAACCGGGTTTCTCCCAAACTGATTCGTAGCGGTGCAGGCTTCTGTGTGAGCTTCCGTCGCCACCGACTGGAAGCCAACGTTTTCCAACCGTCAGTCAGCTCAGGATCATTGGAGCCGTAGACGATCACGTCGCGCACAAAGTCACGATCCGCCGCATCCAGTTCCACACCGTTGACGGGGATGTTCCTACCTTTCAGACGCACCACCCAGGCCGAGGCGAATTGCCCCTCCGCTCGGGTCGGCTGCCGATCGCTCACTTCCGCACGGTAGACCACATAGCGCCCCGGTACTTCCCGGCGATAGCGCACGGCGACACCCCGGATCGGAGGCGGTTCTTTGTCGAAAATCGGGTCCGGATGGACTTCAACCCGTAGCCAACGAAAAGTACTACGTGGGTACCGCACGGTCAGCCGCGTGAATCCTATGTCGGGTATCTGGTAAACCCAGCTTTCGGCCAGTTTGACCCAGTCGGTACCGTCATCGCTGCCGGAGACGATCACGCGGCGGCGAAACGTGCCACCGCCAAGGTCCAGTGCAAGCTCGCTGTGGACCGTGGCCGGATCAGACAAACGCACATCCACGCGACGCGCACCCTCTTCGGTCGTTCCTCGGTTGACGATTTCGCCGAGCAGCCGCATGACGTCCCTACGTTCTCGGAGCACGCGCAAGGCGTAGGGGACCTCGCGACCTGAGGCCGCAAAAATCCGGAGGTCACCCAGGTCAGGGCGGGCATGAGTGAAGAGCTCTTCGTCGACCAGAAAGGCCACGTACCTACTCGCGCCCGCCGGCACGTGAATCTGCTTCACATAGCGCCAGCGGGATAGCGCCTCCGCCGGCGGGCTTGCCTGTTGCGCGGTCGGTTCGGCGCCACCGGTCGTAACCAGCAGCGCGGCGGCCAGTGCCAGCCAAGCGACTGCGCGATGGAACAATTGCCTAGCCATTACCTGCTCTTGCAGCCTCCACCGTACGTGGTGCGTCCAGATGAGCGGACCCCTTGCTCAGCATGTGGTAGCGCCAGGCCGCCCACCCGACCAGGGCGGCTAGAGCCAAGGCGGCCATCGCACGGTACAGCTCCCCCACCGCTGCCATGTCCCACACGAATACCTTCGTTGTCGTCACAGCATACAGTGCCAGCGCAGCCCAGCGAAGCGAGCCTGAGCGATAGCGCCATCCGGACCAGAGCATGCCGGTCGCGAAAGCGGCCCACAGCGACGAGGTGGCGACCTGTGCGGCCCAATGAATGGCTTCGATGTCTTCCCGGCCGGCCATCTCTGCCCAACGGAAGAAAAACCGGCGCAGCTCCGCTGTCAACCCCGCCCACAGCGCCGCTAGCGCCATTGCAACCAGAAGCCCATTCAGGAACCGCTGGTACCGGGAGCGCTCGGCCACGGTCGGCCGGACTGCGATCGCCCCCACCAGCAAGACAACCGGCACTGCCCAACCGGCCGCATCGATGGGATGAACCAGTGGCCAGTATGGCCAGGGCCGGGATGCGTGGATATCAACTGCGAAGAGGCGTACGATGGCGGCTCCGGCGAAGCCGATGCCGAGTGCCTGCAGCAGCCCAACGCTGATAGTTACCCCGAGCCACCAGGAGGTTGCACCAACAACGGCCCAGCCCAGCGCAAGCCAGGGCGCTTGAGCCAGCAACGCCCACGCCCAGGCAAGCGAGCCGAGGACGACGGGCAGCCACGCCGCGGGTACGGGCGATCTCGGGCGAAGCCGCGCCGCAAGCCAACCGGCCCCAGCATAGAGGCAGCCCGGCACTAACACCGCCGCTGTCTGGAGAGCGGTTGGCTCAATGGCATCTTGCACTGCCAGGCAGTAAAAAGCCACCGCCAGGGCGGCACGCGGATACTCTTCGGCGTCAAACAGACTGGACCAGACCACACCGCCGGCGAGACTGCGCACTGCGAAAAGGAAAAGCAGAAAGGTGTGCAACACAAGAACCGCCCCGGCCTTTGCCGGATGGTAGTTCGCCGTGTGCCACAACCAGTAGTCCACATGGCCGCCGACCAAGGCCAGTACTGTCAGGCCCGGCCAGCGGCGAAACACTGCCGTGAAGACCACCACGGCTTCGATCACACCGAGGTACGAGAAGAAGAGGCTGTACTGGTCAACAGGCGATCGGAACAGGACCGGAACGAGCAACGCTCCGACGGTGGCCAGGTACGCCATGGAGCTGCTGTTCATCAGCGCCGCTAGAGCCAGGGCGAGGGCCCAGAGGGCCGTCAGTGCCGCTAGCCCAACAGGAACTGGGTAGAACCGGTAATAGCCGCAACCCGCATAGAGGGCCACGTACAGGACAACAGCTCCGGCGGCCAGCACAAACTGAGCGCGCAGGCGGCGGCCGCGCCACCGATCGATGCAGCCGGCGATCCATAGAGCCGTTCCCAAGACCACGGCCATGGCAAACTGGCCGAAGGGACCGAGCAGCCCGAGCCGAATGGCTTGTCGCAGCAAGTAGGCAATGCCGACGAGTAGGGCGAGCACAGCGATCCAGGGCAAGATGCGCTGGCCGATGTAGCGCTCGGAAACGTTCAGCAGGGAACCCAGCTTCGGTAAGCGCCGGCGGAACCAGCCCAGACGCTGAGGCGGCTGGCCTGATTCGGCGACCGACCGGACAGGCTGTCCTGTTTGCGGTACACGTTCCGCTTCGAGGCGGGCAAGCTGCCGCTCGATGCGGCGCACACGTACCAGCGTCCACACAGCAAGAATCAGTGCTGCCGGGCCAAGCAGAGCGACGAGCAAACCGGACAGGAACAGCAACAGCAGGAGCAATTCCTCGAAGCTCATCACACCGCCTGTTTCTTGCCAGGAAAGGAATGTGGTTGAACGGACACCCGGCCCTATCCACGGCTAGGGGCGCGTTCGAGCGATTGTAGCCGACTTTTCGTGCCGCGCACCCGTGTGGCGGGCTGGTGGCCGCAGCAGTGCTGACGGCGGGGCTGCTCGCATGGGGTGTGGACAGTGTTGCGGAAGACTGCTATGCTAGTGGCGTTAATATCCCGGTGAGCACGCCACACGGATCCACCACCGCAGCGGCACTGGCCGGATGCAACGGAAGGCATCGTCGCACCGGCCTAGACGTACCAACGGGCGCACTAACGCGTTGACCACCGATTTGCCAATTCGGGAGGTGGAGCATGCAGTTGCGCCGACGTCCAGCGGGGGACGTGTACACAAAGCCTGGCGAATACCGCGAGCTCGAGCGGAGGATTCGCCGCCTCTACCGTCCAACAGACATCCCTGTTGTCGTCGCCTACGCGTTTGATTGGCGCACGCGCATCGGCCCGTTTCTCTTCACGGATCGGATGCTGATTCCGGCTGGGCCGCGCGCCGTGGCGGCAGCTCTGTGGGCGGCAGGGTTCGAGAAGATCCGAGTGGTGCTGGGTGAGTGGACGCCGAACTTCCGCCCGTCGCGGGCGCTGCTGGACGGTGAGCGGCCCCAGATGCTGTTGGTCTCCTCCATGCAGATCCACAGCGCCGAGGCGTATCGGCTGATCATCGACGCCTGGCAGCTCGGTAGTGAGCGGCCGCTGATCATCGCAGGTGGGCCGAAGGCGATCTACGAGCCGTGGGATCTGTTCGGACTCGGCCCCTGCGGCCGCTACGGGGCAGACGTCGTCGTTACGGGCGAGGAATTCGTGTTGTTGCAGCTCATTGAGCGGATCCTGGCACATCGGGCCGCCGGCGAGACGATGCTGGAGGCATTCCGCCGGGTCCGGGCCGCCGGGCTGCTTAACGATATCCCCGGCCTGGTCTACCCGCCGGACGATCGCCAGCCTCCTGAGTTCCTGTACGACACGGGTGTCCAACGCCTGGTGCAGGACCTGGATGAACATCCCCATCCGATCATTGGCCTCGCACTGTTGGAACGACCGCACAAGGGGACGGGTCTTGCCCGCAAGCCAATTCCGCTCGATCGACTCCGTCGGTTCGGCCGCTTCGTTGCGCTGGTCACCACACACGGCTGCAAGTTCCGCTGTCCCTATTGCCCCATTCCCGCCTACAACCAGTACACGTTCCGGTATAAGAGCCCGGAAAGGCTGGTGGATGAGATCCGAGTGATCGCTGAGCGTACCGGGTTGGAGACCTTCTTCGGCACGGACGACAACTTCTTCAACAACCGGATGGCTGTCGAAGAGATCTTCACGGCAATGGCTCGAGGCCGAGTGGGCCGGCGCCGGTTTCGCGACGCAATCTGGTTCGGGACGGAGGCAACCGAGTTCGACGTCTACAAGAACCGCGATCTGCTACCGCTAGCACGCGACGCAGGCCTGAGAGCTATCTGGTTTGGCATCGAGGACATGACGGCCGAACTGGTCAAGAAAGGACAGAGTCCGGAAAAGACGGTGGAACTGTTCCGCGAGATGAACCGCCTTGGCATTGCGCCCATGGCGATGATGATGCACCACGATGGCCAACCGCTTTACACGCGCGGTAGCCTCTATGGCATCGTCAACCAGGTGAATTTTCTCCGTAAGGTCGGGGCCGCATCGGCCCAGATCACGATTCTCATCCCCAGCGTCGGCAGCAAGAGCTACGAGGACGTGTTCCGCAGCGGTGTTGTGTTCCGCTCGGTCAATGGCAAGCCGGTCCAGGACTACATGTACGACGGCAACCGATGCATTGCTACGGGAGAGAGATCACCGCTGCGCAAGCAGCTGAACCTGTTTGCCGCGTACGCGACTTTCTACAACCCGCTGAACCTGATCCGAACGGCCATTCGTGTCTGGGACAAGTGCTACTACGAGAAGATGGTGTACCAGGTCTACGGTCTTGCTGCCCTGGTCCGCTCTGCGATCGCAGCGCGTGATTGGCTGTGGGATCTGTGGCACGGGCCGATCGAGAAGTACAGCGAACCGCCGAAACCAAAGTTCCGCCTGGTACCGGCAAGCCCGCCACAGCTCACGGTGCTTGCTCCGCACGCGTGTTGATCGATCCAGCCGATCACGACGTGGGACCGGTGGACGAACACGCCGCGGAAGGCGTAATCGGCGGCAAATGGCTCCCGCGCATGATCATCCCGATCGCGTGCGAAGTGGCCGATCGGCACAAACGAGCATACAAAGCTGTTGCCCGATCTGGACGATAGCGGTACGGACGGGGGCAAGTTGTGGGGCGGCACCGCCAATTAACGGTGTCCGGATCGGCTCTGCCACCGCCAGTCTGCGCTACCGATACGCTGCATCTGCCTGGACAGCGGTCTGCTGTGGTCTGGGCTGGCCGCTCGCAGGGGGGAACGGGCGAGAACATTCCAGCACCTGACGAAGCAGCAGCTGCCTGAGCCGCTTGCCGAGCCAGATGGAAACGTGGCCGTCGGGATGCTCCGTGTACGGGCTGTGCCAGCGGTGGGCTAGATCGATGGCAAGGCGCGGATCGAGAAATCGGTCGTAGCGACTGATGTGAAAGTGGATCCGCTCCGGCTGGGCCGGTGCGGACCAGGCGGCCGGATTGATCGGTCGAGCAATCCGCCAGAGTTCGCGGCGATCCGATAGCTTTACGCGACGCCGGCCGTAACGCGCGAGCTTGCCGCGGCTGTAGTACCAACGCACCACGTCACCCATCGGCGTTACCGGAAACACACAGATATCCGACTCCAGCAGGCAAAGGATCGTTGAGAGCCACGCGCCGTAGCTCTGTCCTATCACGATCACCCGGTCTGCGTGCTGTCGAAGCGTTGCGATCAAGGCGCGGGCATCGCAGATGGCGTAGCGAAAGGCTGCCACGAGTTGGCGGGGAGGCCCGCCGGCAATGTACTGGCTGGGCCGCGCTCCTGCCGGCGTTCGTCGGAAGTTGTACGGTTCATCCATCATCCAGGCCTCGATCCCGGCAGCCGCCAGCGTCTCGCCCATGCGATCAAACCAGAAGAAGTTGAACTGGGCCAAGCCGGGCAGCATTAGCACGACGAGCCCGGTTCCAGGCCGTCGGGAATACCAGCGGCGCACAATTCCCCGATTCACCTCTTCAAAGGAGGAGACCATCTGTCCCGGGAAGGAGTAGTCGCGGTAGAGCACCCCCGGGATGATGCCGCTGCGTGGTTCGTTCAGCGCCGTGAGACTGACGGGAGCGGGGCTCGGGCCGTAGAAGGCCTCGAGCGTCTCGGGAGGCGGCCACGGCACGAGGCCCAACAGCTGGTCGTCCTGAACCTGCCCGCCACGCGGCCAGATGCACTGACGCGCTACAAGCGACGCGACAAGTTCGTCAAGCTCGATGGCTACGGCACGCCATAGGATCATTGAATTGGTCTCCTGGTCGGCATGTGCCCCACGACCACCCGCAAAAAAGCCGGACCCGACGGGGGTGGGCCGGGCCCGGCCAGAAGGGGCTGGGGTTGGTGCTCCCAAAGCAACGCCGATCTTAGCACTTCCAACCCCTCCCGTCAACCAGCCGGCGTTCCACGGTGCATCTCAGTTCTCGCGGCATCCCTGCCAGCCGAGGCGGTGCATCGGCCGTCGCGTCGTGTCATCCGTCGGGCTAGTGCCCGGCGTGGACTGGTGGCAGGCAAGGGGGACACGAACCGAAGCAGCAGCGTACCTCGAACGGGGAGAGGTACTTTACGCCCCCCCGGCCGGACACTGATGGAACAACGGCCACGGTAGCCTCTTGAGTCGAATCTCTTATCCTGCCGCCGCCGGCATGGACCACCGCGCCAGGGCAGTGGCCAGCGCCGTGGCACGGGCGAACCCGCCCGCGGTACGGCCCAAAGCAAATCCTTTCGACCCGCCGCACTATTCAATCGCCCTTGCAAGTGGGAAGCGTGAAGCCCCCATCCGCCCGGTCCGCGAAGTACGGCACCGGCACGTTGAGGCCATCCGCTACCGGCTCGCTAGCACCCACAGGGAGGGCCGACCACCAGAGTGGGCGCAACACCCGTAACGCACCGACCGTCGACGGCCTAGAGGCAGGGTGCTGCTACCTGGACCGCCGTTAGATCCAAGACCATGATTCAGCTACCCCCTGATCGTGCCCTGATGGCACTGGACGGTGACAGCTGCCTGGCTTTCCCAGCCCGACCATTCAAGCGATCCGCTTTCCAGACGCTTGCTGTCACCGCCACACCGCCCCGCAAAGGCACGCCCGTGCCACGATTCTG
>JALXBF010000151.1 GCA_026991575.1 Planctomycetota bacterium | reverse complement strand
GC
Organism: Planctomycetota bacterium; assembly: GCA_026991575.1. Taxonomy (GTDB): domain Bacteria; phylum Planctomycetota; class Planctomycetia; order JALXBF01; family JALXBF01; genus JALXBF01. The sequence continues at coordinate 42,163 of JALXBF010000151.1, read as the reverse complement.
CGTGCCGGCCAGCAGGTCAACCGACGCGGTGACCTCGTCGGCTAATTCGTGGATGCGTCCCACGATCGAGCGAAGCTGATGGCCCATGTTGCTCAAGGCCGCGGCCAATTGTCCGACTTCGTCGCGACTGCCGACCTCCAGGTCGCCGGTAAGATCACCGTCCGCGACACCACGTGCGAACATGGCTGCCGCCTGCAACGGCGCCGTGACGCGACGCCTCATGTAGCCGATCAACCCTACGATGACAATCGCGCCCAGGAACGTGGTTGCCAGCTGCCACTTGGTGAGTCCGGCAGTGATGCCCGCAGCCTCGGCCTTCGTGAGCGCGACTCCGGTAAGCGTACGCTCACGACATGCGTTAACGGCCTGATCGAACGCAGCGAGCTTTTGGTTGTAATCCTTGGCCGTAATCGGCGTTTGGATCAGCTGGTTTGCTGCCTGCTTGACGGCATCCCACGCGCGCCGGATCTCAGCCCATTGAGCCTGTAACGCGTCGTCCTTCTCGGGCGCTAGCCGCACCGTATCGCTTGCGCCGTCCCTCAGTGCGACCGTGCCACCATGCTGCAGTGCGTTAAGAATCTGCTCGAACCGCTCGGCCGCCTTCCTCATTTCCGCGCTCCATGCCGTCTGGTCTTCCAGGAGCTCTCGGGTCTCCTCGACGTCGTCGATCCGCATCGGAGCGGATACGACAAGGATCCCCATCAGGTCGCCCACCTTCCAGTCCGTGCGTGGACTGTTGGGCAACGAATTGTGACAGTCCACGCAGCCCTTCTTGGTCGCGACGTCTGCGGTGATGTAGTAGTACCGATAGCCGTCCTCTTCTCTCACGATGTCCCGGACGGGCTTGCTCGGGTCTGCGCTGAGCCGCTCCCACGCTTTGCGAAGCACCGGCTTCGTAAGACCGGCCTCGGGGTTCACCGGCCACTTGCTGAGAAGATCCACCACGGTGCTCGAATTGGCTGCCGCGAGCTTGTTTACCTCACGTAGAAACGTTGCCGGGTTCGGAATCGCGCGTTTCGTGGTGCGATAGTCCTGAATCGCCTGGATGTCGACCCCGTCATTGCGCAGCTTCATCACGGTGTGCTCGGTGTAATACTTCCGCATGGCGGCGGCGTAAGTCGATACGGCCCGGCAAAACTCCTCGGTCGAAGACAGAATCTGCCGCAGGTTCTCATGAGCCAAACAAGCGCCCCGGAACCGCTCCAATAAGGTCTGCTGGCGTGCGGCGAGCTCAATGCGAGCGCTCGCCTCCGCAGAGGAGCGATGGCTGATGAGTGTCAGGGCGAGCACGCCGGCGCCACAGAGGCACAGTGGACAGAGAAGTAACAACAGCTTAGTGCTCAACGACCAGCCAGATCTGACGGCACCGTAGGCCTCGGCACGCCGTGTACCTTCCCCGCCACGCCCGGCAGGCGGTCCGCTGGTAGAGGGCGGTTCACGATGAGCGTTAATGGTGTCGCCGGGCTGAGCACCAGCTGCCATTGAGGCGGCCGGAGCGTAGCTAGTAGCTTCGAGTCCGGTAGACATACTGACACCTCGCTGTTCGACCAAGCGGAACAAATCCTGATGCTTCGTGACGGCGGAATGACGGACCCTATTCAACGGTTGGAAGGCCGTGCAGGGGTGCACGTCCTGGTAGGTGAGACGTCCGAGCACTTCATGCGGGCATCCACTGCAACATAGCACGGCCCGGCTCAGCGGCAAGTCCGACCGCGGGCACGCACAGCGGAGCCACGGTTGCAAATGGCTTACGCGGAAGGGATCGCGACGACCAGACCGGAGCGCGCTAGCCGCGCCGCCCGACCTCAAATGTGCCGCTCGGGACGCTACCCAGTCGATTCCTGCGCAACCGTCCGACTACCGGCGGGCACCTTCGGCAAACAGACGATCTGCGATGCCGTGCCGGATCTTGAACTCTTTGATCGCGCAGTAGAGAACCGGCACCACCAACATCGTCATTACTTCGATCACCATCCCGCCAAAGCTTGGAATCGCCATGGGCACCATGATGTCCGAGCCTCGGCCGGTCGAGGTCAACACGGGCAGAAGCGCAAGGACCGTGGTTGCTGTCGTCATCAAGCAGGGGCGAACACGGCGTAGGCCGGCTTTCACCGTGGCTTCCCGTGCCGCCTCGACCGTATCGATCTTGGCTTCGGCGAAACTCTGGTCGAGATACGTTGCGATCACGACGCCGTCATCGGTGGCTATTCCGAACAGGGCCAGGAAGCCCACCCAGATGGCCACGCTCAGGTTGATCGGATGGACCTGGAACAGCTCACGGAAGTTCTTGCCCCAAAGTTCGAAATCCATGAACCACTCCTGACCGTAGAGCCAGATCATCAGGAACCCGCCAGACCAGGCGACGATGATTCCGCTGAACACGAGTGAGCTGGTGATGACGGAGCGGAATTGGAGGTAGAGGATCAGGAAGATGAGCAGCAGTGCCAGGGGCAGCACGACGGCCAGTGTCTTCTGGGCGCGAATCTGGTTCTCGTACGTGCCGGCGAACCGGTATGAGACACCGGGTGGAAGCACGAACTCGCCGCTCGCGCGCTTCTGCTCCAGATAGCGGCGACATTCCTCGATGACGTCCACCTCAGCGTAGCCCGGCTTCTTGCCGAACGTGACGTAGCTAACCAGGAAGGTGTCTTCGCTCTTGATGACCTGCGGACCGCGCACGAACTGTATGTCGGCCAGCAGTCCCAGAGGCACCTGGGTGCCCTCTTTGGTCGGGACCAGGATCCTCTTTAGTGCTTCCGGGTTGTCGCGCAGTTCACGCACATAGCGCACCCGCACCGGGTAGCGTTCCCGTCCCTCGACGGTCATTGTCAGGCGCCGTCCTCCGATGGCGACCTCAATGATGCGTTGGACCTCTTCGACCGTGAGCCCGTAACGGGCGATAGCGCCGCGGTCCAATTTGATTTCGATGTACGGCTTGCCAATCACGCGGTCGGCCACGACCGTGGCTGGCTCAACGGACGGAACCTCTTTCAAGAACCGTTCGATGGCGATGCCAGCTTTTTCGATCGATTCCAGATCTGGTCCGAGTACCTTCACGCCCATGGCTGCTCGCATGCCGGTCTGGAGCATGACGAGTCGGGTTTCAATGGGCTGGAGCGGGGGGGCTGAGGTCGAGCCGGGGATTTCTGCTACCTTGACAATTTCCTGCCAGATGTCCTGGGGGGACTTGATATGCGGCCGCCATTGCCGATAGGGACGTCCGTTGGGGTCTTCGATGAGCTGGCCGTTCTCGTCCCGGACGAACTCCCCCTTTTCCTCATCGTACTTGAATAGCTTCAGCCGGCCGTTCTTGTCCACGATGTACTCGGGGCGATACTGGATGATCGTTTCAACCATGCCGATTGGTGCCGGATCGAGCGCACTCTCGACTCGACCGATCTTCCCGACCACGGTTTCGATTTCGGGAATGGAGCGGATGGCGAGGTCTTCTTTCCGCAGCGCGTCCATCGCCTCGCCGATCGAAGCGTGAGGCATGGTGGTGGGCATGTAAAGGAAAGATCCTTCGTCCAGCGATGGCATGAATTCGCGGCCCAGTCCCGGGAACGCCTGGGCCAGGGTGGACCAGACGGTATTCTCTGTGATCCACTCCGCTTTGCCTCCGGCCGCAGCCAGCAGCCTGGGTATGAAGCCGAACATGGTCTCAAAGCCAAGCCACACGGAGAAACCGGCCAGAGCGATTGCCGTCGGGATGCTCAGGAAGATGAGCTTGTGGCGCAGTGCCCACCGCAGCATCGGCTCGTACAGGTACAACCGGAAGACCGTGAACGACAGCAGCAGCGCTCCGAGGACGCCTATGACAAAGAGCAGGTTACGCGCTAGTCCCAGCTCAGGGCCAAGCGGTAGCCAGTCTTGGGTCAGCAGCACGGCGACGAAGAGCACGGCGGCACCGTTGGCCACGATCGGGGCAAGCTTGCGGGCGAAGCCGGGCACCAGCTGCTCGGCACAACGTGCCGCCGCGACTACCAGCACAATGGCTGCCGCCCACCAGCCGAGGAACTTCCACGCAGGAAAGGCTAGCGTTGCGAAGAGCAGGTACAGGAACAGACGCAGCTTGCCGCGCACGGTGACGGGGAACAGCATATGGGCGGCAGCCGGCAGGATCATCACGGCGACGATTACGGACGCGATGAGAGCAAACGTCTTGGTAAACGCCAGTGGCCGAAACAGCTTTCCTTCGGGGCCGATCATCGTGAAGACGGGCAGGAAGCTGATCACGGTTGTGGCCACCGCGGTGAGCACCGCGCTGGCCACTTCGGTGGTGGCCTTGTACACGGCGTCCAGGCTCGATTCGCCTTCCTTGCGCCGCTCCAGGTAGTTGAGGATGTTCTCCGACAGCACGATTCCCATGTCGACCATGGTGCCGATGGCGATCGCAATACCGGACAAGGCCACGATGTTGGCGTCGACGCCGAAGATCTTCATCGATATGAAGCACATCAGGACGGCCAGCGGCAGTGTAAGGCTGATGAGGATTGAGCTGCGCAGATGGCCGACCATTACGAGGATCACGATGCTGGTGACCAGAATCTCTTGCACGAGGGCCCGGTTGAGCGTGCCGAGGGTTTCGTAGATCAGCTTGGTCCGGTCGTAGAACGGGACGATCGTGACCTTGCTGATCGTGGCCCACTCTGGCCAGTTTTCCCGACCGACGCGGCGCATCCATTCGAGCCAGCTTTCATGGTTCAGCCTACCGCCAACATAAGCCACGAAGCCATGCTCGGCGGCGAACTTCTCCACCTCCTCGCGGGTAACTTTGCTGTAGTCGATCCAGACCTTTTCTGGGAGCCCCGGCGCAATCTCCGCGATCTTTTCCTTCACGTTGTTGATGGCCTGAAGGGGGTTATAGCCATAGCGAACGACGACGCATCCGCCAACTGCCTCGGCCCCGTCCTTGTCCAATGCTCCGCGGCGGAGCGCCGGGCCCAACGTCACGTGCGCCACGTCCTTGATCAACAGCGGTACCCCATCGACGACGCGTACGACGGTGTTCTTCAGATCCTCGAGCCTTCGAATGAATCCCAGGCTCCGCACGAGATACTCGACGCTGTTCAGCTCGATGTTCGCCGCACCGACGTCGATGTTCGAGCGGCGGACTGCCTCGAAGACATCGTTGATCGTGACTCCGTGACCCCAGAGTGCGGCCGGGTCCACGTCAACCTGGTACTCGCGGACAAATCCGCCCACAGAAGCGACCTCGGAGACCCCTTCGGCTGACATCAGCGCGTAGCGGACGTACCAGTCCTGGATGGTGCGCAGTTCATCGAGATCCCAGCCGCCAACCGGCCGGCCATCCGGATCACGCCCCTCCAGCGTGTACCAGTAGACCTGACCCAACCCGGTGGCGTCCGGTCCCAGGGCTGGCTGGGCGTCTTCTGGCAACGTGCCGGGTGGCAGGCTGTTCAGCTTCTCCAGAATCCGGCTACGCGACCAGTAAAACTCAACGTCCTCGTCGAAGATGATGTAAATGAACGAATACCCGAACATCGACAGGCTGCGGATTGTCTTCACCCCCGGGACGCCAAGCAATGAGACGGTGAGGGGGTACGTTACCTGGTCCTCGACGTCTTGAGGCGACCGCCCGGGCCACTCGGTGAACACGATCTGCTGGTTCTCTCCGATGTCCGGGATTGCATCTACGGGGACGGGGTAGCGCGGCAGCCACTCGATCTGCCAGTCGAATGGACTGACGATGATGCCCCAGCCCAGGAAAACCAGCACAAGGATCCAGACAATCAGTTTGTTTTCAAGGCAAGCACGTATGAGCTTGGCAAGGAAGCCGGCGTCGCGGTCCATGGCTCTTGTCCGATCGGTTGCATAAGGTCGTCTGCGGTCGTGATCGCTGGGCGCTACTTCTGGCCGTTGTCCGGTTGCCTACCAGTACGTGTTGGCGGGACAACCTGCGTGATCGTGCCACAGGTGTCCATGGTCTTGGGGGCATACGGGTTGAAGATCTTTCGTTCGGTTTGCAGCCAGAAAGCCCCTTTGCCCCGGAAGACCATCGGGCAATGGTCGACGTAGAGCGGCTGATCCAGGGCGTGTCCGAAGCGTGTTGCCAGCTCGACCATGGCTGCCGAGATTTCGCGGAAGGCGCTGCGAAACGAGCGGATGTCCTTGGCTTTGCTGCCTTCTTGTGCAGCGTCGACAACCTTCTGCACAACCACGCTCCAGCGCATGGCCGCCGGTTCGTTCAGCGCCTGCGCATCGATCTGGCGGACCGCAGTTGCAAGCTGTTGCGCAAGACGTTGGGCCGTCTTCAGGTCCTCAGCCCGCATGGCGTCGGTCAGTTTCAGGTATGTGGTATACACGGTCGAAAGCTGCTGGCGGAACTCGTCGGAGACGATCAGCGGCACGATCGGTTCGTACGTGGCACGCAGTTCGCCGCAACGGAGCATGCGTGCGCCGAAGTACGGGTTGCGCACCTCTCGGTCTGTTTGAAGCCACACTGCGCCGCCGCCCTCGACCATGGGGCAGTGGAACTGGTACAGCTTGCTCGAAAGAGCGTGGCCGAAGGACTTGACCACCTGCACCATGGCCGCGCTGATCTGCCGGAACGGCACGCGGACATGGTTCAGGGTCTTGGCGTCCAGGGCTTCGACCAGAGCGGGGTAAAGCTTATCCTGGATCGGCCCCCACGCGTCACGTACCTGTTCAGGCATCTCCGCCAGCGGCAGGCGCTGCATGGCCCGTTCCAGATTGCGCAGCGCACTGAAGGCGGCACCGAGCCGATCGTCGGCCAGCGCACGAGCTGCCTGCAGGTACTGCTGGTACAGTGGCGTCAGAGCCAGGCGAAACCGGTCAGGTACCTGGGCCGGCTCGATCGACGGGTGCTCGCCGGCCGGTGCGGTGCTGCTGCCGGCCTGCTCACCGCCACCGTGGCCGTGTGCGTGACCCGCTGGTGCCGTCCCTCCCTCAGGAGTCATCATGCTCCGCTTTGCCTTGATTTGCAGGCTCGCGTCGATCTTGAAGTTCCCCTCGGTCACCACGAGATCCCCTTCTTTCAGCCCGTAGAGCACAACCCAATAGTCCCCGGCCTGCGGTCCCAGGATGACCTCACGGCCCTCGAACACCGGACTCGGTTTGCTGGCCACCTGCACGTAGACCACAGCACGGCGACCGGTCCAGAGCACGGCCGAGGCGGGGATGACCAACGGATCCTCGATTTCCTTGGGCCGTCGGTAGCCGAGTTCCTCGGCACGCACCAGCTCCATGTCACAGATCGAGCACCGCCCTGGCTTCGCCTCGACCACCTCCGGATGCATCGGACACATCCACTTGCCGGACAGGTCAGGGCGAACGGCCCAGCCACGCTTGTCCAACCGAACCTTCAGCAACGCACGCACGAACATCCCCGGCCGCAGGCGCCCCGACTCATTGGGCACGTTCAACCGAACCCGTACGGTGCGCGTCCGCTCGGTCAGCACCGGGTCAACAAATGCCACTTGCCCTTCAAAAACCTCCCCCGGAAAAGCCTCCGTGGTGAACTCAACCGTCTGCCACAGGTGTACCCACGGTAGGTCGCTCTCGTAGGCGTCCAAGATGACCCATACGGTCGACAGATCGGCAATCGTGTAGATCTTGGAGCCTTCCTGTACGTACTCGCCTTCATTGGCCAGTTTCTCAAGCACGACGCCACCAATCGGCGAATAGATCGTCACATGGTCACTCGGCTTGCCGGTTTTCTCAAGTTCTTCGATCTGTTGCTCTGTCAAGCCGAGCAGCAACAGCTGATCGCGCACCGCTTCGTACGTCTCCCGTGCCCCGGGAATGTTCGCCCGCAGCGACCGCAGCGCCGAGAGATACTGCTGCTGTGCCTGGACCAACTCCGGGCTGTAGATGTAAACCAGGTGATCGCCCTTTCGAACCTGCGTACCAGTGAAGTCAACGTACAGTCGGTCCAGTCGACCTGGAATCCAGGCGGTCACGTAGGCGATCTTGCGCTCGTCAGGCACAATCTTGCCAGTCATAAACACCGTGTGGTAAACGGGCATACGCACCGCAGGGCTGACCTCGATGCCGGCAAGAGCAGCCTGCTCCACCGAAAACGTGATCCGCCATGGATGGGCTTCGGTTGTAACCGGGATCAGGTCCATGCCGCAGATGGGACACTTGCCCGGACCCGGCAGCTGCACATTGGGATGCATCGAGCACGACCAGATCTGGCTGCCCTGCCCTTCGGCCCCCTCTTTTTTCGTCGCCGCAGCAGGGGTTGCCGATGGCTCCGGTGACGTAGCTTGCCTGCCGCTGCCCAACTTGTAGCCGCTATAGAGGGCAACCAGAACGAGGATGATCCAGATGGCTGAGGATGACACAAGTCGCTTTGCCCACGGCATGGCGCTGCTCCGGGGTATCGATGACCGGCTAGCGAAATGCTCAACGAACCATGCTACGGTGCGCAGGGGCACCGACCGTCGTGCCGACAGTGCGCAGGAGAAGGTTAGAGCAGTAGCGAGGAGATGACCAAGCGGATCTCAGTGTGACCGAGCTGCGCGAGTTGGTTCGGGCCATCATGCCTGGCTTGGCCGCAGCCATCTTCGGTGCACGCGCCAGGCGTAGAGCAAGACCACACAGCCGTCATCGCAGAGAGCTGGTGGCAAATGGTCAGCGTGTCATTCCGCTCAACGCGGGCACGGTCACGCACCCTGAAGTTGTCGCATTCGCAATGCTGCCGCTGGAGCTGGACGCCATAGTCGGGGCGGCAACAACCAGACGTGCCGGACAGTTCGGGAAGGCCGGCTCCCGGATCGCGCTGCGCACAGCAGCTGCACTCCCCACTGCAGGGGACCGGCGCGAAGGCCAACAGAGCAACCAGTGCACAACGCAGCCAGGTGCGTATCACGAGCGGAACCTCTCGTAGCGTTCACTGAATCTTACTCCACGGGCCGTCCCTGTCAATGTCAACCAGTGTCAGATTCGGCCCTTGCGCGACCGAAGGACGCACCTTGCCAGCCCCTGCCACTTGCGAGCGTTCGACCGCCGGCGAGGCAGCCTCTGGCATGGCGAGCTGCAGCCCGTTGCTTCCGGACCTCGACGTCGGCGGTGGGACTGGACCGAAAGCCGGCGCGGCTCGGCCGAACGCGGCGGTGGGCCGTGCCGTGCGAGGATTGCGGGGAGGACCTGCTGCGGAGGTGGATCGGATAATTTGGCAATAGGGACAACTTGAATGTGGCAGGTCCGATGAGCGACTCGACACGTCGACCAACCCGGCGGGACTTTCTCCGCGGCAAGGCTCTGCTCGAAGCCGTACGCGGTGCAGTGAACGAGGCAATCGGTTCGGGAGCAACTGGAGCAGAGCCCGAACTGGAATTGCTGCGCGTCAGCCGGTACGCAATGGGAACGACATTCAGTATCTGTATGCCCGCGGCCGCCGGCGGCGCCGTCGACGTAGCCACCGCGGCACTGGACCTGATCGAAGAACTGGAAAACCGCCTCACGGTCTACCACGATCGCAGCGAGGTTGCCCGCGTGAATCGAGCGGCTGCAGGGCAGGCTGTGCCCGTGTCAGCCGAATTGTACGAGCTGCTGGAGCAGAGCTTGGCGCTTTACCGACAGACGGATGGGGCGTTTGACGTGGCAATCGGCAGCGTAATCCACGCCTGGGGCTTCGTGCACGGGCCGCGCCGTGTGCCCGATGCCGGGGAGCTTGCCGATGCCATGAGCCGATCGGGCAGCCGCTGGGTGGCGTTGGACCGAGAGCGGCGCACGGTGCGTTTCCTTAAGGACGGGGTCCAGTTGAACTTTGGCAGCATCGGGAAGGGCTACGCACTGGACCGGGCGGCGTGGCGAATACGGACCCTGGCGGGAGAGTTGCCGGTGTTGCTTCAAGGTGGTGCCAGCAGCGTGTTGGCCGTTGGCAGCCCTGCTGCGGACGGCTGGCGTGTCGGGATTGCCAACCCGCTTGACCCGAAGCGTCGGTTGGTCACTGTGTCGCTCCGCAACGAGGCGCTCGGAACCGCTTCCAACCTGATCCGTTTCGTCGACGATCGCGGTCGGCGGTACGGGCACGTGCTTGACCCGCGAACGGGCTGGCCCGCCGAAGGGCTGTTGCAGGCGTCGGTTATCGCGCCGGATGCCGCTACGGCGGATGCTCTGGCGACGGCCTTGCTGGTCATGGGACGTGAAGCTGCTGAGGCTTTCTGCGCCCGGCATCCTGAGCTGAGTGCTATTCTGGTCTGGTCCGACGGCGAGGTCACCACTGGGAGTGAGCGGCTGGAGCTATGCGCTCTTGGCCCAGTCAGCCGCGAGTCGTTAGACTTTAACTGTTGAATCGTGGTTTGGGCCAGTCCGCCTCGTGCCCGCCGACATCCCACCCGGCCTGGCGAACGCTCCTCGGAGGGTTGCTTCCGTGACCAAGGGCATTCGGATTGGGATTCTGGCTGCGTTCTTCCTGATCCTGCTGCGCGTTGCGATTGGCTGGCATTTCCTCTATGAAGGCCTCACCAAGCTCGACTCGTACCGCAACCCGTCCGATGCCCGCCGGCCATTCACCGCCGAACCGTTCCTGGCTTCTGCCACCGGCCCGTTCCGTCAGTACTACGTGCAGTTTGTGCCTGACCCATATGGTCTGAGAAAGCTGGAGAAGGAGTCGCTGCTGGCATCCTGGCGGGAGATGATCGACCGCTATGCCCGCCGGTACGGGTTCTCGCCCGAACAGGTCGGGCAGGCAGAGGCAAAGCTTGAGCAGTTGCGTGCGAAGGTCGAGGAGTTCTTTGCGGACGAGGCGGTGCAACAGGAAATTGAGGACTACCGCGCGCTGGTGGACCGGATCCGTGAACACGAGCAGCGCCAGCTGGAGCAGGGGAAGTGGGTCGAATGGGGCGCTACGCAGCTGCAGCAGCTGCGACAGGCGGCGCGCGAGAAAGGGGAGCAGCTGTTCAAGTGGGTGGACGGTTGGACAGAGCAGCTGGAGCGGCATCTGGAGAGCCTGGTCACGGACCAGCAGCGGCAGGCGGCTCAGCAGAAGCCCTGGTGGGCGTTCTGGCTGGTGGTCTGGCCGCTGCCGGACGATCCCCTTGGCCGCATCAACCTCGCCGTCATGTACGGGCTGACCGTCATCGGCGCATGCATGCTGGTCGGTTTGTTCAGTCGGCTGGCGTCGCTGGGGGCGGCGGCGTTTCTGTTGAGCGTCTACCTGGCGCATCCGCCCTGGCCTGGCCTGCCGGTGATTTCGCCAGACGGCGGCAGCTACATGATCGTGAACAAAGAGCTGATCGAGGCCCTGGCGGCACTGGTCCTGGCCACAACCCCCACGGGCCGCTGGATCGGACTCGATGCCCTCATCCGTGGTCTGATCACGCGCCGGCTGGCCTATCGGATCTTCGGCAAAGTGGACGATGCGGTCGTGCGTCCGAGGCCGGAGCCGGTGAGGCGGCCCGGGTAGCGATCGACAATCGCAACTAGAATGCCATGGATGGGTTAGTTCCCCGGCCCGATGCGGGCGGCGCCCAAGTGCGCCGCGAGGGTGAGTGAGCAAGGCTCTGGCACGCAAAGAGGTGATCGCGATGGTATTGACGCCTGAAGAAAAACTCCGTGGTCAGCGCAACTTTGAAACTGTCGTCGGCTTTACCCGACGCGACTTCCTCAAGGCTGCGCTCGCCTTGCCCGCAGCCGGGGCATTTTACTTTGGCTATGAGAAACCGAACCGGCCGGTACGGGCAGGCATCATCGGCACGGGCGACCAGGGCAACATCCTGATCACGGAAAGTAACCCTGAGTACCTGGAATTCATCGCCTACTGTGATATCCGCCCGTCCAACCGACGCCGCACGATGGAGGGCGAGGGGAACAACGCCAGGATCGGTTTCAAGCGAAAGTACGGGGTTGAAACCGCTAAGAAGATCGAGGAACGCTCCAAGGACTACCACGAAGACTACCGCCGGCTGCTGGCCGATCCGGACATTGAGTTGGTCGTCATCGCGCTGCCGCTCCACCTGCACGCCCCGGTGGCCATCGACGCGATGAAGGCCGGCAAGCATGTCTTCACCGAGAAACTGATGGCCCGTCGGGTCAGCCAGGCCAAGGAGATGTGCCGTGTTGCCCGGCAGGAGAAGCGGTTGTTGGCCGTCGGACACCAGCGCCATTACAGCTTGTTGTACGACCACGCGGTCAGCGTGCTACGCAGCGGCGTGCTCGGCGACATCCGGCACATCCGCGCGCTCTGGCACCGCAACAACACATGGCCCGTCTACGTGAAGGATCCAAAGACGGGCAAGCTGGTTCCGAAGATGGAGAACGGCATTCCGGTGCTGCGCGACAGCTGGCGGCGGCCGATTCCGGAAGAGGACCGCCAGATCGATCCCAAGAAGTGGGGCTACCGCAGCTTAGAGGAGCTGGTTCGATGGCGGCTATACCGCCGTACGGGCGGTGGCCTGCTGGTGGAGCTGGGCAGCCATCAGCTGGACGCCTGCAGCATCTTCCTGGGCGGCGTGCACCCGGTGGCCGTCAGTGGTGTGGGGGTGAAGTCGTTCTACAAGGACGACCGCGAAGTGGACGACCATGTGTTCTTGATCTATGAGTTCCCGGGCGAAGAGTATTTCGGCGAAGACGGCTCCGTCCGCAATCGCGATGACGTGCGCGTCGTCACCTACTCGTCCATCAACACCAACGCGTTCGAGCCTTATGGTGAGACGATCTACGGCACGCGCGGCACGCTGATCCTGGCCCAGGAGCAAGAGGTCTACCTGTTCCCTGAACGACGTCCCGGCGGCACACCGCCGCGGAGTACGTACGTGACGGTCAGCCGAGGGCCGGCCAATGAGCCGGTACTCGATTCGACCGCCACTCAGCCCGGCACGGTCGACGTCGCCGCGGCTCGGGCTGCCGTGGCCCAGGGCCGGCTCAGCCGGGGCTACCGCGAAGAACTCGAGCACCTCGCTTACCTCATTCGTTCCTACAACGATGCCAGCTTCGATGAGCTCTACCGTGCCCACCGCTGCAACGGGGACGTCGGCCTGGCCGATGCCGTGATTGCTCTGGTGGGGAACCTGGCAATGGACACCGAGTCGCGGATCGAGTTCAAGAAGGAGTGGTTCGATCCGCTCTCCGAAGAGCTGCCGCCGGAGAACGGCCCGCAGGTGGCCAAGCGGTAGGATCCGGGGGGCTAGTCGTGGTACGGAGGTGAGCGGCAAGTGATGCCAGAGCGTAGCCGTGAGGGCAGCCGGCGGATCTTTGCTCGTGCATGCACCCTGATGCCTGGGGGGGTCAACAGCCCCGCCCGGGCCTTCGGTGCGGTCGGTGGCCAGCCCGTGGTGGTGGACCGCGGCGACGGTTGCTACCTGTGGGACGTCGACGGCAACCGGTACATCGACTACGTTGCCTCGTGGGGACCACTTATCCTCGGCCACCGTCATCCTGCCGTCATCGCTGCCATCGAGGAAGTGCTCCGGCACGGCACCACCTTCGGGGCTCCGACCCGATGGGAGAACGAGCTGGCCGAGCTGGTGGTCGAGGCCGTGCCTTCGATCGAACAGGTCCGGTTTGTGAACTCCGGGACCGAAGCCTCGATGAGCGCGATCCGCCTGGCCCGCGGCTACACGGGCCGGGACAAGATCGTGAAGTTCGCCGGGTGCTACCACGGTCACGTGGACGCGCTGCTGGTTCAGGCCGGTTCCAGCGCCACGACGCTCGGTGCCCCTTCCAGTCCGGGGGTGCCCGAGGGCTGCACACGCGACACGCTTCTGCTACCGTACAACGACAGCGACGCGTTACGCCAAGCGTTCAAGCAGTACGGCAGCCAGATCGCTGCGGTGATTCTGGAGCCGATTGCGGGCAACATGGGCGTGGTCCCGGCCGACCGGGAGTTCCTCCAGGCGGTCCGTTCCCTGACTGCCCAATACGGCTCGGTCCTGATCTTTGATGAGGTGATCACCGGTTTTCGAGTGGCCTATGGTGGTGCTCAGAGCCTGCTCGGCATCCAGCCCGATCTGACCGTGCTGGGCAAGATCGTCGGAGGTGGGCTTCCGGTCGGCGCGTTCGGTGGTCGACGCGAAATCATGAGCAAGCTGCTGCCGGAAGGAAAGGTCTTCCAGGCCGGCACCCTGTCGGGCAATCCGCTCGCGATGGCTGCCGGGGCCGCGACCCTGCGTGTCCTGCGCGACACAAACCCCTACGCAGCCCTGGACCGCAAGACCGAACGGCTCTGCGCCGGGCTGCAGGCCGCCGCTGAAGAAGCAGGCGTGGAACACGTGATCCAGCGAGTCGGCAGCATGTTCACCCTCTTTTTCCGCTCCGGACCCGTACGCAACTACGCCGATGCGCTCGAAGCGAACACGGACCGGTTTGCCGCGTATTTCCGGGGGATGCTCGAGCGCGGCGTCTACCTGCCCTGCAGCCAGTTTGAGGCGAACTTCGTGAGCACGGCGCACGAGGATGCAGACATCGACGCCACCATCGAGGCGGCCCGCGCTGTGTTTGCCGCACTGCCGTGAGCCGGCCCATCCAGTAGCTGACGCCACCGCCGCTGTTGCCGCAGCCGTATTCCATGGCCGATCGACGCTCAGCTTGTGTGCCGTTCGCCTCGTTGCTGCCCGCCTCCTGGGGGCGCTTACGCTACTGGTCCTCGGCGGTCTGGCCCAGGCGGCGGACCGCTTGCAGCGAATGCCCAACGTGCTGGTCATCCTCACCGATAACCAGGGGGCTTGGACACTGGGCTGTTACGGCAATCCTGACATTCGCACCCCGAACATCGATCGGCTGGCGGCCGAAGGGATCCTCTTCGAGCAGGCCTACGCCTGTAACCCCGTCTGCTCGCCCAACCGAGCAACGCTCCTGACCGGGCTGATGCCGTCCCAGCACGGCGTGCACTCCTACCTGGTCAGCGGCAGGCTTCAGATCGGGCCCCAGGCCAGGAGCACGTTGGCGGCGTTCCGCTCACTGGGCGAAATCCTCAAGGAGCACGGCTACGTCTGTGGCCTGGTGGGAAAATGGCACCTGGGTGCGAACCTGACGCCCCAGGAAGGCTTCGACGACTACTGGGTGACGATGCCGCACGGCCACACGTCGACCTTTTACGGGGCGGAGGTCATCGAAGGGGGCAAGATCCGGCGTGAGCCCGGTTATCTGACCGACTTCTGGACGGATCACGCGGTGCGGTTCCTGAAGCAAGTTGCAGGCGGGGGCCGCCCGTTCTTCTTGCTGCTGGCGTACAACGGTCCGTATGGTCTGGGCCGTCATCTTTTGCGCCCCGCACGAAACCGCCATGCCCGCTACTACGCGGACAAACGGCTGCTGTCGTTTCCCAGGCGCCCGCCGCATCCGTGGCTCTACAACAACCGCGAGTACTTGAACAACATCCAGGCAATCCGGCGGGTGGCTGCCGAGACCAGCGGTGTGGATGATGGCGTGGGGCGGGTGCTGGCGACGCTTGAGGAGCTCCGTCTGCGCGACCGGACGGTTGTTGTCTATCTGGCGGACCAGGGTTGGGTCGGAGGGCAAGGGGGGTTTTGGGGGATGGGCGACCACACCCGGCCGTTCACGCTGCGCGATGGCATGTTGCGCATTCCTATGATCTGGTCGCAGCCCGGCAGGATCCCGCCTGCACGCCGCTGCGGCGAGCTGGTCTCGATTTACGACGTGCCGGTCACGATCCTGGACTACTGCGGGCTGGGGCAGGCCTGGCGCGACAACCGGGCTCGTCCGGGCCGGAGCCTGCGGTCGCTACTGGAGGGGCGAGCCGATGCGGGAGGTCACGACGCAGTCTATATGGAGTACCAGCACGTGCGGGCGGTGCGGACCAGGCGGTGGAAGTACGTCTACCGGTACCCTTCCGGACCACATGAGCTGTATGACGTGAGCCGCGATCCGGACGAGTCGCAAAACCTCTGGGACCGCCTGCCGAAGAAACGGCAGGCGTTGCACGAGCAACTGCTACGGTTCTTCGCCCGGTACGCCGAACCGCGGTACGACCTGTGGCACGGTGGCTCCAGTCAGAGCCGGCTCTTGAAGTGACGCTCAGCTCGGTTGCATTTGCGACGCCGAGTCATTTCAGGGGCGGTCGTGGTTGCACTCAGCAGGCCGACGACGACGGCGGCGGGTTGGAGGCGCGGGTGCGCAGAGCAGCCTTTTCCTCCGCAGCACTTGGTCGCATGTAGATCGGTTCTACGGTCCAGAAATCAGCAATCGTTTCCCCGGCGTTCGCCTTCCGAAGAGCCAGTCTTGCCAGCGCGGCGGCGGAAGGGAACCACAGCTCCCGGTCCGCCACGGCTGCTCCGGGGGGCAACTCCTGAGCGTATCGTTCCAGTGCCGGGCCTACCAGGAGGTAGCCTTCCGTGCCGAGGGCAAGCCAGCGGCGATACGGTTCGATGGAAAGGGTAGTCCGGTGCCAGCCGTTGGGGCCGCGTTCGAACCGCCCGCAGAAGACTTCTCTGCGGGCCGCATCGAAACCGACCGCCAGCTTCCGGGCTGCTGCCGTCGGCACCGCCTCCGCGACGATGTCCACCGAGCAGATGCCGACCAGCTCGGCGGAGCAGGCGTAGGCCAGTGTCTTGGCGCAGGTGAGCCCGATGCGGGTGCCGGTGAAGGATCCCGGGCCGAGGTCGATGGCGACCAGCTCGATGTCACCGCGTTGCCAGGAGAGGCTGCGGAGCAGTTCGTCCAGAGCGGGTACCAGCGCTGAGGTCAGCCGGAGGTCCGGACGGACGGTCAGCCGCTGTAGCAGCCGGTCGGCGTCGGCTGCGGCCAGTTCAGCGCGGCG
Source organism: Planctomycetota bacterium (assembly GCA_026991575.1). Taxonomy (GTDB): domain Bacteria; phylum Planctomycetota; class Planctomycetia; order JALXBF01; family JALXBF01; genus JALXBF01. The sequence continues at coordinate 25,455 of JALXBF010000151.1, read as the reverse complement.
TGTGGCAGTTTCCAACGCGATCAGTCGCACGGGCTTACCCAATGGTGCGGCGTCTTCGGCAAGCGGCTCTCGTGCGCGTCCGACAGCCGTGATGCTGGCGTGAGCCGCTCTGTTGACGGAGTGTTCCTCGCAAAACTACACTTGTACGGGCGCTGCCGGTGATTCGTTCGCCGGGTTGGCGCGCGCGGAGTGGGCCGGACAAGTGAGCTCATCGCATCGTGTCCGGAACGCGGTACCGGACCGGTTGTTACGGACGGTAGCCCCACGCGGCTCCTCGGCGGGCGTTGCCTGGCAGCGGCTCTCTAGCAGCGGCCAGGTTGCTGTCGCAGTTGGGCTGCCCCGAGCGAAGGCCGAGGAGTATCGTTGCGCTGCGCCATTGTAAGTGACATCCACGCCAACCTGGAAGCGCTCGAAGCAGTTCTGGAAGACATCCGCAATCGGGGTATCCGGGAGATTTACTGCCTGGGCGACCTGATCGGTTACGGCCCTAACCCTCGGGAATGCATTGACCTGGCGATGAGGCACTTCAAAGTCACGATCATGGGAAACCATGATCAGGCGGCCTTGTTTGACCCGGAGGGATTCAACTCAAGCGCCGAGTCGGCGATTTTCTGGACCAGGGAGCAGTTGGAATCGCGGGGCAATCCGCGCCAGAACGAAAAGCGGTGGGAGTTCCTCGGAGAGCTGCCCCGAAGGCACCAGGAGGGAGAGTTTCTCTTCGTGCACGGCTCGCCGCGAATCCCGCTGAACGAGTACATCTTCCCTGAGGACATCTACAACCGCCGCAAGATGGAACGGATCTTCCAGCTGGTGGACCGCTACTGTTTCGTCGGGCATACGCATGTGCCCGGGATTTTCTTGGAGAGCGGTGAGTTTATTGAGCCGGCGGATCTGTCGGGAGGCGCGTACCAGTTGCCGGATCAGAAGGTGGTGGTGAATGTCGGGTCGGTCGGTCAGCCCCGCGACGGGGATCCGCGGGCGTGCTACGTCATCCTGGACGACAGTGCGATCACGTTTTGCCGGGTGCCGTACGATGTAGAGAAGACGATCGAGAAGATCTACCGCGTACCAGCACTGGATAACTTCCTGGGGGATCGACTCCGACAGGGACGCTAGTGGCTGCGTGCCACCCCTGATCGGGCTTCACGTGCCTGCCCGTCCTGGTCCTGAACGTGGTCCTGCCCGCGCACGGCTCGGGCTGCACCCCACACATGGAGCCGGAAGCTGTGAGTGAACCCGCCCGCGAGAAGGCCACACAATCCGAGCCTCAACCCGCCGCACGTCGTCGCTACGTGCGCGACCTGTCGAGTGGCGAGACGGTGGACGAGGTGTACATGGTGGCGGAGAAGCACTTGAGAGCGAACCGCTCGGGAGGGCTCTACCTGCAGATCGAGCTACGCGATCGCACCGGCGTGATCAGCTCCCGAATGTGGAATGCCACCGAGCGGCTATTTGATTCGTTCGACGTTAATGACTTCCTCCGCGTGCGCGGCCGTACGCAGATCTACCAGGGCGAGCTGCAGCTGATTGTCTCAGAGATCCAGCGAGTCCCTCAAGAACAGGTCGACCTGGCCGACTTCCTGCCACAGACCACCCAGTCGATCGACCGGCTCATGCTGCGGCTCCGTGAGCTGATGAGCCGGATCGAGGACCAGGACCTGGCGCATCTGGTTGAGGCGATCCTGGTGGATGAGACGTTGATGGCCAAGTTGGCCGCCGCACCTGCAGCCGTTCGGTACCACCATGCCTACCGCGGCGGGCTGCTCGAGCATATCGTCACCATGCTGGAGATCGCCGAGCGGATCGCGCCACTGTACCCCCAGCTTGACGCCGACCTGCTCTTTGCCGGTATCCTCTTGCATGATATTGGCAAGTTGGACGAATTGAGTTATCATGGTGCCTTTCAGTACACAGACGAAGGGGAGCTGGTCGGGCACCTGGTCCAGGGGGTAGAGTTGCTGAACGAGAAGATTCGTGAGGTGGAGGAGCAAACAAGGCGGACGTTTCCCAAGGAACTGGCCATGAGGCTGAAGCACATGATCATCAGCCACCATGGATCGCTGGAGTTCGGCAGTCCGAAGGTGCCGCGTACGATGGAAGCGCTCGCGCTACACTTGATCGACAACCTGGATGCCAAGCTGGCTGCGTTCCAGGAAGAGCTTCGCGGCGAGGGCCGGGGCAGTTGGACGGAGCCAAGTGCCATGTTCCGGCGGCGTCTGTATCGCGGTCGTCCCAAGGAGGAATAGCACGTATACACTAGTAGACCACGGACTCGGCACCTCCACCCGCAGGCCTCTTTGCCCCCGGCCGGGCGCATTTCCGCTTCCCGCGTTGGGTCGACGGTTTTTCCGTGTGGGATGTGCACCAGGGTGAGTAGTGGCATCGATCGCCGGAGAACCAACGCCCGGCCATGAACCCAAAGCAGGATCACGAGCTACATATGCCAGTCAGCGCGTCGGAAGTCGTCAAGTTTGTCAAGTCGCCCGAGTACACACCGTTGACCGTCCGGGCACTTGCTCGCAAGCTGCGCGTTCCGGACGAGCAGTACGCCGATTTTCGCAACATGGTGAAGATGCTTATCAGCCAGGGCAGGCTCAAGTTGGGCAAGGGCGGCAAGATCCGCCCGCCAGATGTCAAACGGCTCGTGGTCGGTGTCTTCCGGCCCGCCCGCGCCGGCTACGGCTTCGTCAAGCCGAACCCGAGCGAGGAGGTGCCCTGGGAGGAGATCTTCATCCCGGCACAATTCGTCAAAGACGCTAATCGCGGTGACGAGGTCCTGGTCCAGATCACGCGCATTCCGCACCGACCGGGCAAGTACCCGGAGGGTCGGATTGTCGATGTCATCGAGCGGGCCAGGACCCAGTTCGTGGGCACGTATTTCGAAGTCGATGGCGTCGGCTACGTACGCATCGACGGCACGGTCTTCGGTGAGCCGGTCTACGTGGGTGATCCGGGTGTAAAAGGAGCCAAACCTGATGATAAAGTCGTCGTCGAACTGGTCCGCTTCCCGCAGCCCGGGGTCGAAGGCGAAGGCGTCATCCTGGAGGTACTCGGCCGTAAGAGTGATCCGGATGTCGATCTGAAGACCGTGATCCGTGAGTTCGAGTTGGACGAGGAGTTTCCGGAGGACGCGCTGGAGGCAGCACGCGCGGTGGCCCAATCGTACCGACCATCGCGCCGGGGTAAACGACGCGACTTTACCAACGAGGTGATCGTCACGATCGATCCCCGCGATGCCAAGGACTTCGACGATGCTGTGCATGTGCATCGCGAGCCAGACGGCAGTTGGATCCTTCAAGTACACATTGCCGACGTAGCCTACTTCGTCAAGGAGGGCTCGCCGCTGGACCGCGAGGCACGCAAGCGCGGCACGTCCGTGTACCTGCCCGGTACCGTGCTGCCGATGCTGCCGGAGGTCATCTCCAACGGCGTAGCCAGTCTTCAGGAGGGCGTGCTCCGCTACACGAAGAGCGTGATCATGAGGTTCAGCAAGACCGGTACGCCACTGGAGACCGAAATCACGCCCGGACTGATCAAGGTCACCAAACGGCTCGACTACGACACTGTCCTCGACTTCTGGCACCATCCGGAACGGTACGAAGAGACGATCCCGCCCGAGGTGCGCAAGATGCTGATGGACATGCGTGAACTGGCCGCGCTGCTGCGGAAGCGGCGGCGGGAGAGAGGATTCCTGGAGCTAGAGCTGCCCGAGATCGAGCTGGAACTGGACGAGCACGGACAGTTCGTGGCCGCCCACGTCCGCCGGCAGGACGAGAGCCACCAGTGCATTGAGGAGTTCATGCTGTCGGCCAATGAGGCGGTGGCCCGCTATCTGGACGACCGCGGCGTCGTCTTCCTGCGCCGGATCCACCCGAACCCGGACGAGTACAAGCTTCGGCAGTTCGCCACCTTCGTCCGCGCCCTGGGCTTCAAGATCCGCAACCCACAGGATCGCTTCGAGCTTCAGAGACTGCTGGACAGGACGCGCGGTACCCCGTTCGAACGACCCGTGCATTACATGTTGCTGCGAAGCATGAAGCAAGCCGTCTACAGCCCAGAGGACGAGGGGCACTATGGGATTGCCTCCGATGCCTACTGCCATTTCACCTCGCCCATTCGCCGCTACCCGGACCTGGTCATCCACCGCATCCTTGATCGAATCTGGCGGCGACCGAACTGGCATCCGGACGTCGCTGAGCTGAGAACCATCGGTGAACACTCCACGTTCACCGAGCGACGTGCGGAGTCGGCTGAACGGGAGCTTGTGAAGTTGAAGATCCTCCGCCATCTGAACGAGAACCTCGGCATGATACTCCATGCCTACATCCGTGCGATCGAGGAGGTGGGCTTCTTTGTGGAGACGGAAGAGATCCCGGTCGACGGCTTCGTGCACATCAGCTCTCTGGCGGACGATTATTACCGCTACGATCATAAGTCACGCACGCTGACCGGTGTCCGCACCGGCCGTGTCTTCCGGCTGGGCGATCGGCTGACCGTGCAGGTCGTGCACGTGGACATGGACAAGCGGGAGGTTGACCTGCGCGTCGTCGACGACAAGCCGGACATGGAGGCCGGAAGGCCCGTTGCAGGCGCAAGCGCTACCAAGCGGGCGCAGCGATACGAGGCTTCGTCGAGCCGGGGCAAGAAAAAGAAGCGCTAGCCGGCGCGGCTTTTCGCCACCATGCCTCTCCGTTACGCAACCGACGACACAATCGCCGCGATTGCCACCGGGTTGCAACCGGCGCATCGGGCCATCGTGCGGATCAGTGGTCCCGATGCCCACCGGATCGCTCGCATTCTGGTGGCCGTACCACGATGGCCCGAGACGTTTCCGGCGGCCGTCGACGGTCACCTCACCGGCGCGGGGACGGCCTCAGTGCCGGCCGACCTCTGGCTCTGGCAGCGACCCGCCTCATACACCGGCGAATCGATGGCCGAGATTCACCTGCCCGGCCCCCCTGCTCTGGCCCGATGGGTGCTGGAGCGGTGCCTGCTGGCTGGCGCCAGAGCGGCCGAGCCTGGCGAGTTCACGCTGCGCGCCTTCCTGCACGGCAAACTGGATCTGACCGAAGCGGAAGCAGTGCTTGCCGTAACGCAGGCTGGCGATGTAGCCACGCTACGCACCGCACTCAAGCAACTGGACGGTGGCCTGGCCGAGCCGCTGACACGACTGCGCGCACTGCTGGTGGACCTCCTGGTCGAGCTGGAAGCAGCGTTGGATTTCGCCGAGGAAGACATCCAGTTCATCACGCCGGAGCAGCTGATCGAGGGCATCGACCGTGGCATTGCCTTGCTCGAAGAGGTTCAACGTCAGATGCACGAACGGGAGCAGGCGCCGGTCGAGCCGGTGGTGGTGCTTGCCGGCGAGCCGAACGCCGGCAAGAGCAGCTTGTTTAACGCGCTGTGCCAGGGCGAGCTGGCAATCGTGGCCCCCCTGGCCGGCACCACCCGAGACTACCTGTCGGCACGGCTAAGTCTCGATAGCGCGGTGACCATCCGCCTCGTGGATACCCCGGGGATTGACGAGCAACCGGCGACGACGGCCGACCGCCAGGCTCAGCAGCTGGCCCGCACGTTGCACAGCGAAGCCGCCGTCCGACTCTGGTGCTTGCCCTGTGACCGGCTAGCCGCTAGCGACAACACGGCAGCCCCAGCTACCGGGCTGCCACTTCCGCCCGACGACCCCAGGGAGTGGCTGGTCGTTACGAAGGCGGATCTGGTCAGTCCTGAGGTGCTTGCCGGGCTGTGCGAGCAGCTGCGGGCCTGTCGGCCCGGACGACCGGTCGTGGCCGTCAGCACGGTCGGCCCTCCCGGCATCGACGCGCTCTTGGCCGCGCTGAGCAGCTGGGCCGGAAGCACGGCAGCTCAGGCTGCTGCGGGCGTCGTCCCGGAAACGGCGGCCAGGTGCCGCCGCTCCATTGCCACTGCCCTCACCGAACTCCGGCACGCACGACGTGCCGCGGCCGAAGGGCTGCCGGATGAGCTGGTCGCCAGCGCCCTGCGCGCGGCGTTACACGAAATCGGGCTCGTCACCGGCGAGGTCCATGTCGAGGAAATCCTCGACGCAATATTCCGGCGATTCTGCATTGGCAAGTAGCCCTGGGCAGCAGCCTGAAACAACACCCAACCACGGTCTCGATCACGGCAACGACGCGCCGCCCACGGCTCGCTCGTGCCACGGCCCGCTCCAGCCAAGCTAGCCCGAAGCTCCGGAGGCGCCTGTTGGGACCCGCTCCCGACGTCGCATTCGGCCATCGAAGCGGTTGCGCGTGAGCCACCGGATAGAATTGAGCAACTTTCCGCACGGCGTGCGCTTCGTCCTCCGGGAACCAGGGACATGATCGAGAGGCGGTACTTCCTTTTCCTAATCCTGTCCACGGCCATCATCTTGGTCACGCCGACCGTCGTGCGCTGGATCTGGCCTGTGCCACCGCAACCAGCCCGCAAACAGGTTGCCCGCGACAAGCAGGAAGAGCAACGCCAAGAACGACGAACAGATCTGGCTGAAGAGAAACCGGCAGCCGGGAGCAACACGGCTGAACCGCCTGCAGTGGCTGCGGGGGATGCTGGCAAGCCGGACGTAGGAGCCAAGCAGCGCGACGGTGACGGCCAGAACGAGAACGAGGCCGTGGAACGGGTCGCCGTCCAGCCCCCTGTGACCGTTGGATCCGATCGGCCCGATTCGGATTACCTCATTCAGGTTCGCTTCCGGAACGTTGGAGCATGCATTGAAGAGGTCGTGCTGAACCGGTTCAAGAACGAGCAGCAGACCGGGCCATTGACCCTGTTGGCGATGACCGAGCCGTCCGGCCCGTGGCGTACGGTGAACGGCATTCCGTTCGGTACTGCAGCACTGGATGTGCCGTCCGAACATGCCGATCTTGCCCGACGGCCCTGGCACGTGGAGGGGCCGACGCCCGTGACCGGCAAGGATGGAAGCGAAGCCGGCGTACGTGTCCGTTTCTGGCGGTCGCTGCCTCGCTCAGGGATCAAGGTCACCAAGACGTACACGGTGTGGAAGGGTAAGTACGCGATCGACGTGGAGATTGCCCTGGAGAACCCGGGTCAACAGGAGCAGAGCCTTGCGTACTGGCTCTACGGACCGCGTGGCACGGTGTTGGAGGGCTGGTGGTATGCCTGGACCAAGCGCGAGGTGGCTCTGGCGCTGGTCCGCGACGGGGCTGCGAAGCGGGGAACGCACTATGCCGCGTCGCTGGCGAAGTCCTGCCGGCGGCTTGCCGAAAGGCTCGGGGAGCTGGACGGCAACAGAGACGGCACGATCGAGCGGTCAGAGTGGACGGAGGCAACCGTTGAGCCCTGGCCTGACGAGTTCGATCTCAACGGAGACAACAAGCTGTCACCCTCCGAGGCACTACTTTATGTGCACGTGACCGCGGGCCGTGACGACCGCTGGGACCTTCTGGATCGAGTCGACTTTGCCGGTACCGAGAATCAGTACTTCTGTGCGTTGTTGTTGCCCGGGAAGCAGGCTGCATCGGCCATCGCAGAGGTCTGGCCGGTGCTGAACACGATCTACGTGGACCATCCCGACCTGAGCGATCCGGGTGTATTGATCCGCAGCAAGCCGGTGGAGCTGAAGCCGGGAGCACGCGTCAGCCATCGGTACCGACTGTATGTTGGTCCCAGGGATGAAGCCACGTTCGTTGCCGCAGTGGGGCGGAGCGATCTGGCCGGCTACGTTACGAACTACGGCATGTTCAGCGGCATTGCCCGGCTGATGCTGAGCATTCTGAAGCTCTTCCATCGGATCGTTCCCAACTGGGGCGTGGCAATCATCCTGCTAACGGTGGTCGTCCGGCTGGCCATGCACCCGCTGACGAGGCGGCAGATCATCATGAGCCAGCGGATGCAGAAGAAGATGGCGGCGCTGAAGCCGGAACTGGACAAGCTAAAGGAGAAGTACAAGGGCGACCGCGAAGCACTCGGCCGGGCCACACTGGAGCTGTACCGCAAGCATGGCGTGAACCCCCTGGCTCCCCTTCAGGGCTGCTTGCCACTGCTGGTCCAAATGCCTATCTTCGTCGGCCTCTGGCGTGCTTTGTCCAGCGCCGTCGAACTCAGACAGGCTCCGTTCGTGCTCTGGATCGATAACCTTGCCGCCCCCGACATGCTCTTCCCGTTCGGGGTCTCGTTGCCGATCCTTGGCCCATACTTCAATCTGCTGCCTGTCCTGTCGCTGGTTCTGATGTACTATCAGCAGAAATGGCTGACGCCACCATCGCCGGATCCCGAGATCCAGGCACAACAGCGAATGACCATGGTCATGATGACCATCTTCACGCTGCTCATCTTCTACAAGCTCCCCTCCGGCCTCTGCCTGTATTTCCTGGCCTCCACGGCGTGGGGGCTTGCCGAGCGGAAGCTGATCCCAAAGATCGAGCATATCGACGAGTCGGCGGCCGAGCAGAAGCAAGCGGTTGGTTCGGAGCCTGCAAAGCGTCGCCGGCGCAGGGGCAGGGCGCGGGGCCGAGCCGCCGAGCCGGCCGAAACGACCGGCCTGATGGACAAGTTGAAGCAAAGCTCGCTGGGCCGCAAGCTCATCGAAATCCTGGAACAGGCCGAAAAGAAGTGAAGCCGTTCGTGCCTCTGCCGCCCGGCAACGAAACTCGGGCAGAAGTATGCGTCCCGACCGCCGTGCTCAGCAGTCGGGACGCTGTCCTGTCGGGATCATTGCCGACCAACTAGCGTAGGGGCCGGCTGCTAGAGCTTCTTCAGCTTGATATCGCGAAAGTGAATCTCGGCCCCTTCCGACTGCAGCAGAATCTTGCCGCGGCAAGGATCGGCATCGGTCCCTTCGTTGACGAGCTGGCCGTTAATGATCAACCGGATCGTGTCGCCCTTGCAGATGATCTCGTACTGGTTCCAGTGCCCGATCGGCTTCTCCACGCCGTCCTTGATCCGGAAATAGTGTCGCGAGATGCGCGGATCCCGGCGACGAGGATCGATCTTCAGCGTGGCTCCGCCGACCAGCCAGAAGTCTCCGGCATGGCCCGACATGAGCTGCGCCTCAATCCCTTTCGGCCAGATCCGGTTCGGCCCCACCACGTGTACGAACACACCACTGTTGCGGCCGCGGTGGATCTTCTCACCCCAGCGCCACTGCAGCTTCAGAACATAGTTGTCGTACTCCTTCTGCGTGATCAAGTAGCCGTTCACCTGTCCCTGGCAGATGATCACGCCGTCCTTCACAGACCAGATGTCCTCGGGTTTCACGCCCTCGGCGCGGGGATCGATGAAGGTGTCCCAGCCGCTGAGGTCCTTGCCATTGAACAATGGGATCCACTTCTCTTCGTCTGCCACGCCAGGATGGCGTTGGCCGAGCACGGCGACCAGGGCTGCAAACACGACCACGCTGACCAGGGCACTCAGCACAGTACGCTGCAAGCTCATGTTGCTCCTCCTCTGGCTGCACTGCGTCACTACCGGATGGCACGCTAAAGCGGCCTGTTCCTAGAGCTCTTTGATGAAGATGTTCTTGAAGAACAGCGGGTTACCGTGGTGCTGCAATTCGATTGGACCGCGCCTGGGCAATGGCTTGGAGCGGTCCCAGTAGTTTTCTAGCGGCGTGTTGTCGACCACCAGCACGCCGTTCAGGTACACGGTAACTCGATCACCACGCACAATGATCCGCAGCCGGTTCCACTGGCCTGCCGGCTTGTCCGCTCGCTTCAACGGTTTGCTTGGGTACTTCTTGTTGTTGAACAGCCCGCCGGAGCCTTCCGGGTGCTGAGCCGGATCCCAGATCTGAACCTGGGGTACGCCGCGGATGTAGATGCCGCTGTCACCACCGGGGAGGATCTTGTAGTCGACACGCAGCTCAAAGTCGCCGAACTCCTCGATGGTCTGGAGGCTGTTTCCCTTTCCGTCATAGCACAGGATGCCATTTCGCACGTTCCAGTGTGGCAGCACCCTGCGGTTGGCCTCCTTCTGCACCTGCGCCAGCCGTTGCGGATCGTTCTTCAGCTTCTCACGCACCGGCAGCGGCACCACACCCTGCCAGCCGCTGAGGTCGCGGCCGTTGAACAGGGCCCGAAAACCTGGAGGTGGGACGTTGTCTCCGGGCAGAGCTTTCTCATCGGCGGGCGGACCGCACAGCAGTAGCAGGCATGCGAGCAGTAGGTTCATGGCAGACGGTCCTTTCTCCTGGGTGGTTGATCGTTTACCGGGCAGGCACGGGCGCCAGCGCCCGATTCAGGGGGGGAAGTTCGGCGTGTTCGAGGGACAAACCCAGCAGGGCTGCCGCCGTGGGCGCAACCTGCCTGTTATCTACCTTACCCAAATTTACGTCCCTTGCAACTCCCGCGCCGAACGCGACGAACACGCCGCGCATCCGATCCTGGTCGGGCAGGAAGCCGTGTGTCCCACGCCGCTTGCCGGTCGTGATCAGCTGGGCTGCGGTGCCGCTTGCGGAGAAACTGTAGCCCTCTTCGGCGGCAAGCCATAGGTCCGGTGCCCAGGGGCTTTCGGCCGGCGTCGGCTGCCCGAGTTGCGCGAACTGCTCCGGTTCAAACACTCGCTGCACCCCCTCCACGCGCCGCAGTGCCTCGGCCACTTCCCGGCGCGTCTGCGGCGACGTCCCCTCCGGCAGATACACGGCGGCCGACCCGCCCTGAGGGACGATCACCGGCCGTAGCTTGCCGCCGAACTGCTGCTTGAAGAAGACGCCCAGGTGAATCGAGCGATCCACGGCGAAGAAACCATGGTCGCTGGAGACGATCATCGTCACGCGGGCGTCCGGGCCAAGCGCTTGGCGGGCACCGTACCAGAGGCGTCGGAGGCAGTGGTCGGTGTAGGTGGCGACCCAGAGGTCGTCGCCGCTGCCGGGGCCGTAGCGATGGAGTACATGGTCCATTTCGACGAAGTGGATTAGCAGCAGATTCGGTTTTTCCGTCCGATACAGCGCGATGGCCGCCTCGATCCAGAGCCAGTCGCGTTTCGCCCCCCCAGTCGGGTCGCTCAGCCACGGCCCGTACCGGTCCACCGGGAGACCGAGCCGCCGGAACCGCTCAAGCAACCCAGGGGTCGCATAGCGAGCGAACCCGTCGCGCACATGCATGTCAGGGACAGTCCAGTCCAGGCTGGCTGCGCGTCGGGTCGCCGGCCAGGCCAGAGCCGCCGTGCTCAGCCCTGCTTCGTGGGCCACGTCGTACAGCGTCGGGGTCCGGACGAGCTCATCCTTGTCAAAGAGCGGGTCGATGATCAGCTGGAGCCGCTTCTTCTGTTTGCGGTCGTAGACGTTGTTTGCCAGTACGCCGTGCTTTGCCGGCGAAACGCCTGTGACCAGGGTCGTGTGGTTCGGCCACGTGACGGTGGGAAACGTGCAGACCTGGCCATCCCGTGCGTACGCTCCCTGCTTCAGCTGGTCGCGCAGGAAGGGCATCGGCGCGCGTGTGTCCCACAACATGCTGTTGGCGAAGCCGTCCACCGAGACCAGGATCAAGTAGTCCGTCGCACGTGGTGCCGGATGATCTTCCCCGTGAACTCGGGGCCATGCTGGGACAGTCAGCAGAAGCAACAGCCCGGCAAGAATGCTCGTCGGCACCCGCCACATTGTTGTCATCCTCACTGGTGCTACGGCTGGTTCGGTCACCGTCGCCATCGTGGTTCCACCTCGGGATTGACCCAGGCACGCAGGGGCTTGTTCTGCAGCCCCAGAAGCAGGTTGTCCGCAGCGATCTCAGCCATCGCGTTTCGCGACGTCACCGTGGCGCTGGCAATATGGGGGGCGACAACGGCGTTGGGTAGTTCAAGCAGCGGATGGTCCGGTGGCAGCGGCTCCGGGTCGGTGACGTCCAGTCCGGCGGCGAAGATCTCACCGGAGCGGAGCGCCTCGACCAGAGCGTCCGTATCGACGATCGGGCCGCGCGCCGTGTTCACCAGCACCGCCGTACGCTTCATCTTGCGGAACGCGTCGCGGCCAAACATGCCCCGCGTTTCCTCGTTTAGCACGGTGTGGATGCTGACGAAATCGCTCTCGGCCAGCAGCGTGTCGAAATCCACACGCTGGGCTCCCAGCGTGCGTTCCGCTTCTTCGTTCGCGCGCACATCGTAGTAGAGCACCCGCATCCCCCAGCCACCATGACAGCGGCGGGCAAGAGCAGTTCCGATACGCCCCATCCCCACAACGCCAAGCGTCCGGCCAACCAGGTCCTGACCGATCCAGCCCATCGGTTCCCAGGTCCGCCACTTTCCGGCCAGGATGTCATGGTACGACTCCAGGAGTCGGCGTGCTGCCGCAATCAACAGGCAGAATGCCATGTCCGCGGTAGCGTCGGTCAGAACCCCCGGGGTGTTGCCCACCGCGATGCCACGTTCTGTAGCCGCTGCCACGTCAATGTTGTTGAAGCCAACGGCGTAGTTGCTGATCACCTTTAGCCGAGGGGCCGCGTCCATCAGCTCCGCGTCGATCTGCTCGGTCAGCATGCTCAGCAGGCCTTCGATGTCGCGCACCTTCTCCAGCAACACCTCGCGTGGCGGCGGCAACGGCCCGGGCCATACCTCCGCATCACACTCAGCAAGCACGCGCTTGAGCCCCACGTCCGGGAACGGTCGTGTGACAAACACTTTCGGCTTTGCCATCGCTACCTCCGCACGGTCCTCGGTCCGCCTACCATCGCCTGGCGGTGAGTAGACAGCTTAGCAGATTGTGCCGCAGCCTGGGACCGTGCCAGACCAATGGGGGGCAGTTCACCACTAGCGGCCGTTCAATTCGGTCCATAGTCCCGCTCGCGCCCCATCGGTTCCGTCGGTCATCCTGACCGGACAGAGCCGTCGCCCGGCAGGGCTTCAGTCAAAGCCGGCCACGGGCCGCATGCCGGCTCCCAGAACCGGTCAGTGCACGAAGCTGGGCGGCACGTGCCACGGATCGATGGGGGGCGAGTGCTCGAGGAGGTACAGCGTTTGACCGATCACCACGACGACCGGATGTGCATGTTTCGATAGCGGCCAAGCGCTTACGCTGCTGCGGTAGGCCATCCAGAGTCCGGTCAGGGTGGCTTGCCCCCTTTGGGTGCCACGACGCACGCGGCCTGCTGCCACTGAATCTGGATGATCCCGGCCGCTGACGGCCGAGCGGACCGCTGAGGGAGCGTTGGTGCCGCCTGCTACGGACGGAAGATGATCGCGTCGGCTGCGTCCACGGTCAGGCGGAGTTCAAGCGCATTGCTTCCCTTTTGGTGGAGTTCGACGCGCTGCCCGGTGGCCGTTTCAACTCGCCCGCGCGGCAGCGGCATCCGCACGGTCACGACGGCGTCGGCCGGGTCGGGCTGCCAGGCGATGAGGATCAGGACCGCGCCGTTCTTGGAACGGACCAGGCAAGGCTCGACGACGGGCGGGTCGACTTCGACCAGGCGGCGGACGTTTTTCAGGGGGGCCGCTAGGAGCTGGAGAGCCGATGCCTGATAGGCGGTTGGCATCCGGTGCGCGACACTGTGCTCATCGCCTCCCCGGGTCAGCGGCTCGCGGCGAGCCGACGGTCGTACGGAGGCCAGGCCGGGCAAAAAGCCGAAGTACCAGATCTCGCCCTTGCCAAGCGGCACGTTACAGACGGCGGCGTGGTCGCGGCGATCGACGAAAGTTGCTGCCGTTTGCCCCGCGTCCCCTGCCGGCAGCTCGGCCACCACACCGTAAACCGGGAACGAGCGTCCTTGGCCCTGGGGCTGCACCGTGGCGACTGGCCGAGCCCACGCCAGGTCCTGCTTCACGTACCGAATTGGCACGCTGTCGTCCACGGTTAGCTTCGGGAGTTGCCCCAGGGGCCGGTACAGGAGGTCCAAGGGGCGGTCAAACTGGTCGCGCATCGCCGCGCCGGCGCCAAGCACCAGCGTACCTCCTTCGCGGACCCAGTCCAGCAGCCGTTCGGCATCTTGCCTGTGCACGTGGCGGTCGACCACGAACAGCACACGGCATTGCTGCAACTGCGCGCGACTGTCCAGGTCGGTGAAGACCTCCACGGGGACTTGCAGGTGGCGGAGGGCGACGTACAGGCTGCGCTTCTCTGCAGCGTAGGGCGGCGCGGCGTCATGCCAGATGTCAGCCGTCGTACTGAACCAGAGCCCGACGTCGCCGGGCACGGGGTGGCCGTCCAGGATGATGTCTTCGAAACGGCTCAGCTCACGGCACGCCCGCAGCACCTGCCAGTAGGTCTCCGGCAGGTTGCAGTAGTTCTCCGTGTAGGCTACCGGCAGCGGGCGGAACTCGAACAGGTTGCCGATGGTCATGCCGTGGCCAAGCGAGGAGTAGAACAGCCGGCGCCACATTCTGGGGGAGTTCCCCGGCCAATGAGGCATGACGTAGTAGTGGATGTCGCGTTGCGGCTTGCCGCGTAGCGCCGCCCGGAACATGGCCAGGCACAACTCGTTGACCTGCGGAGAAACGACCGGTATCTGCCAGATATAGTCCTCACTCCACGGCAGCGTCATTCCCTCTTCCCGAAACACTTCGATCCACTTGTAGACTTCACCCAGGTACGGCGCCCCCTGATGCGGTGAGTAGTTAGCACCGATCAGTGCCTTCGGTAGGTGGCGGCGCAGAATGTCAGTCCGCTGCTTGATAGTCCGGATGCCGTACCGCTGACGGTAGCGCTGCACGTAGTAGTAGCGACGTGGTTCCTGCTTCGGGTCAGGCGAAGGCAAGTACCGTATGGCCTGCCAGTCGGACGCCCCGGGGACCACGTCGGCGGGCCTCAGTCCCTGGCGTCGTAGCCACTGGCGAAACGAGTCGTCGTGGTCACCCGACGGCGCCGGTAGACTGATCTCGTCGCCCAGGCTGACGACGCGGATCCGTTCGGCCAGTCCGTCTTTGGCTAGCTGTTCGCAGTATGCCGCGAGCCGGTCGGTTCGCACGTGTCGGACGTCGATGTAGCCGGCGGGGGCATCCGCACGAGGCGGGACAATCGGGAATAGCCGGTGCCAGCGGCGGACCATCTCGTTGTACGCAGGCCGGTGTTCCAGCTCGGCAAAGCTCAGTGCGTACAGCACGAACCGCTGCGGTCGGCCCTTCGGAAGCGGTTCGCGTTGCATGCGACGTTGCAGGTAGCCAAGCAGATCGGGTAAGGCACGTTCGCATGGATAGACCATAGGCACGTAGCGAAAGGCCGGGCTCATGTAGAGTGCGAGCTGGTCGCGGTTGGTCCGCAGCTCATAGACGACACGCTTCTCACTGCCTGCCGGCACAGCCAGCCGAAGTGTGTAGTCTCGCGGACCGTTCACCGCTCGGAACCGGGGACGCCAGACAGAATGGTTCAGCGTATCCAGCAAGCTGCCGACCTCGATCCACTCGGAGCGCTCGCCGGCTTTGAGCGTGAAGCCCTTGGCTTTCCAGCGGCGCGGGTGGACCCAGTAGGGGGAGTGCTCGATGCACGGTGGCAGGGTAACTTGCAGGGCGCCGATGCTGTGATTGATGACCTGACACCAGAGGTCACCGGCCTGGGTAAGCAGTCCGTCCAGTGGCAGGTAGAAGGCCCGCTTGATCCGGTCCTGAACGTCCCGTTCATCGGTGGTGACCAGGATGCAGTCGACGTGGCGGTCGGCTTGAGGCGTTGGCTCCCCAACGGCAACCAGTTCGAAGATTGCGTCACCCTCAGCCAGTGTGGCGATGGCGTCGTGGCCTTCCCAGACGATCTGCTCGTTTGCTCCCCAGGGCCATGCGATGTCCGTTGCCAGTCCGCGGCGGAACGGCCAGATGCGCCGTTGGTCGCGGCGGCCGTAGATGCGGCGGAAGACGAGTTTGCCCCGCTGCCGAATGCGGATCTCAAACGGGGTGTGGAACCGGTAGGCGGCCTCGTAGCGGGCAAGCACAAGATAGCGGCCTGCGGCAGCAATGCGGACCTGACGGCGTGCGACGCCGTTCTGCCCGGCGTCGGCACTCAGGTATGCCCAGCGACTCAGAAAGGTGTTGGCAAAGGTGGAGACGTAGTAGTTGCTGCCGTAGGCTTCTGGTCGCCATGCGCCTTGCTGAGGCTGGAACTCCTCGGCCTCAAGGACAGTGGCGGCGTCGGGGGTTAGTGTCGGCGGGGGAGCGTGACGGCCGTAGCGGTTTGCCGCCTGCGGGACGTCTTGGATCGTGAACGACGGCGGCTGACCACGGCTATCGGCCGGTGTTCTCAGCGGCAACGTCAACAGCAGGGCACAGAGTGTAGCGGTTCGGACCATCGTGCAACTGTCCTTTCGCCTGTGGAACGGCTGCGGTGGGCATCACGTACGTGCGACCGTTGCAGTCGCTGGTGGTGCAATCTTTTCGAACGTGGCCGCTGCTGATGCCACGGGCGCCGGATCGGAGGGAGCGGCTACATCGAGTACTGAGGGATCGGTAGTCGCTCGCCGTCGCGCAGCGCCGACTCGTGCGCAACGATGCCCGGCACGGTCATGTTCAGCGCTGCGATGATGTCGACGGCCGGTTTGCGATCCAGCAGCACGGCGGCTACGAAGTCGTGTGTCAGGTGGCCGTGGGAACCACCGTGGCCACCGGGACGAACGCCTGGCGGAAGAGGAGGACGGCGCGTGTCGGGCAGCTTCTTCAGCGTGCCGTGGTATTTGCCGTTGTAGAAACTGCCCTTTTCGCCGTAGACGCGGCCCGTCTCGGCATGGTAACCCACCACGCCCTTGCACATCAGCATTCGGGCGGTGCCACCTTCGCTGGTCTCGAACAGCCCGATCTCATCCGTGAACTCGTTGCCGTACCGGTTGGCCCCGGGCCGGTAGGCAGGGAAACCGGCCTTGAACCCGATGCAGGAGACTGACGTGAAGGAGCCACCTGTGACGCTGACGTAGTAGGCCGTTGAGTGGGTCGGGTACCACAGCGGTGGGCAGCCGATCCGCCAGCCTTTGTAGGAAGGCAGGGGCTTGGGCACGTGGTGGAAGTACTCGCCTTCGGCGTAGACGATGCGGCCGAAGCCACCGGCTTCGTAGATCTTGCGCATCGCGTAGCAATCGGCGCGGAAGGTCGAGGTCTCGAACATCGCGTACTTGAGACCGGTTCGTTTGACCGTCTCCAGCAGCCTTTCGGCGTCCTCAAGGCTTCCCCATACGGCCGGGACGGCGACGGCCACGTGCTTGCCGTGCCGGAGCACTTCGATGGCGTGTTGCGCGTGGCTGGGTGCGTCGGTGGCAACGAAAACGGCCTCGATGGAGTCGTCTCTTACCAGTTCCTCAAGCGACGGGTAGGTCTTCTCGCAGCGGCATGCTCGGGCCAGCGCGGCGCAGCGGTCGGGGAACAGGTCGCTGACGGCGACCACTTCGACGTTTGGGTGGTCTTGGAAGCCGAAGGCGGCGCCGAAGCGGCAGAAGCCGTAGCCGACGATGCCAACGCGCAGTTTCCTGTCGGAGATGGGGACATAGCGTTGAGCGTCTTCAGGATTTGGCTTTTCTTCTTCGAATCCCGGGATCCGCGGCCGCTGCTGCGCGCCTGCGTTGTTGGCGGCGAGGCCGGCAGTGACGGCGAATGCTTCCAGGAATTCGCGGCGGTTGACGGTTGCGCCCATCGTTCTCGACCTCCAGACCGGCACGGACACCGCGCGCCCCACTAGTGTAGCAGACCGCCGATGCGCTCGGACAACGTGCCGTCGCCCTTTTTGCAACACAGATCACGCGGCCGCACGCCCCACTGGGACGATCGGTGCGTGCAGGACCGTCGCGAAGATGCCATTGGCCGATGGACACGATCGCCCGTGCAAGCCCGCTCTTGCCGAGAAGACTGTGTGCCTAATGGGAAAAAGGAACTGTAGGCGAGCGGGCGATGTGCGTGCTGATGAGCCTGTTTCGACCAGGTGTCACGGCTAGTCTGCCATCAACTTGCAAGCCCAGGGTTCCTGGTCGCAACCCGGGGATGTCCTCCTCAGGAAACCCGACCATCCAGGTACGAACCTGAGCTTCTTCACTGCTGGCGTGGATAGCTCAGAGCGGCGGGAACCGTCTGGGTGATACGTCGACAATCGTCACGTGTCAGCTGATAGGCGTAGATGGTGGTACCCACAGTGATGTCAGGGCGCTTTCCCCGGAGGTAGTCATACACGGATCTCGAGCCAGGCCACCCACCGTCCGTGGTCACAACTGCGAGCGGATCGTCAGCCACAAGGCTCTTGTGCATGACGTACCAGCCGGGTTGCACGAACCGATGGGTGCTGTTGGAGCTGACGGTCCCTTGCGAATGGGCCAGTCGCGCTGCAGCAGGTGGCTTGGGCAGGCCATAAAGGGCCAGCGGTGCTTCTCCTGTATCGATGTCTAAGGCGACAATCTCCACCTGCGGATGTCTGCTCAGCCATTCACGCAGACGGAATAGGTCCTGTGTCCGGTACACGGTTTTGGGATCCACCAATCGGTGCCCATCCCCGGCAGCATAGTGGCCCACCACGTTTACGAACGCCGTGTAATGCGGCCAGGCACCCAGCCCCTCTATGGCGCCGAGCCAGGTGGCGAGGTACAGTACTGTGCACACGGGTCGCGGCGCAGTGCTCAGGCAGTACGCTGTACAGGCCGGCAACACTGCAAGCGCGGGGAGGACGTAGCGGTAGTCCTGGTAACCTGGCATCGTTGACGCTACCACAAGCAAGAGCAGGCTGAAGGCTGCAAATGGGACCACATATCGAGCCTCCTGGGAGAACGGCCAACAGACGATGCACACCGCAACGAGCAATGCTGCCGCAAGGACCACCACAAAGCCGACCGGTTCTTTGGCAACTGCTGTTCCGATGTAATACAGCGGCGTGCCTGTTGTGAACCACTGCCCGAGCACGCGCACGGGAGCGATGTACGTCTCGTGAGAGCGGCACTGTGCGTCTACCGCGCGGAGAAGTTCTGCCGGGATGATCCGTGCAATCGTCGGTCCCCACATGCCCAAGGCTGATTGGCCCGACAAGTATCGGGCAACGGTAGCGCTCATCGGGCGTTCGTACGGGGGCGGATACCCGTACGAGAAGCCGTGAATGGCCCCTAGCACCGCCCAGGCAACTACGAGCGCGACCACGGTATGCCACAGCAGTCTACCCAGCACCCTAGCTGCTGATCCCTGATACAGCGTCGCTCCCGCTGCATAGGTGGCGAATACCCATGACGGGACCAGGACAATCAGCGAGAGTTTTGTACTGATTCCGGCGGCGATAGCTGCGCCAGCGACTCCGGCCCGCGCTGGTCCCGGACGAACAACGTACCAGCTCATTGCAGCGCACGCCGCAATGGCAGCGACACAGGCCAGTGTGTCGCTAGATAACAAGTGGCCAAACGACAAGAAACTAGGGCTGAAAGCATAGAAGACGATAGCGGTGGTGGCTGCGGCGTGCCCGTATCGCCGCAGGACCAACCAGAGTAGCCAGATGCTTGCAATCCAGAGACTTAAGACGACGATTCTTCCCAGACGCAGCGCAGCTAGCACCGGGCCTGGGCCAGCGGTGTCGACCAGTGTGTCCATTGTCAGCCACGGGGGCGGGCCGGCGGCTTGCCCCGATAAGTTCCGTCGATCCAGCGTCCATGCAGGAAGCGCGCCGAATACCGCGGGAGCAGCGACGGCCATTGGAGCCAGCCGTATCCCTTGGGGAAGGATCACGGGATCCTCTGCGTCACCACACCATCGGTGCAATCCTGCCAGGAACAGTCGCAGCTCCATTGAGAAGTACGAATCTTGCCTGATAAGCTGCGCGCCGGCACAGGCAGCGGTCACCAGCGTAACGGCCGTGACGAACACCCAGCGCCAGGTTGTACGATCCATGGCAAGTGCTCACCGCGTTATGGACAGCTCGGTGTCAGCCAGTTGCGGCTGAGGCAATCCGAAAGTCTGCACCCTATCCGTATCGCGCTGCTCACACCGGGGATCTGAACGATGCCGGCATCCTCGACTGGCTCCGCCGTATCCAGGTGCTTCCAGATGCATGCTGTCGTTGCGAGCAGGCCAAGCGTTGCGCTCCGGGACGGCTGGAACCACTCATGCGTTCCGTGCTCCGCTTGCCGAAGCGACGGTGCCGCGGATTGTGACTCGCAGCCCGTGGTTGCATGCGCCGACCATGAGCTGGCAAGGCCCCCGCGCCAAAGCCCGGTAGGGGCTGCGACGGGCCGGTGTGCTCTAGCCGGACAGTGCGTCGCAATCATACGACGCGCACCGTGTGATGCAACCGGCGGTGCCTCCGAATATCGCTGTATTGCCAGTGTTAGTCCCGTGCCGACTGTCGATGAGCCGGTGACGCAGCTCCTTGGTTGTAGCCGGTAGACATACTGGCCGCACCTGCTGCGGGACCGGACATCCGGGGAGCGAGGCGCACGCTGCAGCCCTCGCCTGTGCAGCGGGTGGGCCCGCGGGAGTTCCTCGGACAGGTCGCGGTCAATTGCCGAAGCCTCTGCTATGTCGAGCCCGCCGATGAGCATCGGTCTGCCCGATAGAGTACGAACTGGTGTAACAACATCATGAACCCAGGTCAGCGGCCGTCCCGGCTTTGCCACAGGCTCCCCCTTCGGCTGAGCCCCGCTCCTCCTGGCCAATGCGCGTATTGATGACCATGCCGATTGCAGACGTACGCCTGCACTGTGACCGGCCACAGAGGACCTTCGGCGCACTATTTGGCCTGTTTTGTTCCGCGGTTGGAGGCGAACCATCTGTCTCGCGACACGGACCTATCCGCCAGCGCCCGGGTGCAGTGCCGGTGTTCAATTCTCTCCAGGTGCCGTGTCGCTACGGCGGCGCCACCAGTGCACCAGGAGCAACAGTGCAGCTGGAGCTGCCAGAAGCAGGGCCACGAGCACGAAGCCCGGCACGTCGAGCGCCCCGGTCTTGTCGCGGTATGCTGCTCCCGGAGGGACACCACCCAGCACGAGCTCGGGCGGTCCGAGCCTGTTCAGCACACGCTTGTGCCAGGAGGCGAAGTTTGTAGTGGTCAGGCGGATGGGCCGTA
This sequence comes from Planctomycetota bacterium, assembly GCA_026991575.1. Lineage (GTDB taxonomy): Bacteria > Planctomycetota > Planctomycetia > JALXBF01 > JALXBF01 > JALXBF01. The sequence goes on along the minus strand of JALXBF010000151.1, from coordinate 4,562 downwards.
GCTGCTCGTACACGGCATCCTCTCGGTCGTACGAATAAACACGTGTGCGTGCAGGAAGCTCGATACCCGGCTCGTCGTCTCGTAGCTCTCTGAACTCGCAACTCTTCACGCGGCCGATGATCACAGTAGCGCGACCAGCGTCCTGCGACTCGTCCGTGCTTTGCAATCTTTGCCAGGTCCGGAGCTCCCAAGCAACCCACGCCCGTCCGTCGACCTTGCGTGCCTCTGCTGTCCGCACAAAGGACTCGAAGAGTACGGAGTTTCCAGTTTCGTCGGTGACCGACAGCACGACGTCGGCGCCGCGAATGAGTCCGGGGCAACATACGTCGAGATAGACGCGGCACGACCCGCGCATCTCGACATCGGGCGGGCTTGCGCCATCGTTGTCCGTTTGGCGCTGATCGTTACCGATTCCAGCTTCCACTTGCCCTGCAACTTCCCGCCATGGACCCTCAACGACAACGCATTCGTGGCCTAGCAGCTCGACACCCCGGCGCCACAACGCGGTTCCTTCCTGGAGGGCGTGCTCCACCGCTGCGTACGGACCGCTCGGCTGGCTTCCTCCTGGCAAGAGCACGACCGGAGTATCTCCGCCCGACGGGATGAATTTCCATGCGTCGCTCTTTGACGTGAACCACATATCCCCCTGTAGAATCCGGTTTCCACGACCGCCTTGTCGGCTCCACCAGAACAGTTCTCCACCAATGTACCCGATACACTCACTGATCGTTGTGTGCGGCGGGCCCCCTGTGCCCGTTTCAACCAGTAACTCTGATTCCCGATCCTCTCCCTCATCCCTCACACGTTCCTTATCCACGATCCGGAACGGTCTTGTACGAACCGTGCGATGAACGTGCCGCAAGCACCACAGACGGTCTGACCGCCACCATTCGAACGTTTCTACGTATTCGAGATTCTCTTCAGCTGGTGCTTGCCCGAGATCGTGCTCTCCTTCCACGGCGTAAGCACGGTTCTCATAGCGGATGTAGTACGACGTGACCGACTCAGCATTCGCACGCACAGCTTCCATCAGAGCACGCACTTCCTCCCTGCCCAACGCTCCTGTCTGTGGCGCTTCTGGCCCAGACTGGTCCAGTCCGGCCCCGCCAGAAGCGCCCAGTGCGGCGATACATGCGGCGACTGCAATTCGCCCGAGCATTTCCAACCTCCAGAAGGGATGTGCTGCGCCTTTCACCGCTGACCCATTCGCCCGCTGCGTTCGGCGAGTAGGCAAGGATGCGGTATGCAGGGCGGCCCGAGCCCTGCGTCAGTAGCAGGCCTCGCGCATTCGGAACCATCGGTACAGCGAAGTCTGACGCGTGCAGTACGGATCCTGGTAAAAACGATCCACTCTACAAATCAGGGACGCGGGGCAATGCCAGCAACCTTGAGGCTCGTCAACGTCTTGGGGATCCTTGCATTGAGCGTAGACTTTGAGGGTGGCTTCGGTTTTCCTCCAGAGCTTCCGTTTTGAGTCCCACCGGCACGTCCATTTGTACGTGCACATACGAACGGGTCGCGACCGGTCGCACTCGGTGTCGCTGACCAAGAGGAAATGTAGATGGCAAAACTCGTCGTCGCCTTCCTCCGTGACGCAGTCCCCTACAACGGGTGGTCCCGGGTAGCACAATTGGTCGTCACCCACCCCCAAAACTAGGCCAGGAGCTAGACCTGCGATCAAGACCGCTACCGTGGCGAATGTGGTCACGGAAGTACTCGTGCGCATGGCATACCTCCAGGTTAGCGGGGCACCACGTAAGACAGCACCGTCAAGGTTACCTCAGCCTGTTTGCGATGCGTTGTCCGAATACGCACCGTGCACCGCCGGGTCATGGGCGTGTCTTGAGGCTCGGAGGCGGTAGTGGCGGTCAGCCGAATGGACCGGCCATCTGGGTTGATGTCTGCTGCCAGCCACCGAGCAGCTTCGGGGGGATCAAGAGCCACATCAACGATTTCGAACGCGGCGCCGTCCTCCGCAACCACTTGGACCGTGGCGGTACCCTCTAGGCCGAGGCTTGCCACGGGTGGACGGCAGCGCAGGACCGGGAGCACTGTCCAGTGGACATCTGCCGAGGCATTGAGGACTTGCCCATCGTTAGTACGAAACGTCATCAGTACCCTGCCGCGATAGCGGCCTGGCGAAGCCGTGGGCTCGGCGGTCACACGAAATACGTAAGCCCTCTCCCACACGCGCGGTCCAATCTGCTGCTCCTCCTGGGAGGTTAGCTCGCAGGTCAAACCATCAGTGCAGTTAAGCGACTCATACACGGGAAGAGCCTGCCGTGACGGTGCAAACAGCTGGCAGCGGATCGATGTCCACTTTGGTTGGCCAAGCGGTACCGAAAGCTGAACCGGTCGCGGCGACAAGTACAGGCGGGGGAACCAGGCCACGCGCAAGACATAGCGCGTAACGGTTCCGTCGCTGAAGAACACGTCCGCGTGGACGGAGTCCACACCCCATGCTCCATCGGGTATGTACGACAAGGTTAGATCGGTCGCGCTGTCAGGTGGCAGGCGGTGTGTCGTCAAGCGCGCCTGGGCGCAATTGCAAGAGGTCCGTAGCCTAACCACTGCTACGGCGTGATCGCTGTCATTCTTAACTCGGAACGTGTGGCGGATCGGTTTCGGGGAATCTATGTTAACGAAAACCGGTCCGGTTTCTGCAACGACCACCGCGTCCCGTCGCGGAGCGCAGCCGATGGTGAGTGTAACAAAGGCGGCCGCGTTAGCAATCACCAGCCACGCGCGCATCTGCTGCCTCCAGGAACTGGTGGCGTGTTGCGCGCCACGTCACCGTGCCTCGACGACCGCGGCAGCGCTGCCCCGTGGCTCCGCTGCCCTGTTACGAATGCCAAACCAGCGCGCAAGCTGCAGAAGCAGGTTTTCATCACCTACCTTCACCACGAGGCCATCGCGAATCAGAACCACCGAAGGCGTTGGTATGCTCCACTGCCAACGGGAATCCAAGTTCCAGACGTATACCGGTCCTGGTAAGTCGATGCGGCCCGGCGAGCTATCTCTGGCGTCGGCCACCAGCACAACCAACCGGGGACTACCGGACCAGCGTAGGGAGTTTAGGTGCTCCAAGAATTGGTCGCAGCGCGAACACCCCTCGCGGATCACCGCGGCGACGTAGTCCTTCTCCTCTAGACGCCAGCTCGTCACGAACCTCCTTAGCGGAAAGGGGCGACCGAGCCACTGCTGGGGTTCGACCCAGATGATTCTCTTGCCAACGCGGATGCCGTCTGTCGCACCCTGCTGAGCTACGACAACGCTAGCCGCAAGTAGCAGCGCGCAACCAATGCCAGCGCCGATGGCCAACGGCCAATAGAGGCGTTGTTGACGGTAGCTAGCATGCGGGCTGAGGCCAATCCAGGCCGCGCACGAAGCACCTAGGCTGAGCACGGCGACCGCGAGAGCCCAGTCGTCGCTGACCTCCAATATGCCAAAACAGCCGCACGCTGCGCCACCGCCGGCGCGAACCCATATGTGGTATCCAACAAAGAGACCGAAAGTGGCGACAGCCGCTGCGACGGCATAGCGAGTGGGATGAAGCACTAGCTGGGTTCCCAGGAAGCCCTCCCACGCGCATAAAGCGATGTAGCCCACCGGTCCCAAGACGAATGCCCAGGCAGCCACGGGCTCGCGGACAAGGGCTCCGAGCTTGCCGGCTGCGGCCGTTGCGAGGACGACTCCGACTAGCACACCGGGCAGCCGCGCTCGTACCCAATTACGGCTAGCCTGCCGGCTCAAACGCCCCTCACGCCACATGTGGGGTCCTCCGCGCCCGCTTGCGCTTCTGAACGACAGAGCCAGCGTTTGCGCATAGTCTAGAGAAAGAGAGAGAGAGACTGTCAAGCGTTTTTCCCTGCTGGAGCTTGTCGCTGACGGAGGCGGCAGGAGCGAGCTTGGACCCGGCGACGCGGGGAGCGAGTACGCGCGAGACAGCGCTCATCGGGATGCCAGCGTGTAGGCGGGGTGCGCTCCGTAGGCTCCGGTGCCGAAGGGGACACTCTCGGACCGTGGGCGACACCGGCGCGCGATAGCCCCCTGGCGTGCACACGGTGCGTCGCGACCACGTCCTACGGCCAGTGTGCACCTGGTCCGTGAGCAGACAGAGGTGAGTTTCCGCGGGCGCCCCCTCAGGGCCCCCCTGGCATGTACCCCGCCGACGGTCGATCCTCACGCAGAATCGACTGGCAGAACGCGTAGAACAGGCACTCAGGCCTCGCTCAGGTACCCCTTCTTTCGCAGCTCCGACATCACGACCGCCTTGTGCTCGGCCGCGAACCAACTGATCCAGAACAACACCATCGCACACAGCCAGATCAGCCGCTCAATCGCCACCCACGTGCGGACCAGAAACTTCTCCAAATCGAACAGCTGCTTCAGACCGCGATTCAACTGCTCCGCCACCCAACGCTTCCTGTAGCGGTTCACCCACCACTGCGGTGTACGACCCCTACCACGCGCCGCCGGAGAAACCAGCACATACAGCGGATCACGACCAGGCAACAACGCCACCACGCACAGACACTCGTACCCCTCTAGCCCAGGCAGCC
>JALXBF010000150.1 GCA_026991575.1 Planctomycetota bacterium | reverse complement strand
GCAGAAAGCGAACGTCGCGAATGAGCACCAGCGCTAGCGGCGGCAAGGCGGTGTGCCTGGAAGTAGAAATGGGTCCAGATAACCAGCAGGCTCAGCGCGGCTTGGAGCGCAAGGGCCCCGACCAGCCACGGATCGGGCCGACGCCGCTGCTTTTGCTGTACCGCCTTGCCGCCGCTAGCGCTGGTGCTCATTCGCGACGTTCGCTTTCTGCTGCAGGCGTTGTCGGGCCCACCATAGGATGGCGGCCAGCAGGCTGGCCAGGAGTCCAAGCCAGAGCCAGGTTGTCCGCTTGGCCGGTTCGTCTGAGACCCTCAGCGGATCGATCCCGAATGCGGCCAGCGTGAACTCCTCATCCTTCGGTGGCTCGTCAGGAATGCGGAAGTCGAACTCGCTCCGCCACAATGCATCGGGCTTGCCTTCCCCGCGCGGGGTCCGCACCTCTAGCGTCTTTGGAACTGGCCTGGGTCGAAACGATTCGTCGTACACGATGGTCCTCACTACCGGTCTTCCGGAACCGCTGGCTTTCCGCTTTTCCTGCCTGACGATGGCCCACATCCATTCGGGATCCACCCATGCCGTACCCATATGACCCACCATCGGATGATCCATCGCGTACGTGGCCTTAAGCACCCGTTTTCCATCGAGTTCGGTCCACTGTACCGATTGCACCTGGACCGTGTCCGACCACCAGGTTGCAGCAACCGGCCAGTCAGGACCGGGACTCGGAAAATAGCCTGTTGCAGTGTGGAAAGAGAGGATCCAACATGACTCGCGGACGGCTTTCCACTGCTTGATGTGCTCGGAGACGTACCAGTTCCCATCAGCGGTTTTCCCGAGCATGCTGAACCCTGCCGGCCCGTAAAGCAATACCTGCCAGGAGGGCTTCGGAATGCCGTAGTCCCTGCGCCACCGCTTGAAATAGCCGTATCGGCCGTTCTGCTGGATCCATGCCCTCGCGTCCACCCACAACTCGTCCCCATTTTCCGGGCGCGATTGCTCACGGACCGTCCCGCAGAGACGGGTCGCGGTATCGAGATACTTCTGAAAGGCTGCGCGCACTGTGCGCACGAACGTTTCTGGAGAATCGACCTCCGCTGGTTCTTGTCCCGCCAAAGGGCTAGCGGCAAGCGTGCTGACCAGCACCACCGCGACGCAAACGCTCCATGGCCATTGCCCTCGTCTGCCTGACAGGACCATGACCGCTCCCCGGAGTTTTGCTTTCAAAGGATCCGTGCGATGCTGCCTCAATTCTCGCGTTGGCGTCCGTGTTCATCTACTCCTCCTGTTGGTCATGAGCCAGCTCGGATTTCTGCTGCAACCGATGTCTGGCCCACCAGAGGATGGCGGCCAGCAGGCTGGCCACGAGTCCGAGCCAGAGCCAGATTGTCCGTTTGGCCGGTTCGTCTGAGACCCTCAGCGGATCGATCCCGAATGCGGCCAGCGTGAACTCCTCATCCTTCGGTGGCTCGTCAGGAATGTGGAAGTCAAACTCGCTCCGCCACCACCCGTCGGGCTTCTCTCCCTTCCCCGGCCAACGTATGTCTACTAGCCTTGCTACCGGAGCAGGCTCAAACGATCCGTCATACACAATGGTTGTAACCGCCACTCTCGAGGGATCCTCAGCCCGCCACTGCTCCTGCCTGACGATGGCCCACATCCGTGCAGGATCCACCCATGCCGTACCCCCACGGCGCCTCAAAGGTTGCTCGATCCTATAGGCGGCCTTGAGAACGCGGCGCCCGTCGAGCTCGGTCCATTCCACCGACCGGACCTCGACCGTGTCCGACCACCAGGCTCCAGCAACTGGCCAATCAGGAGCGGGAAGAACAAAATAGCCCCTGGCAGTATAGCGTGACACGATCCAACAGGACTCACGGACGATTTTCCACCGTTTGATATGTTCCGACACGTACCAGTTCCCATCGGCGGTCTTGCCCAGCATGGTGAACCCTGCCGGCCCGTAAAGCAATACCTGCCAGGAAGGCTTCGGAATGCCGTAGTCCTTGCGCCACTCCTCCAAATACCCATAACGCCCGTTCTGCTTGATCCGGATCTTCGCATCTACCCACAGCTCGTCGCCGTCCTGAGGGCCCGACTGTTCGCGCACCGTGCCGCACAGACGTGTCGCGGTATCGAGATACTTCTGAAACGCCGCGCGCACCGTTCGCACAAACGCCTCCGGAGAATCGATTTGCTCCGGTTCTCCTCCCACAGAAGAGCTAATGGCAAAGGCGCTAACCAGAACTGCCATGCATACTGGCGATGACCATCGTGCTTGTCGACCTGACACGACCATGCCCGCTCCCCGGAGTTTTGCTTTCAAAGGATCCGTGCGATGCTACCTCAATTCTCGCGCCGGCGTCCGTGTTCATCTACCCCTCCCGTTGGTCATGGGCCAGCTCGGATTTCTGCTGCAACCGATGTCTGGCCCACCAGAGGATGGCGGCCAGCAGGCTGGCGAGGAGTCCGAGCCAGAGCCAGATTGTCCGTTTGGCCGGTTCGTCTGAGACCCTCAGCGGATCGATCCCGAATGCGGCCAGCGTGAACTCCTCATCCTTCGGTGGCTCGTCAGGAATGCGGAAGTCAAACTCGCTCCGCCACCACCCGTCAGGCTTCTCTCCCTTCCCCGGCCAACGCACGTCCACTACCTCCGGGACGGGGGCGGGCCGAAACGCTTCGTCATACGCTATCGTTGTGACGGCAACTCTCTCAGGATCCTCAACCCGGCGTTCTTCTCGCCTGACGATAGCCCACATCCATTCGGGATCCACCCATGCCGTGCCCACATGACGTTCCAGCGGGTGGTCCAGTGCGTACGTGGCCTTAAGGACCCGCCTTCCGTCGAGTTCGGTCCACTGCACCGATCGGACCTCGACCGTGTCCGACCACCAGGTCGCAGCAACGGACCAGTCAGCACCGGTACGAGGAAAATAGCCTGTTGCAGTGTAGTAGGAGAGGATCCAGCATGACTCGCGGACGGCTTTCCACTGCTTGATGTGCTCGGACACGTACCAGTTCCCATCAGCGGTTTTCCCGAGCATGCTGAACCCTGCCGGCCCGTAAAGCAATACCTGCCAGGAAGGCTTCGGAATGCCGTAGTCCTTGCGCCACTCCTCCAAATACCCATAACGCCCGTTCTGCTTGATCCGGATCTTCGCATCCACCCACAGCTCGTCGCCGTCCTCAGGGCCCGACTGTTCGCGCACCGTGCCGCACAGGCGTGTCGCGGTATCAAGATACTTCTCAAACGCCGCGCGCACCGTCCGCACAAACGCCTCCGGAGAATCCACCTCAGCCGGTGTTCCCCCCATAGAAGGCCTAGCGGCAAGCGCGCCGACCAGCAGCACCGCACAAACACTCCGTGACCATGGCGCTCGTGTGCCTGACCCGACCATGACCGCTCCCGGCGGTGTTGCTCTCGAACAGCTCCGCGGGCACCGAATCAATTCTGCCGCTGGCACTCGCAGCGGTTCGATCGCTGCTTACAGAAGCACCCGACGCAGCTATTGTCCCCGACGGCGGCACATCCAGCATAGACCGCGCAGGGTGGCTGTGCCCCGGAGCAGGCTTGCTCCGTGCAGAGGATACACGGAAATTGCGGATTCGGATCATCCGTCAGCCACGGGGATGGCACCAAAGCCAATGCGGTGGTTGCCAAGCCAAACACGGCAAGGGCAACTGCAAGAGCGTCAACGATCGCCTGTCTCATGGGATACCTCCGACCATATGTGCTCGGACGTCTCGCCTCGAAACGTGATCGTCACCCGTCTGCCCTGATGCGTCAGGAGTTGGACCCACCGCCGCCACCGGCCTTGTGTGGCGGGCCAGTGCACGCGAAAACTGACGATTGCCGGCCGGTCGCGCAAGATGCGCGCCGGCAGCCCGCGGTACACGCGGATCCCCGAGCTGCAACGAGCACCGATCACTGTCACGGGG
>JALXBF010000149.1 GCA_026991575.1 Planctomycetota bacterium | reverse complement strand
CGGCATGGCTTTGGTATGCTCTCAGCGCGAGCGATCAGCAACATCGCCTGCGGCCCAATCCCGCCGACCGTCCTGACCGCGCGTTTCACGCACGGTGAGAACGCCGAACTGGAAGCGACCGAAAGCGTCGGTACGTTCGCAGGCCCCGGGTCCAAACGCCGAATTGCATTCCCGCCAACGGGGAATTGGAAGACGCTGCGGCGTCCGGGATCTGCTTGCCCGGCTGACGCCGCGTTGCAGCCCGCATGGCTCACGAAATTGCCCCCCCCGCATGCTTGGTGGTACGCCTCCGCCGCTACCTGCGCTTCTTGCACCGTATGACTCATTCGGTCGTGGTTGGCTGAATGAGACTCGTCCCCGGGACGGGTTGAGTCCCACCGCGCAGTACCGATGGGGCTTTGTTCTGCCGCCCACGGATGCCCCGGTTGTGTGGGCTACCTGTGGATCGGCAGTGTATGCTCGTGGCCAAGCTTACGCTGAGGCGCGGCGGCGACGGGCAAAGCCCGCTAACGCGGCCGAGGCCAGCAACACCGCTACCCCGAGGACGATCCATAGGTACGTCAACGACCGGCCATTGTGATCGAAACGCTCTTGGTCAGCCGCAGCAGGGATCGGTTGTTCTCCCACGCGACGTAGACCAGAATCGTCAACGATCGCAAACAGCTTGCCATCGCGGAGCCGCAGCTCGGAAGCGGCTTGTCCGCGAGGACTCAGGTGTAGATCCTCGCGCGTCAGCCTGGCGACGTCTAGTTTCCCGTCCTCCGGAAAGCGGTTCTCCTTGAGCCCCTGGATCCACGCGATGTCCTCGCCAAGCTCGATGACAAACGCTGACGGCTCAGGCGCGGCAGGATCAAACTGGCGCAACTCGGTGATCCGCACGAATACAAACTCCCTACCGCTGCCATCTTCCCTCCACGAGTATGAGACAATTCGCTGGGGAACGCGGACGCCGTTGATGTCAACGAACGACTCGTTTCGCCGTGTCCAGGCCTTAGCCGGGTCGTCGCCCTCGTTCCAACTACGCGCCTCCAGTAGGACCGGGCTGTCGCCGGAGACGTCCAGCACATAGCGGTCAATGAGTACAGCGTCACGCGTCAGCACTCGCCGCCGGATCATGTACACAAGCTGGTTGCCGTTGTTGTCCCAGTGCTTGGTCACACTGACGAGTTCGGATTCTGGCTTGCGTAGGAACCAGATTCTTACCAGCGCGCCCGCGTCGACGGCTGCAAATGGCGGGGCGGTAAACGTGTCGAAGTCGACATCCACCGGGAACAGGGCAAACCGGATGCCGGTCTCACCCGAGTACCGTGTGCACCGCAAGCCCGCATTCCAGTCCTGTCTGATGATGCGCACCCCGGCCGCGGTGCGAACCTGGCCGCTGCCGAGAAAGCCGCCGGTGCGTTTATTTCCAGTGGCCGGTGTTCTCACTTCCAACCGGACCATCGGCCCATCCACGGCGAACGTTCCTTCTACCTCAATGTCCGGGCCTTTGAGCCACTCGGCGTCTGCGGGGGAGCGCTTGGTTCCTGACATCGTGCGCCAGCTTCCTGTGAAACGCCACTGATTGCGCCAGTTGGACAAGGTGTCGACCAGCTCGGCGAGTGTGTCCCGGGCTTGACTTTGGGAGGATTCCGCGCCACCGGCGGGTTGGATCAAGATGGCCAACAGGGCAGCAGGCAACGCGCAGAGCGTAGCCCGGCGGCCCGCGACACTTCTACGGTCACGCTCCGGCCCACGGTGGTTACGAGTGCGACCAGTGTCGCAGGTTGTGCGTCCCATCGGCGGACACCTCCGACTGCTCATGCGCGAGTTGAACGGCCGCGGTGGCGTTGTTCGTTATGGGGATACCCATCGGCCCGGGTCCGTCGGATGACGGAACCATGGGGATTGCGTTGCCCACGCACTCTTCTGCGGACTGACGAATGCTCCAGAATGCCGCCCTCCACGGACGGTGGGGACGGTTCCCGTGCGGTGGCCAGAGACTGCGTAGACCGGATAGCGGCTTGATCGATGCCGCGGTCTCCCACCTGCATGCGACGGACGACAAGCCTGACGTTATCCTGTGAGAGCCGGTAGAGGGCAACGGTCGGCGTGATGAAGAGTTCGGGCTCAACGTAGCGAAAATATGCCCACGCGGCATCCCGACGAACGAGAACCGGCAGGCTGACAATGTACGTACCGGGCTTGGGACCTCGGTCAGCGAGGTAACGAGCCGGAGGACCGGTGGGCCCGACCGGAGGGTTCGGAATTCGACGGAGCACCCGAAACTGCCTGCGGTGCTTCTCACTGCCGACAGCCAGTCCATCAGGGTTACACTCTGGATGGGCCTGCAGCCAGCGTGCCACGGCCAGCAGGTCCTGGTTCGCAGCCAACGCATCACCTGTTGCCAAATACCAGTGTGCGTGCCGTGGGCCTCCGATCAGTTCGCTTGCGTAGCTTTCCCAGTGCGGCGCCACGTTGCGGAGAGAGACGATGGTGTAGAGCAGAGCGGCACACCAGCACAGTCGCCACCACCGGTTCTTGATGCTTCCGAGCCTGATTCCTGCTGCAACGTAAAGGAACACCAGCGCGGGAAGGACGTAGCGGAAGTAGACGAGCGAACTCTTGGCACTGACGACGGCAAAGAGCAGTACCCCGGGCAGCCACAGGGCCAGCAGCTCGCCCGAGCCGATTCGCCGGCGACCCAGAAGCAGGCCGACTGCGATGACTAGGGCGATCATGTGCACAAGGGGTTCCTTGGCTCCCACGAGCAGGACGTAGACATACGGTGGTGCGGTAAACCACCACGTTCCTCCGAAAAACGTCCAGTGCCCACGCTCAAAGTCAACCTGCTGGACGTCCATACCCAGCAAGTAGTCCTTAGGCACGAACAGCGGGACCTCGACGAGCCAGGCCAGAAAAGGCGTGCCTTCCAGTGTGCTGACGATCTGGCGGAAGGTGTGACTGTAGAACGAAATTTCGTTCAACCGTATTCCTGTACCCTGGAAACCATAGCCCGCATTCAGCACCGTCAGGGCCACGAGGAAGGCAGTGCACACCTGTATGGCTCGGCGTAGCATGCTGCCGCGCGGCTTTCGCGCAACGCAGCAGATGCCCAGACATGCGGTGGGGATAAACAGCAGGCTCATCGTCAGCTTACAGAGTAGGGCCAGCCCGAGCGTGCATCCAGCCACGACGGATCGCCTCCAGCTCGGCTGCCGGTACCAGCAGTACCACGCGAACATGGCGGAGAGGCCCATCGACGCAGCGGCCGCATCGCTGCGGATCTGACTGCTTGCATTGAGCAGAGCCGGGCTGAGCGCCAGCAGCGACGCCGCAAACAAGCCTGCGAACGTTCCGCCCAGTTGACGGCCCCACAAGTACGCCACCAGCACTCCGGGCAGAACCAGCGGCAATGCCATTAGCCGGCCCAACGTGACCAATCGGACGATCTCCCCTTCTGCCAGGGCTGAGCTTAGCTGCTGGAGGGCTGTGGCTTCTGGCCGAGGCCCTTCCATGCGTGGTCCGACAGCTGCGGCGGCTGGATGCCACAAGGCCGGCAACGCGGCCACCATCCGTACCGTTGGTGGGTTCACACGGTATGGGGCGAAGCAGGCGTGTTTCCAGTGCACGATGCCCGAAGCGAGTAGCGCTGGTTCGTCCGTTGCCGGGGAGTGGATCAGACTGCTCCAGATGACAGCGGCAGTGAAACCGGTAAGGACGGAGCACAACGCAAGCGGTACCGGTTTCGGGGTGAGCGTACGCTCTAGCAGCCGATCGTCCGCTTGGGCCCTGCCCACTGGATGTGACTGCCGATGGCGGCTTGCAACCATCACCCTTTTCGCCGCGGTTACAGGACAACCAAACGCAGCGGTACGTCCGCCGGCCGCTCCTTTCCCTCTTGCCGGACCGTCGCTCGGAGTTCGTACTGACCGGCGGGGGGACGCTCGTTCAAGCGGATACGTAAGCGGAGGCGGCGTGCAGCGTCCTGTTGCTTCGCGTTGTCGTATTCGACCGCAAGCCATGAAGGCACGCTCAATTTCTTCAGGACGAAAGGCCCGTCCCGGCTCACCAGCCACACGGTTCGTTCCGCACTGCGCCCTGCCGACCGGCCGAAGACGAGCGTACGGGGTGTGAAGATCAAATCGTGGTGCGTGACGATTTGAAGCATCGTTGTGTGTGACCACGAGCCGAAGCCGTACCGAATCGATCGGACGTCCCGCCCTGAGGCGCCCACGTTCACCGTCAGCTGACCTCGCCACACGAGCAGGTAAATACCCTTCAGCCAGCGTTCTCTATCGACGGCTGGGGGCCGGTAAAACACGGCGGGTACGCCAGATCCTTCAAGGAACGGGGCCCCTTCGCCCAGAGCCTCTCCTTCCCGGTAGGACACAACCAGTTCGACCGGGATTCCCGCCAGCTCGTTTGTCCCTTCGGGGACCGGTATGCGCATGTCCGGGTACGTGGGCAGCCGCAGGCTGATCCTTGGCACCACGGGCACTTGCACCATGAAGCGCACGAGCTTGCTCGTCCCGTCTGCCCAGGTCAGCCGTAGTTTCACCCACTCGGCGGCGTCGTACCGTCGACCGACGAGTAGAACACGCATTGTCAAGGGCGTCTTTTCACCGGGGGCCAGACGTGCCCTGCCGAGTTGGGTCTGGCCACTTCCACGAGGCCCGTTCACGAGGGTAACTTCTGCGGCGTGCGGCCTGTTGTTTCGGATCTCAAACGTGTGTGCAATCACGTGCCGCTCGCCGGGCACGACAATGACCGGCGGATGGGTCACAGCCTGGTTCGGTGGCCAGGAGCCTGGCCGGGAGCCAATCACGGGGCCTGCCCACCATAGGTAAGCAGCCAAGATCGCGGGCACTGACAGGATTACCCCAACTGCCACCGCGCGTGCCGACCAGCTCATGTCACCGAACCCCAGGTTGGCCAGCTCTGCCGGTAAACATGCCTGCTACCAGCGCCTCGAGCATAACGGCTCGACGTGGTTAATTCAACTTCTCACAAATGTCGCTGAGGCTGTGAGACGATGGCCAGCTCGAGTTAAGTTTGCGCTGCGGACACCCAACGGGCAGTCGCCAGCGACGGTAGAACGGAACTGGAGCCGATCGCGACGGCCGGTTGAGCAGACCGCACGGCTTCCTGACCGGACTAGGGCGTTGGATCCCATATCTCCGTTATGGGACCCTTGTGCTGGCTGGTGGCATCGTCAAGGCCGGACTGCATGCCCGCAGGCGGAAGAAGTACACCGTGCAGCGGACGAAAATGTCGTCGCTCTTGGGGACGTCCGTAAACGCCCCCAGAACCCAGCCATCCGGAGTCAGTTCACGACAGCCGCTGATTGAGTAGCAGTGCGAAAAGCGGCGACGACTCCTGGCTGCCTGGTGCCACTGGCTCCCGCATTCGGTCCAGACGGCTGCGATCCGTTCGTCGTCGGCTGCTGTCACGTACAGCGGTGCTTGAGGATCATTCCGGCGAGATGCCAGAAAGCCGTTCCACTTGTTCAAGCCGACTCGGCCGCCCACCAGTCGCTCGCCCTCTTGCTCGCGCACTACCTCGCCACTGTTGGCATCCAGGCAGACGTAGCGCAGCCGCTCCGCAGGCCAGATCCCCGAGTTCCGCGGGGCCGGGAAGGTCGAGTAGACAACATGCAGCTTGCCGTGCCGCGGCCAGCAGCCGAATAGCCAGCTATGGTCCAGCAGTTCACCGTCCTTGCTCAGCCGCTGCGTCGGGCCTGAGTCATCCGCGACCACCGGCGGCTGCAGCGTCTTGCCGTCCAAGGTTTGCCAGGTTCGACCACCGTCCGGCGATTTCATCACGTGGACAGCCCGGTAGCAGTAGCGGCCATGCTGTTGGGTGATCCACGAGGCGTACAGCGTACCATCGTCACCCAGCGAGAGGAACGGATACATCAGAGCCGCATAGCGTCCGGAACGCAGCAGCCTGAGCGAATGGACCACCTGACCATCGAGCTTCAGCACAGAAAAACGGCCATTGTGTGCGAAGAAGTACAGCAGCTCTCGCTCCGGATCCAAGTGCATCGAGTACTTGCCGGCTGCTGCTCCAGGAATCGGCGTGACTTGCGGCCGGTTGTAGCTTGGGGGTTCCAGGCGGTACAGATACGCGTTGCCGTCCAGGAAGTCGGCGCGGGCCAAATACAGCACACCGTTCGCGTCGGTTTCCAGGACCGGAGGATTGGTGGCGTGGGTTGCTTCGATCAACGTGTGAAACGTTTTCCCACCATCACGGCTCCAGGACAGCCTCCACCGCTGCGCCGTGTAGGCCTTGTTGCGCCGACGTAAATGGGTCATGAAGATCCCGTATTCGTTCCAGACGACTTTCTGGTTGTGGTTCTGGAACGTCCCGTACCAGGTGGCATCGTCATCGACAACGGTCAGTTGAAGTTCCCCGATCTCGGCACCATCGTTGCTCGCACGTGTCAATACCGGGGCTAACAGCGACGCCGCACAACAGCCAAGCAATTCGCGGCGGGTGATGCTCAGCTCTCCCATCGTTCGCCTCGCGGCTCATGACTTAGAAGACACCATGTTTCAGCCCCTGCACGGGCCACACTTCCGACCGTCGGAATGCCATTTCCGGTCGGCCCATCGTCCAGTTCTATCGCTCTTCCCGCTACGCAACAGCCCGCCCGGGCCGATCCGGGCCTGTAGGGCATTCGCGGAGATTGGATTCGAATTCAAATCACGCCTGCACCAGGATCCCATGCACGCGCACAGTATAGTACGATTGCCACGCGAGATGATCCCGATATCGCGATCTCCGCGGACTAGCTGTTCATTGCTAAAGCTCGGCCATCGGCCCGGTTACCGAAGGTCTGGCCCAGCGGTTGGTCTCAGCGGGCGGAGCCAGTGCCGGCCGGTGGTGAATCCGCTCGCCAGGCGGCGTGTTCTGATCCTTCGGGCTTGTTTTCTCGTGCGAGCGATTGCGATCGATACGTCAGCCGTGCTGCGCTTCCTCGTTGGATGCGGCAGTTGCTGATATGCGTCCGCGTTAAGAGAATTCTGTTGACAAAGACTCCAACAGCCGGTAAACTCAGCACATCTTTGCCGAACGGGCAATCTAACCGCGACTCTCAACCGTCGGGGAGGACGACCGATGCGCACCAAGTCGCCGCTGCGGTTAACCGTCGAGCTGCTCGAGCGCCGCGAACTGCTCAGCCATGCTACCGAGCCAACGATCACGTTCAGCGATGACTCGCTGATCATCCACGGGACGGGAGGAGACGACGAGATCGACGTTTTCGCAACGGCAGCTGGTGAAGTCTGCGCTACCTACAAGATTCCCCAGGTTGGCTTGTTCGGTGGCTGTACTCCACCGACCAGCCCCGACACGAAGAAGATCATCATTGATACCTACGGGGGGGACGACGATGTATTCCTGAAGTTTGTGGGCGGCACGGTCGAGTCCGTGCGCATCCGTACCCACCGAGGGGACGATCGGATCCGGATTCAGGATTCGACGGTTGGAACTGATGAGTCACCCAAGAACTACGCCGTGGCTGTGAGTAGCGGTGCGGGAGCTGACTGGGTGCAGATGTCGCGGACACAGATCGAAGGCAACATGAGGGTGGTTGCGGGCGGTGGCGACGACGAGGTGAGGCTACGCCAGTCCCAGGTCGAAGGAAGGCTTCTTGTCAACGGCCGCGTGGGAAGTGATGCGGTGATGGTTGATCAGGTCGAGGTAATGGGCAAGGCGAGGTTCGTTGGCAGCACAGGCGCGGATGCTTTCAGCATTCTCCGAAGCCAGTTCGACAGTAGCTTGCGCATTGTCGGTGGCGCAGGCGACGACCGTGTCAAAGTCCGCGACAGCTACGTCGGCGCGGACCTGCAGCTGTACGGGGGCACAGGGGACGATTGCCTTGATGTGCTTCGTGCCGAAGTCGACGGCATGGTCAACGCCGCCGGCGGGCCCGGGCACGACACGTTCATCGTGAACGATTCCGAGGTCCTCGGCGGCGGCACAGTTCTTATGGGCGGCGGCGACGACACCGTGGGCATTTACAACACGACGCTAGGTGACACATTGACGCTCAACGGTCAGAGCGGGGCAGGCGATGGCCTTCTGGCTGGTCTGGTAGACCAGATGCTGCTCAGCTGGTCCAACTTCGAGAATGTCGATTTCGACAGTAACCGGCTGTGGTGCTTCGAAGCACCGGGTGTCATCGATGAGCTTGGCCCTGGGGGCAGCGGCGGGACCGGTGACTCGTGAGGCACGGCAGAGGCCGCACGGTGAGCGTACCGTCGGTGTCAACGCCCGGAAATAACGCTTTCCTGTCTGCCTGTTGATGGCGGTGGCAACACGAGGCGTGCCTCTACTGAGTAACTCCAACTCGTCAGCCTTCCGGATTCATGGAGTGACGAGGGAGTTGAGATACGGACCGAGAAACATTGCGGCCGGCGTATGTTGCCGAGTGGAAGCCGACGTGTGCAACACACGGTGCTCCCACATGCTCGTGCCTTCGTACGGTAGCCGCCGCTCGCCTGGGCTGCGGGCTAATGCCCTATGAGACTGCTCCGACCGCGTGCGCAGTGGCGGGCGTGGAAGAGGATCAAGGCAGGCGTGGTACAGAGGACGGCCAGCCCCAGCCACAGCCGCCACGGGTGCGGGCCAACCAGAGGCCGGGAGGTGGTGGATACCTCTACAGCTCCTGAACTGACCGGAGCGTCTCGAGCAGCTCGTCCACGTCTTGCGGAATGGCACGTGCATCTTGCGCTGTGGCCGAAGCGGCGGCCACCAGCAGAGAAATGGTTGCAGCGAGTAGCGTCCATCGCTCGCGCACGATCATGGGCTGCTCCCCGCGCTCCATCATTAAGAACACGCATGGACCTGGTCAATCTTTAGATCACCATCACATGGCTTGTCGCACCGCTGAGCCGTCGGCGTGCGTGAACAGATTTCGCTGAGGCCGCCGGCTGTGGTGCCGACTGCGGGAGAACCATGCGTCCGGTTCGGAGGGAGCTGGCTCCGGGCAACCGGGGCGTGCAACCCCCATCCCGGTCGAGCAAGCGGCCCAATCCATCGGCCATTGAGTTCACGAGTTGCTCCACGGACGTGGTGAACGTGTCCTTCCGTCTATGGCTTGCACACACTGCGAACAACCGGCTGATAGAGTGGGGGCAAGAAGCGAGACATCACCCGCGAGCGGACGATGTGCCCGGCTGGCCAGCAGGCATCTGGAGCTGTGGGGCACAGGTGTTTCAGTCGTCCTGGAAGACCCGTTCGAGGGACTCGGCCGTTGCCGCGCGACGGATCCAGGCGTTTAGTTCTTCGCTGCCTGCCTGCTCGACCCGCTCACGTGCCCACTGGGGTAGCGGCGCAAAACGTGCTTCCAAAACCGCCAGCAATGCCGATCGCTGGCCCTCTGCGAGCCCCTGTACACGTCCCTCCTTAAGCCCTTGCTCACGCCCTTCCTCAAAGCCCTGCTGGCGCCCTTCTTCAAATCCTCGCTCACGGCCCTCTTCAAACCCTTGCTGTCGACATCGTTCCTTGAGCTGTTCCAACCGAGTGTTGACCTCTTCGATCTTCGACATGGCTGATAACTCCTCCTCAGTTAACTCCCCACCCAACACCACAGCCCCCGCAAAGTACGCAAACGAAGGCTCCAGATGAGCCAAACCATGTGCCCGCAGGTGCGCCGCCAACTCCCGCAGCAACTCGACGACCCGCTCCGCATCCTGCTCCCGCTGCAGCCGAAACGCATAGCTGATCAGCGGACAGTCCGCCCACCGCTCCAGCGGGTCGTGCCAGACGTCTATCCGGACGTACCCAATGCTGGGGCCCCGCCATCTTTCCCCAATCCACTCCGCCGCCGTCCAACGCTCCTCTCCATTGTAAATCACCACCCCGACCACCAACGGCACCGCCGGCACCCCACGCGACAACAGTTCCCGCCTCACCGACCGCCACGCCAGCGCCATGTACTCCATCATGCGACCCAGCATGTCCTGCTCCACGGTGCGGGTGAATTCAAGCACCACCACCACGTACCGGCCCTCCACCTCCGCAACCCACACCAGGTCCGCCAGACGCGATCGGTCCGCACGCCGACTCACATGGCCTTCCGCTGCGCGATACAGGTTCCGAATCTGTACCGGCCGGTCCCACAGGAAGCGGAAGAGGACCGACAGCAGTTCCATGACCACTTCGTGGTTGGCGAACAACTGTCTGTACGCTTTGTCATGCATGCCCATCGTCCGCCACCGTCGGTTGTCTTGTGACAGTGACTTGTAGCCGTATCGCAGGTTCCTGCTGGCGACCTGGTGCGTGCAGCGGTGGCTACGGTTGGCCGGCCGCAGGCGGCTCTGTTCCCGCGCCCGGTGCACAGGCGGGCGTGGGGCGGGGTTGGTGGTTGTGATGGTGAGTGCTTATGGCACATGCCGTGCCAAAGCGGCCGGCGGGTGTGAGGTGTGGAAACATGTCATTGTGCGATAACGTCTTATGGTGAACGCTGTGACGACGTTAGTCGGGAAATATGGGGCTGCGCGCGCCGCGCGCGCGGCGCTTGTCGGACAGGATTGGCTGCGTTTGCTGCGTAGGCATGGTACGGCGGGGAGGCAATTGGGCTGTTGGGCAGATCGTTTTGCTCGGCCCCAATTTTGTTCGGCCGGTCGTTTGGACCGGCCGCTGCCCACTGCGTGAGACCCGTTGGCGAGGATCTAAGCCCGCGGGGGATACGGACGCACGCGACGAAAGAGGTCAGTTTTACAGTGCGCCGGGCGTGAGGGAGGTGTTTGCCTTCCTCTTTGCACGGTGCCGGGGTGGCGGGTGACCAGCTGGGCCTGGCCTCGAGCGATCGGCTGCGTTGCGCCCGGTGTAATGTTGGTGGCGGGAGACGCGGGCGTCCGGCGGACCGCGCAGAGTGCTTCAAGCGAGGGCCAACCTGCTTGGAATGGACGAGCAGGCTGCTTCAGGCCGGCAAGAGGGGGCGTTCTGGCCCCCCGCTTCTGCGTCGAACGCCCGCTCAGCGAGGTGCAAGTCCTCGCCGGGGTTTGGCGGGGATCTTGTAGCCGAGGATAACTGCGTGCCTGCGAGGGGGCGTCGAGAGCAACGGCTCCGCCGAGGGGATGGGTGAATCAACCCAGCAGCTTGCGTGAATGGGCGGCAGGGGGGCTTTATGCTCCCCTGCCGCAAGGCTGATGGGTAGCGCCGGCGCATCCCAAGAAGTTCCTTCGCCGGCGAGCCGCGGGCAGGATCGATCCCGCCCGCGGCTCGGGTGCTGCGATTCGCTTGAGCCGTCGGCGTGGGTGAACAGATTCCGCTGAGGCCGCCGGCTGTGGTGCCGACTGCGGGAGAACCGTGCGTCCGGTTCGGAGGGGGCTGGCTCCGGGCAACCGGGGCGTGCAACCCCCATCCCGGTCGAGCAAGCGGCCCAATCCATCGGCCATTGAGTTCACGAATTGCTCCACGGACGTGGCGAAGGTGTCCTTCCGTCTATGGCTTCCACACACTGCGAACAACCGGCTGATAGAGTGGGGGGAAGAGGCGAGACATCACCCGCGAGCGGACGATGTGCCCGGCTGGCCAGCAGGCATCTGGAGCTGTGGGGCACAGGTGTTTCAGTCGTCCTGGAAGACCCGTTCGAGGGACTCGGCCGTTGCCGCGCGACGGATCCAGGCGTTTAGTTCTTCGCTGCCTGCCTGCTCGACCCGCTCACGTGCCCACTGGGGTAGCGGCGCAAAACGTGCTTCCAAAACCGCCAGCAATGCCGATCGCTGGCCCTCTGCGAGCCCCTGTACACGTCCCTCCTTAAGCCCTTGCTCACGCCCTTCCTCAAAGCCCTGCTGGCGCCCTTCTTCAAATCCTCGCTCACGGCCCTCTTCAAACCCTTGCTGTCGACATCGTTCCTTGAGCTGTTCCAACCGAGTGTTGACCTCTTCGATCTTCGACATGGCTGATAACTCCTCCTCAGTTAACTCCCCACCCAACACCACAGCCCCCGCAAAGTACGCAAACGAAGGCTCCAGATGAGCCAAACCATGTGCCCGCAGGTGCGCCGCCAACTCCCGCAGCAACTCGACGACCCGCTCCGCATCCTGCTCCCGCTGCAGCCGAAACGCATAGCTGATCAGCGGACAGTCCGCCCACCGCTCCAGCGGGTCGTGCCAGACGTCTATCCGGACGTACCCAATGCTGGGGCCCCGCCATCTTTCCCCAATCCACTCCGCCGCCGTCCAACGCTCCTCTCCATTGTAAATCACCACCCCGACCACCAACGGCACCGCCGGCACCCCACGCGACAACAGTTCCCGCCTCACCGACCGCCACGCCAGCGCCATGTACTCCATCATGCGACCCAGCATGTCCTGCTCCACGGTGCGGGTGAATTCAAGCACCACCACCACGTACCGGCCCTCCACCTCCGCAACCCACACCAGGTCCGCCAGACGCGATCGGTCCGCACGCCGACTCACATGGCCTTCCGCTGCGCGATACAGGTTCCGAATCTGTACCGGCCGGTCCCACAGGAAGCGGAAGAGGACCGACAGCAGTTCCATGACCACTTCGTGGTTGGCGAACAACTGTCTGTACGCTTTGTCATGCATGCCCATCGTCCGCCACCGTCGGTTGTCTTGTGACAGTGACTTGTAGCCGTATCGCAGGTTCCTGCTGGCGACCTGGTGCGTGCAGCGGTGGCTACGGTTGGCCGGCCGCAGGCGGCTCTGTTCCCGCGCCCGGTGCACAGGCGGGCGTGGGGCGGGGTTGGTGGTTGTGATGGTGAGTGCTTATGGCACATGCCGTGCCAAAGCGGCCGGCGGGTGTGAGGTGTGGAAACATGTCATTGTGCGATAACGTCTTATGGTGAACGCTGTGACGACGTTAGTCGGGAAATATGGGGCTGCGCGCGCCGCGCGCGCGGCGCTTGTCGGACAGGATTGGCTGCGTTTGCTGCGTAGGCATGGTACGGCGGGGAGGCAATTGG
>JALXBF010000148.1 GCA_026991575.1 Planctomycetota bacterium | reverse complement strand
AAGCCGACCACGCGGACCCCGCATTCCTCGTCCAGCCGTGGTACTGGGTCGACGCCGAGGAGGTTGAGCAGCGGCTGGGCGATTGGCGCCGCCGTTGGCTGATGTGCTGGCGAGACATCGCGCGGTGTACGGATGAGCGGACCGCGATTTTTGGCGCGATTCCCCTATCAGGCGTTGGTGACACGTGTCTCTTGGCGTTGGCGCCAACGCCCAGCAGTACGTGCTTACTGTTCGCCGGTAACTGGTCGGCGATAGTACACGACTACGTGGTCCGCCAGAAGGTGTCTGGCACACACCTTAAGTTCTTTACAGCCAAACAGTTTCCCGTACTGCCGCTCGAAGGGTACGCAGCAGAGGACACCACTTTCATCGTCCCACATGCTCTCGAGCTCACCTACACTGCGTGGGACATGAAGCCGTTTGCGGATGATGTGTGGCGGGATGCGGATGCGGATTTGCAGCAGGCCATCCGGAAACAGTGGGAGGAAAACAAAGCGGAGACCGGCGGGCACCGGTGGGAGTTGCCGGACTGGATTGACGCCTACCCGGAAATCGAGACCGATCGGTCAAAAGGCATTCCCTTGCCCCCCTTCAAGTGGTCCGAGGAGCGACGGGCACGACTGCAGGCGGAGCTGGACGCGTACTACGCGCTGCTCTACGGCCTGACCCGCAAGCAGCTCCGCTACATTCTCGATCCGGCCGACCTCACGGAAGCCGAACTTAAAGACATCCTCGACCCCGACGAAGAGGTGCAGGATCCGCTGGATGAGGAGGGCTATCGAGAGCGGCGCGAAACGAGCCGGTTCCCGGGAGAAACGTTCCGTGTGCTGCGTGACAAGGAACTGAAACGCTACGGCGAATACCGCACCCGACGCCTGGTGCTCGAAGCCTACGAACGGCTCAAACCTCGCTTCGCCGGCCGCCGCACCGAGTACCGCGACCTTGTCCAGCCCGCGCCCCAGCCAGACCCGACGCCCAGTTCCCCCAGAAAAAGACGCCGACGCCGGAAAGCGGAAGGAACCACCGGCACACTCCCGTTCGGCGCTGCGGATGAGGATCAGCCCGAGCACTCCGCGAAGCGACCACGGGCAAGCCCTGAACGGACGAGCGATGACGCACAGGTTGACCCCGAACAGCTTCTTCCGGTGATCCGCTCGGTCCTGATGGAATGGACGCGCGACACGCAGTGGACGCGGGACGAACTGACCGATGCGGTTCTGCAGAAAGCGGGGCTTCCCTCGTCCGCCCGTGAGGCGGTGCGTCGGGCCATCCAACTGGCCGTCCGCCGCCGACTCCTCGTGCGCAACGGGTCCAGTTACGAGGCGTGGTGCTTGTCCATCGATGACTACGACAACTACCAGCGCGACGCGCTTGCGCAGGCCGTGTACCGCGCGGCAGCAGCCGGCAACCACGGGCATGAAGAACTCCTGAAAGCTGCGGCGGCATGGCTCGGGTTTCGGCGCGTAGGCCAGAAGATGGCCAGGATTCTGGACGAGACGATCGAACGCCTGATCCCGTTGTGGTGCATCGCGCCCAGGCGGAACGGCTACGTCGCGATGCGCGGAGTTCCTCCACTGCCGTACACCGAGGGTGAACTGATGGTCGCGGTACGACAGGTGGCGACGAGCGCCACGCCCCAGGGGGAAGCGACAACGACCGCCCTGCGCATCATGCTGGCCGAGGCGCTGAGGGTCTGCAACTTTACCGCCGCGCAAGCGAAGGTGCTGGACCGGACAATCCGAACAGCTGCCGAGCGGAAGATCATCTCGGTGGACGAGGACGAGCGTGTTTTCCTCTGTACGAAATCGATCTTCGATTACCGCTACCACTACGACTGGCTGGTGGACTTCGTGGTGGAATGCGCCGGCCCGTACTGGAAGCACCAGGACGACGTCATCAAGCAGGTGGCGCACAAACTTGGCTTTGACCGCGTGGACGAGGACGTCGAGTGGACCATAAAAGGGGCAATCCGGGCCGCCTTACGGCGCGAGTTGCTCGAACGAGACGGTCGCTGGCTAAGACAACTTGAGCCATGAAGACACTGCCGCGTCATTAGGCACCCCGGGGTCCACAGCGGGGAGAGCGTATCTCAGCACAGATTGACACTGGAGCGCTGACTCCATGACCGAGCGTCACACCGCGCTGACGATTCAATCCGCGGTTGCCGAGGCGTACAAGGAGTACGTGTGTAGCTTCATTCGCATTCGTGACGAGCGGATCCGCGAACACGTCCATCGAGAGCTGCTGGACAGCAACCGCCTCTGGCCACAGCCGATCGTACAACTGAACCCCCCCTACGAGATGGGACGGCCTCTCGACGAACTGGCCCGCGCGGAGCAGATGCACGACAACGTCCCGCGTTTCTTCACGGATCGATCGGGCCAGCCGATTCACCTCTACTTGCACCAGGACGAGGCGATCTGCAAAGTCCTGGCGGGCCGGTCCGTGGTCGTCACCTCCGGGACCGGCTCAGGCAAGACGCTGACCTACTTCGTCCCGATCTTCAACCATATCTGGCAGCGTGAGCCCGGCGGGGTGTGTGCCATCGTCGTGTACCCGACGAACGCGTTGGTCAATTCGCAGCTCAACTGGCTGCGCGAAGCGTGCTCCCGCGCCGCGGAACACGGTCTACCCGGCCTGGACCCGGACCGCTACTTCCGCCGCTACACCGGGCAGGAAAGCGACGAGGAGAAGGCCGACATCCAGAAGCATCCCCCCTACATCCTGCTCACCAACTACATGATGCTGGAGCTGATGCTGCTGCGGCCGAAGGAGCACATGCTGATCGGCAAGGCGCTGCGGTTCGTCGTGGTCGACGAACTCCACACGTACCGCGGCCGAACCGGCGCGGACATGGCTCTGTTGATGCGGCGGATTCGTGCCCGATCCGGCCGAGACGACCTGATCTACATCGGCACCAGCGCTACGGTGGCCTCGGGAGACACCCCGACCGATCGCCGCCGCGCAACGGCCGAGTTCGCCTCTCTGCTCTTCGGCGTGGACATCACCCCGTCGGACGTCGTCGAAGAATCGCTTCGGCCATGGGTGGACGGTTCGGACGAAGCGGTGGGGGGGCAGGAACTGCGCAGGGCCGTGCGGCAGCTGGCAGGTAGCGCCACGGGCCTGGCTGAAGCCGGTCCTGCCACAAATGTGCTCCTGCGGTGGTTTCAGGACGCCATTGCTCTGGAACAGGACCGGTTGGACGACGGTTCCGTGCGGTACCGGCGACGCAAGCCACAAAGCATTGACGAAGCGGCACGTGCACTGGCAGACGAGACGGGAGTAGATGCTGACGCCGCACGCCGCGTGGTGGAACGACTGCTGGACTGGATCGGGGTTCAGCAGAGCGGACTCGAACCGTCGCGCGACGTCCCTGCCGTAAAGCTGCACCAGTTCTTCTGCCAGGGATCGCCGGTCTACGCCACGCTGGAGCCTCCCGACCAGCGTACCCTCACCTTCGAGTCTGCCTACTACGCGGCTGCGAAAACCGGCGAGCAGCCACGTCTTCTTTACCCCCTGGCCTTTTGCCGACACTGCGGGCAGGAGTACTACCGCGTCGAATATGATCGCGAAACGGGTCAGTTGACTCCCGATCAGGAACCTTTCCTGCGCCGGGTGGTAGAACGTCGCGACGACGATGCATGGTCAACGAAGGAGCGCGGGTACATCGCCGTAGGAGTGGACTGGTCTGACGAATCGGTCGTAGATCGACTGCCGGACGAATGGGTCAGTCCCAGCGGGCGGGTCGTCTCAACGCACGCGGACCGGATCCCCAGAACCGTGTGGGTCACCCCGTCAGGCAAGTGCTACGACTCTCCTGAGGACAGTCGTGATGCGGTTCAGGCTGTCTACCAGCCGGCCCCGTTTGCGTTATGTGTCAGCTGCGGTGAAGCTTATACGAAACAACCAAGCGAGTACGCGAAGCTGACCACGCTGTCGGCGGAGGGACGAAGCACGACGGCGTCGCTGGTTGCGCTGCATGCCATCTGGGCTATGCGGGCGCAGGGGCTGGCGGACCAGGCCAAGGTCCTGATCTTTGCGGACAACCGCCAGGACGCGGCCCTGCAGGCGGGTCACTTCAACGACCTGGTCGCTCGGTTACGCCTCCGCTGCGCCATCAACCGGGCCGTCCAGAGGCAAGGTCACATCGCTTACCGCGACCTGCCGGAAGCAATCGTGCGTGAACTGTCCCTGCAACCGGCCGATTTTGCCCGCTCCGCGGAATTGAGACCGGGCACACGGGCATACCAGCGGGCGGAAGAGACGTTACGTGACGTGATCCGCTACCGGGTGCTGGAGGATCTGCATCGCGAAGGACGGGTGATCCTGCCGACGCTGGAAGAGTGCGGCCTGGTCCGGATCAAGTACCTCGGGCTGACCGAAGCAGCAGCTGATGCGGCCTGGCAGAACCTGACAACACTGGGAGCCCTGACCGCTCAGCAACGAGAGGAGCTATTCGAGGTCTTGTTCGACGAGCTCCGGCTGCGGCTGGCCGTCGACGACCCGATTCTGATCGATCCGGGCCGGCGGAACAGGCTTCAAACCGACGCAGCGCAACATCTGAACGAAACCTGGGGCTTCGAACGACCCGACGCGCTGGCATCGGCAGCCGTTGCCGTGTTCAGCTCTGAGACTGGCCACCGGCGAACGCAGCAAACTGTGAGATTAACCGCACACGGGCCGCTGGTCCGGTGGATGGCGCGTCAGTGCGCCAAGCAGCTTGACCGGCCGGTGACGGCACGCGAGCTGGCAGACGAACTGCCCACCGCATTTGCGATCCTGGCCGCGCACGGCCTCGTGCGGCTGGCTGATCGCAACACCGCCGGCTACCGCCTCGCCGCGGACTGCTTGCTCTGGGAGCGTGGCGACGGCACACCATTCGTGCGCCGTGCTCGCGTCATCCGCGCCAAAGGCCCCACTTACGCCGACCAGATTCGCGAGGCCAATAGGCTATTCCAGCAGCTCTACCACCGCGACCCGCAGGATTACCGCGGCCTGCGGGCTGCCGAACACACGGCACAGATTTCCTCGGAACTGCGTCAGGAGCGCGAAAAACTGTTCCGCGAAGGGGCCCTGCCGGTGCTTTGCTGCTCACCCACCATGGAACTGGGAATCGACATCGCCGAGCTCAGCGTGGTCATGCACCGCAATGTGCCTCCTACGCCGGCCAACTACGCTCAGCGAGCAGGCCGCGCCGGACGAGCGGGCCAGCCGGCCGTCGTCTTCACGTACTGCTCCCAGGGCAGCCCGCACGACCAGTACTTCTTCGCTCGCCGCAACGAAATGGTCGGCGGCATCGTCCGGAAGCCGCAGATCGAGCTGGCTAACGAAGACCTGATCCGCGCCCATCTGCATGCAATCTGGCTCGGACGCACCGGCGTCGATCTTGGCCGCCCGATTGTCGAGCTGATCAACATGGACGACGAGCAGGCGCTGCCGCTTGCCGAAGCGATCCAAGAGCAGCTGCGACAGGTTGCTCGTGATCCGGAGAAGCGAGGAGAATGCCTCGCCGAAATCACCAAAGTCTTCCGCTCCGTGCTAGAGCGGCTGCCGCATGCCCGATCGAGACTCGCGTCGCTGGAACGGGAATTGGACGGACGAATCATTGATGAGGCGGCGGGCAAGCTGGATCGCGCCTTCGACTGGTGGCGGAACGCCTACCGCAGCCTGCTTGAACTGCATGACGAGACCACGAGGGTTGCCCGCACCGGCAGTGTCCGCGGCACCCGGTTCCAATCGCTCGACGAGGCAAGGCAGATCCAGCGGGCCGTAGAAAACCAGTTGTCACTGTTGCGCGGGGAGCCAGACACCCGGTCACTGGCGGACGAACAGTCGATCTTCTATCCGTACCGCTATCTGGCGGGACAGATGTTCCTGCCCGGTTACGGGTTCCCGATGCGACCGGTCCTTGCGTACCTGGAACAGGCTCACGGCGAGGATGGTCGCTACCTGTCCCGCCAGCCACTGCTGGCAATCGGCGAATTCGCTCCGTTGAACATCCTCTACTACGACGGCCGGCAGTTCCAGATGCGATACCTGCAGCAGCTCTGGCACGGCAGAACGGTTACCGAACAACTGCGTATTTGCCCCCACTGCGGTTTCGTCTATTTCTTCTCCTCCGACCAGCGGCGGGACGTGTGCGACTATTGCCACTCCGAACTGACCGGCACGGATCGCACCTGCTATCTTGACCGGGCGGTCCGGCTGGTATCCGTCCGGGCAAGCTACCGCGAACGCGTGACCTGTGCGGAGGAAGAACGACGGCGAGCCGGTTACGAGGTGCAGAAGTACCTGACCTGGGGCCAGGGCCGCACAGCTGCGGACCACGAAAAAGTCGCGATTGTCGGGGGCAATGGGCAAACGCTGGGCAGCTTGTGCTACATGCCCTCAGCACGGGTGGTTGCTGTCAATCGAGGCTGGCGACAGAGCGGCGGGCAAGGCTTTCTGCTCGACGCGGCCACAGGTCGATGGCTTTCGCAAAGCGACCTTGATAAAGATCAGCGATCAAAGGAGTCCGATCAGCGCCCGCGAGACATACTCTCCGGCGTGGTACCTTTCGTTGAGGAAACCAGCAACGCGCTCCTGCTGGAGTTGGATGACATCCGAGAACTCGCTGATCGTCCACCTGAAGGGATGCTTCGGCCCGAAGAGCATGGCTTGGCCTTCGCCGTAAGCCTGGCCCACGCACTGCTGCGAGGCATCCTGGCCGAGTACCAGGTCGAGGACTCAGAGGTGAGCGTTGAGCCGCGCAGTGCACGGTACGTCGCCTTCTACGAAACTGCTCCGGGGGGAGTCGGCGTCCTGAAGGAATTGGTGGACGATCCTGAGGCCATTCGCCGCATCGCTCGCGCCGCGCTCGCCGTACTGCATTTCAACACGGAGGACGCCACGGACTCGAAAGGCGATGACTGTCCCGCGGCCTGCTACGAATGCCTGCTCACCTACTACAACCAGCCCCAGCACCGGCTGCTGAACCGGCACGTCGTCCGACGCGCACTGCTGGAGCTGGCCACCCATGCGCAGCTCCAACGGATCCCCGACCCCGAGGACCGTTACCGCAGACTGCTGGCACAGATCGATCGCCGCTCAGAACTGGAGCGGCGACTGTTGGAGCACCTTTACGAATACGGTTACCGCCTGCCGGATGAGGCTCAGTACACGATCCGACTGCCGGGCGGCGAACAAGTCAGTGTGGACTTTTTCTACCGAGGGAGGTTGGGGGAGACTGCGTGTGTCTTCTGCGATGGCCCGCCGCATGACCAGCCGCAGATCAT
This sequence comes from Planctomycetota bacterium, assembly GCA_026991575.1. Taxonomy (GTDB): domain Bacteria; phylum Planctomycetota; class Planctomycetia; order JALXBF01; family JALXBF01; genus JALXBF01. Next base: position 5,721 of record JALXBF010000148.1, on the reverse strand, counting down.
CGAACGAGACCGCAGACTTCGCGGCCTATTGGAAGAGTTCGGCTATCGGGTCGTCGTGATTCGCTATGACCGAGACTTGGATCAACAGGTGCGGCAACACCCGGATGTCTTTGGCACAGCAACCCGCAGAGCCGCCGTCTCGGACCCGGGCAACCCGTAACCGCGGCTTGTACGAGCTACGCACGCTGGACTTCCCGAGGCTGACCCGATGGCAACGACCAGCATCCCACAACCGGGAACTGTAGTGCGGTATCGCGACCGGCGTTGGGTCGTGCTGCCGGAACAGGACGATGGACTGGTGGTCCTACGCCCTGTGGCCGGTGCCGAAACGGAATGCGTCACGATTGATCCTGAAGTCCTCGACCTTTTGCGGTCGCACTGCGCCCACGAGCGGTTGGAACCGGACCGGTTTCCTGCGCCGGATGCCACTCAGCACGGGGATCACCTGAGCGTTTGGCTGGTCACGCAGGCGGCCCGCCTGCTAATCCGGCGCGGCGCGACGCCGTTCTGCTCACTCGGTCGTCTCGCCTTCCGTCCTCGCCCGTACCAGCTCGTGCCGTTGATGATGGCCTTACGGCAGCAACCGCCCGTGCGTCTGCTCATTGCCGATGACGTGGGCGTTGGGAAGACGCTGGAGGCCGGACTGATCCTGCGCGAATGGCTGGACCGCGGTGCGATCCGCCGTTCAGCCGTCCTCTGTCCCCCTCAACTCTGCGAGCAGTGGCGGCTGGAACTGCTGGAGAAGCTGGGGATTGAAGCTGTCGTGATACGCGGTGCGTCGATCGCTCAACTGGAGCGCCGCGTTCCGCCGAACCGCTCCGTGTTCGAGTACTACCCACACCTCGTCGTCAGCATCGACACAGTGAAGAATCCTCGGTACCGCCCCGCGTTCACGCAATACTGTCCGGAGTTCGTGATTGTGGACGAGGTCCACGGAGCGGCTCGCCCGGCTGCTTACGAAGCGCGCACGCAGGAAAAGCAACGCTACGAATTGGTGCGTGAGATTGCCGCGGACCCAAAGCGGCATCTGGTCCTGTTAACCGCTACGCCGCACAGCGGCATAGAAGAATCGTTCCGCTCGCTGCTGGAGTTCCTCGATCCGTCGTTCGGCGCGATCGACTGGGCACATGCGACAGGCGACGAGCTGGACCGACTGCGGCAGCACTACGTGCAGCGGCAGCGGTCCGACCTGGCCGCCTACCTGGAAGGCACGCGGTTTCCGAAGCGTATCAAGCGAGAAGTGGCCTACCGACTGACGGACGCGTACGAGCTGGCGTACCGCAAAGCATCCGACCTCGCGTGGGACCTGCTGGAGGTGGCCGCCGGGCTGGACGAACAACAACGCCGGCCATGCTACTGGGCCGCGTTGGCACTGTTGAGGTGCGTCAGTTCGTCGCCACGTGCCGGAGAACGTGCCTTGCAAGGCCGCTTGAAACGGCTTGACCAAGACCAGCAATCAGAGCGATCCGATACGGCCGCGGAGATCGATGCCGCTGAGTTGTTGCACCTGCCCCCGGTGCAGCCGGACGAGGTCGGCGAGGCAGACGACGAAGCCGACAGCGCAGCGGACACAGCGCCCAGCGGCCTGGGCGAACAGGTGGAAGCGTTGTTGGGCAGGCGCATCAGGAACCAGTTGGGGGAATTAACCAGGCGCTGCGCCGAACTCGCTGGCCCGGAACAGGACGCAAAGCTGCGCGCAGGGCTAGAAACCGTCACGGACCTTCTGCGCGAAGGCCACCAACCGATCGTCTGGTGCCGCTACATCGCCACGGCAGAATACGTGGCCGAGAACTTGCGGCGTAGTCTGGAGCGGGCATTGTCGAACGTGGCGGTCGAGTGCATCACGGGAGCTTTGCCCGAATCGGAGCGGGTCCGGCGGCTGGAGGAACTGGCCAAAGCCGCCCGGCGTGTGCTCGTCGCCACCGACTGCATCAGCGAAGGCACGAACCTGCAGGAGCACTTCTCCGCCGTGATCCACTACGACCTGCCCTGGAACCCCAATCGCCTCGAGCAGCGCGAAGGGCGAGTTGACCGCTACGGCCAGACACGAGACGAAGTGGTCGCCGTGATGCTGCTCGGTGAAAACAACCCTCTGGATGGCGCGGTGCTCGAGGTGCTGCTGCGGAAGGCCAGCGAAATCTTCGACGCAACGGGCGTCTTCGTGCCCGTCCCCATACAGAACGAGGCCGTACTGGAAAGCATCCTGGCCGCCGTGCTGGCCCGAGCCGAAGGACGCCAGCAGCAGCGACGGCTTCTGGTGCAGAGTGAGCTGGAGCGGAGCAATCGCATCATTCAGGATCTGAAGACCCGCTGGGAAGAGGCAGCCCACCGCGAGAATCAGCGGCGTAAGCTGCTGCGTGGGGACTGGATCCCGGCCGAGCTCGTGCAGCAAGAAATGGCGCGAGCGGACAACGTACTGGGCCAACCTCACGAAGTGCTCAGCTTCGTCTTTCATGCCCTGCCTGCGCTCGGCTACGATCGACCGGCTGCGTCGCAAGGCTCGCGCCTGACGATCGACCTGAGTCGGTCCGAGCGAGCCTTGCCGGAATCGCTCCGCTGGCGGCTCGCACCGTACCTTCCTACCCGAGCTAAATGGCGGCTGTCGTGTGAGAGTCCCCCTCCGGAAGGATACCGGTACCTGGGGCGCACGCACCCGCTGGTCGAAGGCCTGGCCGAAGTGGTCCTGCACCGCAGTCTGGGCCCCGACCGGCCACAGGCCGAGCTGCCCCTCCGACGGGTCGCTGAGCCGAGCCGACGCGCTGGTACTGACCACCTGGCCCGCGCCGGCGTGATCCGTACGGATGCCGTCTCCCGGCTCACCACCGTCTTCGTCCTCAGGCCCCGCTATCTCGTGCATACCACCACCGGTACGGTATTGGCCGAGGAGATCCTTTGCTGGCCGGTTGAGGGCCTGGTTGATGCTCAACCGCTGCCCCTGCACGAAGGCCGCCGCCTGCTGGACGAAGCCAAACCGGTGGGGAACGTCAGTGAGACCGAGAAAACTGCTCGCCTCAATCGTGTGTTAGGCGACCTCTGGCCGCAGCTGGTCAGCAGCGGGGCCGTGCAGGAGCTGATCCACGCTCGCATCCAGGAGCTGACAGAGGCCCACCTGGCGCTGAACGCGGACGGCACCGGCACGCCGACCGTCCGGATTGAGCCCGTACCGCAGGGCGAACCGGATCTCGTCGCCGTCCTGGTGCTTGTCCCGGTCCCTCCGGCAACGTAACCCGGGTTTCTTTCGCGTGCGGCTTTCGAAAGGCACGTGTTCTGCCCGGCGTCAGTCATTTCAACGCCTGCCGTCGTGCTTCCAGCTGTGCACTTGGGAAGTTGGCTAGGGCTCAGCATGACGGTCAGCGCATGGCGACGTCCCGTCAGGTGGACGGTGGGCCGGAGGGAGACCTGGGAACTGTCATCCATGGGATGCCGACTTCGCGGCTGACAACCGCCACAGGCCGCTCCAGGTCCCGATAAGACCGCACAGCATTAGCTCGCCTGGAGACTGTCAGGGACTTGATTCTTACGGGGGTCGACTGAGCTGAGGCGAGGCCCGGCCGCCATTCACACGTGTGCGCTCGAACGCCCGTCGACCCCGACGCCCTCCCGCGTCGGTTCGGTCCCGGATCTGTGAAATGATCGGTGAGCGAGGCGATCCGGTGCACTGCAGGCGTGCAAGAACGGACGTGTCTCCGATGTGGCTCCACTGGAGCCTTTCCACCACGACGGGGTCTGCCACCTATTACGTGCGCCGGCCTGTGAGCCGTCTCGGAGGGATACGGTAGGGGCCACAGTCGTGTCAGTTTGCCTTTACGATCGTCGGGTCTCTCGCTGGCTGCGGGTCCGTCAGGCGGGGGGCGAATACACGGGTGGCCGGAGTTGGTCGAGCAACACACCGGCGACGCTCGGCTAGCAGCTCTTGGACAAGGGGCCAGCGGGCCAAGCTTACGACGACCCACTCGTCGCGATGTGGTCGCGGGGTCGGCGCAGCTCTCCTCACACCCTCCTGCCACACAACAGGCATGGCAGCGAAGCTGGCGCCGAGGGCCACTACTGCTGGACGCGCTTCGGGGTGTCGCTCCAACCATCGGAGCACGTGCCACGCATCCTGGCCGTTATCGATATCGACAGCATGCACACGTCCCTGGGCAGCCTCGATCCCCCCGAAAATCGGATTGAAGTACGAAGCCGTGTGGGGGAAGCTCCACAGAAGTTCGACCGCCCCCGCAACCACAGCTGCCGATGCCGCCCAACGCACAACCCGCAGGCGGGAAGCGACCCCGCCAGCCAACAGCACGATACCGCCAGCCAGCACAGGGGTACCATAACGGAGATAGGGGATCCAACGCCCCAGTCCGGTCAGGAAGCCGCCGTAGTAGACGACCCATGCTAACAGAACGCCAGCCAGGAACAACCGGCGGCTGGCCTTGCGGCTCAGCGGAGAGGTGACCAGAGCTACCAATCCGGCAGCCGCCCACACCAGCAGCCCAACGGGCGTCTTCCTTGCAAACCCTTCGAGCCACCAGGTGGCGCGTGGGCGGTATCCTGGCGACAGGTACTGGACACGGCTCCAGAATTCGTGGCTCTGGAAGCAAAATCCCTCGATAAGCGGCTGCGGCAGTGGACTGGGCAGGCGGCCCAGGAAACTATTGCTGAACCACACCAGCCGCTCGTTGGAACCGAACAGCCGAAGCGCAAACGGCCTGGCTAGGTCCGTCAGGAGCACACTCCCGATGGGGCGGCCCGTACCGCTGAACGCATAGCCCAGGTTGATCGTTAGCACCAGGGCGAGCATGGCCACAATCCCGTGCTTAACGCGTCGTATCCAGCCGCTGCCAAACGATCGCGTTCCCAGGCCAGCCAGAATTAGGAAAAGTGCGCCCAATGCCGGTACCAGGTTCGAGACCCGGCACAGGACCGCAAGTCCCCACATCAGCCCACTGCCAGCGGCTGCACCAGTCGAGCGCCGCGCCAAGTATGACGCCGTCGCGACGCAAGCCCACAGGCCCAAAGCAGCCCCGGCCACGTCATGGCTCAAAGTTGCCGCCCAGGTCAAGACATGGGGATGGAAGCACCACGCTGCAACGGCGGCTGCACCCGCCCAGGGCCCCCACACCTGGAGCGCAGCAACATACACGGCGGCCGCGGCAAGCACGGTGAATCCAAGCATCGCCATTCGGGCGAGTGCCAGATCTAACCACCAGAGCGCTCCTAAGTCGTCCAGGGTCTCGTATCGCGACTGCCACATGACCCACTCGCCGCGACTGTCCCCTGGTGGCGGCGCGTGCCAGCCACGGGCGACGAGTGGTAGTCCCGCCACGAGATGTGGGAGCGTACCGCTCTGGGGGTAGAGTCCGAAGTATCCGGCACCGACAACGGCTATCGCGGCCGCGACATGGCGGCTTTCTCCCAGTGTTGGTCCTCCCCAGAAGCACAAGTACGACGCCAGCACGAGGTGACAAAGCACGCTCCCCAATGCAATGAGAGCCGGTACGCTGGGATGCTGGGTGATCCCCATCATGGGTCCCTACCACTGGCATTCAGCGGATCAGCCCGGCGCAGACGGCGCGCGAAGTATCCGATGCTCAGCACCGCTAGTAGGAAAAGCAGCGCTCCCGCGGCCAGGACCAGGTAAGGGCCTTGCGGCGGCGGTGGCATCGCGGGCGGAGGTCCAAACCGAGCAGCCAGACTCGGCAGGTCCGACGGCGCCAGCCGAAGACCGTCCAA
>JALXBF010000147.1 GCA_026991575.1 Planctomycetota bacterium | reverse complement strand
CCCTGGCAGAGACGCGGCAGAAGTCGCCGGCCAGGAAGGTGCTCACCGTGCGAGCTGTCGTGTCATGAGCCATCCGCATCAGCATACCGAGTTCGACGCCGAGCGGATGGGGTTTCGTTTCGCGCGCTGGTTCGGGCAGACGATCGATACCGCGCGGGAATACGCGTCGTTCGCCAGTCGGGGCTATGTACGTGATTTCGGCGTGCGGGTTCGCGATGGCGGTCAACTCAAGGTACTCCTCCACCGATTGCCGGCCCCGCATGTGCCGCCCGATCAGTTCGATGACCACTTCGGTTCCGTGCGGGTGGTCCCAGTCGATCCGTTGCTTTTCGTGCACCAGGGGTTCGTTCTTGCGCGTGTCGATGCTGAGCTCGAACAAGTGGGCCTGCTTCTCGTCGGCTAGCTTGCTGATGACGCGACATGGTTTGCCCGTCGTTAGCTGGCCGTACATGGCCGCGGCCGAGATGCCGATGCCCTGCTGACCGCGGCTCATCTTGAGCCGATGGAACTTCGATCCGTAGAGCAGCTTGGCAAACACCTTGCCGATGTTTGCCTGTGGGATGCCGGGTCCGTTATCGCGCACGGTGACGCGGAAGCGGTCGGCCTGGGACGCCGGTGGCACGGTACCGTCATCGCGCGGTACGACTTCGATCTTCACCAGGATGGACGGCAGAATGCCCGCTTCCTCACACGCATCCAGCGCGTTGTCGACGGCCTCCTTCACCGTCGTCAACAGCGCCTTACGCGGGCTGTCGAAGCCGAGTAGATGGCGGTTCTTAAGAAAGAACTCGCTGACGGAAATCTCCCGGTTGCGCGCCGCCATCTCGCGGGCAGAAACCGGTGCCACCCTCCGGCGCCGCCGTGCCGTCTGCTTGCCGTTGCCGGCCCCCGGTGCCTCGTCCAGCAGCGAGCGGGTTTGAGCCGCAGTCCGTTTCCTTGCCACTACCGTCGTCTCCTCCACGCGTCGGGTGGGGTCCAGACTCACTGGTGCAGGATCACGTCCGCTTTCAGCTCACGAAACCGGGCCTTCCACTCCGGGCCGCCCATGCTCGGGTGGAGCACCTCCAGCGTTTCGATGATCTTGCGCGCCTGATCGGCATCGCCCAGCTTCAGGCAGGCCCTGGCAAGCTCATACTTCGCCTCATAATAGACGGGGCTGGGGGGACGATAGATCCGACCCAGCCGGCGCCACGCGCGGCGCGCTCCTCGGAACTGGCCCAGGGCTGACAGATTACGGGCATACGCGAGCAATGCCTGCGGGTCCGATTCTAAGCGCTGCTCCAATCGTGCAAAGACCTCTTCAGCCTCCTGCTGGCGGCCCAGCAGCCAGAGCGCCATACCCCTGACCAGTTCCAGCCGCAGTCGCAACGAACGGTCGGCCGAACCGTCCGACGACGGCGGCGGGACTTGCTTCAGCAGTGTCAACTGCACCTGACCAACCGTCCTGCGCACCTGCTCGTGCCGCGACGCCGCCCCCAGCCGGGACAGCCGCTCCAGCAGGGAGACGGCCAAAGCCAGGTCACCAACCGACCAAGATCGGCTCACTTCCTCTGCGCGGCGAAGCCGACCCGTTTGCAGCAGAGCGACCAGGTATGCTGCCCTCAGCGAGTCGAGTTGGCCACTGGACAGGGAAGCCGGGCCGAAGAGCGTCTCCATCAACTCGAGCGCTTCCCGGTAGCGCCCCGCGCCTTCACTGGTGTAAACGATTGCCAATTCCGCGCCAACCGCTCGGGCTTCGTCTAGCTTGCCGTGAGCCTTGAGCAGGCGAATCTGAGCGGCCAGAAAGCCACTGGTCTCGGACAGCAGCTGGTCCGCGCGCTGTCCGCCTTGCCAGAGCCTCTGCAGCGCAATGCGATAACAGCGGGCCGCCCGAAGCACAGCCTCACTGGCCTGTTCGTCGTCCAGCTCCGCAAGCTGCCGGTACAGCCGGGCAGCTTCGAGCCAGTCAGACTGGGCTTCGCGGTAGCGTGCCAGCAGCGCAAGCGCGCGCCGCCCCTCGGGCCGATGGCGGTGAGCCGCTACGAGCTGCTCCAGGCAATCCTCGTAGCGGTCAAGAAACTGCTGGCTCCGTTTGGCCCGGTAGAGCTGAGCATAGCAGTAGGCGGCCTCAAGCAGGCCCTGGGCGGCTTCCCGGCTTGCTGGTGCCCGCCTGGCGATGTCTGCCAGTGCGTCGGCTGCTTCCTGCAGCCGACCCTGGGCACGCAGGGCGCGGGCCATGCCCAGTGCTGCCTGACGTTGGATCGCGCTGCCTGGGGGCGTGAGCTCGACGACACGTCGGTACAGCCGCTCCGCCGATGACGCGTCCTGACGACTTACCATCACCTCCGCCAGGCGCAGCAGGAGCGCGGGATCCGTGATAGACGTCGGATCGGGCAGCAGGTCGGCGACGATCACTGCCGCACGGGCCCGCCAGTAAGCACCATGCTTGTTGCCGAGCTCTTCGGCGGCCAACAGACCCTCTTGAAGGAAACGGGCCGCTTCCACGCGCCCGCGGCGGACCGCCAACCGCAAACAGGCTTCGACAAAGAGCAGCTCTAGCTCCGGCTGCGACGTCTCCAGCAGGTCGCGCGCGTCGCGCACGAAAGCGTAGACCTTCTGCCATTGGTTCTGGGCTGCATGGAGCCTGGCCCGCAGAACGAGCGCCCGATCCAGGTACTCCGTGGGCGGTTTCGATGCGGTCAGGTCGTTCAGCGTAGCATGAGCCTTCGTATGCTCGTTGGCTAGCAGGTAAGCTTCAGCCAGCATCAGGCGCGCCTCGGCTAGGCGCTGACGGGCAAGCGGATCATCCCGTCTGCCAGCCAGGTGCTCCACCAGGGGTTCCAACAGCCGGATGGCTTCGCGTGCGGCTCGGATCCGCGCCGGGGAGCCGGGTTCGTGGAGCAGAGCAAGTTCCAGCTGAGTCCTGGCGCGCGCCTGTCTGGCCGCATCCTCGATGGCCACAAACATGACCGATCGGACAGCCGACTCGGCCGGTGTCAGCGACCGGGTCTGCTCCTGCAGGTCGCGATCTACCTGTCCGAGTAGCTTGACCGCCTGCGACAGATGGTGCCGGGCCGAGGCGCGCAGCTCGGCGTTGTCGGGCGAGACGGCTAGCCGCAGCCGGTCAAGCTGGGCAGCGGCCAACTCGAGCTGGGCCAACTGGTAGCGAACCGCCGGCGTGTGGGGACCGGCACTGTCTTTGGCAAGCAGCTGCGTTAGGAGTGCGGCTGCCTCCGCCCACAGCCGTTGGCGCTTAGCGGCAGACGTTGCGTCGCTGGCCTGTCGCGCCAAGATGTCGCTGAGCACGATGGCGTACAGCGCGCGGCGCGAGGGCTTCAGCCGGTCGGCGTGCCTGAGCTGCTCACGGCAGTGTTCGGCAGCAAGGTCCTCCAGGCCCAGCGCACGTAGTTCCTGCAGGTAGAGCTGCTCGGGGTCGAACGGCAACGGAGCCGGCTCGCGTACGAGCGTTCGGGCCGGCTGCTGCGCCGAAGCGCACCAGCCAGCTGCCACGACCCACAGGGCAACCCCAACAGCAGTGCTCCAGGTCGCAGTGCGTGAGGTGCACAGGCAAGCAGTCACGGTCATCAACATGAGCGCTTCGTGCGGTTCGTGGTTCTGCCACCGTTGCAATTGTTCGCCGCCGTCCACGTCACGCGACGGTCGGCGATGTTCCGCTACAGTCCGAGAGCTGGTCCGAGCCAGTCACGGCTCCCCGGATCGAGTGGCGAAGCGGATGTCGGTTAGTCCGACCAGCAGGCACAAGTCATACGCTTTGACCATGTCGGCAATCGGTACGTCGGGGGCCGGGTCAAAGATCACCGGCAAGGCGGCAAGCTGCGCGAGTGCCCGGAGCTTGCGTTCCAGTTCTGCAAAGCCGGCCACCGGCTCGCCGTTGAGCGAGATGGTGGTACGGTGGTTCTCGCGGCGGAGGCTCAGCTCGATCAGTTCGAGTTCCTGCAGTTCCGGTGGCGGTTCGCTCGGCTGGCCGATGCCCGTGGCCGGCAAGTTGGCCGGTAACTGAAACTCGGGCGGGTTGAAGCTGGCCGTGCAGAGGAAGTAGACCAGGAGCTGGAAGACGACGTCGATGAGCGGTGTCATGGGGGCGCTGGCCTCAAACGGTTTGTCGCGACCTAGCGTGGGCAGCTTCATCGCCCGGTGCCTGATCCCCGTTGGTCGGCTTCGCGCACAGCAATACGGACACGCCAGACACCAGCTCGGGCAGCGGCTAGCAGGACCGGTTCAACCGCACCGTAGCGGGTGCTCGCGTCGGCCCGGATGTACAGGCTAACCTGCTCGGCGCCCACTTGCTGGGCCTTAACCCGGAGCGATTTTTCCACCTCGGCAGCCGTTACGGTACGTCCTGCCGCCAGCAGCGTGCCATCGGGGAGGACGTTGACGGTGACCATCGAGCGGGTGGTGGCAACCGGTTCGCCCGAGCGCGCTTCGGGCAGCGTGATGCCGCGAGCGAATTCGTACTTGGCCAGTGTGCTGGTTGCGACGAAGAACACGATGAGTTGAAAGACCACATCGACCATGGGCGTCAGGTTCGGCGTGGCTGGTGCGTGGCGGCGGAAGCTAGGCAACCGCATTGGTGGCGATCCCGTTCCGATCAGGCCCTGGCGCCTTTGGTTTTGACCGCTTCAGCACGCCGCGCCGCGCGCGCGAGCTTGTACCCGGCGAACGCGTACTCAGCTAACAGGGCGGCCTCGGCCATGAGCTGGTCTAGGCGATTGCGGAACAGCGCAAACAGTGCCATGCACGGAATGGCGACAAGCAGCCCTTCGACCGTGGTCACCAGTGCCTGGTAGATCCCGGTGGCTAGATCAGCAGCCTGGGCCATGCCCCCCATCTCAGCTACCTTGCGAAACGCTTTGATTAGCCCGACGACTGTGCCCAGCAGGCCGAGCATGGTGGAGAGACTGGCCAGGACACTGAGCAGCTCGATTCGCCGGTAGATCCGCGCGCCGTGCAGCATAGCCGCTTCCTCCATCGCTTTCTCCACGGCGGCGTAGCCGAGCCGGACCTCCTGCAGACCGGCCCGCACCAGGATGCTAAGCATGATGGGGAAGTCCAGGCACAACTTCTCTGCTTCCCGAAACTCGCCGCGTCCGATGAGCTCGCTGAGCTGTTCGGCAAGTCCCCGATCCACAAATGCCCGCCAGCGCAACGTGTAGAGCTGCTCCAGCGTCAGCGCAAGCGCGGCGATGCTGAGCCCGACGATCACGTAACCGATCAGCCCGCCGGCGCGAAACAGCTCCAGCAGCCCGGTTTCGTGCGCCGCCGCCGGTCGCGGCTGCTCTCGGTCGGCCGGTGCCGAATCCTCCTGTGCCAGGACCGGACCGACGGCTCCAACAAGCAATGCCCATGTGGTCCAGGCCAGGAGCAGCTGGCGTCCCGGCCACCGACCCACGGCAAGCATGCCTGGTGCAATGGGCCGACTCAAGCGTACCTCCGTCGTTGCCGGTTGCTGTCCGAAGGCAATCGTTGGCCAGGGGGGATGGCAGGCGAACGCGTCAGTCGGATCGTCCCCCCTTGTTCTGAGCTTCGGCCGCGTGGGCCTCTGTGGAGTGAGGATAACGCTTTCGGAGTTCCCGGTACAGAGTGATTGCGGCGTCGGCGCGGCCGGTCTGTTCCAGCAACTGCGCGGCGTGCCATAGTGCGAAGGCCGCCAGCCGTGGCCGATCCGGGTGAACGAACGCCACTCTCAGGTAGACATGCACTGCTGGCCGCCGTTGACCGCGACGTTCCAGGACCTGGGCAAGCGCCAGTAACGGACCGGGCTGTTGACGCAGCGGCAAACTGTCGATCTCGGCCCGCCACGCAACCGGGTCCGCGTCGCGAAAGCCATGCAACGCTAGCAAACTGCGGGCGTAAACGCGCCGGGTCACGTCCTGGTCGTCCTCGTAAACGCGTACCGCGTTAGCGGCCGCTTGTCGCTGCGCACTGGCCAACACGTAGCTGGCACCCGTAACCGCCAGCTCCACCTGTGGCGCTGCCAGCAACCGGCTCGCCTCCGTTACCGCGTCCTCCGGAGCTGGTTTGGCAAACCACCACACCGGTAGCTGGCTCCACTCGATCCGCGCCGGGCGATGCCGCAACTCCTCCGCCAGCCGCTGCAGTGCGAGCCGGTAATGGCCCGCGAGCGTGTACCCCTTCATCAACGCACCCAGCGCCAGGGCACGCGCCCACGGCCTGGTCTCGGCACGCACCGCGTCGTCCAGCAGCGCGACCGCCTCCGTTACCCTGCCTTCGGCCAACAGGCTCAGTCCACGCCGATAGCTCTCCAGGTACTCGACCTCCAGATAAGCCAGCTCGGCCCACTCAATGCGGCGCGTCTGGCCGCCGTCCGTGCGGATCATGACGTAGCTGTCCGTGTACTCGACCACCGTTCCCTTATAGCCGGCGCCGTTACGAAGCCGTACGGCATCAGCGTCAGCCGGCAGGCCAACCAGGACCACCACAGAGGCGGCCACCAGCAACAGCCATGCACAAGACATCAGCGCTCTGGGGCCGGGCCTGGCGCCACAGCATGTTGCTTGTCTGACAGTGAGCGACGTCATCTGGTGGGCTGAGGGCCGTTCACGAACTGCGTTGTGTCAATGTAGCGATACGTGCCACCGTTGCGCCTTGCCAGCTCTTCCAGCGCGACGGTCTTGTCCAACCGCGGGCCTAAGCCAAACTCAATCGCGTGGATCGTGGCGTGCTGTCGGTTGATCCGGGTGACGTCTTCCACGTCGCGCAGCGTCATCTCATCGGCATCGGTCAGGAAAAAGACCGTGTCGGCCTTCAGACTGAGCAGGGCGAGTCGCAAGGGGGGCAGATGGTCCGTGCCACCTTCCGGGGCGTAGTTCTTCAGCAACTGGCGAACCTTCTTCTTGTTGGCCTCGTCTGCGTAGACCAGCTTGCCGCCGTTGAGCGGCAGGGGCTCGGGGTGCAAGTTATAGAAGATGACCTGGAACTGAACGTGCGGCGGCAATGCGTTCAGCGCACGGAGCAACTCCTGTTTGGCGGCGCCGAGCGCGTTGTTCGTGGCCATCGAGCCGGAGCGGTCAACGGCGAACACGAATCGGCTACCCCAAGACTCGGCTCCGAAGAACCGTGCCCGTGCCCGTGGGCCTGCCAGCGCGGGCACCTGGCTAGGCACCGGCACGAGCTCAGCACCGGCCCCGACTGGGCTACCGACGACGCCGATGGGGGCCAGGTCCACGCTCGGCAGCTGCGCTTCCTCCGAGGTCGGCTCGGTAGGGGCCTCCTCTGGCAAGAAGTCCAGCTCGTCCCGCGGCTGATTCGAGTCGTAGGGGCGGAGTTCGCCATCGCCGCTCTCGTACGCCGTGCCCTGCTCGTCGTGCTTCTTGACAACGATCCCAACAGTGATCTCCCGCGTGGGCTGGCGGGCGACGCTAACCCAGGAGATGGTGCCAAGGGTGACGAACAGCACCGCGTGCACGGCCAGCGAGGCAAGCCACGAGGAGGCACGCAGGGCAGGGGGTAGCCACAGCAGGGTACGTCGCTGAAATTGCCTGCTGCCAGAGTCGGCCATGCGCTGCTCCGAAACCGCTCAGCCGGACGTGGGTTGGAACAAGCGTTTCACTGGTATGCTAAAAGCGCATGCCGTAAGCGTCAATTGACGTTGCTACCTGCGCGCGCCCGACGCTGCCATCGCACCACCAGGCACCGCCTCTTCCCGCTTCAGACCGCGACTCACCGCGGGTGACCGTCTCCATCACGCCATTGCCCGATCGAGACGATCAGACGTGCGCGCAGCAAGACGGCCGGCCGAGCCGATCGGCCGGGCTTGGCCGATCACGGCCGTGCCGATCTACAGCCGTGCGGCCCACCAGAAGGCCTACCGCGGTCAACTGCCGGCTGGGGGTGGGGCGTATACTTAGTGTGATCGGGAAGGGTGTGGTCGGGGTCTGCGGGTCAGTTTGCCAACGCTTGCCGGGTACGCCCCGTGTGTGCCGAGTGCCCGGTAGCGCACCTGCCTTTATTCGGATACGGACCGGTCTTCTGAGGGTGTCAGCCTTGGACTGCAGGCCCTGGACTGGGGCGGAACGGGGATAGAACCGCTCGGATGAGGCGGGAACGACCATGACCAGCAACGCTGTCAAGATTCGCGTGCAGGACCTGGTCCGGTTGTTTGGGCCGGTCCGGGCTGTGGATGGCATCACGTTCGAGGTTGCCGAAGGCGAGGTGGTCGGCTTCCTGGGCCCGAACGGCGCGGGCAAGACGACCACGATGCGGATCTTGACCGGCTTTCTGCGGCCCACCATGGGGCGTGCTGAGATTGCCGGCTATGACGTTAGCGAAGCATCACTTCTGGCCCGTCGCCACCTGGGGTACCTCCCCGAAAACGTTGCCCTCTACGGCGAGATGCGCGTGGAGGAGTACCTGGACTACCGCGCGAAACTAAAGGGGGTGCCCAGGTCTCAGCGGAAGGCACGCATCGACTATGTCATCGAGCGGTGCCGCCTGCAGGAGATGCGGCGTAGGCTGTGTAGCACGTTGTCCAAAGGTTACCGGCAGCGGGTCGGCTTGGCTGACGCGCTCGTGCACAATCCGGACATCCTGATTCTGGACGAGCCGACCGTTGGGCTGGATCCACTGCAGGTGCGCGAGACGCGGGAAGTGATCCGCGAATTGGGCGTGGACCACACCGTGCTTCTCTCCACGCACATCCTGCACGAGGTCGAGATGGTTTGCGAGCGCGTGATCATCATCCACCGCGGCAAGATCGCTCTGGATTCCCCGCTGGCCGAGCTGCAGCGTTCCCGGTTGATCGAGGTCGGAGTGGCTGCAGATGGCGTGCCTGTGGATGACGTGGCCAGCGCGTTAGGGGCGGTGGCAGGCGTGCGTGAGGTGCGACCGCCACGCGATGGCGGCGAATTGTTCGAGCTGGTGCTGGAAGATAACGCGGACCCAAGGGACCAGGTGGCGCGCATGGTGCTGGACCGCGGCTGGAAGCTGCGGCACCTGGCACTGAGGCGCGAGACGCTGGAAGATCGGTTCGTTGATGCCATCCTGCGCGCCGAAGCCTGAGCTGATTGGGCCGGTGAGCTAGCGGAGGAAATCGTCCATGGCTGCTGTGGTCGAACGAGGCCTGGTGGCCGGCGCCGATGCAGTGCACCCGGAGGAACCGACCTATCGCGACCTGCTGGCCGATGCTTGCACCAGCGGCGTGTCGGTCTGGGGAGGTTCCTTTGCGCTGCTGGTTGTTCTTCTGGGTGGTATCCTGTGGGCGCTGGGTGCACAACGCGACGTCGAAACGGCCGTGATCGCCGGCAAAATCGTCCTCTGGGCTGGCGTCGGACTGGCCGTCGCGGTCGGATTACGCATCCTGCTGTACGCGCTCAGCTACCGCACGGCGTTGACCATGGACCGCGAGCTACTGGCGTACTTCGTCTCGCCGGTGGCATACGCCGTCGTGACCGGTATCCTGGTCATCGACACGATCAACTTCTGGGATCTGGTGACCCAGCTCAGGAACATCTCCGTGCAGATGGCCGGCGAGATGAGCCCGGTCGTGTCATTCATCGCCTGGAACCTCTGGTTCTGGCTGGCGATGTTGTTCATGGTCCCGGCCATCACCATGCGACTGGTCGCCGAGGAGCGGCGCCAGGGCACGATCGAAGTACTGCTGACCGCGCCGATCCGTGAAAGCGAAGTCATCGTCGGAAAGTTCCTGGCGGCGTTCATCTTCTACGTGTTCCTCAACATCCCGTCGGTATTGTTCCTGCTCCGGTTGCGTTTTTCGGCGGACTACGAGTTTGAGTTGTGGCCGGTGCTTGCTGCCTACCTAGGCGTGCTCTCCGTGGGAGCGATGTTCATTGCGATCGGCGTGTTATCCTCGACGTTGGCGAGCAATCAGCTCGTCGCCGCCATGGGCACGTTCGCGGCGCTACTGGCGATCTTCTCGACATTTGTCTTCTACTACTATGCCCAGACTAGCATCACCTTCAGCAAGTACGCCGATCTGATCAAACACATCGCCGTCCTGCCACACCTGGCCGAGTTGGGGCAGGGCAAAGTGAACCCGGCGTACTTTGTCTACCATCTGAGTGTTGCCGGCTTCATGTTGTACGTATCCGTAAAGCTGCTCGAACTGCGCCGGGCCGTGTAGCGCACCACCAAACACGGCGTTCCAGGCTCTGGTGAGAAGCGCAAGCATTCGTGCGTGGAGGCAGGTTCGATGGCGGAGGCCGGTGGGTTGAACCAAACGACGGTCAGCAAAGAG
Source organism: Planctomycetota bacterium (assembly GCA_026991575.1). Taxonomy (GTDB): domain Bacteria; phylum Planctomycetota; class Planctomycetia; order JALXBF01; family JALXBF01; genus JALXBF01. The sequence goes on along the minus strand of JALXBF010000147.1, from coordinate 3,095 downwards.
GGTGCCCTTGAGCTCGCGCCCCGGCAGGCAATAGCTCTCACCGTCATCGGGACCATCGTCGGCATCGTGCTCTTCGTCGGCGGGCTGGGCGCTCTGTTGTACAGCTACTGGTCGGCCGAAGGATTTGACCCGAATACCAAGTCCTTCTGGCTAGGCGTTGCCGGCATTGTGCTGGGGCTTGCCGGTTTCGTCGTGCTGCTCAACGTCAACCAGAAGTACGCCCAGCGAGACCCGCTGATCCGGCAAGCGCTGACCCTGTACAACTTTGTGCTGATCGTTTGCTTCCTTGCAGGAATCCTGATTGTCTTCAACCTGCTCATCGCCCAGTACGGGTACCTCGTGGGCCTTAAGACCTTCGACTGGACAAGCGAGGGTGTCTACACGCTACACGACCAGACGATCAACCAGCTCAAAGCCATCGACAAACCGCTGAAGATCTACATTCTCTACCCGCCAGGCCAGAAACGAGATCAGATCGAGCAACTCGTTCAGCTCTACCGGGCAGAGAATCCGCAACTGGTCGATTACGAGATCGTCAACTACTGGGAAGATCGTCTGAACGCCCAAAAATTCCTCCGCAAGTACCCGGAGCTGGAAGGACAGCTACCCGCTCTGCTGGTTGTCTACGGCGAAGGGGAGCAGGAACGCCATAAGGTCATCCGGGACAGTGAGCTGTTCACGATCGAAGCTTCGCTGGACCCCACAATGACCACGTTCACCGGAACGGAGACCACGTTCAACGGCGAGAACGCCCTGACGTCGGCAATCCGTGAGCTGCGCGAGGCCAAGCGCACAAAGGTGTACTTCACGGTTGGCCACGGTGAGCTGGACACCGAAGACAGCGACCCGCGAAGTGATCGCGGCATCGGGTACATCGTCGACGAACTCCGCAACCAGGCCGTGGACGTCGGTACGGTAAACCTCCTGCAAAAAGAGGTTCCAGATGATGCCGACGTCGTGGTCGTGGCTGGCCCGCGAACAGCGTTCGATCCGGAGGAGATCCGGCGACTACGCGATTACCTGGACCGCCGCGATAGCAAGGGGAGACCTGCCGGCCGGTTGCTAGTCCTGGTGGATTCGCCCGTTGAGTTCCGCCGCGGGGTTCCAGCGGACCTGGGCCTAAACAGCTTGCTGAAAGAATACCGCGTGGAACTGGGCAACAACCTGGTCGTCGACAGGACGGCTGCCGTCGGCTCGCTATTGAACATCGTTGTCCTGGTACCCACCCTGCGTGAAGCACACGCTGTGCTCAAGCCGCTGGCTGCCGAACAGATCCTCTTCAGCGCGGCCCGCGAGGTGAAGGCACTGGAAACCGGTTCTGACGAACAGGGTGAGTCCACGGCCAAGCTGAAGGCTCAGACCATTCTTTCTACCGTAGGCAAGGACCCATACGCATGGGCGGAAGGAAACTACGACACGAACCTGGTCGCACCTGGCGGTCCGGAGGACACGCCCGGGCCCGTTAGCCTGGCGGTGGTGGTCGAGCAGGAAAGCGACCAGGGGACGACCCCACCCGGTCATCCGCCCGTGGGCCAGAACAGGAGGATTCCGCGCATGGTCGTCGTCGGCGATAGCACCTTCGCGGCAAACGTGCTAGCCAGCGCTAACAGCACGAACATGTTCTTCTTCATCAACACAGTTCACTGGCTTGCCGGCCGGATCGAGGATGTCGGCATCCCGCCGAAGACCAGGAAGAGCATTCGGCTCATTCTGGACCACTCCTCGTACATCACGCTGATTTTCGAGCCCGGCTTTGCGATTCTCGGCGGGATCGGTGTGCTGGCCGGTATGGTCTGGGTCGTACGCACGGGCCGGTACAACCGAGCTTGGCTGCCGCTTGCCCTGGTGCTGCTGTTCTGGTGTTCCCTGTACGCACTGCTGACGGTGATCGCCATCGAGGACCCGGAGACGCGCAAGGAGACAGTGCTTCGCGTGGCCGGATTCTGTGTGCTGGTCTGGCTGGTGGCCCTGGCCTTTGCCGGGTTTGCCTACTTGAAGGGCCGTCGCGAACTCGGGTACGCCTCCTGAAACGAACCAAAGAGCGCAGCGAGGGGCGCTACGGGAGAGTGAACAACCATGACGGGTAAGACGCCACTTGTGCTGGGCAGTCTGCTGATTCTGCTGCTTGGCCTGGCAACCCTGCTGGGCAAGCTCTACCCGACGCAGAAGGAGTATGAGACGGTCAGGCGGAGGGTCTTCCCCGAACTGCGCAACGTCGACGTCGACGACGTCGTCAAGATCGAGCTGGTCAAGGGTGGCGAAGAGGCGGTCTTCGAGTATGACCGCGCTAACGACCGCTGGCTGATGGTCAAGCCCCACAAACTGCTCGCCGACCGCACCAGCGTGCGGAACATCGCCTTTGACCTAAAGAACCTCTCGTTTAGAACGATCAGCGGTGAGGAGGAAGAAGGGGCCGGTGTGATCAAGAAGGTCGATAAAACGCGGCTGATCGAATACGGCCTGGACGATCCAGAGGTGAAGGTCACGCTGGTCTACAGGCCCGACGGCAGCGAACAGTCGATTACGCTGCTGGTGGGCAAGGAGACCGCAGACGAGGAGAGCAGGTACGTTCAGGTCGAGGGACGCGACGAGGTCTACATCGTTTCCAAGTACTCGATTTCGACGCTTGTCGACAAGGACCTCGTTGACTTCCGACAGAAGAAGCTCATCACTGTCGGCCGGTGGGACGCCGTGCAGTTGACGCTGGAACGGGCCGGCGCCGAGCGGATCCATGCCGAGAAGCAGGACGGCGAATGGCGGCTGCTTGAGCCGATCAGCGACAAAGCGGACGAAACCCGCATCGGTTCGCTCATCGCCGCCGTCTACGACACGCAGATCGATGCGGAGGAGGGATACGTCGATCTTGACTTAACCGACGAGGAGCTCGCCAAGTACGGCCTTGATAAGCCGGCCGTCACGGTAGCTGTGGGCCGGGAGATCACCGAGGAGGACGAAGCGGACGAAGAAGAGGACGAGAAGAAGCGTATCGTCATCGAGCGTGTCGTTTTCGGCAAGACGTTCGAGAAGGAGGAAGACGGCAAGAAGACGCGTTACGTGTACGCTCGTCTCGGCGAGCTCGACTACGTCGTGGCCGT
>JALXBF010000146.1 GCA_026991575.1 Planctomycetota bacterium | reverse complement strand
CCCCCCCCGCCCGCCCATTGAAGCAAGCTGCTGGGGCAATTCGCCCATCCCCTCGGCAGGGGTGCTGCACTCCATGCCCCCTCGCGAGAACGTAGGCTACCTTCGGCTAACAGGGGCCAGGCCAAACCGTGGTGACGACTTCCACCTCGCTGATCCAACGCGCTCCGACGCGCACCGGGCGGGGGGCGTAAAGCTCCCCGCCCGCCGGTTGAAGCAGGCTGCCCGGGGTGATTCGCCCATCCCCTCGGCGGGGGTGCTGCTCTCCACGTCCCCCTCACGACGATGTGGGAGCAACCGGAGGCGAACGAGTAGTCCGGACGAGAGGAACCCGATTCGGCCTGACGTCGTGGCGAGCCTGCTGAGTAGTGGCGAAGCGCAAGATGCCTTGTCGGAAGGCAAGGTCACCATCCGGGGGGAGAGCAGGCCAATCCGGATGGCGACGTGGGGTGGTTGGGGGCGGAACGCTTGGGAAGGTCCGACGACGTGAACGACGGAGGCCTGATGGGCACAGGACGCGACGAGCCTGCGGTACATCAGGGCATAGGGTGGGCCCTGAAAGATGTCCCCCGGCGGTCCGCTTGGTGCTCGGCGGACCGAAGGGAACCAGGGCACCGAACCGACAGGAGAAGCGGCCCATCAGGAGTCAGAGGGTCGCAAGCAAGCGAGGAAGCGGGGTAATGCTCGTACAGCGAAGGGCCCCAGGAAGGCGGAGACGGCTGGAACGTGGAACGGCGGGAAATCCCCACCGTGAGTGCCCGCCGAGGGCTAGACACGGTGGAGAGGCTGCAGCGAGGCTCTGGCGGAAGCCGTGAAGCTGGAGGTTGTCTGCCGGCGGCCCTGGTGACGGGGTGTGGGACGGAGGCCCCCGCCTGGTGTGGGTTGTTGAGCCTAAAGGCAGCCCATGCGGCGGCCTGTTGCCGCTCTCGTACGTAAGGCCACCGACCGGAGACCCGTATGCGGGAGAACCGCACGTACGGTGCGGAGGGGGCGGGCCCCAGGCAACCGGCGCTTGGTCCCCTATCTCAGACTACGGGCCAAAGCAGTACAGGACGCCTCCCTCTGTGCCGACGACCAGTCGGCCTGAACCGACCGCAGGCGACGCCGTGATCCGATCACCGCAAGGATAACTCCACTTTCGCATGCCCGTCTGTACGGCCAGTGCATATAACGTTCCGTCGTGGCTCCCGACGTAGACCGTGTCCCCGGACACAACAGGTGATGAATCGACCCGCCCGTGCGTTCGAAAGGTCCATACCACCCGCCCCGTTTGCCGATCGATGGCGTGAAGCTTCCGGTCGCGGCTGCCGACCAGGACGAGCCGGTCCGTCACAGCGGCCGACGAGTAGAAAGGCTGCGCGCGGCGTTGCGGACGGTACTGCCACAGCAGCTTGCCCCGACGCCAGTCGATTGCCAGGACCGAATCGTCCATGTTGCCAAGGTAAAGCGCATCGCCGACCACGGCCGGGGAAGCACCCGCCTGGGCCAGGATGTCAATTTCGTTGACCTTCTCCCCCGAGCGGATGTCGATCACGTGGAGTAGCGCGTCGCAGCCGGCGACAAACAGGTAATGGTCCGCCACGGCAGGTGTAGCGTGGACGTAGCTGCCCGTTTCGTATTTCCACACTAATCGTCCCGTACCGCGGTCCAGGCAGTAGACGTGATTGTCGTACGATCCGAAGAGCACATAGTCCCTCCAGTAGTTGGCCGACGAGACGATCTGGGCCCCGGTCGCGTACCGCCACTGCTCTACTCCACTTCCTGCGTCCAGCGCGTAGAAGATGCCCCCTTCGTCCCCGACGTACACGGTGTTTCCCAACACGAGCGGCGATGCTGACACTGGCCACCGCTCTTTGGTTTCGAAACGCCAGACCTGCTTACCCGTGCGGAGGTCGAAGCAGTAGACGTATCCACCGTCACTGCCCACGTAGACACGGCCCCCGACAATGGCTGCGCTGGAACGAATCCGTTCTGCTTCGGGGGCCCCACCGTCAGGGGGGGCCGAGCGGAGCTGCCTTCGCCAGATGGGCCGCAGCGGAGGCCCCAATCGCTCTTGCGACAGTCCGGTCAACTGCGGCACTCCACGGAACTGAGCCCAACGGTCCGCCGGTGAGCGAGCGATCGACAGCGTCAACAGGCCACAGCAGATGAGGAACCAGGGGGTTCGGGACATCGGTTTGCCCGTGAAGGTCTGAGTGCTCAGTAGGCTTCCGTGTACAGGGCGCGGAAAGCGGCCTCGTCGGCGGGGCGTGGGTTGAACTGGGCGGTCCACTGGGCCGCCGCCTCGCGGGCAAGCTGTGGGAGCGACGCGCGCGGGACACCCAGCGTACGAAGCCGCGTGGGCAGGCCCGCGGCTTCACGCCAGCTTTCCAACAGGTTCGCAAGCTGCTCGGCCGGATCCCGGCCTACATCGAAGCCGGCAATGCTGAGCAACTCGCCGTAGCGGTCGGCGACGACGCTTCCGTTATACCGCACCACGTGGGGCATCATCAGGGCAACCGCGATGCCATGAACCGTGCCGAACTGAGCAGTCAACGGATTCGCCCCAGCGTGGGCTGCACCCAGCATCGCGTGTTCAATCGCGGTTCCGGCCCAGTTCGCGCCCAGCAACATCGCGCCGCGCAGGGCAAGATCATGCGGTTCATCCAGCACGCGCGGGAACGCCGAGGCCATGAGCCTGAACGCCCCTGCGGCGTAGAGCCGGCTGAGCGGATTGGCTCGGGTGCAGACGTAGCTTTCAACCGCATGGGCGATGGCGTCCAATCCGGCGGCTGCCGTCACCGTCGCGGGACAGGTGCAGGTCAGTTCCGGATCCAGCACGGCGACGCGCGCGGCAGCCGACGGGTCTCCGCACGCCATTTTTTCATGGGTTTCATCGTGACTGATCAGAGCGTACGATTGTGCCTCGCTGCCGGTACCTGCCGTAGTTGGCACCAGCACCATGGGCAGCAGCGGCGTCCGGGCTTTGCCGTAGCCGCGGTAGTCAGCCATGCGGCCGCCGTTGGTGTGGATGAAGTTGGCTCCTTTGGCGCAATCGAGCACGCTCCCGCCGCCGATTGCGACGACGAGGTCCGGCTGAGCCCGCTGAAACACCTCCGCGCACCGGGCAACGTTGCTTTCGGTCGGATTCTCTTCCACATCCTCGAAGACGGTCACAGACAGCCCGGCCGCCCGGAGCGCTGCAGCCGCCCGGTCCGCGTGCCCGTGTTGCCGGATTGTGCGATCGGTTACCAAAACGACGCGGCGGCCCGACAGCTCACGGCAAACCTCGCCTAGTTCCGCGACCCGGCCCGGCCCAAACAACACGCGGGTGCGTAACCTGGTGTCAAAGGCGGTCACACCGGGTTCCAGGCTCGGCGGTGAAACTTCCTGCCCACCGGGTCGCACGGTCATTCCCGCTCGATGCAGTACAGCTTGGTGCGCGTCATGATGAACAATGTTCTGCCGACAGCCACCGGCGTCGAGTACACGGTGTCACCCATGTACATCTCGCCGAGCACCTTTTTCTCTTTTCCGTGTGCGAACACGGTGACCTCGCCGTCTTCGTCCCCGATGTAGACCTTGCCGTCGGCCACGTACGGTGAGCCCCACACGGCGGACAACAGGTCATGCTTCCAGTACAGCTTCCCGGTCTCGGCGTCCAGGCAGTGCAGGAATCCCGCCAGCTCGGCCGCGTACACCAGGCCGTCCTTGACGGCCACCGTCGCGATGGTCCGACCGAAGTTCTTGTAGCCGTAATGCCAGACCATGGCCGAGTTGGGGTTGTCGCCTTTGCTGCGCCAGATCCGCTGATTCTCGTCCCATTCGCCGATGAACGGGGACACGTCGCCCTGCTTGCTTGCATCGATGCACCACAGGTGTCCTTCGCCCTCAAGGTGTTCCGGATCCTGGCCCACGGCGATGTAGACCCGACCGTCGACGAAGACCGGTGTGGCGATGATGTTGTTTGCCGTGCCCCGGCCGCCGAGGATCCAGCGGCTCTCCGGTGGATTGCAGTTGAACTTCCAGATGAGTTTGCTCTTGCCAGGGTTGGCCGGGTCGCCCAGCGGCTCAAACGCGTACAGCCAGCCGTCGCCGCCGGCGAAATAAACCTGCGGCTTGCCATTGACGATCCCATACGACGGGCTGGACCATTGACCGTGGTAGATGCGGTCGCCGGGGGAGGCATCTTCCCAGACCAGTTCGCCCGTGTGGCGGTTCAGACATATGAAGCTGGGCGCGAAGGGTGACGGGATGTTGACGTGCCCTTCGTCCACGCCGTTGGATGTGATGATGTACAGGTAGTCGCCCACCAGCAGCGGTGAGCAGTTCGCCATGTTGTGGGGGAAGACGCCGAGTTCATCCATCATGTTGAACGTCCAGACGAAATCGGCATCGATCTTGTCCTGGTACTTCTCGTCCTGAATCGGGCCGTCGTTTTCGCCGTCGTAAAACCCTTCCGTGTCCAGGCAGACGACCTCACATCGGTTCGACACGTAATAGAGCCGGTCGCCGGCCACGACCGGTGACGAGCAGACGCCCTGTTCCGGCCAGTCATTGACGCGGCCGGTCGGCAGCTTGTCGTGCACGGCCTGCCAGAGGAATTTCCCGGTCTCCTGGTCAAAACACATCACAACGCCTTTGTCGCCCCGAATCTTCGGATTCTTGACCGATTCGTTGTTCGTGCCCACAAAGACCTTGCCACGTGCGACGACAGGGTTACCGTAAGATTGTGAGCCGAGCGTGGCCACCCACTTGATGTTCTTGCCGCTTTCGATGTCCCAGGTGGCTGGCAGGTCGTATGCCTCGTCGCTGACCATGTTGCGGTTTGGCGTGCCGCCCCACATGGGCCAGGCGGTGACGGAGTTCGTGACCGCCGCGGCCCCTAGGAGCACCAGGGCGGCGAGAGCCGACACGATTGTCGGCCAGTTCTTGTAGAGTTGCTCCACGGTCATCGCTGAACCTCGACGTTGTCTATCGATTAGTAAACTTTCACGTTGTCGAAATAAACCGGTGAGCCTGGTGTGGCGGTGATGTTCGGGGCGAATCCATAGAGTCCAGGAGCCCCTTGCTTATTGCCGATCGGGTCGGTTACCTCGATCAGCCACTGCTTCGGTTCCGGCTCCCCCTTCGGCCATGCCTTGCCCCGGATGATCGCCGTGCCATCGCGGATTTCCACGTGCATCTTCATGCGGTACCAGCGGTCCTCCTGCCACCGGAACGGTACCGATTTATTGATACGAGGCTGGGCACGCCAGGTGACGACGGCCAACCGCTGCCGATTGCCCTGTAACTCCAGGAAGTACCGGTGAGCCACCAGCCCCATGTCTGGCAACTGGCGTTTCACCCGTTTGCCCATCAAGTCCGCTTCGATGGTGTAGCCGGAGAGGTTCGGCGGGCCGATGAAGACGGTCGCCCGCTGCGATCGCGGGTTGTCTTCACGCTTCTTCAGAACGGTGTTGCCGGAGAGCTTCTCGATGACGGTTCGTAACGGGGCCCCTACCCAGGTCGGTGGCACTGTGCCTGGCCGGAATTGTTCGAAGTCCTCCGTGAACGGCAACTGCTGAAGGACGCGGATCCGCGCGGCGGCGGTCAGCTCACCGTAGCGCGCCACGACCTTGCCAGCCACAGGGCCGCAATCTTCGGCCAGTTGCAACAGCCCGTCCTTGGTGATCGAACCTTTCAAGCCCTCGACGGACCAGTCGACCCGCGGCGCATCGATCCGCCGGCCTACGGCATTGAACGCCCGCACCGAGAACCGCTGTTTGCCCCCCTGGTACAGATGCACTTCGGCTGGCTCCACCAGCAGCGTGGCAACCGTCCGATCGCCCTCTTTCTCCTCTGGCACCGGCGCAAATGGCTTGCTGGCCGGCTTGGTGTCTTTCAATCCGATGCAGTAGATCGATTCCATGGTCGCCAGGTAGACGCGGCCGTTGGCAATTGCCGGACTGGCGTGAATCTCGATGTGCGCGCGGGGGATGCGCGACTCGATTTCGTCGTGGTCCAGCACCTTGCAGCCATCACGGCTCGGTTCAAGAATCCAGATGTTCCCAGTTGTTTCCATGCAGTAGAGCTTGCCATCGGCCCAGACGGGCGAGGGCTTGCCCACCGTGCCCAGGTGGAACTCCCACAGCTGCTTGCCGTTGCTGGCATCCAAGCAGTGTAGATCGCCGGAGTTATCGACAACGTAGAGCAGGCCGTCCACGAGCACGGGCGACGCATAGCCCACGGTCAGACCGTCGTGCCGCCACTTGATATGTGTCTTCGTCACGTCGCCGCGGCCTGTGGCGTCGATGCAAACGACGCTTCCCATGAGCGGATGATCGGGGTCCGCCGGGTCGACGTTCTCTTCGCTGTGGGCGATGTAGACCAGGTTGCCGTCCACGACCGGGGTGACGTTGATGCCACGTTTCGAGAGTTGACAGCCCCACACCTTCTCGCCCGTGCGGACCCGCAGCGCGTAGACGCCGCCGTCCGCATTGCCAGCAATCAGCAGCCGTTCCCCCTGGATCACCGCCACGACGGGCGTCGAGTAGGTCGTGTCCAACGGCCGTCCCCCTGGAGCACTCCACCACACGACCTCGCCAGTGCGCTTGTCAAGAGCGACGTAGCGGTGAGCAGGGCGATTGTGATCCCCCCACCCGATGCTCAGAAAGCTGACAATCACCAGGTCCTCATCCACCACCGGCGTGTGTACCCGACCGCCGTAGCCGGTGATCCGTCCGAATTCCTCAGTCAGCGATCGCTGCCAGACGATCGTGCCGTCGGGGTCGAGACAAAGCAGAAAGCCCTGCGTGCCATGAGCGTAGATGTACCCCGTTTCCGGATCCACAGCCAGATTAGCCCAGCCCACGCGGTTGGACGGGATGGTGGTGTGGAACACGTTGAAGCGCTTCTCCCAGAGCACCTTCCCGGTGTCCGCGTCCAGGCATAGGATCCTTTCCTGATCGCGAATGTGCGGCGCGCCGGTGGGATCACCGGGAGCGAGATTGATCACGTACAGACGACCGTTTGCAATCACCGGCGTGGAACGACAGCCGAAGTCGGTTGCCCAGATTAAGTTTTCCCCATCGGGTGACCACCGATCCGGCAGCCCCGTTTCGCGCGAGATCCCGTTCTGCTCTGGGCCCCGCCAGTGCATCCAGCTCAGCGGCACCCGGGCTCCGGGCCACAGCGGACCGGTGCTGCGGCCCGAGGCGGCTGCGGCGGCGTGACTGGCCAGGATGGCTTTCTTCGGTGGCGCCTCCCGCTCTTGCTGGGTACCGTCCCGATTCTTGCCTGACTCGTGCCGGGGACCCGCTTCTCGGCCTGCGCGCGACGCGTCCGACGGCTCAGTCGCGTCGGCCGGGGCGCTCGCGGAAGCTGCCGACTGCCCGGCGGCAGACGAAGCAGAAGACGCCGCGGACTGCGCGCCGCTTGTCGTTTCTGGCGATCGCGGTGCCTGGCCGCAGCCAAGAAGCCCTGCGGCCGTCCCTAGCACGACTACGGTCAGAACGCACACGACATCTTGCTTCATCGCTCCGTACACCTCAGGTTGGGCCCGTTCCGTGATTGACGAGCGGGACGGTGAGGAGGGACGCAGGCGGGGTTATGCAGTACCGGCAACACCATAGTTTAAACAACGGCCCGGCCAAGCGGCACCGCGATCGACGATCGACTCAGAGCCCGTAGAATGCCCGGGTCGATCCTGCCGCGTCGCTGCCTGCCGCGCCCACCGGACCGCTGCTGCGACCCGTAGAGGCCTGACCATGCCTGGCATCTACCCTCCAGTGCTGTTGACGATCCTTACCGCGTGCAGCGTCGCGTTGCTCGCGGTTGAGCCGGTGGCAGCTGATCCGCCCGAGAACATCGCCAAGCACAGGCCCTATCGACTCTGGCCACCACCAAACTATCCACACTGCACCGACCCTGACGATACCGTGCAGCTAACCGACGGCCGTTACGTGGAGGGCTACTTCTGGGTGCAGCGCGGCACGGTTGGCTGGGTCAGGGTGCAGTATGCGACGATCACGGTGGACCTTGGCCGAGTCGAACCGATCCAGGGGGCCGCGCTCCGGACCGCCGCGGGCACGGCAGGTGTCGTCTGGCCCGCGGCTGTTTACGTGCTGGTCAGTGACGACGGGCGGAGCTGGTACAAGGCGGGGGAGCTTGTGGCATTGGACCAGCAGAAGCACGGACCCTGGCCCAGGGGCTACGCCGTGCGGCGGCTGGCCACAATGTCGCTGCGAGCACTGGGGCGATATGTCCAGTTCGTGCTCGTACCGGCTGCCGGTGGGATCTACCTGTTCACAGATGAGGTTGAGGTGTTTCGCGGGCCTGCACGCTGGTTGGAGACACCGCCGGAACGGGGCGAAGCGGTGACTGCAGCCGAACTGGTGCGCAGGGCCCGCTCGGGGATCGCGCTCAGTCGGCGGTGGCGAGCCGATCGAGCTGCGCTGCGGACCGTCATCGAGCAGACTCCGTTGGACGCGCCGGTTCGGGCCGCACTGCTTCGGCGGTGGCGCCAGCTGCCAGAAGATGGCCTGGCTGCGCTGGCTGCCGATCCCAGGCTGCGCACCACCTTCCCAATCGGACCGGCACACGCTGAACTGTTCCGGATCCAGGCCGCACTGTGGCAGGCAGCCGGCAGGCCAGCTCTCAGTGCCACCGTGCCCGCCTCGGTCTGGGATCCCTTGCCGCTGTTCGGTGTGCCGCGCGAGCAGGCTGCCGACCAAGGCCTCTCCGTCGAGCTCATGCGCGGCGAGTACCGCGCGGCAGCAGTGAACCTCTATAACGCAACACAACAGGGGGTCACCGTGCGGGTTTCGTTCAGCGGGCTGCCGGGCTCGCCGTGCCCGCCCTACGTGCAGGTGCACTATGCGGAATGGACCGACACGTCCGTCGGGCAACCCGTCGCGGCCGCTTTGCCCGAAGCGACCCGTGGGCCGGATGGCTGGGCCGTTCCGCTGGTTCCCGGCCTACCGGGCCAACTATGGTTGACCTTCCAGGTCAGGAGCTTGCCACCGGGCGAGTACACCGGCCAGCTTCTGCTGAGGGGCGCGGGCTCTTCGATTCGTGTCCCGGTACGGCTGCACGTATGGCCTGTGGACTTTCCGCCGAGAACCACGCTGCTGCTCGGCGGTTGGAGCTACACGGACGGACCGGGGGCTTACGGCATTACCCCGCAGAACCGTTCGGCCTTCGTCCGCATGCTACGTGAGCACTTCGTCAACGCACCATGGGCTACGGGGGCGACGATGAAGGCGTTCCGCATCGACCCGGAGCAACCTGATCGGGTCCAGCTGGACACGGCCCGCATGGACCGGTGGCTAGACGAGTGGCCTGACGCGTCGATGTATTTCGTGTTCCTGTCGGTTGCTCGCTACGGCCCTGGGCTCCAGCGGCAGCTTGGCGGTGCGGCACTCGGCTCGGACGAGTTCCGGCGTCGCGTGGCAGCGTGGATCAGGGCGTGGGTAACGCACCTGAGGAAACGCGGCGTGACGCCAAATCGACTCGGGCTACTGCTACACGATGAACCGCATGAAGGATCGGATGTCCGATCGCTGATTGCGTGGGCAGAAGCGATCCAGGCGGCCGAACCGGAGGTCGTGATCTGGGAGGATCCGACCTACCGCGAGCCGTGGCGAGCGCCACAGCAGGTTTTCGCGCTGTCGGACGTGCTGTGCCCGAACCGGATCATGTGGCTCAGCCGTGGCAAGCGGTTTGCTGAGTTCTACCGCGGCTGGCAGCAGCAGCGGGGCAAGGTGCTGCATTTCTATGCCTGCTCGGGGCCTGCCAAGGTGCTCGATCCGTACAGCTACTACCGGCTCCAGGCCTGGCACTGCTGGCAGGTGGGCGCGCGAGGCTCGTTCTTTTGGGCATTCGGCGACAACGGTGGTTGCTCCTCCTGGCACGAGTACCTGGCGCGGCACGGGCCGTACACGCCGCTGTTCCTGGACGAAACGACCGTCGTGACTGGCAAGCACCTGGAAGCGATACGTGAGGGGGTGCAGGACTATGAGTATCTGGTGCTGCTGAGGGCTGCAGTGCAGAAAGCCCGAGGTCGGGGCGTTTCCGGTCCGGCACTTGCTGCGGCTGAGCGACTGCTGCGGCAAGCGGCAGACGAGGTGCTCCGGGGCCAGACGGCCGCGGCGATCCGCTGGGCCGTGCCCAAGGACCGCACCGGTGCCGACCGGCTCAGACGCCGCGTACTGGAAGCCCTGGTTCGACTCACCGCCGGCGACCGGTCCCGGTGAGCGGTCGGGGTGAATTGCGATGGCCGGGCTTGCCGATATGGCAGAGAAGGGCCCCGTCCCCGCGGTGGCTGTGTGCCCGCGGATCGAACTGTACACGGGGAGTCAAACCAGGTAATCTCGATGAAACGGTCCGACCGCAGCAGCCCGTCGCGTTCCCAGTGGGCGCGGTCCCAACGGCGTCGGGGCTGATGGGCCGCTCGATGTAGGTTCACAGCAGGTTGCACGTTCATTCGGCCCAGGTAGCAGGGACGACTCGTGGCCACAGCGCAGGCAACGATTGCCGATCCAGCAACCAAGTCTCAGCGCACGCGGCCGCGCTACAACATCGTGGGCAGCTCCGTGGCCGTCCGCACGGTTCGGAAGCCGGCCCTCTCCATCGTCATTCCCACGTACAACGGGCTCAACGTCCTGCGATGCTGCCTGGCGTCCGTGTGGCGGAACCTTCCTGAGGACGCCGAGGTGATCGTTGTGGACGACGCGTCGACCGATGGAACGGCCGAGTGCATCACCCGGCAGTACCCCTGGGTCCGGCTGATCCGGTTCGAGCGGAACCGGGGGTTCTGCGCGGCCGTGAACGCCGGCATCCGTGCGGCCCGGGCTCCGATCGTGGAGACGCTGAACAACGACACGATCGTGATCCGGGGCTGGGCGGAAGCAGCCCTGCGGCTGTTTGCGGACCGGCAGGTGGCGGCTGTTGCACCACGCGTGTGGGCGTTGACCGAGGACGGGCACCTGGATAGTGCCGGGCTGGTGTACGGGCTGAGCGGCTACGCTCGTAACCGAGGTTGCCGGCGCCGCGGTGTGGGCTCCCGTTATGAGCAGCGGCGTGAGGTGTTCGGGGCTACCGCTTCGGCAGCCTTCTACCGCAGAGACGCGCTGCTGGAGGTCGGTGGGTTCCCCGAGAAGTTCGTTGCCTACTACGACGACGTCGACCTGGCGTTCCGATTACGCTGGGCCGGGTACCGCTGCATCTACGAGCCGGCCAGCCAGGTGGTGCACTGGGGCTCGTTCTCACACAATCTCCGCGCGCGTGCCGTGGCCCGTCGCTATGCGCTCAACGAGGAACGAACCTTCTGGGTCAACATGCCAACACATCTCCTGCCGCTGGCCGTGCCGTGTCATTTGCTCTATGTCGCAGCACGAACGATCCACATGTTCTATCGGGGCGCTGGCCTGGCTTATCTTCGTGGCAAGCTTGACGCGCTGGCGGAACGCCGGGTCATCTGGCAGGAACGGCAGCGGCGGGTTCGCGGCGGTTCGGGGCCAAGGTTTCTGATCCGCTGAGCCCGCCACCCGCCACTCCACCCGGCGATCGAGCCGCTGACATGCACGGCCCCAGAAACCGTTGGCCCCTCCGGGGACGAACCGAACGGCGATGGGAGAGCCGCGACGCCATCTGCCCCAGCCGGCGCCAGAGCGGAAACGCCCCCGGCAGCCTCAGTTCACTTGCCAGGAAAGCGCCGAGCGACTATGCACACAGGTGGCCCCGGGTGGAGCAGTCATGAGCCGACCGCGACTGTCGATCGTCATCCCGACCTACAACGGCCTCTACTGGCTCAAGCAGTCTCTCCCGCTTGTCCTGGCCTATGCGCCCCCCCAGACTGAAATCATCGTCGTGGACGACGCGTCTTCCGACGGCACAACCGAGTGGTTGCGGCGGTTCGAGCGGGTCCGAGTGGTGCGCCGACGGCGCAACGGAGGATTCTGTGCTGCAGTCAACGACGGGATCGTTGCGGCACGCGGCGAGGTCGTTGAGACGCTGAACAACGACGCGTTCGTCACGCCCGGATGGGCCGAGAAGCCACTGAAGCTCTTTGATGACCCGTCCGTGGCGGCCGTGGCCCCGTTGGTGCTGAACCTCTACAAGCCGGACCAGATCGATAGCGCCGGCGACGGCTGGCACCTCTGTGGCCGGGCCTACGGACATGGCAACCGCTGTCGCCTGCAGCCACGGTCGCGACAGTCTGGAGAAGTGTTCGGTGTCAGCGCTTCGGCCGGCTTCTTTCGCCGCAAGGTGCTGCTGAGTGTCGGGTTGTTCCCGGTGGAGTTCGGAGCCTACTACGACGACATAGACCTGGCCTTCCGGATCCGCTACGCCGGATACCGCGCGCTTTACTGCGCAGAATCGAGGGTCTATCACGCGGTGCACGCCAGCTATGGGAGCCAGCGTGATCCGGCGCGCGTTCGCCAGTTGGCAAGGAACGAGGAGCTGGTGTTCTGGCGCAATACGCCCCGCGCGGCCCTGCCGCTAGCTCTCCCCATGCACCTGGCCTACGTCCTGCTGCATGCTGCACTGATGTGGCTGGATGGGAGACCGGGCATGGCTTATCTGCTTGGACGGCTGGACGCCTGGGGGGCACGCCGCGAGTTGGCCCGGATTCGTAGCGCATTACCACGTCGCTTGACCGTCCATCGACTGGCAGCACGCCACCGGGTGGAGACGTCGGCCCGCGAGCTTGCGGCGATTGTTCTCCGTGCAGCTCGTCGCCGCCTGCAGGGGGCTCAGGGGACTGAGTGGTCTGGGCCAACCGCAACCCAACGCCACGCTGCATAGCCCACCAGGCCGCCGCATACGCCAGGCTCCTGTCTGTTCCATCCGGTACGCGGCCGAGGCATGGCGAAACCTGTCAGGGTCAGTCCCACGGCAATGCATGCCCAGGTGTCCCAGTGGTGCCCCGCCTTGGGTTCGCGTGCGTGGAGTCCGAACGAAATCGTCGCTATCCAGCCTCGTTGCCAGACGGCGACAAACTGGGTAAGCTGTAGACGCCAGAACCTACCTCCGTCCGCCCATGTGAGCCCACCTGTGGAGCATGCCCGATGCCGTTGACGGTCGTGCTGTCCCAAACCCCAAGCAAGGACCCGGCGCGGCACGAGCTTCAGGAAGCTATCCTGACACGATTGCTCGGGGAAGGCGGCGTCGAAGTTGGCGTTGTCCCGCACCTGTACGACCTCGTTCCCGATCACACCGGCACGCTTTACCTGCAGAGCATCCAGGGGCCGATTGTGCTGCTGTCCTGGCTCCATCCCCGTCCGGCCTACTGGACGCTTTACCGACTGGGTATCCGCGGCAGATGGGGCACTGTGCTGCTGGGGCGTGCCGGTGTGATCGGGAACGAGGTCGTAC
>JALXBF010000145.1 GCA_026991575.1 Planctomycetota bacterium | reverse complement strand
TGCCTTGCTGAACGGCTACCGCTTCAAGAGCGGCAGCATCATGCCAGCGGACACGGGAGACGCCTTGGCCCGGTTACCAAGCCGTTGTGTCCGTCCGGTGGCAGGCTTACTTGACGACGTGGTGACGGCGGGAAAAGCTTCATGGGGAGCAGAGCCGGGTGAGGCCGGTGGAGGACGGCCATGCCCGGTAACCTATCGCGCTGTGTGGTTTGTCGCTCGTGCCAGGACGGGGCTCCTGACCCGGACCCGGTCTGTGCTGGGCGGCCCGCGCACCCGGAGGGGGAGCTCGGCGGTGTCGCGGTGCGTTGTCGACAGTTGCCGGATCGCGGCGGTTGCCTCGGCATTGCTTGGGCTGCTGACGCCGACCTGCCGCGACCGTGGCTGGCCGTGTTTAGTTCCCGGGTCGGGCGGATTTACCGCGCGGACCACTGGTGGTTGAACCGACTTCGGGCAGCGTTGCGGCGTGCTGAAGAGTGTGGCGGCACGCTGCTGACCGTGCCGGGTACCACGGCAGCTCCCTGGGTCGCGTCGGTTGCTCCGTTCCTTCGCGTACCGGTCTGCGTCGTGTTCCCGGGCGCAGCGATCCGTCAGGTCGTCGCTACGGCCGTGCGACGCGAATGCAGCTACGAGGGGTGTCATTCGGCGGCGGCGTGGTGCCATGGGTGGGAACCAACAGAGGGATACGCTCGTGACTTGCTTCTGTGGCTGGCGGCCGACGTGAGGTTACTCGTGCATGTGCGCAGGGGGGGCAACGTGGCCCGGCTCTGTGCGGAGCAAGGCGGGGAAACGGTGCCCGTTGCGGAGGATGGGCGCCAGCCGGGAACAGGGCACAAGCCGACGCTTGCTTCTGGCGTCGGAAATGTGTTTCCCGTTTCAGAGCTTCCGGAGCGGGGGTTCCTGTTTCACTGGACCCGGGCGCAGCCGGAGGGGTGGCCGGATGAGCCGAAGCTGCTGCGGTACCGGCGGCTCATACTGGGCACGACGCACTACACGGCAGTGGCAGCGCTGGAGCGGATTGCCCGTACTCGGTGTCTGCACGCCGGTCCCAGCGGGCGACGACGCAACCTGGTCTCGCTTACTGGCGTTCATCCGCGGCACTGGCCGCAGCGGCGTCGGTTTCGCGTGCATCGGGGACGATGGGATTTCGAACCATACGGGCTGGCGCTATCGCTGCGGTTTGTGTTAGCCCGAGGTGGCTGCCCGGTGGTCTACACGGTGGGCGGTGCCGCCCCGGCAGTGAAGCATGAGTTTGTTCAGCCGGATTCGGCGGGATGGTGCTGGTCGCAGGAAGAGGAGTGGCGGGTACCTGGACCGCTGGACTTCGCCGACGCCGCGCCGGGTGAGCTTTTCCTCATCGCACATACGCGGCGAGAAGCAAGCCAACTTGCGCAGCTTGCCGGTGTGCCCTGTGCGTACTACGAGGCATCTGGTTGAACGTCCGTGGCAGGCCGCTCAGCAGCGGATTGCCACTCGATCCGTGGTGCGTCTGCCCAGAGGTTCTCCAGGTCGTAGTACTCTCTGGCTTCTGGGTCGAAAACGTGGACGACGATATCTCCATAGTCCAGCAGCACCCAGCGCGAAGAGTCGTAGCCTTCGAGGCCAAGCCGCCGCTGGCCGGCCTGTTCCATTGCCCGGTCGATCTCCTCGACGATCGTGTGGATCCGGCGGCGGGTCGAACCCGTGACGATCACGAAGTAGTCAACGATAGGCGTCAACCGGGTCATATCGAGGACGAGGATCCGTTCACCTCGGTGCTCGTCCGCGACGCGGGCACATTCGATAGCCAGTTCCCGAGCGCGTTGACGTGGATCAACTGCCGATTGCCTGCTGACAGTCACCATGCTCCTCAGCTTGACAGCGGTTCCTCCTTCCTACTTGAGCCAGCTCCTACGCATTCGTCGGCCATGTCGGGACGAGGCCCGCGGCACCCTCTGTGAGACGCCCTAGTGCGTGGCAGGGTTCCGACCGCACGGCACATGCGTCGGGTCTCCCATGCCATTCTACTTTCCGCCACGGCTAGCGGCGTTGCTTGATTCGCTCTGTTCCTGCTGCTCAGCCTGCTTTTCTTGTGATTCGCCAAGGCGGAATTCACGGGCCAGCTCCTCCAGGGACGCGCCCTGACCGGCACGTTCAAGCATGCGGAGCGACCGCTGCTTGCGCTGTTCCTTGATTTTCTCACCCTCCTTGACCAGTCGGAACATCTCCTGTTGGAGGCGGCGTTTCTCCTCGTCGCTCAGCCGGCGGTTCTGTAACCGGGCCCCCAGCTTCATTGCCTGTTCATACTGCTCGGGCGGGACGAACTTGTCGATCAGGTAGTAGAACGGAGCGATGTACGGGTGGGTGGCCGGATCGGCCGGCTCATCGAGCTGACGCAACAGGCGATGGTATCCCAGCGGGCCCATGATCAGCTCGTGTGTTTCCTCGGCTGTCTGGTCGTCCACGGCGAGCCATCGGTTTCTTCCGAGCACCGCAGCCCATAGCTGTAGGCCCTGCTCGAAGTACTCCTTGGCCGCCACCAGGTCACCCTCCTCAAACGCCCGCTGTGCCCGGTAGAAGAACTCGCGAGCCTGCAGCGTGTCCGGTTCCATCTCCACGATGCAGCGGTTCTTCCAGTAGCGGTAGTTGACCAGGCCACCGTACTTCTGGTTCCAGAACAGTTCCTCGTCCACGTACTTGTAGAACTCGTAGTAGAGCCGGTGAAACTCGCGGAACTGACGTCTTGCCTCTTCACCCTGCGGTCCGGGGCTGGCCAGCAGTTCTGGGTCCAGGTTGGCCACCAGGCTGATGTTCGCTTTGGCGGCTTCATAGGCCTGGGCTGCCTCTGCGGGCAACTCGCGCAAGACGGCTCGGTTGACCATGCCCAGCGCATCCTGCATGTTCCGTAAGGCCAGCTTGAACCCGTCGGCCAATGCCTTGCGTGCTTCGGCCGACTCGGGGATGCCGCTCTGGTCGATCGATCGTAGCGTGGCGTAAGCGTAGCTCTGGCCGATGCGTGCTCGGTTGAACGCGGCGAAGACCTCAGGCCGGTAATCCAGTCGGACCGACCGCTTGACGTGGCGCACGTAGTACTCGCGGGCGCCGAACTGGAGCCACCGTTCCAGCGCGCTGCTCCAGCGGCGGGCCGCTTCGTCACCGAATTGCCCTTCGTTCTCCGAGGCGATGGCTAGCTGGATTCGGGCGTGGCCAGGGTAGGAGCGGAAGGCAACTTCTGCCATCTGACGGGGCGGCCGGTTTAGCTCGTCCAGTTTCTGCTCGGCGCGCACGAACCAGATCTCGGCTGCTTCGTAGTTGTCCAGTTGCTTTGGATTGAACGGCGGTTGTTGGATGCCGCGGGCGTCGATTTCCGGCTCGGTGTCTTCACGAAAGAGCTCGCGGAGCAGCCGCGCCTCGTCCGCCTTACCGATCTTGTGGAAATAGCACCATCCGGTCCACCACGACAGCGTTTCCTCATGCTGGTTGACCTCGGTGCCCCGCTGCGCGAAACGGATGCCTTCGCGGATCCAGTAGTACTTGTCGTTGACCTGATCCCACTCGGCTGAGACGTTGTATGCCAGGTTCCAGCTCTGGAACCGCCACACTGAGACAAAGTGCGGCTGGAGTTTGATGATCCGATCCACCTCCAGCGCCAGCTCGGACCAGCGGTGGTTCTTTTGCAGTTCCTCGGCGCGGACCCAGAGGTAGTTGGCCGCTACGCCACGCAAACCGCCGAGAATCAGCAGCACGGCGGCGTTCGTCGGATCCACGTTCCCCAGTGTTGCCTGGGACAGGTGCACCTCCGGATGCTGCTTCTGATACTCCTCGCTTCTCATGTACTCGATTGCCAGGCGTGCTGGCCAGGTGGCCACGAAGCACGCCAGGATGCCAATCATGAGCACGATCTTGCGGAGCAGGCTTCGCCTCATCGGGCAATCTCCCGCGAGCGGAGCATCAGGTAACCGATCACGAGGAACGGGATTAAGTAGCCGAGCGCGATCAGGCCGCGCAGCAGGACCAGGCCCGGGTCGATGTAGAAGCCGCGAGCCACGTTGACCCAGATGCTGTAGTCGGAGAGGTCAGGGAGGATGAGCGTCATTCCGTGGAGGATTCGGTTGAAGAAG
>JALXBF010000144.1 GCA_026991575.1 Planctomycetota bacterium | reverse complement strand
TCCTTCCCTGGCCGCCCACCCGACAACGGCTGAGCCGGGCTCGTGAAGGCCAACCCCATTGACTCGGCGGTACGAACCGCACAGAATCGCTGTTGAGCTCGTCGTGCCGCCAGGCGGATCGATAGCAGGGAGTGAGAACAATGAGCGTGGAGCGTCGTTTTTCGTACGAACAGATCGTGGATATTCTTGGCGAAGAAGCCGACAGCCTCCTGAACCACGTCTGCGAAAAGATCCCCGCCTCACGGCTACACCTACCCGGGCCGGACTTCGTCGACCGGGTGTACCTGCCCTCAGACCGGAAGCCCGCCGTGCTGGTCAACCTGCAACGGATCTTCAACCACGGCCGCCTCGCCGGTACCGGCTACATCAATATCCTGCCCGTCGACCAGGGCATCGAGCATTCCGCCGGAGCACGCTTTGCCCCGAACCCAGACTACTTTGACCCGGAAAACATCATGCGGTTGGCGATCGAAGGGGGCTGCAACGCGGTCTCGACGACCCTCGGTGTGCACGGCGCGGTTGCGCGGAAGTACGCCCACAAGATCCCGTTCGTGGTCAAGCTGAACCACAATGAGCTGTTGACCTACCCGAAGAAGTACGATCAGATCTTCTTCGCTCAGGTTGAGCAGGCGTTTGACATGGGGGCTGCGGCCGTTGGGGCCACGATCTACTTCGGTTCCGAACAGTCCAACCGGCAGATCATCGAGGTCAGCGAAGCGTTCCACCGGGCGCACGAGCTGGGTATGGCCACCATTCTGTGGTGCTACCTGCGGAACTCGAACTTCAAGAAGGAAGGACAGGACTACCACGACGCGTTTGACCTGACGGCACAGGCGAATCATCTGGGAGTGACGATTGAGGCGGACATTGTGAAGCAGAAGCTACCCTCGTCGAAACGCGGCTTCGTGGATCTCGGCTTCGACAAGAACACGATTCCCGATTACGACCGGCTGGTCACGGACCATCCGATCGACCTGTGCCGTTACCAGGTTGCCAACTGCTACATGGGCCGCGTCGGGCTGATCAACTCCGGCGGGCCCTCCTTCGGCAAGGACGACCTCAGGCAGGCCGTTCGCACAGCAGTGATCAACAAGCGAGCGGGTGGCATGGGGCTGATTTCCGGTCGGAAGGCGTTCCAGCGGCCGCTTGAGGAAGGCATTGCCTTGTTGCACGCCATCCAGGATGTTTACCTGGAGCCGCGGATCACGATAGCCTGAGACACGTGCGTTCAAGCACTAGACTGGCCGTGCCCGATGCTGCATCCCCCGCGCACCGCGCGGGCAACAGCATGTTGCCTGCACACGACGGGCACCGAAGCGGCTGCTGCACGCGGCGCCAGTGGTTAGCGTCGGCAGTTGCGGTGCCGTTTGCCGCGATCCGGCCCGTCAACGGAGCGAACCGGACGCGACTGCCGCCCGCAGCCGGCCCGCTGGATAATCCCCTCAAGGGCTGGTGTCCCTACACCGATGCCGGGCCTATCCACCAGCCCTACAGCATGGTGTTCCTCTACGTTCCGTGGCGGCGACTGGAACCGGCCGAGGGGAGGTATGCCTTCGAGGAGTGGGAACAGCAGGACTGGCAGCGCCCGGCAGCACAGGGCAAGCGGATTGTTTTCCGCGTCTATCTGGACTACCCGAAGCTCCCAACCGGTGTGCCCGACTGGTTGCTGCGGCGCGGTGTGCAGCTGCGCCGGTACACGGCGCACGGTGGCGGCTGGTCTCCCGACTACTCACATCCCGCGCTCGCAGCTGGCCTGGAACGTCTCATTGCTGCGTTGGGTGACCGCTACGATGGCCACCCTCGGGTAGCGTTCATTCAGTTGGGGCTGCTGGGGTTCTGGGGGGAGTGGCACACGTGGCCCGAGGAGCAACTGTACGCGGATGAGCGGCTTGAACGCCGCGTGATCAACGCTTACCGGCGAGCGTTCAAGCAAACACTGCTGTTGGCCCGCTACCCGCGCGGCTACGCCGGACAGCAAGACTGGCTCGGCTACCATGACGACATGTTTCCCGAGGACACGTACGGCGTCCCGTGGGGGTTTCTGGAAGCGCTTCGTACCAGCGACCGGCTGCAGAACTGGCGCCGGGCACCGATCGCTGGCGAGATGGTTCCGAACCAGGCACGGCTCTACCTGGGCAAGAAATACGGCCGCACGGTGCAGGCCGTGCGAATGGGGCACTTCAGCTGGCTCGGTCCCTATTGTCCGGCACTGGAGAAGCCGCCAAACGAACTCTTCCAACGCCGCGCCCGTGCCCTGGTACGCATGCTGGGTTATGAGTTCCGGTTGAGTTGGGTAGAGGCGCCGCGACAGGTACGGGTTACCGCGGAGCTTCCCGTTGCCATCGCGGTGCGGAACCGAGGCGTTGCTCCGTTCTACTACCGCTGGCCCGTTGTGCTTGCTCTGTTAACGCCCGGCGGTCGAATCGCCCGCTGGCAGGAGCTCGCAGTTGATGTTCGACGATGGTTGCCAGGCGAGCACGTCGTGCGGGCACGCTTGACTGCCCCCGATGTGCCCGGGCTGTACGAACTCGGCCTGGGCGTGGTGGACCCGGCCACGAGCAAGCCGGCTGTTCGGTTTGCCAACCGGCTGCCGGTCAAGAACGGCCTGACGATGCTGAGCCGCATCGAGGTGGTCGGATAACCGGGCAGGCGTCGACGCTGGCTTTATTGTCGCGACCAGGAGGCGTCCTCATGGTGCATCCGCTTAGCCTGGCGGTCGTTCTGCTGATCGCCGCGGCAGCCTCGGCTCAGCCGCGCCCTAACGTGCTGCTCATCATCGTCGACGATCTGAAGCCCTCCTTCGGCGCTTACGGTGATACCTGGGTGCGCTCGCCCAACCTGGACCGGCTCTGTGGTCGTGGCATCCGCTTTGAGCACGCCTACTGCAACCAGGCCGTGTGCGCGCCGTCGCGAAACAATCTGTTGGTCGGTTCCCGGTCGACGTCGCTCGGGATCTACGACCTGGGCACCTTCTTCCGCCGTGCGGAGCCAGAGGCGGTGACGCTGCCGCAGTACTTCAAGGCTCACGGCTACCTAACTGCCGGGATCGGCAAAGTGTTTCACATCGGGCACGGCAATCATGACGATCCGCGTTCCTGGAGCGTCCCGTTTCACCCGGAGAAGGTTGTGGAGTACGCCCTGCCTGACAGTACCGGCGGGCGTCTGACACGGGAGGAGGCTTTGTTTGCGAATCGGCCGGCCCGAGGCCTGCCCCGCGGACCGGCTTGGGAGCGTGCCGAGTTGCCGGATGAGGCATACGCCGATGGGCGAATCGCAGCAGAGGCCGTACGCCGCTTGCGGCAGTACGCCACCATGTCCCGGCCGTTTTTCCTGGCAATCGGCTTTGTGAAACCTCACCTGCCATTCTGTGTTCCGGAGCGTTACTGGCGGTTGTACGATCCGGCCAGCTTGCCGATGCCCGTGGTGACAGTGCCACCACGGGGGGCTCCGCCGTACGCTGTGAAGAAGCTCGGCGAGCTGAACCAGTATCGGCCCGTGCCGGTGGAGCCGCCGGTGCCGGATTGGCTGGTGCGCCGCCTGATCCATGGCTACTATGCGGCAGTCTCGTATGTGGATGCCCAGATTGGCAAGGTTCTGGATGAGCTGGACCGTCTTGGGTTGGCCGAGCGGACAATCATTGTGCTCTGGGGGGACCATGGCTACCATCTCGGCGACCACGGCATGTGGACCAAGCACACCAACTATGAGCAGGCCACACGCATTCCATTGGCCATCGTTGCCCCGGGCGTGACACGCCCGGGCACCGTGACCCGCGCCTTGGCGGCCACGGTAGACATTTATCCAACGCTGTGCGAGCTGGCCGGCCTGCCTCCTCCGAGCGGGCCACAGCCGATGGATGGCGTTTCGCTCGTGCCGGTCCTGCGTAATCCAACGCGGCGCGTCAAGGACCACGTGTACCACTGCTATCCGCGTGGCGGACGCCTCGGACGGGCGGTTCGCACGGAGCGATACAGGCTAGTGGAATGGCGACCGTTTGGGGCACCTCTGGAGACGGCCGAGTACGAGCTGTACGACTACCTCACTGACCCATGGGAGACGGTGAATCTTGCAGACAAGCGTCGGGAGGTCGTGGCGGAGTTGGTTCGGATCCTTCGCCGTCACGGTG
>JALXBF010000143.1 GCA_026991575.1 Planctomycetota bacterium | reverse complement strand
CAGGGTATAGGGTGGGCCCTGTAAGATGTCCCCCGGCGGTCCGCTTGGTGCTCGCCGGACTGGGGCGAATCGGAGCACCGAACCGACAGGAGGAGCGGCCCATCAGGAGTCAGAGGGTGGCAAGCAAAGGAGGAAGCGGGGTAATGCCCGTACAGCGACGGGGTCCAGGAAGGCGGAGGCGAGCGGAAGGTGCAGCGGCAGACGGGCACCAGCGTGAGTGCTCGGGATGGCTAAAGAAGGTGGCGGGGCTGGAGTGAGGTTCTGGCGATGGCCGTGAAGCTGGAGGTTGTCTCCCGGCGGCCTCGGGTGACGGCGTGTGAGATGGTGAGGTCCCAGCCCGGTGTGCGTTGTTGGGCCTGGAGGCGACCCGCGCAGAAGGTGACTCGGTCGTTTTTAAGTCGAACACGGCTGGCCGTCCCGCGTGGCTAACCACCTCAGGGAAGTCTCCTTTGTGGTAGGGCCGCCGACTGTAGAGCCGGGTGCGGGAGAACCGTGCGTCCAGTTCGGTGGGGGCGGGCCCCGGGCGACCGGTGCTTGCTAGTCTTATCCCGCTTAGGCACGCCGGATCCGTCAACCCTTCGGTTCACGAATTGCTCCGGGGATGTGGCGAAGGTGTCCTTCCGCGTATGGCTTGCACACACTGCGAACGAGCTGCTGATTGAGTGGCTGCAAGAGGCCAAACATCGCCGACGAGGGCACCGTGTATCCGACCCGCCAGCCGGGAGCTGGAGCTGTGGGTCAGTGTTTCAGTCGTTCTCGAAGACGCGTTCGAGGGACTCGGCCGTTGCTGCGCGACGAATCCACGCACTCAGCTCCTCGCTATCTGCCTGCTCGATCCGCTCACGTGCCCACTGGGGTAGCGGCGCGAAACGCGCCTCCAAAACCGATAGCAATGCCAATTGCTGTCCCTGTTCTAGGCCTCGCAGATGCCCCTCCTCGAACCCCTCCTCAAATCCGCGCTGACGGCCCTCTTCAAACCCTTGCTGTCGACATCGTTCCTTGAGCTGTTCCAACCGAGTGTTGACCTCTTCGATCTTCGACATGGCCGATAACTCCTCCTCAGTTAACTCCCCACCCAACACCACAGCCCCCGCAAAGTACGCAAACGAAGGCTCCAGATGAGCCAAACCATGTGCCCGCAGGTGCGCCGCCAACTCCCGCAGCAACTCGACCACCCGCTCCGCATCCTGCTCCCGCTGCAGTCGAAACGCATAGCTGATCAGCGGACAGTCCACCCACCGCTCCAGCGGGTCGTGCCAGACATCGATCCGGACGTACCCAATGCTGGGGCCCCGCCATCTCTCCCCAATCCACTCCGCCGCCGTCCAACGCTCCTCTCCATTGTAAATCACCACCCCGACCACTAACGGCACCGCCGGCACCCCACGCGACAACAGCTCCCGCCTCACCGACCGCCACGCCAGCGCCATGTACTCCATTATGCGACCCAGCATGTCCTGCTCCACGGTGCGGGTGAACTCAAACACCACCACCACGTACCGGCCCTCCACCTCCGCAACCCACACCAGGTCTGCCAGCCGCGATCGGTCGGCACGCCGACTCACATGGCCTTCCGCAGCGCGATAGAGGTTCTGAATCGGCACCGGCCGGTCCCACAGGAGGCGGAAGAGGCCCGAGAGCAGTTCCATGACGACTTCGGGGTTGGCGAACAACTGTCTGTAGGCTTTGTCATGCATGCCCATCGTCCGCCACCGTCAGTTGTCTTGAACAGTGAGTTGTAGCCGTATCGCAGACTCCTGCTGGCGACCTGGTGCGTGCAGCCGTGGCTACGGTTGGCCGGCCGCAGGCGGCTCTGTTCCCGCGCCCGGTGTACAGTTGGGCGTGGGGCGGGGTTGGTGTTTGTGATGGTGAGTGCTTATGGCACATGCCGTGCCAAAGCGGGCGGCGGGTGTGAGGGGTGGATGCATATCATTGTGTGGTAATGTGTTATGGTAAACGCTGTGGCGGCGTTAGTCGAGAAATCTGGGTGAGCGCGCGCCGCGCGCGCGGCGCTGGTCGGACAGGATGCGGCTCGGTGGTGCTGCGTAGGGATGGCACGGCGGGTGGTTGGGCTGGTGGGCCGATCGTTTCGATCGGCCGTAATTCCGTTTGGCCGGTCGGGTCGAGACCGGCTGTGCAGCCCAGTGTGCGTGGGCGCCGCCGGCGATGATCTGAGCCTACGGGGATGCGGATGCACCCGACGGGAGGGGTGTGTCTTACCCCGGGCGTGAGGGAGGTGGTGGCCTTTTTCTTCATTTGCAGCACGCCAGCGTGGTGGGCCGGTGGTTGGGCGGGGCCGGGCCCGCGGGAAACCGAGGCTTGCTAGCCCTATCCCTTAGAAGCAAGCGGTTCGATCTACTACCCTACGACTTCGTCCAATGCTGCTCTGACATGGCGACCGTCTCCATGGCCCGTCTTGCCGGCGGATCAAGCGGGCAACCGAGCGGTAAGCGGCCCCAGAAGAAGAAACTCAACCCGGGTGCAATCGAGCTTTTGCGCATGTGGAGTGCGCGGATAGAGTACGTCTGGCCGACTTGCTCGGCAGCTCGCCTTGGTTCCGGGATCGAGCCGTCGACGATTGAGACGGGCGATCGGCGCCGATGCACTCGATGCCGACACACAGTCGCATCCAATAATGGGCGTTCCACTGGGGTGAGTTCGGAGCGGATGAACTGATGAGCAGTGCCGAGGCGAAGTGGCAGCAGGTGCGGCAGGAGATCGTGCGGGATCCCGAGGTCGCTTACCTGAACACCGGGTCCTACGGGCTGCTGCACCGGTCGGTCTGGGAGCAGTACATCCGAGACCGTGAGTCGCTGACTCGTGAGCCCGTGCGGTTCCTCTGGCGTGAGTTTCCGGAACGCCACTGGCAGGTGCGCGGCGTGCTGGCTCGCTTCTTGAACGTTGAGCCGCTTCATCTGATCTTCACGGTCAATGTGACTGCGGCGCTGAACACGGTCGGTCTCGGGATAACGGACCGCTTGCGGGACGCGATCGTCGTCACGGACCAGGAATATGGAGCGATGATGTTTTTGTGGCGGGAGGTGGCGCGGCGGCACGGCGTTCCCTTGCGCGTGGTCGCTCTGCCGCAGGGGTGCCGAGTGACAGGAGAGGATGTGGTTGACCGCGTCGAGAGCGTGCTTCGGCAGGGGGCCTCGCTGCTGGCGATCAGCCATGTGACGTACATGAGCGGCATGCGGCTACCTGTGGAGCGACTGTGCCGGATGGCGCGGCAGCGGGGCATTCTGACTGTCGTCGACGGCGCGCACGCACCGGGAATGTTCCCGCTCGACCTGACCGCCATCGGAGCGGACTTTTACGCGGGCAACTGCCACAAATGGCTGTGCGCGCCCATCTCCGCCGGCTTCCTCTGGGTCGACCCACAGATGGGGCAGAGGATCCAGCCCGTGATTGTCAGCTGGGGCTGGGAATACGATGTGGCGACCAGACACGAGCGGAACGAGTACGGTGGTACGCCGTGGCTGCGGTCGTTCGAGTTCCAGGGAACCCGAGACGTGTGTCCGTGGTTAGCAGTGGCGCCGGCTGTGTTGCTGCAGGGGCGGATCGGGCGTGACCGGATCTGGCGGCGAGTGCTGGCACTGACGCGTACGCTGCGGCAGCGGCTGAAACGGTTCGACTGGTTGCGACCGTTTTACGAAGGGGAAGAGGAGTTGCTGTCGGGGGTGACCGGCTTTCGGCTGGACGAGCGCGTCGATCCGGCCGAGCTAGCCCGGTTCTTGTGGGAAGAGCATCGTGTGGAGGTGCCTGCTTGGGAGTTGCCCATTGGCAAGTGCCTGCGGGTGAGCACGCATTTTTACAATACTGAAGACGATCTGGTGCGGCTCGAAGAGGCGCTAGCGGCGTTTCAGCAGCGTTACCTGTAGGAGTCATGGTTGGGTCGGTCGCTGAGCGGGGCAGGGTGGTGGCGGGTCGCGCTATCGGCGGAGCGAGCGACTGAGGGCGGAAGAGAGCGCGTGGCGTACGACATCGGTGATCTCATCGACGGGCACTATCGGGTCGAGAAACGATACACCGGGGGGATGGCGTACGTCTACATCGTCAAGGACGAGGTCGTCAACAAGCGATTCGCCATCAAGCAACTGCTTGAGTCCCATGCTCGCTTGCCTGTGCTCCGTGAGCGGTTCATTCGCGAAGCTGCCGTCTGGGTGCTGCTGGACTACCATCCGAACATCGTCCAGGCGCACACTTATCACCAGTCAGACACCGGGCCGATGCTGATTCTGGAGTACGTGGACGGCCCGAGTCTGGAGAAGCTGCTACGCGTTGAGGGAAGGTTGGCCATTCCGCAGGCGGTGAGCTATGCCCGGCAGGTCTGCCGCGCGATGCAGTGGGTCACGAGCCGTGAGATACCCGAGCGGGGCCGGGGTGTGCTGCACCGCGATCTGAAGCCGTCCAACATTCTGATCACCCGGACCAATCAGGTTAAAGTTACCGACTTCGGGCTGGCCAAGATCCTCGGCGACGCGAAACTGACCAAAGAGGACCAGTTCCTGGGCACGGCCGTGTACAGCTCCCCTGAGCAGCTCCGTGGCGCAGGTAACGTCACCGTTGCCTCAGACATTTACTCGCTGGGGGCGGTTCTTTATCAGATGCTCTGTGGGCGGCCGCCGTTCAAGGGACGCACGCAGCCGGAGCTGTTCTTCGCCATCCAAAACGAAGATCCGATTCCGCCGGACCATGCCTGCGACGATGTTCATCCGGTGCTGAGTGGCATTGTGATGAAGTGTCTGGCGAAGGACCCGAGGCAGCGGTACGGGAGCTTTGAGGAGCTGGACCAGGCGCTGGCCGAGATCGAACCGCTGCTTCAGACCCCCAGTGCCTGGCGCTGTCCAGCGTGCGGCTATGCGTCGCGCAAGCGGCATCGGCGCTGCCCGATCTGCCATACCGGGACAGCCGCGGCTGGGCCGGAAGCAGAGGCTAGCTGGCAGTGTTCCTGCGGAGAACTGGTGCCGTCCGGGGCGACTGAGTGTCCTAGCTGTGGCCGGCTAGTTCCGCTGCTGGAAGAGGGCAAAGAGAAGACGGCGGGCAGTTCGGCTGTGCCCCCTGTCGGTGTCGCAGACGACCGCTCTGAGGAAACGCTCGCGCTGACGTTCGAATGGGATGTGCCGTCGGATCAGCCAGCGGTGGTTGTGTTACACGAGGGGGGTGGTTGTCAGATCGTCCCGGTCAACAAGATGAGGTTTCGCATCGGGCGCGAGCGGAACATGCATCTGGTGCTGCGCGACGACACCGTTTCCAAGCATCACGTCTATCTGATCCGCCTTGCCTGCGGCTGGCTGGCCGTGTCGCGGCGGCCGAACAACTTGGCGGCGTTCAACGGCTGGCAGCTTTCTCAGCGGCTGCTCCGCAACGGTGACCTGATGCGGCTCGGAACGACCTGGCTTGTCTTCTCAGATCCAGCGCCGGATCAGGAGCCGTTGAAGTGGCTGCCGGGCTCGTGGAGGGAGCGCCTCGATGCGACCGAACTCTGGTGCGGTGGCGCGTCGCCGGAGCTACCGCCGATTCCGGCGGGTGAGCGGGCCGAGTGCGAGGTGCGTGCGCCGGAACGGGAGCCGGTGCGCAGCGCTGGACCACCGATCGTCATTGGCGCCGCACCGGTCTGCCAGGTTCGCGTGAAGGGCGCCGGCGCGGCACCCGTGCATGCGCTGATCTTCTGGCATCAGAAAGGACCGACACTCTGGCGGCTCTGCCCCGGCACGGAGCTGCGGGTCGACGGCCGCGACGTGCAGACCTGCGTGCTGCGGGAGGAGGCCAGGGTTGACGTGGGCGTCGTGCCGATCAAGGTGGTGCCCTCGGGCAACCTTGCCGGGCCAGCGTGCTACTTCAGTCGACTGGTCACCAGCCGCCAGCCGCGACTGGCCTTGACCGCCATTGCCGGCCCGCAGCGGGGTCAGACCGCCGTGCTTGTGCCAGGCGAAAGCTACACGCTTGGTCGCGACAAGCAAGCCGACATCATCATTACGACCGACACCTACGTGTCACGCCGCCATCTGAGACTGACCTGCGGCGAACGCCAACTGCAACTGAAGGACCTGGGCAGCCGCAATGGCTTTTTCCTTAACCAGGTCCACCGCCGGGACATGGCGGTAGCCAAGCCCGGCGACCTGATCCTTATCGGCCGCACTACCCTGGCCCTGCATTACGAACTCATCCCGCATCCATGGTGACGCTGGCTCCTCGTCCGGACGGTGACGGTACGGCGCGGCAACTGGCAGGGTTCCTACTTGCCACGCTGGCTGTAGCGGGGCTGTTCGGTCGCCAGGTGAGCTGGCTACATCTCACCGCGGTGGCTGGTTTCGCTGTGGCAGCGGTCGTGCTAGCGTTGGTGCCATCCGCACGCCGTGTTGAGGGCAACGAGTGGGAAGGGAGCCGGGCGGGGACGACGTTCGGGCCGGTGGTGTGGTTGCTTCTGGTACTGGCCGCTGGTAAGTATCTGGTGGTGTGGTGGTTTGGGCGGAGCTTTCTGCCGGCCCTACATGACGAATGGTCGTACTTGTTTGGGGCAAAGACGCTCGCGCGAGGAAGACTCACGGCGCCGGCACCGCCGGAGCCTGAGGCGTTCCAGGCGATTCACGTCCTCGTCGAAAACGGTCGCTGGATGAGCCGTTACCCGCCGGGCCATGCTGCGTTTCTTGCGCTCGGCGAACTCTTCGGCGCGGCGTGGCTGGTGCCTGTAGCCAATGCTCTGGCCTGCATGCTGATCGCTAGCCGCTGGGCTGCTCGGCGGTTTGGCCGTCGGGCGGCATTGTGGACGGCGGCATTGCTGGCGGCGAGCCCGGGACTGGACTACGCAGCGACGAGCTACCTGTCGCAGAGTAGTTGGTTGCTGTGGTCGCTGGTCCTGGTCGTCCTGGCAGTGGAAGCGGTCCTGAGCGATCGTCCTCAGTATAGCGCTCTGGCGGCGATTGCCGGTGGCATTGCGTTTCTGATCCGGCCTTACCCGGCAGTGCTGATCGGCACCGGGCTGCTCACGTGGGCCATCGCGCGTTGCCTGCGCCACTACGGAGTCGGCCGGCTGCTGCGGCATGTGGCGGCGGTGTTCCCCGCGGTGATCGCTACCGCGGCGGTCTGGATCGGGTACAACTACGCGACCGTAGGGGGAATTCTGACCGGACCCTGGACGCGGTACAACGAACGCTTCGAACCGTATAACCGGCTCGGGGTGGGTGTGCTCGCGTTGCCCCGGACAGAGCCTGCCAGCGACGATCCACGGCTGGTGAGCAAGGCCGCGGAGATTCGCCGCCAGCGTACGGCGTTCACGTGGTGGGCTGCGGTGCGGCGGTCGTTTCTAGAGGGGGGGCGTGTTCGGGATTATTTGCTGGCATTTGCGCCGTTGGTGGCGACCGGCGGGCTGCTGGGCGTGGCGTTGGCATGCATGGCCGAGCGGCATGCGCTGTTGTTGGCCAGTCTAGTGGCGATCCACTATGTGGGCTACGGCTTCTTCTATAGCACGTGGGGAGCTTACGCAACGGAGGCATCGCTGCTGTTGGCGCTGTTGGCCACGGCCGGAGCAGTGGGCTGGGACGAACGGATGCGACGGTATCGGCCGTTGGCAGCTCTGTTGGTGCCGCTGCTGTTGGCGGCGAACTTGGCTGCTGCCGCGGCGACGTTGGAGGGATTCGTGGTGCGCCGTCACCGAGAGACCGCCTATGCCCGGTACTACGCGAGACTGGCGGAGCGGATTCCTGAGAAGCCAGCGCTGGTGTTCGTGCGGCTTGATCCGGATCGTGCCCATCCCTACGACCCGATCAACAACGACCCGTGGCTGGAAAACGACGTCCTGTTTGTGGTCGACCGCGGGCCGCGGGCCAACGCGCGCTTGTATGCCGAGCACTTCCGCGATCGCACGGCGTATCTGTATGACGAGGCGTCCGGTCGTTTGGTCAAGCTGATTCGCGGACGGCCGTGATCCTCCGCCAACTGGGTGAACCCGTGCGGCTGACCTGTCGCGCATTGAGACACAGTTGTCCGCGCCGGAGACAGCTCTCTTCCTGAGAGACGCGGGACGGCAGCTCGGGGGGTGTCAGAGACGACCGTTTTCGCGGCGTTCTCGCCTCATCGGCGCCTGGCCGTACTGCCGCCGGCTTTGGCACGGTTCTTGCTTGTGGCGGTCGGCAGCACACCGTGGTCAGGATGATCGATCACGTCGGACGGACCTAGCTGTCCCTGGGCTCATTTTCCTGACCTGGGCTCATGTCAACTTGCTGAGCTCTGCCTGATGTGCCGGGCAACTCCGCAGCCGTAGCAGCAGGAGGAGCGGCCATGGTGCGCGCTGTGTGGACGATGATGACCCACCTCTTACCGTTCTTGGCTGCACCACCACTGTCGGCCGGCATCATCCGTACGCACGGCATGGTGCAGATCTGGGACCCGCCACCGCCGACGGTTGAGGTGCACAAGCTGGAGCGGAACCGGGTCGTGATCGTGTTTGAGGAGCAACAGAAGCTGTTACCGGTCGACGTGGCCGTCGACATCAGTAGTCCCGGGCGGTATGAAGCAGTCTATCCCATGGATCCCGGCGTGGTGATGGCCGGTACGCCCGTGGTGTCCTACTACTTCCACGCCGACCCGCGAGGCCGCGTCTTCGGGAACCTTGTCCGCTACGTCGGCTCGGTCACCTTCGACCGACCGGTGCTGGGCATTCTGGTGAAGCCGGCGACGATGCATCCGACCGATCATCTGCTTGGGGCCCCCGGCGTGCGCTACCCGCGCGAGGACGACATTCGCCAGGGGGTGCTTGGCCCAGGCGATTACGTGCACCTAACGGCCAACTTGCGCACCGTCCGATTTGACCTTCGTGCCGGTCTCTGGTCCGACGACTTTCGTGTTCTGGTCCTGGGCGACGATCCATCCGGGGAACCGGAAGGCAGCTGCCACGATATGGGTTTTCTCGAAGAAGCTTTTCCGATCGATCCCTGTCCTGAGCCGGCGCCCGGCGTCCTGCTGCTCCTTGGCGGCACGCTCTGGTGTTGCCGCAACCTCTGTCGCTGCGCCTGGCTGACCCGTACCCTGTCCGAAGCGCCACGGTAGGTGCCCGATCAGGGGGGGTGACGATGTCGGCGACACCTCCTCACTCGGTCCTGCTCCTCGTGCTCGGACGCTGGGCAGTCACCCCCCCTGGGTCGGGCCTACGACGCACGTTTGGACCGTGTCCTGGCAAGGAAACGGCATCAGAACGCTGAGCAGCCCAAGGGAGAACGCGATGAAGGGAACCGATGGGAAGTTATCGCTGATGCCGATGGGTCGCTGCGTCGCGATCCTGTACCTCAGCGCGTGCACATTGTTGAGCCTGCCCGGGCGGGTCTGGGCCGGTGCGATCATCTTCAGCGAGATCATGTACAACCCGTCCGGCGCGGACGGCTTCCGGCAGCGCGACCGGAACACAGAGTGGATCGAATTGTTCAACGGAGGGATGGCTGAAGAGGACCTGTCTGGCTGGGCGCTGTACAAGGTGAGCCGTTCCGGGAGACGGCGCTTGCTGGGAACCATCGGCCCGGGGATTCGCATCGCCGCCGGGCAAGCCCTGGTGCTGGTACCGGACGGGCTGGCGCGACCGCAGCACTTCCGCACCGCCTGGTCGATTCCCACCACCGTTCCCGTCTGGCCGCTGATAGGGTGGAGCGGCACCAGTGGAGCCGGCCTGCCCAATAGCGGGGCGACGCTGGAGCTGGTTGACGCATCCGGTCGAATGGTCGATCAGCTGGCGTATCGTGCCGCCGGCTTTCCGGCCTCCAAGAATGGCCTGGCCATCGAGTTTGTCGCGACCGGCATCGACCCCGCAGAGCTGGCGCGCGCCAACGATGACCCGAGCCTATGGCGGCACACTCCCGAACCGATTCCCGCACCCGGGGTGCACGGAGGTGTGCTGTTCGGGCCGGCCGACCGTGGCTCGCCCGGTGTCGCGCGGATTACCCCAACCCCCGAACCGATCACGCTCTGCCTATGGCTTGCGTGCGCGTTGACTGCTCCCCTGCTGGTGCGTCAGCGCAGCGGCCGGGGCGCACAGGCTGCACCGCTTGCCCCGTGAATGCCACATCCCCACGCGCCGCCACCTGCCCTCGGACCGCTACGGCACCGCAGCTCGGGGCAGACGCGCGAGCAACGTGACACAAAGGGGGGCGGTGCAGCCGTCTCTTACCGGTTCGTGTGCCCGTGGTACCGACCCCGCTCTGCGTGGCTGCCCTGCGGTCACCGCGGCAAGGAACGACTCGACTCCGCTAACATAACGCTGAAGATGACACCCCGGCGACTGCTGCCTGAACCGACCACCGGACAGAGTACAGGCCATGAGAGCGACACCTGTCTGGCTGTTTGCCGGATTGTTGCTGGCCGCCCCGAGACCAGCTGGAGCGGAGGCGAACAAGAGCATGCCCGAAGAGGCTGTCGTGGTTGCCCAGTTGCCCGTCGATGGCATGAATCGCCATTATGTGGGCAATCGCCCGCCGCTGCAGCCAAGCCCGTTGATCAAGCTACCTGTAGCAGCGGTGCAGCCCCGCGGCTGGCTCCGACGTCAGCTTGAGCTGGAGGCTGACGGGTTCACCGGGCATCTGGAAGAACTCAGCCGATTCCTACGCAAGGAGGGTAACGCATGGCTTAGCCCGGAGGGCAAGGGCCACAGCGGCTGGGAGGAGGTTCCCTACTGGCTGCGCGGCTTCGCCAACCTGGGCTACGTACTTGGTGAGAAGCGGATCATTGACGAGGCCCAGCAGTGGATTGAGGCGATCATTGCGTCGCAGCGTGCCGACGGCTATTTCGGGCCACGCGATAACCTGACACGCATCCAGGGCACTCCTGACGTCTGGCCCAACATGATCGCGCTGGCCACGCTACAGTCCTACTACGAGTACAGCGGCGACCGGCGCGTGATCGAGCTGATGCGCCGCTACTTCCGCTGGCAACTCCAACTGCCTGACAGCCACTTCCTGCTACCCTTCTGGCAGCAACAGCGGGCCTCGGATAATCTGCTCAGCGTCTACTGGCTGTACAACCAGACCGGCGAACGATGGTTGCTGGAGCTGGGCACGAAGATCTTTCGCAACATGGCCCGCTGGGACCGGGACATTGCGAGCTGGCATGGCGTGAACATCACCCAATGTTTCCGGGCCCCGGCGATCTACTACCTGCAATCGCACCGACCCGAGCACCTACAGGCCTCGGTCCGCAACTATGCGAAAGTCATGACCATGTATGGCCAGATGCCGGGCGGCATGTTCGCGGCCGATGAGAATTGCCGGCCCGGTTACACGGATCCACGTCAAGCGGCCGAGACCTGCTCGATGGCTGAGTTTATGCGGTCGCACGAAATCATGCTGAGTATTACAGGCGACCCGGTCTGGGCCGATCGCTGTGAGGACGTGGCGTTCAACTCGTTGCCTGCTGCCTTCACTAGCGACCTCCGCGCCCTGCACTACCTGACGGCAGCCAACCAAGCCGTCTGCGATGCCGCCGACCACTCGCCCGGTGTTCAAAACCGCGGACCTATGTTCCTTTTCGATCCGTACAAGCACCGATGCTGTCAGCATAACTCCGGCTTCGCCTGGCCGTACTTCGCCCAACACCTCTGGATGGCTACGCTCGATGAGGGCCTGGCCGCCGTGCTCTACGCGCCGTCTTCGGTGCGTGCGACCGTGGCCGACGGCACCACCGTTACCATCGACACCGAGACACGCTATCCGTTCGACGGCGTGGTGCAGTGCACCGTCCGACCTGAGAAGCCGGTGGCATTTCCGATCTACCTGCGTGTGCCCGGCTGGTGCGACGGCGCCAGCGTGACGGTCAACGGCGACCGGAAGCTGACCGGGGTCCAGGGCGGGCGGTTCATCCGACTGTCGCGGACCTGGCGGCCGGGCGATACGATTGAGCTGACGCTGCCGATGCGCGTGCGCGTGCACACGTGGCGGCGGAACAAGAACGCCGTTTCCGTGTATCGCGGACCGCTGGCGTTTTCGCTTCGAATCGAGGAGCGCTACGTGCGCGCAGGGGGTTCGGAGCGGTGGCCGGCCTGGGAAGTGCATCCGGCCAGCCCCTGGAACTACGCACTCGTGCTGGCGAAGGATGATCCGGCCGGTTCTTTCCAAGTCGTACGGCGGCCGTGGCCGGAAGACGACCAGCCGTTCGATCTGGCCGGCGTGCCGATTGAGTTGCGGGCAACGGGCAAACGCGTGCCCGAGTGGCAGCTGGATCGCCACGGTCTGGTCGCTCCGCTGCAGCCAAGCCCAGTGTGGACCGAGCAGCCTGGCGAGACAATTCGCCTGGTTCCGATGGGCGCAGCACGGCTGCGAATCACGGCGTTCCCCGTCGCGGGTAGCGGCCCGGACGCTCACCGCTGGCGGCCGCCTGAACGGTAAGGACCATTCGCCCCACACCGACCAGGTTGTTGTGCTGAGGACGATCCCATGGGCAGCAAAGCCCGGTTGGTTCCGCGTCGTCGCTTTCTGGAAGCGTGCATGTTTGCACCCCTACTGCCGGCGTGCGTTGCAGAGTTGGCCGAGCTTGGCAGTCGCTCGCCCAGGATCGACCGGGTCGATCTTTATGCAGTTCGTTATCCGACACGCGGTTACTTCAAGTTCTTCGCCGACCCGAAGGGACAGTCCGGCCGCGCGGCGGTGGTCGTCCGAGTAACTTGCAGCGATGGTACGGTCGCGTGGGGACAAAGCGTGCCGATCTACCGGTGGAGCTACGAGACGTTGGAGACGGCGTTTCTCGTGCTACGCGACTACCTGGCGCCTGTGGTCGTTGGTCGGCGGCTGAGCGACATAGAGGCGATCTTCAAGGCGCTGGACGCCGCACTGGCGCCTGGACTGACGATCGGTATGCCGATCGCGCGTGCCGGTCTTGAGATCGCTTTGCACGACCTGGTTGGCCGCTTGCTGGGCAAGAGCGTGCCCGAGCTATGGGGCCGACGGCCAGGGGGCGATGTTCTCTTAAGCTGGACCGTTAACCCGAGGACCTTGGACGAGGTGGACCGGTTGGTCGAGGAAGGGAAGCAGCGTGGCTATCGTCATTTCAACATCAAAGTAGGTGGGGACGTGGCTGCCGACGTTGAGCTGGCACGCCGGGTGCGTCGACTCGCCCCGCACGCGTTCCTATGGGCCGATGCCAACGGAGGCTACGACGAGACGCAAGCCGTGGAAGCGGCTAGAGGGCTGGCCGATGCGGGGGTCGATGTGCTGGAGGCTCCTCTGCGCCCGAACCACTTTGCGGGCTATCGGAAACTCAAGAAGCTCGGTGCGTTGCCGATCCTCATGGACGAGGGGGTGGTTTCGCCGGTCGACCTCGCCAATTTCATCAGCATGGGGCTGCTGGACGGCGTGGCCATGAAGCCGGCTCGATGCGGCGGCCTGCGCTCCGCGCGGGCACAGATCGAGCTGCTTGAACAGGAGGAGCTGATCTGGCTGGGCAGCGGCCTGACTGATCCAGACATCTCACTTGCCGCCAGCCTGCAACTCTACTCGGCCTACGGCCTGAAACGACCCGCCGCCCTAAATGGGCCACAGTTCCTGGCGGCGGACATCCTACGCAAACCGCTGACGGTAACCGAAGGCCGCATGCGACCGCCGCAGGGACCGGGGCTGGGGATCGAAGTGGATGAACAGAAGCTACTGGACTTGGCGCGGCATACCCGCATCGACTGGCCAACGGGCACCGTTGCGACGATTCACGCGAGGTGACCCGGTCGGGCTACGCTGCAGAGCTCCCCGATGCCGGAGCTGCCGCGTAGATCCGGCTCGCTGGCCCCCGCTGGCGTGCAACGAAGCTCTTGCGGACGTGACCTCGGGAACGGTCGCTGCGCGGTGGGGCGGGGAATCGGGGGGATCGCTTCGGTGCAGGCGGGGCCGTGCGAATCCTGGTCGGTGAGCTTCAATGACAGAGCGGCCCGGGGGTTAAGCCCGGCCAACAAGGTCGACTGGATCGCGTCGCGGTAGCCACATTGGTGTTCCCTTCGTCCGCTTTGCTTTTTCACTCACGCCCGCCGCGGCTGTTCGCGAAGTTGGGCGCCAAGCGGAGCCATCTGCCCGCGAGCTGCCAGGGCACGGCTCTCGCGACCCAGCGCCAGACCGCCGCGCGGATGGGTTTCGACGAGCGTGTTGGTCCGTGCGGTTCGGCACGGCCTGGGCGGGCATTTGCCGTCTGCCCCAGCCGCGCAACGCATCGCATCCCAGGTTCCGTTCCCAACGGGCTCGGCCGTCAAGCCCCCCGTACAAGGCCGCGGACATCATCCCCGTCGGACGCCACGCCATGACCGCTAGAGGAGCCAACGAGTTGGGGCCTGTCCGCTGCAATGGATCGGCAGGAGCGTGCCTGTCCTGGTCGAGCCTGCCGGCTGCCACGTTGCTGCCTCGATCCCCATAGCGCCCACTGGTGCGGAGCGGGCTGTGTCTGTCGGCCAAGGACGACTGCATTGCCCGTTAGCGGATGACGCCGAAGCGATTTCGACGCGTCGGCCACCGCGGGCAGGGATGGTTCCCTTTGCGGGATCTGATCGCTGAGGATTGCCGCGAGGCGTATCGGGTTGGGCCACGGGCGATATTGTCGGTTCGGATCAGCCACGCGAGTTGGCCAGATGGTCTCCCTCAACCAGAGGCACCTTGACGAGGTGGAGCGAGTGGATATAATAGTCGTAAAGTTGCGATATCTCAAGATCGCAACATGACAGCACATAGATCAGTGGCAATTTGCCCGGGAGGTTGTGCGATGGGTTGGATACGGGCCAAACGGTGGTCTCCGTACCTCGTCGGGGCACTCATCGGAGTGCTCTCCTGGTTTTCGTTTGCCGTGTCGCAGAAGCCGCTGGGGGTCTCGACCGCTTTCGTGCGCGCGGCCGGATTGGCCGAACGCGCTGTGGCCCCCGGGCACGTGGCACGGAACGCGTACTTCCAAAGCAAGACGCCGAAGATTGACTGGGGCGTGATGCTCGTGGCTGGCATTCTGCTCGGTGCGTTCACGGCCGCGAAGCTGTCGGAGAGCTACCGCGTCGAACGGGTACCTGACCTGTGGGCTGCGCGTTTCGGCCCGGCAGTGTGGAAGCGCTACCTGGCCGCTTTCCTCGGCGGGCTGATCCTTGTCTTCGGTGCCAGGTTGGCCGGTGGCTGCACCAGCGGGCACGCCATCAGCGGTGGCCTGCAGCTGGCTGTCTCGGGTTGGCTGTTCATCGGGGCGGTTTTTGCCGCAGGGATTGTCACGGCGCTGGCCCTGTTTGGGCGGGAGGTGAGCCATGTTTGATCCGATCACGCGTTTGGCCTTGGGACTGGTAACCGGCTTCCTGTTCGGGTTCCTGCTACAGAAGGGCAGGCTGACGAACTACCGGACGATCGTGGGGCAGTTCTTGCTGCGAGACTTCACGGTGTTGAAGGTGATGATGACGGCGATCGTGGTCGGTTCGATCGGCGTGTACGCGATGCGCGATCTAGGCCTTGTCGAACTGCACATTAAACCAGCGGTCGTCTGGAGCGTGCTCGTCGGTGGTTTGGTCTTTGGGGTTGGCATGGCGCTGTTGGGCTACTGTCCTGGGACGGCCGTAGGGGCCATTGGGGAAGGGAGTCGCCACGCGGTGCCGGGGTTGCTGGGCATGCTGGCTGGTGCCGCGCTCTATGCTGAGCTGCACGTGCCGTTGCAGGGTTGGCTCGGAGGCTGGAATCTGGGCAAAGTCACGCTGGCCGAGCTGACCGGTACCTCCCCCTGGTTGTGGATTGCGGGGCTAGCGGTAGGTGCCGTAGGCTTGTTTGCGTTGATTGAATGGTACGAGAGGCGTATCAACGGGCAGGTGCGCTGCCAGGCCAGCCAGCGCCCGGAACGGGTAACATCCTCGCAGAGTTTGCCGGGAACTCCGGTCGGAGTTTGAGCAACACCTACCCGGGGTGGCGTTTGATAGGGTCAGGTGCGGCAGCCGGCACGCCGGCTGCCGGCCTGCCCTGCTTGGGTGCACCCGCGTAGCGGGTCAGCAACGTGCGCGGTGCTGCCATGGCGGCGGTTGCCCAGGAGAACCTCTGCGATGACTCGACGCGAAGCGACTCAGGAGCTGTTGCCCGAGGAAGTGCTCGCTCAAGCGGCCGAGTGCCTGCGGGCGATTGCCCACCCGCATCGGCTGCGCATGCTGGAGCTGCTGCTAAAGGGCAAGTACACCGTTGGTCAGCTCGCCGAGATCTGCGGCATCCCCAGTAACGTTGCGTCCGAGCATTTGCGGCTGCTGCAGCGCTGTGGTGTGCTGGCGCGCGAACGTGAAGGCCGCCGCACGTACTACCGGGTTGCCAAGCGCCAGGTTGGCCGCCTGCTGCAGTGCGTGGCGAGCTGGTTGCAAGAACGCTGAGGACAGCAGCGTTTCGGGGGGCCCGTAGCCATTCACTGCCACGTCAGATGAACATCCGCGGCGGTGCGTAGGTCAGCTCGGGCTTTTCCGGAGGCGGTTCACCGGGTGCGATCGGCCTGACAACGAACACCGGGCAAGTAGCCCGCCTGATGACCCGCTCAGCGATGCTGCCAAGGTATGCGTGGGTCATGCCGGTGCGGCCGTGGGTGCCCATAACGATCAGGTCGCACTTCCGCTGCCAGGCGTACCACACGATGGTCTCGGCGGGCGGCCCGATCTCGACATCCAGTGCCTGGCACCCGCAGCGGCAGCGCTGCTTCAGTTCTTCGAGTTGGCGACGGATTCGCACCGAGGCATCCTGCTTCAGACCACTGGTCTCCACCAGGAACGGGTCATCGACCACGTGCAGCAGCAGCAGCTCCGCCCCGTGATGTTCCGCGAGCCGGATGGCCATGTCGAAGGCGGCTAGTGAGGCGGATGAGAAGTCGGTCGGGTGTAGGATCCGTTGGAAAAGCGACACGTCCTATTGATCCTCCAGTCTGGGGTCCCGCTGCCCGGCTACACTCTATTGTGCGAAAAACTCTGCTCGTGACCAAGCCGTGGTAGCCGGGCTGGCTTAGAAGTTTGCTTCGGTCGAGCTGCCGCGGCGGAGTGCCGATGGAGCGAATCGATGCGCTGGTCGATTGCCGTTGCT
This sequence comes from Planctomycetota bacterium, assembly GCA_026991575.1. GTDB lineage: Bacteria > Planctomycetota > Planctomycetia > JALXBF01 > JALXBF01 > JALXBF01. The sequence goes on along the minus strand of JALXBF010000143.1, from coordinate 27,969 downwards.
CGCGTTGCTGGAATCAAGGTTTATGCCCACGTGACGTTCGTCATCTTCCTGGTGTGGATCGCACTGGCAGGCTACTGGCGCGGTGGTCTGCCGGCTGCCCTCTCGTCGACACTGTTCATGGTCCTTTTGTTCGGCATCGTTGTGCTCCACGAACTCGGCCACGCCCTGACAGCACGGTACTTCGGGATCCGGACGCGCGAGATTATTCTGTTGCCGATTGGCGGCATCGCGCGGTTGGAGCGGATTCCACGTAAGCCGATCCAGGAGTTCTGGGTGGCGCTGGCCGGTCCGGCGGTGAACGTTGCGCTGGCCGGGCTGCTGTATCTGGTTATCGTCTTTCAGCGAGCGGCGGTGGACTGGCAGCTGACGGCCCTGTTGCAGTCGCCCCTTCTTGTGCAGCTGTTCTGGGTCAACGTCATCCTGGCGCTATTCAACCTGCTGCCTGCTTTCCCGATGGACGGCGGTCGTATCCTGCGCAGCTTGCTTGCCATGCGCATGGACTACGTCCGGGCCACTCAGATGGCGGCCGCTGTGGGGCAGGGGATGGCGTTGTTGTTCGGGTTGTGGGGGCTGTTGGCGAATCCGTTCCTGATCTTCATCGCCCTGTTTGTCTGGATTGGGGCGGCCGAAGAGGCGGCCATGGCCCAGATGGAGTCCGCTTTATCGGGCATCCCGGTCGAGCTGGCGATGATTACCGAATTTCACGTGCTCGAGCCGGACGATCCATTGCAGAAGGCGGCCGAGCTGGTGCTGGCTGGGTTCCAGCACGACTTTCCGGTGGTCGAAGACGGGCGGGTCGTGGGCGTGCTGACCCGCTCGGACCTGCTGCGTGGGCTGACGCAGCATGGTCAGGACGCGCCGGTGCGAATGGTCATGTCACGGGACTTTGCCACCGCCGATGCGCACGAGCTGCTGGATCAGGTTCTGCTTCGACTGCAGCAGTGCCGTTGTCTGTCTCTTCCGGTGCTGCGGGATGGGGAGCTGGTCGGCATCCTGACGCCCGAGAACTTGAGCGAATACTTGATGATTCGCGAGGCCCTCGCGCGCCGTCGGCGCGTGGCACAGCCTTCCGGATCAGCAACCACCGACCAGAGCTGACGCTGAGATCGCGACGACATGGAAGCTTCTCCAGCTACCCATCTGACGCTAACGCCTCAAGCGAACATTGCCATCCTGCGCCGCCAGCTCGCCAAGCGTCTGGTTACCCTGCTGGCCGTTCCCCCGACGCTGTTGTTAGCCGGCACCGTCGGCTACCGGCTCATCGAAGGATGGCCGCTGCTTGATTGCCTGTACATGACCGTCATCACGCTAACGACGGTGGGATACCGCGAGGTTGGGCCGCTGTCTCCGGCGGGCCAGGTGTTTACGATTCTCTTAGCCCTCAGCGGCGTCTTTGCCCTGTTCTACAGCGGGACGGTAGTGATTCAGTCGATCCTCGAGGGAGAACTGCAGGTACTGCTCGGGAGTTATCGCGTGCGTCGCATCCTTGCCGAACTAAAGGACCACGTCATTGTCTGTGGCTATGGCCGCGTCGGTCGGCTGGTGTGCCGGGAACTGGACGCTGCGGGCCAGCCGTTCGTTGTCATCGACCGGAATCTGGAGGTGCTCCGCGATGTCACCTTCCAGCACGGTATCCCGCTGGAGGGGGATGCAACGTCAGAGGACGTGCTGCGCGAGGCTGGCCTGGAGCGGGCACGTGCGCTGGTAGCGTCGCTGGCCTCCGATGCCGACAACCTCTACATCACCATGACCGCCCGGCTGATGAATCCCGCGCTACGCATCGTGGCCCGTGCGGACGATGAGCGGGCCGAACGAAAACTGACCCGGGCCGGTGCCGACCGCGTCGTCGCGCCTTACCGGCTCGGAGGCCTCCGCATCGCGCACGCCATCCTGAGACCCTCCGTCGTCGAGTTCCTGGATCTGGCCGTGGGTGGCAGAGACATTGAGCTGGCAGTTGAGGAGATTGAGCTGCGCGACGACAGCACGCTGGTCGGCAGGACGCTGCGCGACAGTGGCCTGCGTGACGCGTACGACATCATCGTCATCGCGCTGCGGCGAGGCGAATTCATGCACGTGAATCCGTCACCGGAGACCGTCTTCCAGCCCGGCGACACCATCATCGTCACCGGCCATCGCGAGAAGCTGGACCGCTTCATCCGGGATCACGGCAGACGAGGCAACGGCGTACGCCGGTCGGCACGCTGAACCGGTCCGCACCTGGAACCCACTGCGGCGGATACGGCCACCCCTGTGGCCAGCACCCCTCCGGACGATGACCACGCCGGGAGGTACTGAAGTACTGCGATTCTCCTGATCCCGTTGCGCCCAGCAGACGGTCGGGCTGGGTCGAGGTGTGTTGCGGAGCCAGCTGAACCGCAGGTAACATGGATTAGCGTACGAACAGGCACGGGAGGATCGGCAGGCATGATCCGACTCGACGCAAAACGGCCGGCGCGGTTTTGCGACGGCTTTACGCGCAGGGACTTCCTGCACGCAGGGACCTTGTCCTTGCTGGGGCTCGGTTTACCGGAGCTCTTCGCCGCACGCCAGGCTCGCTGTGCCGATCCGAGCCGCGACGTCAACTGCATTCTCATCTTCCTTGTCGGAGGCCCCAGCCATATCGATACATGGGACCCAAAGCCGCACGCGCCCGAAGAGGTTCGCGGGCCGTTCAAGCCGATCCGCACCAAGGTGCCGGGCATCCACGTCACGGAGATCTTCCCAAGACTGGCGCGCTACACCGACAAGATCTCGCTTATCCGATCCGTCTATCACACGGCTACGGCCGTGCACGATACCGGCCACCAGCTCATGCAGACCGGCCGCTTGTTTTCCGGCGGTATTCAGTACCCGCACGTGGGCTGCATCCTCAGCTACTTGCGCGGCCCCAAGGGGGCAATCCCGCCGCACGTACTCATGCCCAAGCCAATCGGCCCCACGGGCGGCAACATGCCACATGGACAGGATGCCGGTTACCTGGGCCGAGCCTACGACCCGTTCGTACTAAACGCCGATCCCAACGACCCAAACTATCGCGTCCGCGATCTCTTGCCTCCTGAGTACGTCTCGGCCGTCCGTGTTCGGCGCCGCCGCCGGCTGCGCGAGTTGGTCGAGCAGTCGCTTCGTGGCTTCGAAGCAAGCCCTCAGGCAAAACAGTACGACGACGCTTTCCGCCAGGCCTACACCCTAATGACCAGCCGTGAAGCCCGCGAGGCGTTCGACATCCACAAGGAACCGGACAGCGTACGGGACCGCTATGGCCGCACACGCTTTGGCCAATGCTGCTTGCTGGCCAGACGGTTGATTGAGCGCGGCGTTCGGTTCGTAACCATCAACATGTTCGAGACCGTTTTCAACGAGGTGACCTGGGACATTCACGGCTCGAGGCCGTTCACTGACATCTTGCAGATGAAAGACGAAGTGGCTCCGAACTTCGACCGAGCCTTCACGACGCTGATCGAGGAGTTGGTCGAGCGGGGCCTGTACGAGAACACGATGGTGATCGCGATGGGAGAGTTTGGCCGGACGCCGAAGATCAATCCGGCCGGCGGTCGTGACCATCATCCTGGCGTGTGGACCATCCTCTTGGGAGGCGGTCCGTTGCGTGGTGGGGTGGTCGTGGGGGAATCGGACGAACTTGGCTACGTTCCCAAGAGCAGGCCGGTGACACCGGCCGAAGTCGTCGCGACCATCTTGGCCGGCCTAGGCTTTGACGTGCACCATGAGCTGCCAGGGCCGCAGAGCCGGCCCATTCCGTTGGTGGACTACAACGTCCAGCCCATCCGAGAACTGCTCTAGCCGGCCCGACCTAGTGGCCTGCGAGGTCCAGAACTGACCCGCGTCGGCTGAGTCCGGAGGCAGCACCGTGCAAGCTCGCATTGTCACTTGCTCATGTATTCTCCTTCTTGCTGAGGTGGTAGTGGCTGCTGGCCCGAAGGAACCGGCCGAGCTCCGTGTGTTCCCTGCACCGATCGTCCTCTGGCGCGTGGGCGCCACGCAGCGGATCGTCGTGGAAGCGATCGACGGGGACGACCGGGCCATTGGCGATGTGACCCCGGTTGCCGAGCTGCGCGTTGCCGACCGCACGATTGCTGTGCTCGACCAACAGGGCCGCCTGCACGGACTGAGACCCGGGCGAACGAAGCTGATGGTGCGCCTCGGCAAGCTCACGCGAGAAGTTGAGGTGGAGGTCCGTTCGGGACCGCAGCCTTACGTTCCTTCATTTCGTAACGACGTGATTCCGGTTCTGACCCGTTCCGGCTGTAACTCGGGTGCTTGTCACGGCGCGGCGGCTGGCAAAGGGGGGCTGAAGTTGTCGCTTCGGGGCTACGATCCGCAGAGCGATTTCCGCGTCCTTACCCGTCAGGCCCGTGGCCGCCGCGTGGATCTGGAGCATCCCGGCCGTAGCTTGCTGCTCGTGAAGCCGACCATGACCGTACCGCACGGCGGAGGGCTGCGGTTCGAACTAGGCTCCGACGAGTTCTGGATCCTGGCCGATTGGATCGCCAACGGTTGTCCGGCGCCACGGCCGGACGACCCTGTGGTGGAACGCGTGACGATGCTGCCGGAACATGTCCAGCTCAGCCCGGGTGACAGCCAGCAGTTCGTTGTCCTGGCACACTATTCGGACGGCACGGTGCGTGACATTACCGATCGGTGCAAGTACACCTCCTCGAACATGGTCGTGGCCAACGTGACGGAACACGGTGTCGCGGCCGTCGAAGGACGCGGCGAGGCTCAAGTGTACGCGCTGTTTGGGAATTTCGTCGCGAAGGCCTCCGTGCTGGTGCCGTTCCGCACGGACGTAGCCGAGTCGGTCTTCGCACAGGCCGAACGATTCAATTTCATTGACGACCTGGTGCTGAAGAAGCTTGCCGAGCTTGGTATCCCGCCGGCCCCGTTGTGCGACGACCGCACCTTTATCCGCCGGGTCTATCTGGACGCGACCGGCACGCTTCCTGAGCCCGAGCGGGTGGAACGATTCGTTGCGGACCGCGACCCGAAAAAGCGGCTGCGGCTGATTGAGGAGCTGCTGCGTACCGAGGCGTTCGTAGACTACTGGACCTACTGGCTGTCGGACATGTTCCTGCTGTCCTCGGAACGGCTGCCCGCGCCGGCACTGTGGGCCTTTCAACGCTGGTTGCGGGAGGCCGTGGCGGAAAACCGCAGTTGGCAGACGGTGGCACGCCAGGTGCTGACCGCCACGGGAAGCAATCTCCAGAACGGTGCCGCCAACTACTTCGTCCTGCACAAGGACGTCGTGCAGTTGACCGAGACCACCTCGGTCACGTTCCTTGGCACGTCTCTGACCTGCGCCCGTTGTCACAACCATCCGCTCGAGAAGTGGACGCAGGACCAGTACTACGCGACCGCGAATCTATTTGCTCGCGTGCGGCTGAAGAATGGCAAACAGCCGGGCGAGGTCGTTGTCTACGACGCGCCGGACGGCGATGTGCTGCATCCGCGTCGTGGCGTGCCCATGCGTCCAGCCCCACTCGACGGCGCGCCAATGCCGGCAGACTACGCAGGAACCCGCCGCCAGTATCTGGCCGAATGGCTTACCTCGGACCGGAACGCGCTGTTTGCTCGCTCGATTGTCAACCGCGTCTGGGCTGCTCTGCTGGGCCGCGGTATCGTTGATCCGCCCGATGATCTGCGGGTAACCAACCCGGCATCCAATGAACCGCTCCTGGAGCGCTTGAGTGCGGAGTTCGTTAAACATGGCTATGACCTGCGCTGGTTGATTCGGACGATTCTCTCTTCGGCCACCTACCAGCGCAGCAGTGTGCCATCACCTGAGAACGCCTTCGATGACCGCTGGTACTCGTACTACCGCGTGCGCAGGCTGACGGCAGAGGTGCTGGCCGACGCGTTCGCCTATGTCACGGCTGTTCCGGATCGTTATCGGGGCTACCCGCTTGGCACGCGCGCGATCCAACTGCCCGATGTCAAGGTTCCCAGCTACTTTCTGGATGTGTTCGGGCGACCGAAGCGGGAACAGCCATGCAGTTGCGAGCGGCAGAACGATGCCAGCATTGCCCAAACGCTACACCTGTTCAACGGCGAAACGCTCAACGCCAAGTTGCGGTCCGACAAAGGCAGGATAGCACGTTGGCTAGCCGAGAAGATCCCGTTGGGCGAAGCGATCGAACGGCTGTACTTGCTGGCGCTCAGCCGTAAGCCGTCCGAGCAGGAAAAGCAGAAGCTGGCGCAGGCTCTCGGAACCGATGATGCCCCGGCTCCCCTGGATCGTCCCCCCACGCGCGAACAGCTCGAGGATCTGTTCTGGGCCGTGTTGACGTCGCGGGAATTCACTTTCAATCACTGAGGCGTTCGGGAACTACCATGCGTGCGCTATTAACCGCTGCCCTGTTGGTGCTAGGCGCCGCCCAGGACGGCCCGACGAATGCGACCCAGCCGAAAGGACCTAGCTATTACCGGGAAGTTCGGCCGTTTCTGGCGCGCTATTGCGTGTGGTGCCATAACGCGGAGAAGACAGAAGGGGGGCTGGATCTGACCGATTATGAGTCCCTCTCTCTTGGGGGCAATTCTGGTGACGTGATCGTGCCGGGCAGGCCGGATGCCAGCCTTCTGGTTTTGTTGGTCGAAAAGAAGAGAAAGCCTCACATGCCACCGCCCGAAGCGCGTCAGCCGTCAGCCGAGGAGATTCAGCTGCTTCGCCGGTGGATCGCAGCCGGCGCGGTGGACGACACGGACCAGGCCCGGGCAACACTGGTTCTGCCCACGATTCGGCCGCGCCGGTCCGTGCCGCCGGCTATCGTCGATTCGGACCTGGTACCCGACGGGTCGTTGCTTGCGCTGGCGGTTGGCCGGTACGTGGTGCTGCTGAAGCCCGCCGGGCAGCAGCTCTGGGGACGAGTGGGCCCGCTGCCGGATCGGGTCACCGCCGTAGCACTGAGCTCCGATGGCCGCTGGCTGGCGGCGGCGTTCGGGATGCCGACTGTGGCGGCAAAGGTCGCGATCTATCGGTTGCCAACCCATCCGTTGTACGAACCCCTCCGGCCGGCTCGGATTCTGGAGGCCCACGTTGATACGGTCTATGACCTGGCGTTTCACCCACGCCGACCGGAGGTGCTGGCGTCGGCTAGCTACGACAAGCTCGTGCGCCTGTGGGACGTAGCGGTCGGCAAGAAGCTGGCCGACCTGAAGGACCACAGCGATGCGGTCTACGGCCTGGCCTGGAGTCCTGACGGCGCCTACCTGGCCACGGCCGCGGCGGACCGAACCGTGAAGATCTGGCATGTGGCCAGCCGCAAACGGCTCTATTCGCTGACCGAGTCCACCGACTGGTTGTACACAGTAGCGTGGCATCCGAAGCGGAACTGGGTCGCGGCTGCAGGCGTGGACCGCAGCATTCGTATCTGGGAGGTCAGCGAGGCCGGTGGCCGACTACTCCGCAGCACGTTTGCCCATGAAGGGCCGGTGGTCCAGCTGAGGTTTTCGGCCGACGGTTCCCGGCTGGTGTCCATCGCGGAAGATGGCACGCTGAAGTGGTGGCAAGCGGCGACGCTCACTGAGGAACGGACGCTGTCGGGGCTTGAGGACCAGCCGCATACGTTGGCAATCGACCCGGTGAACGGGACAGTGTTTGTCGGGCTGTTCAACGGACTTCTCAAAGTGGTGCCGGCCCGGGGGGCGACTGGCGTGTCGGCTTTGCCGGCGGCACGCTGGCTTACTGGTCCGCTGCCGAAGCCACCCGCTCCGCAGATCACCGCCGTAGAGCCGGCCGTGGCTGCCGCCGGTGCCACGGTGCGTGTGACGGTGAAGGGCAAGCAGCTGCGCTGGATCGAACGGGCCGAGCTTCAGGGCATTGCGGCGGCGGTGCTGAAGCTGACCGAGCGGGGGGCTGGCGAACTGGTGCTCTCGGTCAAGCTGCCCTCTGATGTGCGTGGTGGCGTGTATCGGCTTGTGCTGAAAGGCCGAGGGGGTCAGGCAGCCACTGATCTGCTCGTCGTTGAATACCCGCTGGTTGCAGAGGTTGAGCCGAACAACCGTCGCGCCGCTGCGCAACGCGTGCCGGCCGGGCGATCCGTGCGCGGAAGGCTGGAGGCCGCCGGGGCGATCGATTTCTACGCGATCGAACTGGCGGCAGGGGATGAAATCGGGGTGGTCATACGCAACGAGCCGGGCGCACGCCAGCTGGAGCCGATCGTGCTCGTACATGATCCGGACGGGCGCGTGGTCGCCAGCTCCTACGATGGGCTCGCCGGCTGGCGTGCGGAGCGTGCCGGTCGCTACACGGTCGAGGTGCGCGACGCCCAGTTCCGTGGCGCCGGCAACGCCTGGTACGTGATCACGATGGGCAAGTTGCCCGTCGTGACGGAGGTTTTCCCGTTAGGCATCCCGGCGGACGGCAAGTCGCGTACGGTGGTGGTGCGAGGGGTTAACCTGGGGATGCCGGAGCGGCGGGTTCAAATTGCTGCCGCAGCGGAGGAGGTGGGCAAGTGGCGCACGCTGAGGCTCGATCCGTCGCCGCTGAATCCGGTCCGTGTCTTTCTGGGACGTTTCCCTGCTGTCGTGGAAGAGCGCGACAGTACGCAGGAGCCGGCGGGCTGGCTGAGGCTCAAGCAGATTCCGGGCACAGTCGACGGTCGCATTGACCGCCCTGGAGACGTGGACTACGTCGCGTTTCAGGCCCGGGCCGGCGAGCAACTTGTGGTCGAGCTGCGCGCGGCGGACCTCGGCTCGCGGCTGGACTCGTTCATCGAAGTTCTCGATCAAGATCTGCGGCCGATTGAGCGGGCCGTGCTGCGCTGTGAGGCCCAGACATATACGACCCTGAACGTCCGCGACGCACGCCAGACGGGGTTCCGGATCGAAGCGTGGGCCGAGCTGGCAACGAACGACTACCTTTACGCCGACGGCGAGGTCGTGCGGATCAAGAGGCTGCCACGCAACCCCGACGACGACGTGCTCTTCTTTTCGTTTGGTGGTCGCCGGTTGACGTACTTCGACACGACGCCGTCCTATAAGCCAGTGGGAACGGTTGTCTACAAGGTGTCCGTTCATCCGCCAGGCACCAAACTAACGCCGAACGGAATGCCTCAATTCCGCCTGTACTACCGCAACGACGATGCTGCCCCCCGCTATGAGCGCGATTCCCGGGTCTACTTCACCGCGCCAGCTGATGGCACGTACGTGGTGGCCATCCGCGACGCTCGCGGTGCCGGCGGCGTCGGTTACGGCTACCGGCTCACAGTCCGACCTCCCGAACCTGGGTTCCGTATCAGCGTTTCGCCGCGATCGCCGTCCGTTTGGCAGGGTGGCGCGGTGCCGATCAGGATCAGCTGCGAGCGGTTGGACCAGTTTGCCGGTCCCGTGACCGTCACCTTTGAACGGGTTCCAAAAGGGTGCGTATTGCCCGGGACGGTTGTGGAGGCAGAGACGTTCGACGCGTCGGTGCCCCTGTATGCCGGGGCCGAGTTGAAGCCTGGGCCACAGGGCAGTGGCGACGTCCAGGTTGTGGCCCGGGCGGTGATTGACGGCAAGGCGGTCACGCAGCGGCTGTCGTTGGGCCAGATTCGAGTGCAGCCTCCCGGTGATATTGTCACGTCGGTGGATCGGCAGGAGCTGCTGCTGGCGCCGGGAGCAACGGCGCGGCTGAAAGTTTCCATCCGGAGGCGCGGAGGCTTCAAGGGTCGCGTGCCAATTGAGCTTGTTGGTTTGCCGCATGGAGTGCGTGTGCTGGACGTAGGCCTGAACGGTATTCTGATCACGGAGCGCGAGCAGGAGCGGTGGATCCGGGTGTACGCGGAGCCGTGGGTGGGTGAGCAGGAGCGTTGGTTCGGGGTGTATGCGCGGCGTGAGGGGGCGAATACTCTGCATGGCGCCGCGCCGGTGAAGCTGCGCATCCGACGCGGCCAACTCGCGAAGCAATAACGAGGGGGGGGAGCCGCGCAAGAAGCCGGGGAATCACGGTCACAGAGACCTGCCCTGGCACAGCCAAACTGCCGGCGGTCTGGGTCGGTGGAGCCAGGCATGTGGCTGATCCTGCAACGCGAACTCGTTCAGCTAGGCCGAAACCGGTCCCTGTACCTGCCGCGTCTGCTTCCCGTCTTGCTCGTCTTGCCGATCTGGCTGTACCGAGCCGGCGAACTCGACCAGGGTGGCGAACTGGCCAAGATCGCCACAGAGTGCTTCACGGCGGCGACCGTGATGGCGAGTGCCGCCGTTGCCCTGGTGGTCGCACTCTGGGCTGCGCCGGCATTAGCGGAGGAGCGTGAGCGCGGCACGCTGCCACTTCTTCTGCTCACGACGGTGCGCCCGGCGGCGATCATTTGGGCCAAAGTACTTGGCCGGTTGGCCGTGGCAGCTGTGCCGATGATTGCCATGTTTGGCGTGCTATCGATCCTTATGCTGCTGGGCGGCATCAGTCCCGAAGCCCTGGTGCGCGCTTACATCGGACTGGCTGTTCAGGGATGGTTCTATACGGCATTGGTGGTGTATGTGTCCACCTGGCAGCGGCACAGCGGCTCGGCGATTTTCGCCGGCGTCTTCCACGGCGTGCTGTGGACCGTGGCGCTGCCGCTGCTTCTCTACGCGATTGCATCAACGGTGTGGCCTGAGTTGCAACGTGGGGCTGGGGATGATCTGTTCGGTCTGCTCATGCCAGCGATGTTGTGTTTTGCCGTGTGCGTTCCTGAGCTTCACGCCGATTTGGTACGAACCATCCCACCGTTGCTCTTGTCGATTGCCTTCATGTCGTATTTCCTCGTTGGCCTGTTGCTGTTATGGCGCGCGACCGTGGTGTTGAATTCGGGTCGGTACATCTGGCACGAAGTGGGGCGCGCGGGGGGGCGCGGCCGCCAATGGCTCGCTAGGCGCAAAATCGTCCCGCGTCGCTGGCGATGGCGCCGGCCGCTGGAACGACTGCTGGGATGGCTACTCGGTCGTGGTCCGGTTGGCTGGCGCGCCGCACGGGTGAACCCGTATGACCAGCAGGACTGGATCACGCGAATGATCGTCTGGGGGATGACGTTTGTGTTCGTGTGCGCGATCCTGGCAGATCGGAGGGAGGCTGCGCTCGGGAAAGCGGCCCTGCTTCTGCTGACCACTGCGGTCTCATATGCAGTTGAGCCGCTGGCTGCGGCCTTCTTGTTGGGAGTGGGCGCGACCGGTGGCTGGGTGGACGCTCATGCTGGCGTCACGGCCATCGCCGTGGCGAACTGGTGCGTCTGGTTTGCGGTCGCACTAGCAACTGCTGCGGGCGTGGCGAGGGACCGAGCTCTGGGCATGACCGACCAACTGGCGATGACGCCCGTTTCCGACGGGGCTGTGGTGGCGAGCCAGTTGGCGTGCGGTGTGCGCGTCGCGCTGCCCTGGCTCAGCGTGCTGGCCGGCGGTGGCTTGGGCTGGTGGCTGCTCTCCACGGAGCTCAACGGACCGGAGTACGGGTTCGCTCTGCTGGAAGTCGTGTGTGATCTTGCCGTTGCCGGCGCGCTAGGCATGGTCGCGGGCTACATGACGTATCGGACCGTTCGCGCTGCTGGATGGGCCGTCCTGCCGGCCGTGGTTGCCATGAGCGTGATCACGGCGTTGGCACTTTTCGGCGACGACGCTGTTCGCCGCTGGGGCATGGGCGGGATGGCGGTTGCTTGTGCAGCTACAGCGGCGGCTCTGTGGCGCAGGCCAATAGAACGCTGCTGGTTGGGGGTCGGATCACTTACCCTGTTTGCCGGGATTGGGCTGTACGAGCCGATCGCCGTGCTCTGGCGAGTCGACGAAGCGATGTGGTTTTTCCCGTTGTTTCCGGGCCGCACGGCCACGTACGAAGAGTTGTCCCTGGGGGTCATGGCTGTTTACTGCTTGATGAACGTGGCGTTTGCATCGATCATTGTGGCGGTTGCTTGCTTGGCATGCTGCCATCTTTGGCGTCTACAGCGGGAGGGGATTATCCGGTGGGCTGAGGGGCCAGCACCACGACCTTGATAACGGTACGGTGGGGGCGTGTCGTGGTAAGCGTACTGCTATTGGCAGCAACCGGTGCGATTTCCGTCGCGGCGATCGTTACGCTGATCGTGCGCTGGGCCCTGGGTAGGGGGCTCGTTGCCCGTGCGTCGGCGTTAACGGCGGCTGTTGTAGTGGGCTTTTGCGGGGTTGCCGTTTGGCTTCCGGCGACGATTGATCTCGCTGTCGCATATGCGGGGGAGGGGGGATATGTAGTTAGCTTTGCCTGGCCGTTCGGCGTGGTTCTGCTTTACCTGGTTCCGGTGGTCGTGGCCGTTGTTCTGGGTTGGTGGCGCGGGGGGACCATTCTGGCCGCCTGGGGCTGGCCACGGCTGCTCGTGTGCGCAGCAGCGGCACTACTGGTACACGTGCTAGCGTGGTACGCAGTGCTGGCGCTCAGGGCAGGGCAGGTTGCGGACGCACGTGCGGAAGCGTTCGCCCATCTGGTGGCGGTGGGGCCGCCTGAGTGGATGGAAACTGAGAACGCGGCAGAGCTGTACGAGGAACTCCTGAGGCACTGGCCGTGGGTACAGGGGCTCGCGCGCGAAGAAGCGATTTATCGCGCTCAGTCGGCGTTGTGGAATGTCACGCTGCGATCCGTCCTGGAGGATAGGGCCGAGGAGCTGCGAACCGCGTTGCAGGACGAAGCACTTCGCGAAGCGCTCGAGCGGCAGGAGCCGTACCTGGAACAGCTTGGGCACATTGCACGAGAACCGCTGGCCGTCTGGGTTATCTGGGAGGATCGATCGCCAATTCCGCATTGCGATACCGCATCGATTCCGTTTCTGCAGGCAGTCGAGCTGGTTTGCATCCGTGCTTGTTACCACGCCATCAACGGCAACATCGACGCGGCTCTGAAGGACATCGAACTGCTGGCACGCCTGCGGAACCAGCACTTTGGCGGCGAGTTCGAGGCGGTCAGGTCTGCGGACTACATTGACGTCAGTCTGTGCAGCGCGTTGCAGTTCTTGCTAGCCCACCAACGGCTGGATCACCGCGCCCTGGCAAGGCTGGAGCGAGTGACCGCACCCCGACGGGTGCGGTCGCTGTTGGCCATCTCGATGCGGCGAGAATACGCGCGGGCGCTGCTAGCGCTTTGCACCCTTGCGGAGGGCAGCACCGTCGGCGCAATACCATGGATCCGCGGATCGATCTACCGTCGAGGCGAGGGCGTGCGGGAGTGGCGCCCGCTGTTGTGGCGCGTGGCTGCGTTTGGTAGTGAGCTGGTGGCGTGCCGGCGTACGTACCGCGAGGCGTTGCGCTGGGCCCTTGCCGCGGAACGTGCAGCTCCCTCTCAGCCCACTGCCAACACCACCGATCCAGCCCACGGCGGCAATCTCATCGCGCGACGGTACGCCGACGAGCTTGCCATATGGCGCACGAGGCGCGTTGTGTGGCAGACCACGATCGCACTGTGCCGCTATCTTCTGGACACAGGCAGTGCTCCGGACGATCTGGCAGAGCTTGTTCCCCGATACCTGCCGTATGTGCCTACGGATCCCTGGGTCGATCGGCCGCTCGGGTACTTGCAGACCGAAGAGTTTGTCATCGTCTACAGCGTTCTGCGCGATGGTGAACGGGACTTCTTGCGGGCGGGTTTCGGCGGGATCGATTTCGGGTATGCTGTGCCGCTGGCCGTGTGGCTGGACCGGGACACAGAGCCAGCAGGCGGTGCCGGGGCGGGCCATCAGGGGGGACATCAGGACAGAAGTCGCTCACAGGGACACGGTCAAGCTGAGAAGAGGAAGCGGTGATGGACCGATGGCTTGTGACCACCTTTCGTTTCGATGCCACGCCGCCGCTTGGGCATCCGCTGTGCGGTGGCTGGGTTACACCGGCGCGAAGGATCGAATCACCACTTTCCGGACGCGGCCTGGTGCTGTTCGGCCCTGCCGATCCTGTGGTTATCTGCACGCTTGACTGGACTGGGCTGTGTAACGGCGCGTACCAGAGCTTCTGTCGCGCGCTTGCCGACGCAGCCCATACGGTTCCGGAGCGCGTGGTCGTGCACTGCGTTCACCAACACGACGCGCCGTTTGTCTGTGCCGACGCGCAACGGTTCGTGGCTGGTGTCCGCGACTTGCCGCCGATCGTGGCGATGGATTTCTTTGAGCGGGTCCGAGCCGGTGCGGCCGCGGCACTCCGCGGATCGCTCGCGTCGGCGCGACCGGTTGCAGCGATCGGATGGGCCGAGGCGGCCGTTGTAGGGGTTGCGTCCAACCGCCGGCTGGTTGGCCTGGACGGCAGGCTGGTGCGCATGCGCAGCGTGGCGCCGGCCAGCGACAGTTTGCGCAGGCTCCCGGTCGGCCTGGTCGACGAAACGATTCGGCTCATTGCCCTGCTGGACGATCGGCGCCAGCCGCTCTGTGAGCTCTGGTTTTTCGCCGTGCACCCGATCAGTGTCAGCGGCCTGGGGGTGGTGAACCATGAGTTTGTGGGTGATGCGCGGCGAAGGAGGCAGCAGGCTATCGGTCCGGCTGGCACGGTACTCTACCTGACCGGGTGTGCCGGCAACGTGAACGCAGGGAAGTTCATCAGCAGCGCGCAGCGAGACTGCCGGCATCGGTTGGCTCAGGCGCTGGTGGCTGCGATGGAAGAGGCCGTGGCCAAGCTGCGCAGCGAGCCGCTGGAGCGGGTCGACTGGCGCGTGCAGTACGTGCTGCCTGAGGCACGCCGCGACTTGGACCGGGATCGCCTGCTAACGACCCTAACGGAACGCTCGGCACGCGTTGCGACGCGTAACCGGGCCGCCTTCGCGCTGGCCTTCCTTGCACGGCTAGCCGCCAAGAAACCCCTGCGGGTCTGCTGTCTTTTCCTCAACGAGTATCTTTGCTTCTGGTTGCCGGGGGAGCCGTTTGTTGAGTACCAGCTGTGGGCGGTGCACCAGTGGTGGAACCGGCCTGTGGCCATAGCGGGCTACTGTGACGGTGGCCCGTGGTACGTGCCCACCCGGGAGGCGTATGCGCAAGGGGGGTACGAGCCGAGCGTCGCGTGGTGCGACCACCAGATCGACGCAGCGTTGCGGCACGCCATGTTGGCCTGCGCAGGCACTTAGGCCGCCCCGGTCTCGGTGGGCAGGCTAAGCGCACAACCCCTCGGGCACGAACCGGCGCGCGAGGTCGGACTCTGAACGCTGGAAGCCGGCTGCGCAGCACCGTCCGAGCAGACGCCGGCTGCTGTTAGAACTGTTGGACGTACTGGTCCGCGTCCGACGGAATCCCTTCTTGGCCGCCGTGCGTGCCAAAGGCGCGCCAGATGTTCAGGTCGATCGTGTCGGAGACAAACGCCACGTGGCCGTCTGCAAAGAGGACGTTTACACCCTGAGTATGTGCGCTGGTGGCGGTGATCATGGCTCCGAACGATGTCAGCCACCGGTTCTTGCAGCTCTTCTGGTTAGGCGTGTCCACGTGGTTGTACCGCGTCCAGTTCATGTTGGCTTCCAGCCAGTTCTGGCCTGTGTCCGAATCGTGCCGCACGTTCGGATCGGTAAACGGGTCGACGCTGCGGCACCAGCGGCGCAGGCCGTCCGTATCGCCGTGGTCCTGACCGTTGAAGAACAGGTCGCGCAGGAGCGAGATCCGCTCGGGGTTGTCGTCTCCGACGAGCTTTTCCGCGAATGCCGCCGTGTGCGCGGTGCCATCAATGATGTCGCGATAGGAGTGCACAAACGCGGTGCCAAACAACCCGTTACCCCGGAAAATGTCCATATTGCTGCCCTGACAGGAGCGGTAGTTCGTATGGCCCCATGGATGCAGACCACGTTCGTCCATCTTGCGCACACCGGTGTCAGAGGGACAGATGAACACCTCGATCTTGGCAAGTGCTGCGGTTGCATTCGGGCCGGCAAGTGCCGTGCGGGAGGCGTTCCAGAAGGGATCGGGGTGGAAGGGAGGAACTTCGAAGTTAATTGCGTTGAAGACCTCCTGATAGCCGAGGAAAGGCAGCAGCATGGCGTGAGCGGAGAACCGCCGGCGCGGCTTCGTCTCGTCGAGCATGTCGCCCACGCCGGCTCCCCACGGGAAACATTGATGGACATCGTGGTACCGCGCCAACGCGATCCCGATCTGGCGCAGGTTAGCAACGCACCGCATCCGGCGACTCTGCTCCCGGACACGGTTCAAGGCGGGCAAGGCAAGCGCCAGAATGATCGATATGACGGCGATTACTACCAGCAGCTCGACGAGAGTGAACGCGAGGCGTTGGGCACCTTTATGGGCTACGCGTATCATGGCGATCCCCCACCCTGACAGATCAGAACTCTTCGATTGGTTCTCCACCGTCGCGTGTTGACAGCGCCTTGAACAAACTCGGATCCACATCGAAGCCGATAAGGCGCACCGAACCGTCACCGAACAGGAAGTGGGCTCCTGCAGTGTGTTCGCTTCCCCAGACGCCGTCGCCGGCCTTCTGGGGTGGTCTGGTGGCCGATGCGCAGCAGTCGACGCCGCGTGACCACGAGCCACCACCGCCGGCTGCGGCCGCTTCTCCGGCAAGGATCGTCTTCGCTGCACCGTCCTCAATGGTGTCAATCACGACGGAGCTGTTCCCGTAGAACACGCCCGAGAATGGGTCGTCCGCGCCGCGGTTGAGGCGGTAGTCCGAGGGGCCGAGGACGACCGAGCCGCCCGGAAACAGCTTCTGCACGCGGTCGGGCCGGCGGCCGTGAGAGGGGCAGAGTAGCACTTCCAGGTTGCTACGGATCGCCGTTGCGTTCGCGACGTGGTAGACCGGCAAGTCAAAATTAGCGGCCGCGAAGATGTCGGCCCGGTCCAGTTGCGGCAGCAGCATGGCCAGGCCACTCCAGGACTCCGGTGGCGCGCTAGCCGCGCTGCAGCCGCTCATGAACTGGTTACACGCCCAGCCGAATGGCACGACGCCGTGGGCTGACTGATAGGCTTCCAGCGCGACGCCAAGCTGGTGCAGCCGATTGCGACAGCGACTTGCCCGGGCTGCCTCACGCGTCCGCTGCACTGCCGGCATCAGCAGGGCCATTAGAATCGCGATGATGGCGATGACAACCAGCAACTCGACCAGAGTGAACCCTCGGACGCCTCGATCGTCCCGCACGGTCCCATCTCCCCGTAGTCCGAACCTCCGGACGTGCCCCTGCGCTGACTCATTCTAGCAGGGAAGCACGCCGGCTGCCACTGCAGCCTTTTCCACCGGGGCGACGTCAAGCCTTACCGCCGCTGCGTGCCACCCTACACCGAAAGGCCACCGCTCGGCACAGTCGGACTACCTGGTTGTCCCGGTTGGCCAGGCCTGCACCAGCGGGTCAGGCGCGCGTACGACGAACGGCCCCCCCACGGTCCGTAGGCGCTGCGTCGCTGCGGTGCTCGCCGGCAAGAACCGAGCCAAGAATACGCTGAGTCCAGAGACGGTCTGACACACTCATATCGCGCGGCAGACACCAGCTTACACTGCCGTAAGCTCAATCGTGGCAGGCCCTCCTGGGTGGTCCAGCTTCAGGCCTTCGGCGAGCGCCTTGCCAGAGAGCAACCGTTCCTCGGACCGCGCTGCGATAATGCGCACGCGATACGAACGAGTGCGCGCCACCGTGAACCACTCCGGTAGCGTGTTCAGCCGGGGCCAGTCGTGCCGGAAGCCGAAATAGTCCCTGTGCCGTGGTCGATCGAAGACCAGACGGCCTCGCCAAGGGCCCGGCGAGCGAAGGTAAACGGTCAGTTTGGTGCCGTCGACACGTGCTGCCAGCTCCAGCCCCTGTTGCCATGGTCGGGCGAGCACTCCGGCAGTCAGCATCAACGTGTACATGATCGCCGTGCGTACAGCATTGGATTCTAACTTCATCGTGCCCCAGAGCTTCTCTTTACCGCCGGGCACGTCGTACCAGATCAAGTGGCGTTTCGTCTCGCGGTCTACCCAGCGGAGCGCCTCGAGCACCGGGAATCGATTCAGCAGATAGATGGCCCCTTCGATGGAGTCGGCGTAGCCGTCGATAGAGCCTTCCCACGGGTAGTCGAAATACTTTTCTTGCCAGATGCGGCGAAGCACATGCTGGATAGCTTTCTCGTAGCGGCTCTCGCCGGTAGCCATGTCATAACAGTGGAACGCGATGTAGTTGTAACCCCAGTTGTCGCTGAGGCCGCTTTGCGCGTCGCCCAAGGTATTGAACATCAGGCCGTCGGGGTTGCACCCTTCTGCCAGGATGCGATCGAACATGGTCCGGAGCCGGTCGGCAAGCCATGGGAATTCGCGGTGGTCGGCGTCGCGCAGCACACCAAGCAAGAGCCCAAGTCCACCGATGATCTCGCAGCCATGGTCGCGCAGCCGTCGAGGCACGTAGTCGGGATCGTCTACATAGAAATGAGCCAGACGCAGCGCCCAGTGGAGATAACGTTCCTGGCCGGTCATCGAAAACAGTCGCGCCAGCGCCTGGATCTGCTCACCATTAACTTCAACGTTGCGCGACGGAATCGGGCCGTAGCGCGTGGGCACCGGGGCGTGTTTCCAAATGTCGTCCTCGATGGCCTGCATTCGGTGGTACCACGGTCCCTTTCCCGTGATTTCGACGATGGCAATCAGGCCGTCCTTAACGTACTCCGATGCCCCGAAGACCAGTTCCTCCCAGGTGATCGCCTGGTCTGGACCACCCGTGGACCAGTCGTACCGGGCAGGGATGCGGTCCAGATGGTTGCACAGCCGCTGCTCAGCCTCCAGGATCCGCAGCGCTTCGTTGTTGAGCACGTCGGGGGCAATGACGTACGCTGCCCAGCAAAAGAAAGGGTAACAGTCGGCTGCCGTATCGCGGTAGTTCCATCGGCCGTCGGCTCGGTAAAGCCCGGTCTTCGGATCGATCTTCGGCATGGCTCGCTCATACAGCCAGCGCCGCAGCTTGCTCAGCGCATATGCGACCACCTTCGCATCCGCAGCAAGGTCCCGATCCGGCATCTGAGCGGTTGCCCAGGTCGGAACCCGGGGAGCAAGCGCAACGGCGGCCAGGTGCTTTAGCATGCTGCGGCGGGTGCAGGTCCGTGGTTCGCCGAAGTCGCATCGTTGACCACTCATCACTTGCCCCGCTGCTACTGGTGCCACTCACCAACGAACGGCTCATAGAACCGCTGCCACTCACGCCGATACCACACGGGTGCTGACGGTGTGCCTTCCTGGCCGAGACGGTCGACGGCCACAATGTAGTAACGCCGGGTGTGCCTGCCTGGGGAGTGGTCCACGAAACGCGTGTCGGTGATCGGCTCCTTGGTTAGGCGCCTCACGGGTGAGCCTCGGTAGCGTCCGTCCATCCGGTAGACGCGGTATCCAATGATGCCTTCCTCCGGGTTTGGTTGCCACTTCAACTCGCATGCTTCGCCGCGTTCGCGTGCGAAGACGTACTGTGGCGATGACGGAATGGTCAGCGTCCAAGGGGAGGGACCGCTGAGGATGCCCAGCCGATTCACGGCGCGGACGCGATACGCATACACCGCGTACCGGTAGCCGGGTCCGTCGCGCAGGTGTGAGCGGTGGAGGCGGACGGAGAAAACTGGCGACGCGATCGTGGCGGCCGGGCGGGTCAGATCGACGGAGCGGTCGGTGTATTCGGTGGCAGTGACCGGTCCGGGGGTCAATTGCTCGAAGCGGCCGATAGCCTGAATTCGGCCCACGGACGGTTGCGTGAGCGGCTCGGTCTGCTCCGCGATACGCACCAGCTCGGCGTTGGACCAGACGGTCACCGGGGCGCGCTCGACGAGATAGCCAACGATGCTCGGGTCCCCGCCGCAGGGGGGCGGCTGCCAGCGAAGGTGGACCACGCGGTGCCCGAGCACGGAGACGACGATCGACTCAACGATACGCGGCTGAGCGCGGAGCAGCGGTGTCGCGGGGCCGGCCGAGCCATCGGCTGCTACGCTACGAAGCCGGTACAGCGGAACGCCTTTGCCCGGAGGCCGGTGTTCGAATCGAGTCGTTGCCCGGTCGACTTCGCCAATGACCTTGAACTGCCCTTCCCACGGCCGCTCACCGAGGGAAAACTCCACTCGGTATCGTGCTACGCGGCGGTCCGGGCTGGGACGCCACCGAAGGACCACGCCACGATCGGTGGTGCGGAGAGTCAGTTGCTCGGGCGGCCGGAGCGGCTCGGTTCGGTCGGTGGGGCGTGGAGCCAGTCGGTAGGTCCAGATCTGTTGTTCGGGGCGAACACGTTCCCGCCCGCCGACGCGATTCTCCAACAGCGCGACGTTCAGGTCGGGTGCAAACATCAACTGCCGTGCCCGATTTCCGGAGGGATCCGGTTCGCGCGGGGGGTTCATCTTTTGCCACTGGTTCTTGGCGACGTCGTAGACCCAGGTTTCCAGCCGGTGCCGAGCCTGTTGGCGATCACCGGTCGTGACCTTTACCAGCGCGATGATCTTGCCGTGGATGCTGTCGTAGCACAGCACGGCGTCGTTTCGATCGGAGGGGGGGCTGGGTTCGGGCCGACGCCGCTGCCAACGGTTTTCCTTCAACGAGTACAGCCACGTGTGGGGATCATTGCTGAACTGGGCGCCGAACAGCACGTGCACCCGGTGGCGAGCGTCGTAGGCCATGTTGCCTGCGCTGCGCGGTGGCGGCTGCGGCGACGGCTCCATACGGTACCAGCGGTTGACATACGGGTCGTAGACCAGGGTTCCTTCCCGACTGCCTTCGCCGCCGAAGAGCACAACCACCTGATACTCCTGGTCCCACGAGGCGCACCGCAGTGGCCCGATCTGCGGGGCCGGGGCAGGTCGCAGGTTGTGCCAGCGATTCTCTGCGACACTGTAGACCCAGATGGTCGAATCGTTCAGGTAGACCTCTCGGAACCATTGCCAACCGTGGCTGCCGCTGAAAGCCGGGAACCGGATGAAGCGTGCGAAGATCGGGTCGAACACGGCCTGTTGCGCGCAACAGACGCCGGGGGGCGAAGTGTTTGGCAACATGAGTCGCCAGCGAGCGGTGATCGGCTCGTACAACCACACCTCTGAGCCCTGTTCGCCGCCACCTCCCTGATTGTGGCCGCCGTAGCGGATCATGACCCGATGGACAGTGTCGTAGACACAGGCACCTTCGTAGCCGAGCCGCGGTGACGGGGGACCGCCGGGTAGCGGGCTGCGTTTGACCCAGGTGTTGGCGGCCTGGGCCAGCGGCTCGGCCACATGCGGCTTGCTGTCCGGCTCGGACGCGGCCGCGGCACAGTGCTGTCCGAAGGGGCATCGGAAGCTGCCGGCTACCAGGTGCGCTGCGATGGAGAACGCGACGGCTAGCAGACGCGCCATGACGCGATCCTCGAACTTTGCGGGACGCCGGTCGGCGGGACAGCGTTAGTGTACCAGCCGGTGAGCGCAGGTGGCTTGTTGCCGTTGGGCAAGATTCACGGAGCCAAACGGGCTACAGAAGGCACCGGAGCGCGTGGCGAGTGGTTCAGATCGCTGGCAATCCCCGCCTTCGGCGCGCGATGTTCGCCGCGCCGACATCTGGCTCACTGCTCCGATGGCTTGCGGGGCATGGTGCGGACCGTAAAATCGCGTGCAGCTATGGTTGGTGGAAGGTAGCAGTGCAGCTGCGGGCCCGTCCCGGAGGAACGCACCGTTGATTCGTTTGCCGATGCCCTCACAGCGGGTGGCCGTGCTGTGCAGCGGCGGCGTCGACTCGTCTGTGCTTGCTGCCACCTACGCGCGCCAAGGCGCCACGGTGTACCCGATTTACATCCGTTGCGGTCTGCGTTGGGAGGCCGACGAGGCACGAGCCGTGCAGGAGTTCTGCGCTGCCTGCCAGCTTGAGGGTCTTCATGCGCCGGTGCTGTTGGACATGCCTGCTGGCGATCTGTATGGCAGCCACTGGAGCGTTGACGACAGCAGGCCGGCACCGGCCCAGGGCACAACTGCTTCAGCCGTCTATCTGCCGGGCCGTAACTTGCTGCTGCTGGCCAAAGCGGCCGTCTGGTGTACGTTCCACGACGTGCATACTCTGGCCACGGCGCCGCTAAGCGGGAATCCGTTCGCCGATGCCACGCCTGCGTTCTACCGTGCGGTCGAGCACTGCGTGCGGGAAGGGCTGCGTTGGAGCCTGTACGTGGTAACACCGTTCCTGGGAATGAGCAAGGCGGACGTTATCCGGCTGGGCAAGGACCTGCCCCTGCACCTGACGCTCTCGTGTCTAACCCCCACCGACGGCCTGCACTGCGGATGCTGCAACAAGTGTGAGGAACGTAGAATTGCGTTCCGTGCAGCAGGGGTTCCCGACAGCACGATGTACGCGGCCCGCGCCGGCGCGTGAGACGCCCATTCGATCGTGAGCGATGTACCGGGTCACAAAAGAAATCCGCTTCTGCTACGGCCACCGGCTCTTGAACTACTCGGGCAAGTGCCGTTACCTGCACGGCCATAATGCCCGAGCATTCATCACACTGGAAACCGACCGGCTCGATCCGCTTGGAATGGTGTGTGATTTCAGCGAGATCAAGCGGACCGTGGGTGGCTGGATCGACGAGCATCTGGACCACAAAATGATCCTCTGCCGCGACGATCCGGTCCTGCCGCTGTTGGTCCAGCTGGGCGAGCCGGTGTACGTGCTGGACGAGAACCCTACGGCTGAAGCTATTGCCCGCCTCGTATTTGAACGCACCCGGCAACTGGGCTACCCGGTGGTCGAGGTCACGCTTTGGGAGACAGAGACTAGTTTTGCGACCTATCGGGCGGACCAGGAGCGGCACGCTGGTTGAAGAGGACAGCTCTGTGGAGTCCCCATGGAAGCCATTCCCTGGCTAACCGTTCTGGATCTGGGCATCTTGTTGGCCGTTGCCCTGGCGGCCGGGATCCTGCTGGAGCAGCTGCGCGTGCCGCACGTGACCGCCTTCCTTCTGACCGGCCTGGCACTCGGACCTTGGGGGGCGCGTGTCCTGGGGCACGGTGACATCGTGCTATTTGAACCGCTGGGCAAGGCGGCGATGGCATTGGTGCTTTTCGAAATGGGCTGCACGTTCACGCTCGACCGGGTCCGGGGCCATCTGGGCAAGACCGCTCGGCTATCGCTCGGCGACGTTGCGGTCTCGTCGCTGGTTGTATTTGCCGGGCTGCTGCTGTTGGGCTATGGGCTGACCATTGCAGTAATGCTCGGGATCCTGGCCGTGGCGACTGCCCCGGCCACAACCGTGCTGGTGCTCCAGGAGGCCGACTCCGAAGGGCCGGTAACCGAGTACACGGTCGCGCTGATCGTGTTCAACAACTTGGCGTGCCTGGTACTCTTCGAGCTTGCCTTGGCCGGCTTTCTCTTCGTGCACGGCTCCTCGAACGCTGGTCAGCCGGGGGTGCTGTGGGAACTGTTGCTCTTTCTAAGGGACCTGGCCGGTTCGGTCGTGTTGGGGGTTGCTGCCGGTGCCGTGCTGACGTACGTGTCCGCTCTGCTCGACCGCTCGCACTGGTTCGTTCTGCTGGTGGCGGTGACCGTGATCACGCTGGCGGTGAGCGAGTACTTTCACATGCCGTTCTTGCTGACGTTCCTGACGATGGGTGCGACGGTTGCCAATGCCACGGAGGAGTCGGCTGCGCTGGTTGGTGAGATCAAGCATTTGACGGGTCTGCTTTGCGTGGTGTTCTTCACGACGCACGGCGCGGAGATGGACCCGGGCGCTCTGGCCCGTGCGGGACTGCTCGGCGGAGCCTACATTGTGCTGCGCCTGGTCGGCAAGTATGCGGGCGTATGGCTGGCTGCCCGCTGGACCGGCGTCGGGCCCACGGTGGGGAGGTGGTTGGGGTTTGCGTTACTGGCCCAGGCGGGTACTGCGCTTGTGCTCAGCTCGATTGCCGCTGAACGCTGCGACGGTGTGCCTGGGTTGGCCCAGCAGGCGGCTCAGGTAAAGACCGTCATCCTGGGCACGGTTGTCGTGTTCGAGTTGATCGGGCCGTTGCTCATCCGCTGGGCCGTGTTGCAAGCGGGCGAGGTTCCCGTTGCGCATGCGATCCGGCACGTGACCACAACACCGGTGGAGGAGCTGAGCTACATGAGTCGCCGGCTCCTGGAGGCATTGGGGCTGCGTAAGAAACAGATCGCTGCGGCTGACGTGCCGGTCAAGGAGCTGATGCGCAAGACGTTCGATGCCGTCCCCGTCTCGGCAACCTTCGACGACGTGGTCCACTTGCTGGAGAAGAGCCACCAGAACACCTTCCCGGTGGTGGATCGCGCCAACCAACTGGTTGGGATCATTCGCTACACGGACCTCCGCGACGTGCTGTTTGACCCTGAGTTGGGCGCTCTGGTGCGCGCGGACGATATCGCGCTACCGCCCCCTCTGGTGCTTGACCCGGAGGAGAAGCTCAAGGACATCTGGACACGGATTGGCCAGGTGCAGGATGACACGGTGCCGGTGGTTAGTAGTGGCACGCTGGTCGGCGTACTGCGGCCCCGGGACGTGTTCCGGCTCGTGGTCAAAGCGGGCAAAGACACGGGCGGGTCGGCAACGACGGGCGCGCGGGCTGTCGAGGCAAAGACAGACGCACAGGCAGCGTCCCAACACCCGACGGCGGGCCAGCCCGCCGGCGACCGTCCCAATAGCGCACCGCCGGAGGGGGACAGCTGAGATAAGCCGGCAGACCACGGGGTCTGCGGCGGGCTGTTCTCGGGAGAAACAGACTGTCACCGTGGGGCGTTGGAGGACACGTTGAAGTGGGGCGCTTGACCGCCAGCGGCGAAACGGCTGCTGGCCACAGCCAGTGCGTTGGGTACGCCGCTCACCCCTTGATGCCCGGCTTCGATTTGGTGGGTCCGGGCGGAGTGCAAGTACTGAGGACGTGGTCTCAGCGGGGGCGCGGCCGTCATGACTCAGCTGCAACAGTACATCGTCCACGAACTGGCTAAGCTCGTGGCCATCCCCAGCGTCACGGGCTCGGAGATGCCCTGCATCGTCTACCTTGAGCATCACCTCGCCGAGATGGGCTTACACCCGTTCCGCCAGCAGATCGACAAGCATCGTGCGAACTTGGTGTTGCCAGCCAAGAAGCGCCCTGCGGTGCTGCTGACCGCTCACGTTGACACCGTCCCCGATTTCGGGCATCCGGAGCTGTTCGTGCCCAGGATTGAGAACGGTTGGCTGCGTGGCCGCGGCGCGGCGGACGTCAAAGGGGGCGTGGTCGCCATCCTGGGAGCGATCCGGTGCGCGTTGGCCGAAGGAACCCCGCTCGAGCACGTGGCAGTGGCCTTTACGGTAGATGAGGAGCGCGGGGGGACCGGATCGGAGGCACTTGCGGAGGCGATTGAGGCGGATGCCGCGATCGTCATGGAGCCCACTCGATTGAGCGTGTGCCACGTGGCGGCCGGCTCCATTGAGATGGAGTTTGTCGTGCCAGGCTATGCGTGTCACGGGAGTGAGTTCGAGGCGGGCACGAACGCGATCGAGAAGGCAATCGCGTTGCTGCAGTCGCTGGCCAAGGCATTCCGCGGGCGCCGGAATCACCCGGCGCTGGGAGAAGCCGGTTTCAACGTCATGGCGTTCAACGGCGGCTCCGACGCGCTGCGCGTGCCGGACGAGTGCCGCGTGCATATCGACTTGCGCATGTTCCCGGGGGATGATCCGGACGAGCTGATCGCACGGCTCCAACAGCTTGGCGCCATGCACGACGCACGGCCCCGCGTGCTCGATGTTTCGGGTGGTTTTGAGCTGGCGAAGGACGCACCGGTCGTGCGACTGCTGGCCGCGGCGTTCCGAGCGGCTACCGGCAGGGACGCGGTGCTGGCTGGCATCAAGAGCTGGACGGATGCCGAGCCACTGGTGCGCCACGGCATCCCCGCGGTCGTCTTCGGGCCAGGCGACCTGCGCGACGCGCACACGGAGCGGGAGGCGGTTCGGTTGGACGACGTCGTTACTGCGGTGAACGTGTTGCATGAAGTGATTAAGCAGGCGGCCAGGGTTCTGACCGCTCCATCCTGACCCAGATGCCGACCTGGCCCGTACGCTGAAAACCGTATCGTTCGTACAGCCGTTGTGCCGCTTCGTTGCGTTCGCCCACCCAGAGTGCGTACCGGCGGCAACCGTGGTCGCTCAAAAATCGCAGGCCTGCTTCGAACAATGCCCGCCCGATTCCGCGGCCCTGGAAGTCCCGGTGCACGAAGAACTCGTGTAGTTCCCCCAACAACGGATCTTCCGCCATATTCCAGTTGGGGTCACAGGCAATCAGGGCCACCGGGTCGGAGTTTGGGAACGCCACGAGCACGCCGTTCCCACAGCGCCGCCAAAGCCACTCGAAATAGCGGGTGATCTCCTCACGCCGCCGGTAGGCATACTCTTGAAGCTCCTCGTACGCGGACTGGTAGGCTTCCACGAGAGCCTGCTCGTGCTCCAGCGGGTTCGCCGGGCGGATGACCAGTTTCTCTTCCCTGTTGACCGAAGTCATCGGGCAAGCCGGACGAGTGTGCCGCGCGCGCCTGGCCCGAGCGGTGCAGCGCCGGAAGGTTCCGGCCAGAACAGCCGCGGTTCGGGAATGTGGGAAACCCGACTAGCCGCAGCATCACCCCTTGCCGGGACACGGCGAATGTCCTCAGGACCGGTCGCAGCACAGGGAGCGGCCGCGAGTGATGCCCCGGACGATGCGGGCACCGGAATTAGCGTCCCAGCACTTCGAGGAACCGCGCCAGGAACTCCGGGTGAGCCGGCCAGGCGGGGGCCGTTACCAGGTTACCGTCCACGTGCGCCCCTTCGATGCCCACGTCCACGTAGCGTGCCCCAGCCAGCCGCACTTCTGGCGCTACCGCCGGGTAAGCGGTGAGCGAGCGGTCGCGGATCACGTCGGCGGCCGTCAGAAGCTGGATGCCGTGACAGATTGCCCCGATCGGCTTAGCAGCCGCGGCGAAGTGCCGCACCAACTCCAGCACACGCTCGTTCAGTCGCAGGTACTCCGGCGCGCGGCCACCAGGCAGTAGCAATGCATCATAGTTGGCTGGGTCAATCTGGTCGAAGTCGGCCGTAAGCGTGAACAGGTGTCCCGGTTTCTCGCTATACGTCTGCGCGCCGTCAAAGTCGTGGATCGCGGTGCGTACCGTTTGCCCCTTGCGCTTGTTCGGACAGACTGCATCGACCTGGTGGCCCAGCGCACGGAGCGCCTGAAACGGTACCATGGCCTCATAGTCTTCGACGTAGTCGCCGACGATCATCAGGATCCGCTTCGCCATGTCACGCCCCGGTCACGGCTGGTACGTAATCCACATCGGGCTGATCCACGCCACGCGGCCGTCCGCCTGTTCGACGCGAACGTAATAGTACGCCTCCGTGCCGCTAAGCGGTGCGTCGTCGGTCCAGTCGATCGTAACGGCTTGCTTATTGGGCCGCTGCTCAAAGACGTACGAAGGCGTCTCGCCTTTGACACCGCGGATGATGCTGATTCGGGCCACCGGCGCCGTGCCGATCACCTGGATGTGCAGGGTCGGCTTCGTGGTGGTCGTGAATGCGTCGCCCATCATGTGATCGCCGCAAGTAACCACGGCGATGATATTGTCCATGGCCCCGTACGAATGCCGCTGCTTGAACGCAGCCAGGATTGCCTCGCGCGACACTTCCTCCACAGCGACCACCCCATACGACAGATGCGTGGAGACGTGGTCGCTGGAGACCTGGAACCCGAGCTTGTAGCCCTTCTTGAGCGCGTTCCAGACGTAGCCTGCAGGCTGATAGCCGCCGATCGAATCGGCTGGACCTTTGGCCGTGTATGGTGCTCCGGGATGCTCGTAGTTTTGGCGGTGGCCCTGATAGATCTCAACCACCGGCTCGACCTCCGGATCATTGTCCCGCCAGTCGGTGCCCATCCCGGTGGCGGAGGTGTGCACCGAGCAGATCCCCCCAAAGTGTCTCAGATAGGCGTACAGCCGTTTGATATCCGGGGCACCCGTTTGCGGCGTGCCCATGAGACGGTTCTGGCCGGACAGCCTTGGGAGCGGTCGGATGCCGCGTCTGGCGAACATCACGTTTCGATGGCCGCTGGGATAGCGTACGCTCCGTTCGTAAGTGAACATTGGCACCAGCACGGGGGGATGGTGGTAGATGTC